>SIAJ01000023.1 GCA_009691845.1 Gemmataceae bacterium
GAGCCTGAGCGAAATTTTGCAAATCCTCAGCCTGACGCTGTTCGAGAAAACCCCGATTTCTCAAGCGTTTGTTGATGAGAAATCGCAGAATGCCGAAGAGCCGAGTCATAAACAGCTATCCTTGTTCGACATATAGCCGGACAGTACTGACCTTGCAGATGGAATGCTGGTATCGATTTCGTGAGATGGAATCGACACCACGGCTGGAGATGGGAATACGATCCATGAAAAAACCGAACTCAAGACACGTGCTTGAGTTCGGCTTGTGAGATCATCCCTACTGCCGATCGGAGGCCGAACTTACTTCGCATTTACCGTGCGTGGCTTCGGGCCCTTCTCGATTGGGCGTTCCTGCCACCATTTCTCCTCAGTCTCCGCGGCGACGAGTTGTCGCTTGCCTTCGGCAATTACTTCGACAGCAACTTTGGCCTTTTCCGCTTGCTCAATCGCCACCCGGGCGGCCTTCACTCGATCGGAAGGAGTCTTGGCTTTGGCATTCGCCAGGAACACTGGAAGCAGATCCTTGATCGTCTCGGCAGGAATCACATGGCTCTCCGTTCGGCCGGCACGGGCGATCGCGATGCCCAGCACCCGCCCGTCGAGATCGACCAGCGGGGCACCACAATCGGTCGGCTTCAAAACAGCATCCGTTTGGAAGATGCGTGGGAAGCCCGTGCGACGTTCGCTCAGCACGCTGCCCATCGAATTTTGAATGTCGCCACGCGGAGCGGGACCTTTGCCTTTTGCTGGCGGAAGCAGTTCGGAAGGTCGCGCACCCAGGACCGCCGTCAATTCCATCTGCTTGCCTTCCCGTATCAGCATGATTTTGACTTTGTCGCCAGCCTTGTAGCCGAGAAGAGTGTTGATCAAAGTTTCCTGATTGGCAATCTCGTGTGCATCGACCTTGATGATCGTGTCCTTGGGCAGAATGCCCGCTTTCTCCGCGGCACTGCCGACCGTCACGGTATAGATCGTCGCACCGGCGGAGTCCTGATCGAGTTGCACGCCGAGGAAGCCGCTCTTCTCAGTCGGCACACGTGGCGGCCCGTAAGGTGGCGAGAATGATCGTGGGCCAGTGCTGACCACTCCGACACTGACCGGTTCCTTGCCGATGGCGGGGATCGCCACCCAGTTGCCCACCGGGGCGTCCTGGCTCGACGCCCAATCGATCGGGCTCAAGCCTGAGCCTTCCACTTTGACCAGCGCGAGGTCGTATGCCTCGCTAACGAGTGAAACCTTCGCATCCAGGTCCCGTCCATCGCGCGTCTTCACGGTCAGCACACCGGATTTGATTTCGCTGGCCTTCGTAATCACGAATCCTTCGGCCGAGACAACGACACCCAGGGCGGCATCCTTCCCGTCGACGAGCAAGCGGACCGTACTTTTGCTTGCCTTCTCGATGGCAGGCGCGAAGAGGGCAAGGAAAGCCGGGGTCGTTTTCGCGGTCGTCGTCTTCGGGGCCGGTGTCGGGTCTTTCTTACCCTTGGGCTGAGCAAAGGCGGGAGTAACCAGGGCGAGAGCAAGCAAGGAAGGCAAAAAAAATCGTGTGAACATGTTTTGTCGGGGTTAAGGTTGTTCGGAGGGAAAATTACAAACAACATCGGACTCCTTACGGAGTTCCGTTCGCATGGGTTATTCCTTGCGCTTGCCGAGGACGATCTTCATTTCTTTTGTCTCTTCGCCGCGTTTGACTTCGAGTGGAATTTCGTCGCCCGGCTTTTGTTTCTGCAGCAGCTTCACCATATCCGCGTACGAACCGACTTCTTTGCCACCAAACTTCAGAACGATGTCGCCTGCCATGAGGCCGGCCTTGGCGGCGGGCGATTCGGGCGTGACATCGCCAATCTTGCAGTTCTTGGCGTCCGTGTCCGCACGGACTCCGAGCCACACCGGGTTCTCGCCGATCTTGTCACCCTTCACCAGCTGATCCCAGGTCTCGCGATAGGTGTCAACCGGCACATGCATGTTTGCCGAGAGTGGCTGACCAATTCGGCTATGAATGCCGATGACCTTTCCGCTCATGTCGAACAGTGGGCCGCCCGAGTCGCCACCAACTAGCGTGCAATCGCTTTGCACGAAGTTGCTATTCACCGTGCCGATCTTGCCCACGCGTACCACGGGTGGCCGATTCTTCTTGTAGCCGCCTGGATGCCCGACGGACAGGCACCACATTCCCGGCTTGAGGTCTTTCGAGACGCCCATTTCGGTGAACGGCCACTTGCCTTCCGTGGTGATCTTGGCCATGCCGCTATCGATTTGATTCCACCGGCCGAGCGTGATGCCATCGACCGACCGACCATCGTGCAGAATGATCTTGATCTTCTTGTTGGGCTCACCTGAGACGTGTCCCGCCGTGAGTACCAGGCCATCTTCGGAGACAATCACGCCACTGCCCGATGCACCGCCCACTTGCAGGCAGACCGTCGTCGGCAGCAATTTGTCGACGAGGATCTTGGTGTGCGTTTGAAACACCTTCAAGTCATCAAGCGAATCGGGGCCCTTCAGGATGGCGGCTGGCGGAGCCGGGATGCCTTTCGACACCGGGTCGGAAGCGAGGGCAAGGCCGGTAACTACGAACAGGGCTACCAAAGCGGAACGAGTGCGCATGATCTGTGCCACTCCTAGCGGTACGGGAAGAGAAATAACAGGGTGAGGTTATCCGTTATGACGCACGCAGCAACAAATTTCAACCCATAACATTATCCGAACTAACGCGAAAGGTTCGCGTCCGACAGTTTCGGACGACTGCGAAGACCCTGCCGGGGTCATTCAAAAGGGGAGAGCTTCGATCGCCGGGTCTAATGGATTATACGACTGATAACCAATAGTTGGATACGGTAGGCTGGGAAAGAGATTCGGAATTTCTCGCAGCCCCTCAATCATTTGCCCGCGCGAATTAGCAAGGCCTTGTCGTCACGGGCCGATGGTTGATCCTCGCCGTACGCCAGGTAGGAGCGATTTTTCTTGGATCCAGCGGAGGGCTCGGAGACTTTCAGTTCGCCCGGAGCCGGGCCGAGTTTGGGCACGCTCGGAAGCTTTGGTAGGTTCGGATTGTTGGCAGGAGTATCGAGCCGAGCGGGCGGAATCTTTTGGATAGGCTTGGACTGGCCACCGTCGTAATTGAACGATTGCGGTTCCGGCTCGACACTTTGTGCCTGCACTCGAATCGCCGGGTACGATACGAAGGGCCGAGGATAATAGACCACTCGCGGAACGCGATAATAGACCATCGGTCGATAGACCCGAACCGGCGGAGCATAGAACCGTACGGCTGGCGGATAGTAATAGACCGGGGCCCGGTAGTAAGTGACAGGTGGCCCATAGTAATACGACGAGTAGGTAGACCCGCCACGGATCCAGCAAGTCTGCTCGGTCACGTCCTGATTGCTATCGCTCGCTTTCAACTCAAGGCGTTGCGTGCTTTCAGAACGGCCGTCCAAGCGAATCGTGTCGTCCGCGTTGGCGAACCCGGCAAAGAGTAGTGCGGAGAGGATGGTTGCTTCTCGAAGTTGCGTGAACATGAGCCACCCCTCAGTCCGGTGTATTCCTCACAATCCTAAGTGCGATTGTAAGCGACACCGATGTCAGGGGCCAATTATATTTTTCGGAATGTCGGGCGGCAGAAGGCGTTTGGTCTACCAGCGAACTCGGTAGGCCGGGAAACCGATGAAGTCTATCTCTGGCTTACCTTCAACAACACAGTATCATCGGCACGACGATCACCAAATGCCGGGAACGTGTTCTTGGGCGTCGCCTTTGGCGTGGCAGCCATTCGTTCGGACGGAGGGGCATCGGCAAGGTTGGCGGCTCGACGCGTCTCAAAATCAGAGGATTTCCGCGAACCAATGTGATCGATGAACCGTCTCAACAATAACGATTCGAAAGCTATGTTCGGGAATGCCGTCATGCTGCAATTTTTCCAACCGCCGTTTCGCCAGCCCGGATTTGGGAAACCGAATCCGAACGTTCCTTGTCGTCTGACCTGATCCCCAAAACTCTCGCGACTTCGACCGCGGGCCGGGTGTCATGGGAAGACGCCCGGCCCGCGGTCTTTTTTCGTACTGGGGTGTGGTGCCGAACGGTAAGGCGCCGGCCTGTTACACCGGATCATGCAGGTTCGAGTCCTGCCGCCCCAGCTAGTCAGAGATCAGGAGTCAGGAGTCAGGGGTCAAAGTCTAGACGCTTGTTGACCCCTGACTTCTGATCCCTGACTCCCGGCAAGTGTCTTTGGCCGAGCGGCAGAGGTTCCGGTCTTCCAAACCGGCTAGGCGGGTTCGACTCCCGCAAGACACTCTCGGGGATGGGCTAATCGGTAAGCCTCCTGTTTCTGAAGCAGGCCTTCTGAAGGTTCGAATCCTTCTCCCCGAATCATGATCGATCAACCGCTCGGGGATAGGCGAATTGGTAATGCCGCCTGGCTTTGAACCAGGAGATTGAAGGTTCGAGTCCTTCTCCCCGAACAGGCTGGTGTAGCTCAAACGGCAGAGCAACGGACTTTTAATCCGTACCGTGTGGGTTCGATTCCCTCCGCCGGCATGATTGCTGCAGGTCCGCCGAGCCGAGGCGGACCATGCTGTCGTCTCGTGGCATGAAGCCGGTCCGCCTCGGCTCGGCGGACCTACCGATAGCCCAATCTCGGTGCAGCTCGAAGGTCGAGCGCCTCGCTGAAAACGAGGAGGTGTAGGTTCAATTCCTACCGCCGGGACTGGTCAGGAGACAGGAACCAGGAGACAGGAATCAGGAGGCATTGGATTTCCTGACTCCTGATCCCTGGCTCTTGATTCCTACTTATTCGAGGTGTGGGCCAGTCCGGAGTGGCCGCCGGTGTCGGAAACCGGAGATCGGGGGTTCAAATCCCTTCGCCTCGACTTTGACTTTGCCTTCCTTAATCGCAACTTTGCTGTGCATGGTTTGGGCTCCAAAAAGAGGCCTCATCAGAGTCATTGAAGTGTGCTACCATGCAGCCGGCCATACTCCCAAGGAGGAAAGCTGATGTCTTTGGAACTGAGGCCGCTCGAGCAGAGAGACTTCGAGCATGGGTTTTTGGAATCGCTTGCTCATCTTGCGACAGTCGATCTCACGCCGGAAGAAGCGATTCGCATTTGGCGTGGCCGCAATGCTGCCGGCGTTCGTACCGTGGTCGCCGTGAGCAAAGAAGGCAGCGTCATGGGCACGGCCAGCCTGATTTTGGAACACAAGTTCATCCATCGCGGCGGGACCATCGGGCACGTCGAGGACGTGGCCGTTCATCCGAGCCACGAGGGCAAAGGCATTGGCTCGGCCGTCGTCCGCGCCGTGGTGGAACTCGCCCGCCAGTCCGGCTGCTACAAGGTGATCCTCAGTTGCAACGACCAAAATCTCGCCTTCTATTCGAAACTCGGCTTCCACAAACACGACAACGGCATGCGTATCGATTTGAGGTGATCGGCCTTACTTCGCACCCAGGCGGCCGATCGCCTCGCGGGCCACGCGCGTGGGTGGGGCATCGCCGCCGGCTGCGATTTCTTTTAGGTGGGCGATGGCTTCGGGAGTGCCCAGGCGTTCGAGAACTTCCACGCCTCGCAGGGGTCGGATCCATTCCAGGCCTGAATCGGGTTTGTTGACTTTGTCTTTCAGCTTCTCAAGTCGCTCGCGCATTTCCTGGGAAATCGTCGGCTTCTTGAGGGCTTCCGCGATCGCAACGCTGGCCAGGCTGCCCATTCGTTCCAGATCACGCGTGGCCGTTTCACGAACGGGGAAGCGGGGCGAATCCAGGTCGGTAATCAGCTTCGCGATCTTGGTCACGTCCAGCTTCACGCCGGGAATGGGCTTGAGTTGTTCCTTCAAAAATGGAACTGCTTCCACGGGCCGAGTGAGCAGCATCCGCATCGCCTCATCAGCCTTGCGGGCATTCAGTCCCTCGAGATTCTTCCAGAGTTCATCCAGGTCGGCCGGCTTGAGAGCTTCGGCTTTCAGGGCTTTGCTCGGGAGATCCCAGAGGTACACGGTCGTGTCCGTCGAACCGCTCGCCAGCGTCTTGCCATCTCTTGAGAACGCGAGTGAAGTCACTTGCCCTTCCATGCTGCCGAGATCGTGCCGAATCGATCCGGAGGTGACCTCCCAGATGATGATCTTCTTGCCGGCAATCGGCCGACCGTCTGGTCCGACTCGTTCGTATCCCTGTCCCGCATAGGCCAACAAACGACGATCGGGCGAAATTGCCAGGGAGGTGCCGCCGCCAATATTGGCCGAGTTTTCTAGCGATCGGGCCTCGCCGCCCGTGACCGCGTCGTAAATTTTTTGATTCTGATTTTGCCCGTTATTGTTCGTGAACGCCACGAACAGCCGGTGGTCCAAAAACTGCATCGACATGAATTGCGTGTTGGGCACCTGGACCCGGGAGAGCGTCTTTCCGGTCGCCAAATCCCACGACCAGGCTTCCGCGACCTGAGTGCCATTGGGCGGATAGAAGTAGGCACAGGTGGTCAGAATGTTCCCGTCCGTCGAGAACCCGGCACAGGTGAAGTCCCCCTTCTGGCCCTTCAACGATGGCAATGGCAGCCCGGTTTCCATCTCCCACACGGGAATGGGAAACGCCTGCTCGCGGCCGTAATACCGGTTCATCGCGATGAGTTTGTTGGAGTCGGCCGAGAAGGCGATGATGCCGCTTCGATCGACGTAGCCCTGCGGGCTGGTCAGGGCGAACAATTCAAGCCCGGCATTTACGTCCCACACGGCCGCCCCGCCGCCATTGGAGCCGGAGGCCACGAGATACTTGCCATCCGGAGAGAAGTGCGTTGGCCCGCCATAATTGCGGGCGTAGCCGTACATCCGCCTCGTGGCTTCGCTTTGCTTCAACTCGAAAGCTTCGAGTTCCTTGCCAGTGGTCACGTCCCAGCGAAGCAACTTGCCGTCGTTGCCGCTGGTGACGAGTGTCTTGTTGTCCGTGCTGAATTGCAACGAAGTGACCGGCCCTGTGTGCCCGCCTTGTGGCGTGAGCTTCTTTCCGGAAGGGACCTCCCAGATTTCGACCGCGTTCACGTTGATGGCCCAGGCCATGAGTTGTCCATCCGGCCGATAGAGCAGGCCGGCCACGTTCGGTGCCGGTCCATCGCAAATCCCGGCCCGCTTGCCGCTCGCGATTTCCCACGATTGCACGCAGCCATCCTGCCCGGCCGCGGACAGAATCTTGCCATCCGGTGAGAACAGCAGTTGCACCCCCTGCCCCGTTCGGCCCGCGAATCGCCGTTCGAGCTTGCCCGTAGCCACGTCCCAAAGCTGGATGGTGCCGTTTCCAGAACCGGCGATCTTCGAGCCGTCCGGCGAAAAACGCACGCTTGCAATCTGGTTGATGTCCGAGAGGAGAGTCGCTTTTTCCTTGCCGTCTTTCGCGGTCCAAAGCTGAATCTTGCGTGGGATCAGTGCATCCTCTTCCTGGTTGCCGCCGCCCCGATTGTAATGCTGGCCCCAGGTGGCCAGGTACTCCCCCTTGGGGGACATGCAGCCATGGACCGAGGAATTCTGAGCGGGCTTGACCGACGAGATCTGGCTTCCGCTCGTGAGATCGACGACCTTGACAAAGCCATTTTCATATTGGCTGCCGATGGCCACGTGCTTGCCGTCGGCCGAGACCTGGATCATGCCGTCGCGGCCATCCTTGTTCGGGTTCAGGGCCTGTTTGACGAGCTTGCCATCTTTCGCATCCCAGATGTTGATGCCGTTGTAGCCGGTAGTCACAAGCTGGTTGCCGTCTGGCATCCAGTGAATTTGGTTCGTGCGCAGGTATTCGCGGATAGTGATGCGACGCACTTCCAGGCCCGTGGACACGTCCAGAAAACGGACCGTGGTCGAGCCGCCGCAAATGGCCAGCAACTTGCCATCGGGCGACAGGCTGGCGGCACTGATGAAGTTCGGCTCGCGAAACTTGCCGGAGCCGAGCCGGAGGCGTGCTCCATCCGGAAGTTTGCCGTCGGAGGCGGGAGTACCCGTCGGAGGCTCCTGCATCGTTTTCATCGGCTGGGCAAGAGCCGAACTGGCGGCGACGAAGCAGAGAAACATGAAAAGACGAAGGTATGTCATGATGTCGGGCCTCGGGCGGAGCGGGCCGGTTCGGCGGATTTGGATGAGAGTTAGCCTAGCCCGTTTGTGGAGCGAGGTAAAGTAGATGTTACGAGAGTTCGTCGGGCTCCTGACGGAGCACCGCTCGCACTGCTGAATCGCCCGTGCTACAATACTCCTGCCTCCCCGCCTGCCTTCCGCACATTCCTACCGGACTTTTTCCATGCGTTTCGGTCTTCCCTCGCTCCTGCTACTCATCTGCGCTCTTCCCGCGTTTGCTGCCGACTTCTCGAAAGAGGGGGTAGCCTTTCTGAACAAACATTGCATCGGCTGTCACGGGGAGAAGAAAAAAAATGCCGGGGTTGCTCTGCACACGATTACGAACGAGGCTGCCCTGCTTGGCGACCGCAAGAAGATGCAGAGCGTCCTGCGGATGATCGATAACGGCGAGATGCCGCCCAAGGAAAAGCCTCGGCCGACGGTTGAAGAATTCGACGCGTTCAAGAAGTCCGTCGCACTCGTGTTCGACAAGGCCGACAAGAACGCGAAGCCCGATCCGGGTCGTGTCACGGTTCGTCGCCTGAATAAGACCGAATACGCCAAGACCATCCGCGATCTCGTCGGTATCGATTTCAACCCAGCGGAAGACTTTCCGGCCGACGACATCGGCTATGGCTTCGACAACATCGGCGATGTGCTGACTCTATCGCCCGTCCTCATGGAGCGATATCTCGCTGCCGCCGAGGCAATCGTGAATCGGGCGATCACGCCGATTCCGCCCAAGCCCCCCGTGCGTGGCGTGAGCGGCAAATATTTGGAGCCAGCTACCAATGCCGAAAAAATCGGTCGTTTTCGACCCATGACCAAGGGAAACCTGAACTCGCTCTTCACACTCACGCTCGGCGGCGAATACACGTTCCGTTTCCGCGCTTACGCCACCGGTTGTGGCAGCGAACCGGTCAAGGTCACGGTCTCGGTTGATGGCAAGGAAGTGAAGACACTGACGTTTGCCGATGGGGATGACAAGAAAGCCACGGAGCCCGAATTCAAGTTTCCGTTGGAGAAGGGGAATCGGCGGATTGCCGTGACATTCACAAATCCGTTCAAGGATGACAAAGCCGTCGAACGCACATTGCACATCGAGAACTTCCATCTGACCGGGCCTGCCGACACCCGGCCCGAAACACAAATGAAGCTGATGGCCTGCGACACCAGCAAGCCAAAACGCGAGCAGATAGCCGAGATTTTGCGGCGATTCGCTGCCAAGGCCTACCGTCGGCCGGCCACGAACGACGAGGTCGGACGCTTGATCGCCCTGGCCGAGGGAGCGGAGACTCGTGGCGAAAACTTCCCGGGTGCGATTCAGTTCGCGATGCAAGCGGTGTTGGTGTCGCCCAAGTTTCTCTTTCGCGTGGAACTCGACGACCGCCCTCAGTCCGCCGATCCTCGGCCCCTCGACGAATATCAACTCGCCTCCCGGCTGTCGTACTTCCTGTGGTCCAGCATGCCGGACGACGAACTGTTTGCCCTCGCGGAGAAGAAACAGCTTGCCGCGAATCTGGAGCCACAAGTCCGCCGGATGTTGCAGGATCCGAAAGCGAAATCACTCGTCGATCACTTCGTGATGCAGTGGCTTCAGCTTCAGCGATTGCAATCGTTCGCTCCGGATGCCAGGCAGTTCCCATTGTTTACCGAGCAAGTTCGCTCGGCCATGCGGACCGAGACGAGCCTGTTCTTCGAGGAACTGATTCGTGAAGACCGGCCGATCCTGGACATTATCGATGGCCGATACACGTACCTGAACGGCCCGCTCGCCAGCTTGTACGGCATCAAGGATACGGTCGGGAATACCCACGACCCGAAGGACAAACGACCCGGCGGCAAGCCGATTCCTTACGACAAGTTCGTGCGCGTTGAGTTGCCGCCCGAGAGTATTCGCGGTGGGATCCTCACACACGCCAGCATCCTGACCGTTACCTCGAACCCGACGCGAACCTCGCCCGTGAAACGAGGCAAATGGGTGCTGGAGCAGATTCTCGGTACACCACCGCCGCCGCCGCCGCCGGACGTTCCGGAGTTGAAGGACGACACGAAGACGGTCGCAACCGGCTCGTTGCGAAAGCGAATGGAAGAGCACCGCAAGAACCCGGCGTGTGCCAACTGTCACGCCAAGATGGACGACATGGGTTTCGCGTTCGAAAACTTCAACGCGATCGGTGCGTTTCGCGCGAAGGATGGCGAGTTCCCGATCGAACCTGCAGGCGTACTCTCCGATGGCAAGGCCTTCAAGAATCCCAACGAACTCAAGGCGATTCTGAAGGAGAAGAAAGAGTTGCTAACGCGGAACCTGGCCGAGAAACTGTTGACGTACGCCATTGGCCGAGGTTTGGAATGGTACGACAAACGGGCACTCGATGCGATTGTCGCGGGCACGGCCAAGGGTGAATACAAATTCTCCGCGCTGGTGTTGGAAGCCGTGCGAAGCGACCCGTTCCGCATGCGACGAGGAACAAACTAGACCCAACGCGGGCGAGATTAGGACATCGGAGCCGCGACCGTAAGGAGCGGTCAACGGCGACGACCATCCGGTCCCTATTCCGCTCCCTTACGGTCGCGGCTCTGAAAATGCCTCATCTGCGGCCGTGCGGAGTATAGACGGGGTTGTCACAACTGCTGTTGGCCTTTGCTCACGGGTTGAAGTTGCCTGGTCTCAAAAAAGTCAACTCTAGCTGGCCATTTCACACGTCCCAGGGCAGTTCTTGGGAGGGCGAGGCTCCTGCCGAGCCGGAGAATCGCTCCTCCTCACGGCTCGGCAGGAGCCTCGCCCTCCCAAGCCACCGGCCTCGTGCGTACTCATCTGGCAGGGCCAAGGGGCCGTTCTCCCTCAGGCCGTGCCGAAATCGGAAGTGGTTCAAACCTCAAAGCCGAGCAGGCGAAGCAGTACCAGCCCGTTTCCCCGTGGAACCACTCCATTCCGCAAACGATAATCGAACCGAATCTGCCCGTCCACGAGTTGATCTTCAAAGTGAACGTTGGCGGCTGTCTGGCCGAGTTGTTCGACAATCTCGGCCAGAGTCAGATCGTGCGTGGAAACCATGCCAATCCCGCTTGATTCTAGAAGCACTCGAATCACGGCTTCGGCACCCACGCGGCGATCGTGCGAGTTGGTGCCACGCAAGATTTCGTCGAGCAGGAAGAGCACAGGAACAGGCCCCTTCGACCATTCGCGGATGGCCTGGAGCCGTCGAATCTCCGCGTAAAATGCGGAGACCCCTTCGTGAAGCGAGTCGGCTTGACGCATGGCGCTTGCCACGGCAAGGGTGGAAACGCGGAGTTTTCGAGCACAGACCGGTGCTCCGGCGAGTGCAAGCACCACGTTCAGCCCAACGGCCCGCATGAGGGTGCTCTTGCCGGACATGTTCGAGCCACTGACGAGAAGCAGAGCTGGCGAGTTGCTGATTGACAGATCGTTGCCAATTCGCCGCGATGCGGGGAGAAGTGGGTGAGCCAGGTTCTCTGCTTCCAACACTCGGCCATCAACGACGAGTTCCGGAAACGGGTAATCGGGATGCTCGTAAGCAAACGCAGAAAGCGAACAGATTGCTTCGAACGTGCCGACAGCGTCGAGCCAGTCTCGAACTCGTTGACCGTCGCGGATTCGCCAGCGTTCGATCGCGTAGACCAGGTGCATGGGCACCATGAACACGAAGGCGAATGGCAGCACGAACTGGTTCCGCATGGCCGAATCCCAGGCATCGAGGAGGCTGGCCAGCGAGGCGATTCGAGAGGATGGCCTACCGTCCGCTGCATTCACTCGTTCGAGAATGGATTTCAGCAGTGGGCTTTCGAAGCGTTGGCTCTCCACAAGCCGCAGGACCGGAAGAAACGCCTGCAACTCGGCCAGCACAGCCTGAGAATCTCGCATCACCTCGCGGATGAGCTGCCATTGGCGCGTGACGAACACGACTTCAACGATGGCGACGAGGAGAAGAGGCGAGGGGCCCGTGCCGAAACCGGCCCAGGCCACGATGCTGGCAAGCCCCAAAATACCAAGCACGATTGCTAATAGTGGGCCACGTTGTCCGGTAAGGACCGGCGGTTCGGAAGGCCATCCGAGCAACGCACGAGTTTTCAACCCAGGCCGATCCGGATTGCCGAGGGTGCCAAATGCCTCGCGAAGATCGACGCTGGCTCGAATCTCTGTGATGGCGGTCTGCCGGGCGTGCACGGACTCCGGTGCAGATGGTGCGCTCAGCCACGCGGCCAGGGTGTCGTGCCCGTTGGGCGTGTGGGCTTCGCACAGATACTGAAACAGCGAGCCACGTCCGAACACGTCGAGGTCGCCTGAATAAGGATGCAGCGGATCGGAAAATCGCTCGCCGGCAGGTCCTTTCCCAACCCAGCGATCGTGTAGCCGATCGAGGCCATGCGTGAAGTATCGAACCGCGTTGCTAGCATTCGCCCGGGCTCGAACGACTTTCCGGTGCCAGAAGATAGCCGTGATGAAGAGGATCGCACCGGGTGCCATCGAGACCGGTAGCCAGGGATCGAAAAGCGGGAAGATGAAGGCCGGTACGATGAGCAGGAAAAACCCAACGAGCCGGCAGCGGCCTGCGCGACTCTCGCGTTGTTCCAGTTCGGTGGCAGCGACCGCACGTGCCTGAAGTCGCTGCTCGTATTCGGATTCGGGGGTGATAATCATGGCGTCCGGGCGGGCTCGGCATTTTTCGGCAGTGCAACCTATGATAAGAGCAAGCAACCACGAGAGGCGTAATGTCGCTGCTTCTGTTGATATTTTTGACGATAGCCTGCCTGCCTGTCGATTGGCCGGAACCCTTGTTCGGCGTAGGCACGGAGGGGAGTGCGGCCATCAGCGGTGTCATCGTTGCCGGGCTATTGCTGGTCGCACGGTTTTTCTCTCACCGCACAGTCAGCCGACTAACTCTCGATCCTTCTTCGCGGGAGAGCATTGCCCGAGGGCACGGGCTGCGACGGCTCTCCTTCTTCTTCCTGAATCTGTTCGGATTCGTCTTGCTGCTCGTGTGCGGCTGGGGCTGGACGGTTCGTCATGCGTTCACCGTGAGCGAGGACTATCTTCCCGGTGCCGACCGATACCTTCCCGGTGCTGAACTTGTCATCCTGGTTCCCTATTTCATCAGCCTGATCGGATCGTGGGCTCTTTTCTTCGATGCCGAGCGAGCACTTCATCTCGCCGCACCCTATGTGAGAGGTACGTTTTGGACGCGCGGCGGGTACATCCTGTATTTGCTTCGCCAACATTTGCTGATGGTGCTCACACCCGTCTTTTTGATGATCGCCCAACTGGGGGCCTTGCGTGCATTTCCGACGATTCTGGATAGCCCCTGGGCGAAATTGGCCGCATTGTTCGGGCTATTCGGCTGCATCCTTCTGCTCCCCTCGTTTGTGCCTCTCGTGCTGGGCCTGCAGCCGATGCCCGCCGGCCGAGTGCGCGAACGGCTGGAGCGTGCCGCCAGTCGATTAAATGTCCGGTATCGTGGCTTGCACATTTGGGACACACGCGGCAACCTGGCAACGGCCATGGTGACCGGCCTGTTTCCGCGACTACGGCACATCGTGTTTACGGACTTGCTGCTGAGCACGATGAGCGACGATGAGATCGAAGCCGTGTTCGGCCACGAGGTTGGCCATGTGAAACACGGGCACCTCTTCTATTACGCAGCGTTCTTGATGCTCTCGTTTCTCACTCTCGGGGCAGCCTATCGGGCGGTCGAAATGGCACCGGGAACCACGATGCCAACGGGCGATGCGGCCCTGGTTGTCACGGTGTTGACCACCGGGATCTACCTCTTTGTCGTCTTCGGTTTTATTTCACGAAAGTGCGAGCGGCAGGCAGACGTCTTCGGCTGCAAGACCGTTTCGTGTTCGGATCCGGATTGCATTGGCCACGGACCGGAGACTTCGCTGGTTGCCAAGGGTCGAGGCTTGTGTCGAACCGGCGTCGGCATTTTCGTGCGCGCCCTGGAACGCGTTGAGGAAATCAACGGTCAAACCCGCGAGGCGGACCGAATCGAACGTCGCGGCCCGATCGGATGGTTTTCGGGCGCACTTCGCTTCGTCGGCATTTCATTGGCGACCTGGCAGCATTCAACGATTGCCAAGCGGGTGGCGTTTCTCAAGACTCTGCCCGGCTCCAACGGTGGCGAACAACGATTTCAGTTTCAGGTCACGCTGCTTCGCTGGGGCCTCTTCCTATTTCTGGCGGGCAGCATTCTCGCGGTATCGCTCTGGAAGGGCTGGCGGAATCTGCTGGAGGGGGTTTGAGAGTGGTTTCATACCGGACCCATAGGTCGGATGAGACCGATTGCCTCCGAACATCGGCTGGGCCCCAGACCACTATAATCTGAAAGAGCTTTACTTCTGGAAGGGGTCGAATGCCCGGTCGTGTTGTGCTGGCCATGTCTGGCGGCGTGGATAGTTCGGTGTCGGCCGTTCTGCTCAAGGAGCAGGGCTACGACGTCATCGGCATGTTTATGCGGACCGGCGCGCACTCGGACGAGCCCGATTCTCGCCGCGACAACAAGAAGGGTTGCTGCTCCGCGGTTGATGCCGGGGATGCCCGGCGCGTGGCCGACCGACTCGACATCCCCTTCTATGCCCTCGATTTTGAACGTGAGTTCAACCGCATCATCGACTATTTCGCGGACCAATATCTCGCAGGCCGCACTCCGAACCCGTGCGTCGTCTGCAATACCTGGCTGAAGTTCGGCCAACTCTGGACGTTTGCCCAGCAACTTGATGCCGACTTCATTGCCACCGGTCATTACGCCCGCATGGTCGCCGGTCCGCAGGGGCCGGAACTCCACAAGGGGGCCGATCCGGAGAAGGATCAGGCGTACGTGCTCTACGGCGTTCGCCGAGAAATCCTGGGCCGGCTGCTCTTCCCCATCGGGGGCTTCCGCAAGGAAGAGATTCGAGCAATGGCTCGGCAAGCAGGCCTGGGGGCGATGGCCGACAAGCCCGATAGTGTTGAAATCTGCTTCGTGCCGGATGGCGATCACGCCAAACTGATCCGCAAGCGTCGGCCCGAGTTAGCGACCGCCGGAAACGTTGTGGATCGAGATGGTACGATTCTGGGCGAACACGATGGCTTCGAGCGCTTTACGATTGGCCAACGAAAGGGTCTGGGCATTGCGACGGACCGCAAGCGTTTCGTACTCGACATTCTGCCCGAAACGCGAACAGTGGTGCTCGGCGATCGTGAGGATTTGCTCTCACAAGGCCTGACGGCTTCGGGTGTGAACTGGCTAGTCGATCGGCCGGCTGCCCCGATTCGATGTGCGGCCAAGATTCGCTATCGCCATGCCGGCAGCCTGGCAACGGTGACAACGACGGAAGATGGTGGTGCCCGCGTCGAGTTCGACGAACGACAATCGGCCATCACGCCTGGTCAGGCAGTCGTTTTTTATGCTGGTAGCCAAGTGTTGGGCGGTGGGTGGATTGAGGAGGGGTGGTAGTAGCCCGCATATAACAGTACCATTTACAGGGAATCATTGGACTGATCGGACGAAGTGGGCAGATGCTCATCCGTCCTTTGCGTTCCATCAATCCCATGTGGTAATTTATTCAGCGGAGGCGAAAGATCGTGCAAATCAAAGTCAGCGCCCGGCACGGGCATTTGAGTGAGGACCACCAGAATCAAATCCGACAGAAGGTCGACAAGCTGCTTCATTACTTCGACCGAATCACGATGATCGACGTGACGGTCGATCTGGCTGATAAGATTCACAAGAAGGTGGAAATCCTCGTCGATGCCGAGCATAAGCACGATTTCGTTGCCAAGGACGAAAACGAAGATCTCATGGTGGCCGTCGATTTGACGGTGGATCGAATTGCACACCAGATTCATAAATACAAGGAAAAGGTACAAGAACGACGCTAGGCAAAAGGGTGACGGTGGGGATGGGGGATGAGACGAGTCATCCTTGATCACTCCTCTTCATCCTTCAACCTTTCGGCCGAGGGTATGAAATGAAGAATTTTCTCATCCGGGACGCCATCGTTCCGGCTTTGCTCGCGACGACCAAGGAAGGTGCGATTCGCGAACTAGTCGGTACGCTACAAGCTGCCGGTTTCTTTCGGCCGACCGAAGTCGATGCGGTGGTTAAAGAGATTCTCCGCCGCGAGGGGCTCGGTTCGACCGGGATCGGTCGAGGCGTAGCGATTCCACACTCGCGATTCGAAGGACTCCCGCAGCTCATTGGTACTCTCGGTCTGTCGAAGACGGGGATTCCGTTCGAGAGCATCGACGGTCAGGATGTGCGGATGGTGTTCTTGCTGGTCTCCAAGCCCGATCAACCGGGCCCCCATCTTCACGCACTCGAAACAATCGTTCGCATCAGCGAGGACGATGCATTTATCAACCAGCTTTTGGCCTGCGAAACGCGCGAACAGATTTGGAGCCTGATCGAAGGTACACCGAACCCGTGGAATCGAGCGTGAGTGTGACCATAGCGATGGAGAACGGACCGCTGCTTGGGGAAAACAATCCCTTGCAGGCAATGGTCGTCATACGAAACCCTCGTGGCCTGCACATGCGTCCGGCCATGATGATCGCACGCCTTGCCGCGAAATATCAATGCACAGGCACCCTTCGAAAACAGGATCGGAAGGCGAGTCTGAGGAGCATGACTCAACTCATGCTCTTGGCTGCGTTGCAAGGAACCGAGTTGGAATTGGAAGTCACGGGAGAAGACGCCCAGGTCGCGTTGCCGATTTTGGCCAAAGCGATTGCAGCGAACTCTTCCGAAGACCTGGAATTGATGTTGAAATGAACCCAGGAGAGACTGGATCGACCGAGAAGCGTTTGACTCTCCGCGACTTCTCTGACCTTCCTCATTCGTTTGGTGCAGCCCACAAGTGATTTCATTACGTGGAATTCCCGTTTCGTCTGGCGTGGCCATCGGCCCGGCTCTGGTGCTGGATGCCGAGGGTGTCCGCATTCCGCAGAAGCGAGTGCTTCCGAGCCAGGTCGAAGCCGAAGTTACTCGATTGCACACTGCCCTCGCGGCATCCGCATTCGAGGCAACCCAGTCTCAGCGTGAGATCACGCAGCGTCTCGGTGCCAAGTTCGGTGCCATCTTTGGTGCCCACGCACTCATTTTCGAGGACCCAGCTTTTTTATCCGATCTCGACGTGCTGGTCCGGAAAGAGAGATTTGTCGCGGAATATGCCGTCAGCCGGGCGGTCAGGGAGTTGGTGGAAGCCTTTGAAAAGGAAGGCGAGAACTCGTTCCTCGCCTGGCGGTCCGGCGACTTGTACGACATCGAAAAACGCATCCTGAAGCACTTGATTGGCGAACGACGCGACCCGCTACGCGATGTCCACGAGCCTTCGATTGTCCTGGCTAGAGACCTGACGCCGAGCGAAACCGCTTCCCTCGATCGCAACTCGATTCTAGCCTTCGCGACCGAGCACGGCGGTCGCACGAGTCACACGGCCATCATGGCCAATGCCATGGAGTTGCCTGCTGTCGTGGGCGTCGGGCATTTCTTGGCCGATGTCACCAGCGGCGACATCGTGATCGTCGATGGGGCCGAGGGGATCGTGATCGTCGGTCCCGATGCGAACGTACTCGCACAATACCGGAAGACGCGCGATGCCAGGCTTTCTCGGTCCGGTCACTGGGTAGTCGAGCGTAATCTGCCCAGCGTCACGCTGGATAGTGTTCCGATCACCCTTCTGGGAAATATCGAGTTTCCTGACGAAGCGACCGCTTGCACCGCTCGCGGGGCGGGAGGCGTCGGCCTGTATCGAACGGAATTTCTTTACGTTGGCCGCGATAGCGACCCCAGCGAGGAGGAACATTTTCGCGCCTACCTGCGGGTAATTAGCGAGATGGGCGAAGGGCGACCCATTGTGATCCGCACGCTCGACTTTGGGGCCGACAAGTTCGTGGAAGCCCATCGACCGAAGGAGCCAGAGAAAAACCCGTCGCTCGGCGTCCGCTCGATCCGGCTGTGCCTCCGGGACACGCCCTTATTTTGCAAACAGCTCCGGGCGATCCTGCGTGCAAGCGCCTTTGGCGATGTTCGCATCATGTTTCCAATGATCAGCACGTTGCCGGAACTGCGGAAGTGCCTGTTTCTGCTGAAAGAAGTGATGGAAGACTTGCGTGAATCCGGGATCGCGTTCAAGCCGAACTTGCCCATCGGCACCATGATCGAAGTACCCTCGGCTGCGATCATGGCTGCGGAATTGGCGCGGGAAGTGGACTTCTTTTCAATTGGAACGAATGACCTCGTACAATATACCCTGGCAGCGGATCGTACGAATGAATTGGTGGCTGACTTATACTCCCCAGCCGACCCGGCCGTGTTGCGATTAATTAAGTCCGTGGTAGACGCGGCAGGCAAGCACGGTACCGGTGTCAATGTCTGCGGGGAGATGAGCGGTGACCCTTTGTTTACCCCGCTGCTAGTGGGAATGGGACTCAGACAATTGAGTCTGGCCCCGAACAATCTGCCGCCGGTGAAGGCCGTCATCCGACGCCTGACCGTTGCAGATGCAGAGCGGATTGCGGCCGAGGCGATGACACTGGATTCAGCCAGGGACGTGATTAATTACCTGCTCCGCGAACGCAAGAGAATACACCCGGAAGCAGTCGGTGGTGGCGAAGAGTAGGGCCGAAGTGCCCGCCCGCTTTCCCTCCGATAGCCGGGCGATGTGAGCCAGCCAGATGTCGAAGGACGAAGGGCGAGGGATGAATTGATTTCATCCGTTTCCCCAAATCTTTCCAAATCCTCTCACCTCGTTCGCGCTTCCTCAACAGGAGTGGCCTTTTTCGGGTCACCCGGCGCGATGCCATTCGATAAAGTTCGAATTCGTTTTTGCAAATCCGGCGACCTACGGTTCGTCAGTCATCTGGACCTCATGCGCGCATTCGAGCGCCTTCTGCGCCGGGCAAAACTCCCATTTCGCATGACCGAAGGCTTTCACCCCACGCCTCGCCTGGTGCTGGCCCAATCCCTCTCACTCGGTACGATCGGGCTCTCTGAGGTTCTTGAACTCGAATTGACCGAGACCATCGAACCCGACGAAGTGTTGCGACGGCTTCGCGAACACGTTATTCCTGGGATCAACTTCCTGTCCGCCACAAGAATCCTGCTTAAAACCACTGCCAGACCGAGGCGGGCGTCGTATCGCATCGAAGCCGATGGCTTTTCGGACCAACTCACGAATCGAATCGACTGCTTCCTACTCGCAACGGAAGTCTGGGCCGAACGCGAACGGCCGAAACCACGGCAGGTCAATATCCGCCCATACGTGGACTCGTTGTGGCACGACGAGCGTTCGTTATTTGCGAACACGTGGATCACCCAGGAAGGTACGGTCCGGGCCGACGAGATTGCCAGAGCCGTGGGCCTGGAAACTGTCATTACGATCGAACGCGTGACTTTAGAATTGTTGGATGAAGTGCCGGCCGAGGAGGCCGCACGAACGCCGAAAATTGAGCCGCAAACGCGGCCTTGGAAACCAGTGCTACCCCCCAAACCATTGCCGAGCGTACCCAAGGAAACTTGGGGCGCAACGGCCAACGGACCCATCGTGGAATAGTTGCCGCGTGGCAAATCGCCCACCGACAACCCAACCAGAAACAGGAACGAATGAAAAAGATCATGCTGATTAACGTGATGCAGCCCGAGGAGTGCCGCATCGCCATCATCGAAGACGGAGTTCTGCAAGAACTGTACGTCGAGCGGACGAGTCAGGAGAGCTACGTCAACAACATCTACAAGGGCAAGATCGTCAACATTGAGCCCAGTATTCAGGCCGCATTCGTCGATTTCGGCATCGGCCGCAATGGCTTTTTGCACGTGTCGGACGTGGCCTCGGCCTACTGCCGAAATCCAGAGGACCGGGGCGAACGCCGGGACGATCGAGATGATCGTGGGCCTCGCCGCGACGATCGTGGGCCTCGCCGAGATGACCGCGGGCCACGTCGCGATGATCGCGGCCCACGCCAAGACGATCGAGCACCCAGGGCCTTCGTTCCCGTGGAGATTCCTTCCGGGCCGGCGATGGATTTCGCACCTCCTGAATTCGAGGAGGAAGTACCAATGGCGGAGGCTGTCCCGGACGGGGATACCGGCGACTTTGGTTTTGGCATGTTCGACGACAACCCCTCGAATGGCAGAACGGTCATTGCGGCTCCTGGCCTTGATTTCGATATGGCCGACGCGGAAGAAGACGTGGCCGATGTTGCCCGAGAAGAGGAGGCAGCGGCCGAGGCTTCGGACGATGACGGGGCCAAACCAAAACGCCGCGGGCGAACGGGTGCGGGGGTCGCAAAACCCAAAGCCAAGAGGGCAAACGAGGAAGATGCAGAAGGGAAACCCAAGCGAAAGCGCGTGACCAAAAAGAAGGCGGAAGCAGGCGAAGACGCCGCCCCCGACGACGATGACGAAAAGCCACGTGTGATGAACTCCGCGGAGCATCGAACGAGTGTAGACGACGATGAATTTTTCTTCGACCCAATGGGACCAAACGATCGGTTCAGTGAGGCGGAAGCAACCCCGGTTCGGGACCAGCCTCGGGACGATCAGTCGCCGGACGACGAGGAATCGTCGGAAGACGCTCCCAACTTCGAGCCACGTCCGACTGACGAAGCGGGCGACGATGGGTCCAGCCAGCCTAGTCTTGAGAATAATTACGCTGCTGCCGGGGAAGATTACGAGATGGCCCCGCCACGGGACAATCGAGGTCGAGATGGTGGCCGGGGAGGCCCGCGAGGTGGTCCGCGCGGCGGACCACGTGGCGGCGATCGGGGCGGCGATCGGGGAGGTCCTGGAGGCCGAAGTCGCAGTGGTCCTGGCGGACCTCGCGGTGGACCCGGTGGGTTCAGCCGTGGTCGCGATGGCGGAGTGAAGCCACCGCCGATCGAGACGGTGTTCAAGCGTGGCCAAGAAGTCATCGTCCAGGTGATCAAGGAAGGCATGGGGACCAAGGGCCCGACGCTCAGCACGCACATCAGCATCGCGGGTCGATATCTCGTGCTCGCCCCGTGGCTCAACCGAGTGGCCGTCTCACGAAAGATCGACGATGAAGCAACGCGTCACCGGCTGAAGGAGATCATGGCTGAACTCAATGCCCCCAAGGGCGTTGGCTTCATCATTCGCACGGCAGCAGTCGATCGCAATGTGTCGGAATTGCAGGCCGATCTCTCCTATCTCGTTCGGCTTTGGGAGGTGTTCTCCAATCGCGTGGTCAAACGGCCCGGCCCGCTTGAAGTTTATCGCGAGAGCGACATGGTCACGCGGACCATTCGCGACATGTTCACCCAGGACATCGATGCGATCTATATCGACGACCCAGAGGCATTTGCCCAGGCATCGGAATTCATGAAGATCGTGATGCCGCGCTATGCCGATCGCGTCAAATTGCATGGCGATTCGGAGCCAATCTTCCACTCGTACAAGATCGAAAACGAAATCTCCAAACTGCAGGAGAAGAAGGTCCCATTGCCGGGTGGCGGCTCGCTCATTATCGAACAGACCGAAGCCCTCGTGGCCATTGACGTCAATAGCGGAACTTTCCGCGTGAGCGACGATGCGGAAGAAACCGCCTACCAGACGAACCTGCAGGCCGCTACCGAGATTGCCCGCCAATTGCGATTGCGGAATCTGGGCGGCGTGATCATCAACGACTTCATCGACATGAAGGAAGAACGGCACCGTCGCAACTTGGAGGAGACCCTCCGTAAGGGCTTGCGACGAGATCGCTCTCGGACGAAAATTCTCAAGACCAGCGCCTTCGGCGTGATCGAGATGACTCGTCAACGCGTGCAAACCTCCCTAAAGCGCACGGCCTACCAGGAATGTACGCACTGCCGCGGAACGGGACTCGTCAAGACGCCACTGAGCATGTGCATCGATGTCATGCGGATCATCCAACTCGCGGCCCATCGCAAGCTGGCCAAAACGCTCGACCTGTCCGTTCACGCGGATGTGGCCCATTTCTTGTTGAACAAGAAGCGTCGCGAGATGCTCAAGTGGGAAGATGCCGGCGGTCTGACCGTTTCGATCAACGGCAAGCCTGGCGTCTCGCCGGAGTTCCTGGAACTTCGCGGCTTCGACAACAATGGCCACGAAGTGCCGATGGGTGCAAACGCTCCACCACCAGCAAGGCCACCCGAACGCCGCGATGAACGTGACGAGCGGGGCCCGCCACCACAAGGTCGCGATGACCGAGGTGACCGGGGTGGCGATCGAGGTGGCGATCGAGGCGGCCGAGGACGAGACGATCGTGGCGGCGGTGGTGGTGGCGGCCGAGGTCGCGGCGGCCGAGGTCGCGGACGTTAGAATGGCGGGACGCTCCGTGTGGCTACCACACGGAGCGTCCCGGCTGCTTTGGGCGCTTTTTTTTGCTTCAGACTCGAGCGGATGAAATCAAGTCGCAGTACGAGTCGTCACGACCGCGAACCATAGTAGAACGAAACCACGCCGGTAAGGGCGGTTCCCCACGGCAGTGCCTCGATCGGCCTGGGAAGGGCCTCGTTGATGAACACCCGAAAAATCATGTCGAGGAACAAGAGCGACATTGCAATGATCGCGCTCCAGGCCTGGAAGGATTGATACAGCCAGCCATGGCGGAACGGCATGATGCGGACGAGCAGCCCAAGCACGAAGCCGATCACCAAGGCGCTGAGGTAATATCGCCAACCGATGGCAATTTGCTCCGGACTGGGCGTCAGGCGATCGAGATGATCCGGATGTTTCAAGATCAGGAACGCGAAGACAGCTGCCGTACCCGCGAGGATGATCAAACGGAAAGTTCCCGTTGGTAGCCACAAGGGCGAGGCAAGCGAACTCTCCCCCCGCCTGGCGATGGATTTTCCATGAGAAACGAAGAAGATCATGACCAGTGCGATCATGAAATACAGGTTCAGCGGGATCGGGATTGCTTTCTCGGAATCGGCAGGCGTAGGCGTAAGCAGCAGGATCCAGAAGACCAGCGCGATCTGAATGGCCATGATGCCACGGATGCTGCCCGGCGGCAAACCGAGAGGAGGTCGCGGATGAGGAACGGCGGACAAAGGCAGCCTCCAATCCCTAAGAGCACAAAATGTTCTTCGGTTTCGCTTGACGAGTATTTGGTACACTCTAAGATGTTCGTTTCCTACTTCCAGGCTCGGACCCGTATTTGTTATGTCACAGAAGACTACTTTAATTGCCGCAGATGCCCCGAAGGATTGGTTGCATATCGATGCAACCGACCAGGTTGTCGGGCGTTTGGCCGTACAAATCGCCAATATTCTGCGTGGCAAGCACAAGCCAATCTACACGACCCATCTCGATTCTGGCGACTTCGTAATCGTCACGAATGTCGAGAAGATCAAGTTTACCGGCAATAAGTGGGAACAGAAGACCTACCAGACTTATTCCCGTTATCCGGGCGGCCAGAAGATTATTCCGGCCAAGGACATGCTGGCCAAGAAGCCCGAAGAGATCTTGTATCTCGCCGTGAAACGCATGGTGCCACGCACCCGCTTGGGTCGAGCCCAGATGGACAAGCTGAAGATCTACAAGGGCCCGCAGCATCCGCACCAGTCGCAACAGCCGAAGGAATTCAAGCCTCTCTAAGCCACAAAGAATGAAAAACGAGCCCCTGCGGTTCGTTGGTCATTCTGCATTTATTAGGATCGTCGGATATGAGCGCGATGAAGAAATTTCACCTGGGTACCGGTCGTCGAAAGTCCGCCGTGGCCCGCGTGCGCGTGGCCGAAGGTAGCGGCAAGATCGTTGTGAACGATCGGCCTTACGATCAATTCTTCACGGAAGAAAAGGATCGCGGAGCCGTCGTTGGTCCGCTCATCCTGCTCGACATGCGAAATCGCCTCGACGTCTTCGTGAACGTCCGAGGGGGCGGAATCACGGGTCAATCCGGAGCCACCAGCCAGGGCGTTGCTCGCGCACTCAAATCGATGTTTGGCATCGAGTCGGGTGAAGCAGCCGCAGCCAATCCGGCGGAAGCGGCCACACCCGAAGGCGGCATGGGCAAGAAGCTTCGCGACAGCGGCTATTTGACCCGCGATAGCCGCATGAAGGAACGCAAGAAGTACGGCCGCAAGGGTGCCCGCCGTTCGTTCCAGTTCTCCAAGCGTTAAGCGTCGATCGAGTTCAATTATCGAACGACCGACGTCTTTTGGACGTCGGTCGTTCTATTTACATGTCTTGGCCGCTGTCGCACGGCGTTGAACTTCTTCCAGCGCGACATCCTCGAAGTGCGTGCCGAGCCACCAGAAGTTCCCGCACATGTCCTTCACTCCGCAGTTGCGATCCCCATAAAACTGATCGGCCGGTTCTCGGACCGACTCCGCACCCGCAGCCAAAGCCTGTTTGTAAGTCGCATCGGTGTCCGGCACGTACAGATAAATGGCCGTTGGCATCGCGGGCCATTTCTCGCTCGCTTCACCAGCCATCAACATGCTGTCGCCGATGCGAAACGCTGCGTGCCAGATGGTGCTGTCCGGACCCTGAGTGGTTCCAACGATACTTGCGTCGAACGCTTTCTGCACGAATTCGAGCATCTGTTTTAGGCCACGCACCGTCATGTAGGGCGTCACGGTGTGGTAGCCGGCGGGGATGGGAGTGACGGGCATGATGAATCTTCAAGCTGAACGGAGTTGCCATCACACTATGCAATGTCAATGCGGGCGTCGCGAGGCAACAACACTCGTAACAGCGGTGCCGTCATCATCGTGGTCACCAGTGCCATCACCACCATCATGGCGAACAGTGTCGGGGAGATCACGCCCAAGTCGAGGCCAATGTTCAGGACGATCAATTCCATCAAGCCGTGTGTGGTCATCATGACCCCGATAGCAGCCGAATTCCGCCAGCCGTGCCCCGTGCATCGCGATGCCAAGAGTGCACTGCCGAATTTCGCAGCATAGGCCACACTCACGATCCCCGCACACGTGATCCAGTCGGAGGTCGTCTGAAGCAGGCCTATTTCCGTCCGCAGTCCCGTGAAGGCGAAGAAGGCCGGCAGCAACACTACCCCTACCGCATCGGACAATTTGAGGCTGACTCCCTTCGCGAGTTTACTCTCGTGCGGAATCAGGGCACCGAAGAGAAAGGCCCCAAAGAGTGCGTGTACGCCAATCCACTCTGTGGTGAGAGCAACCAGAAAGACGCCAAGGATGACGAACGCAATTGTGCCCGTGGAGGGCGAGGTGGGCGAGCTATTCTCGTGCAGTCGGACGAAGCGGTTCACCAAGGGTCGGAGAATCAACAACATGCCCGCCACGCACAGGGTCGCCCACAAGATGGTTTGTAGGGCTCCATCCATACTTTCGCGTGCGACACCGACCACAACCGCGAGCAGGCACCACGCGACGACATCGGCCAAAGCCGCGGCACCGAGAGCCGTGACGCCAACCCTGGTTGCATCGAGCTGGCGCTCTTTCAATATTCGCGCGAGGACTGGGAATGCCGTAATCGCGACGGCAATTCCAACAAACAACGAGAAGCTCAAAAACGGTACGGAGCTGTTGGAAAACCGGGGGTAAAGCCAAAGGGCCAGCGCCATCCCAACGATGAACGGACCGATCAGCCCCGCAAATGAGATGGCAACGACCGACCGGGCCAGCGACCGCACTTGCCCGGTGTTCAGTTCGAGCCCAACAATGAACATGTACAAGATCGCCCCGAGTTGAGCGATGATACCGAGATGACCGGCCGCATCTTTCGGCAGCAGGAATTGCATTGCCTCGGGTGAGATTCGTCCGAGCAGCGAGGGCCCAAGCAAGATCCCTGCGACGATCTCGCCGATCACGGCAGGCTGGCCGATCCACGTGAATGCCTTGCCGAGCACGCGGCCCAAGGCGATGACGGCCGCAAGTGCGAGCAGGACGTGGAAGAGTGCGTGGCCCGTGCCGGTCGAGGTGCCCACGCCAACGGTCGTGCCGATTTCCGGTGGGGGTGCGGAAAGTGTTTCGCCGAATGTGCAAATCAAGAGGAAGACGCCGACGCCGGCCGCGATGGTGCCTGCATAGGCGGTGATGGGGATCCAGGCTCGGGATGGGAGAGTCATGGCGACTTCATCGGGCGGCTTACACCGCTCCGCTCGCCATGGCCTTCCGTTCCAGTGCGACTTCTTGGCGAAGCTCGTCGATCAAGGGCCAAAGCACATCGACCTCATCCTTGAAGACGTCTCCGATCAAGACGTCCGTGACCAGGTTTTTTAGATGCGGATGTTTCTTCACGAAACGGCCGAAGCTAAAGCCCTCGTAGAACTCGCACACCAGGCGACGCATCCGTTCCATGCCTTGAGTGAATCCAGGCTCCCACTTTCGGAGTTGCTGCTCGGAGGTATCCCCCTTAATAATTCCCTCACAGATCGTGTCGGCAGCCATTGCGCCACTGCTGAGCGCAAGCAGCACACCCGAGGAGTAGAGCGGATCGAGAAAGCCGAAGGCATCGCCGATGAGAGCCCAGCCGTTGCCGGCCGCTTTGGTGGCACGGTACGAGTATTCCTTCTCTGCACGGAAGATGTCGCAGCGCGTGGCCTGCTCGATTCGCGGCTTCACGCCGGGGGCTCGATTGACTTCCTCGAAATACAGTGCCTCGAGATCCTTGGTTCGGTTCTGAAACAGGTATTCGAACGGGGCGACGACGCCGACACTGACGATGTCGTCGTGTAGCGGGATGTACCAAAACCAGCCGTTCTTGCCTTCGGTCTGGATGACCATCGTCGCCCCTTCGTCGCGGCCCGTATCGCGAAAGGCCCCCTTCCAGTAGGTCCACAAAGCCGCCTTCTTCAGCACAGGATCCCATTCCCGAAGACCCAGGCGATCGATGAGGATCGAGCTTTGGCCGCTGGCATCGACCACGACCTTGGAGCGTACCACCTGTTCGTTTCGGTCCTCGGTCTTGATGCGCACGCCGACGGCTTTGTCACCTTCAAAGAGTACCTCCAGAACGCGAACGCCTTCATGTACGTTCACGCCATGCTCGCCCGCATTCTTGAGCATGAGGTGATCGAACTCGCTGCGACGAACCTGCCAAGTCTGGCTCGATTCGTGCGGCTTGTTATCGGCGAAGTAAAACGGCTCCGAGAGTTTGCCACGCTGGTTCACAAACTGCACGGAGTGCTTCTTGACGAAGTGGCTCCCCTTCATCTTCGGCAGCATGTTGAGCCGCTCGAGCGTCAAGTACGTCTGCGGAATCAGCGACTCGCCGATGTGAAATCGCGGGAAATGATCCCGCTCGAACAGGTCGACCTTCAGGCCTTTTTGAGCGATGAGCGTGGAGCATGTGGAGCCGGCAGGCCCGCCGCCGATTACGATGACGTCAGTTTCGGTCGGAATGGACATGGCCTGGCTTCTCGTGGCAACAGCGTGCTCGTCTCAAGGGAATCATAGCAGAAGGCCAATTAGATGTCCAAACAATTATTGTTTGGACATCTAATTGGCCAAAATCCAGAGGAGCCAGCAGGCAAGCTGCCGCTCCTCTGTGGTCATCACACGACGCTAGTATTCGCGTTTCGCGTTCTTGCCCGGCATCGGCAATGGGTACATCCCATCCTTGTCGGCCTTCAACGGGGCCGGACCGCCAAGCACGAGTTTGTCCACGTCCGGTGCGAACTCGTGGTCGCAGTCGTCGAGGATCATCTTCCGGGTGGTCACCTTCCCGGTGTGGGCGGCCATGCGGCCCATTGCGGTCACGAGACTCGCTTCCACGCCACGCTTCACTTCGTTGTAAGGCTTGTCCTGACGGATCGCCTTCATGAGGTCTTCCCACTCGAGCTGGTAAGGATTCGGCTCATTTTCCGGGCACTTCCAGATGATGTCTTCGTCGACCATCTTGTGTCCCTTGAAGAGGCGGGCATGTGATGGAGCGTGGCCACTCTCGGAAATCACGCCCGAGCCCTTGGTGCCATGAACGTAGCTCGCGAACTCTTGATGGCAGCCCTGGATGGTGCGGCCTTCGAGGTACATCTTCGTCCCGTCGGCAAAGGTGAACTCGGTCGAGTAGGTGTCGAAGTTCTGGTCGACCCAACCCTCGCGATAATGACGGCCACCCGAGGACTTCGCCATGATCGGCCAGGCGTCTTTCATCCAGCAACACTCGTCGATGTTGTGGATCAGAAAATCGCTGTAAGCGCCGCCGCTGGCCCAAAGGAAGCCGTGGAAGTGGCGAATCTGGTATTCGAGTTCATTCGCGTTCGCAGGTTTTTTGGATACAGGAGTGTTCCCCGTCGGGCCAGCCAGACGATAGGCTCGCAAGAGCGTAATGTCACCGATCGCTCCGTCCTTGATGCGCTGGAACATTTCGCCGCGTGCTTCGCAGTGCCGACACATGAGGCCGACGCCGACCTTGAGGCCCTTCTTCACCGACTCTTCGCCGAGTGCGAACATCTTCTTGGAAGTCGGCCCGTCCACGGTGACTGGCTTTTCCATGAATACGTTGATGCCCCGTTCGATTGCATACTTGAACTGGACCCAGCGAAAGGCCGGAGGCGTGGCCATGATCACCACGTCGCCTGGCTTGAGTACATCGATCGCTTTCTTGTAGGCGTCGAAGCCGATGAACTTGTTGTCTTCGGTCACTTTCACTTTGTCGGCCAGACGCTTGTTGTTGATCGACCTGTAGCTGCTATCGAGCCGATCCTTGTAGGCGTCGGCCATCGCGACCAGCTGAACGGGCCCCTGTTGGGTCGAAAGCGCGTTCTGGGCCGCACCGGTGCCACGTCCGCCGCAGCCGACGAGCGCGATGCTGATCGTGTTGCTTTCACCGGCATACAGCCCGGAAAGCCCAAAACCAGCCATCCCGGAGGCGATGGCTAGTCCGCCCGTTGCCTTCAAGGCATCGCGGCGTGTCGGTGTGGAAACTTCGTCGTTCATGTTGGTCCTTTCGTGGATGGTTGAAGAGCCGGACCGGCAGAGTTCGCCCGTGGGGTAGATGGGAATTGTCCGCCCCACATGGGGGATAGGCAAGAGCCAATCGGGCGAGGATTCGATTCACTACTTGATTTCTTTGACTTCGATCTTGCGGAATGTCATCACCGACCCCGGATCGTGGGCCTGCAAAGCGAAGTGGCCCTTCTTGTAGAGGTCGTTCGGGTCTTTCCATTCGAGCGTCACTTTGCCATTCACCTTGATCGTGATCTTGGAGCCGACCGCGATGACTTCCTGCGTGAAGAACTCGTTTGGCTTGTGTGGTGCCGTATCCAGGACCGTGATTTTGTCGCGGTGATCCTTTAGCTTTGTCCGCGGATCGGGGTAGATACTTCCCGTTTTCACCGGGTCGCCGTGGGTCGCGTTGATCTGCGCTTCGTAACCAGTCGGAAAGCCAGGGCCGAATGCCGTGCGAAAATACTGGCCGCTGTTTCCCTTCTCGTTGATCTTGGCTTCGATGCGGTAGTGGAAGTCCGCGTAATCGCCTCGCACGCTAAAAAGATGGGTCGCGGGACCGCCGCCGATGATCGTGCCGTCCTCCACGCGCCAAAGTGGGATCTTCTTCCCCTTGACCATCCCTTCAAAGGCAACGACTTTGCCATCAACTTTCTTCTCTTCCAGATCCTTGATGTCCGGATGCGGATTCGAATGGAGTTTCCATCCGGTGAGATCCTTGCCATTGAATAGCTGGATCCATTCGGATTTTTCATCCCCTCGGGCTGCCGTTCCCACCATGAGGCCGAGAACTGCGCAGATATGAGGTAGTCGCTTCGAAAACATTTCGGAGGCTCCGTCTGGGCAAGAAAATCCTATTAGGAAAACCGGGAATACCTGCAAAATCTTGGATAAATATTGACCTGCCGGCACTTCGGCGGCGTACAGAATGCGAAATTGGGACGATTATGCAGGTTGGGAAAATTGTTCCGCTAACGAAAATGGTCGAGATACACTTTCCATCTCTCCCAGATTTATTATTTTAACAATCAGAGCGAATCGTTGCATTTTGCGGGATTGTTGCAAGGCTCCCAATTTATCTGTGGATTCACCGCCACGGCTTGCGGAGGTTGTGTGCCCCTCTGACCCGGATGCTCAGCACCTGGAGGAACGAAGGAGAACGCATGAATCGTCTACTTGGAATGGCCATCGGTGCGGTCCTGCTCGCTGCATCCCCGGCTTACAGTTGCTGTTTGTTCAAGTGTTGCGGGAAGGGCAAAGCAGCGCCGGCCCCCGTCGTCGTAGCATCTTCCCCTGCGCCGGTTGCAGCCCCAGCCCCTGCCGCCGTCACCTACGTCGAGCAGAAGGTCGTGACTTACAAGCTCGAGGCACGGGTCAAGCAAGTCGAATGCACCGTCTACACGGAAAAGTGGACCGATCAGCCATACGAGTACACCGTGATGACGCCGAGCAAGCACACGGAGAAGCGTCCGGTCAACAAGTACAAGGAAGAATGGGTTGATCAACCCTATGAGTACACGGTGATGAAGTCAGTCGCGATGTCCGAGAAGCGGCCGATCACGAGATACAAGCACGAATGGATTGACGTGCCGACAGTGTGCACCGTCCTGCAGCGGGTTACGACCATCGAAAAGCGAAACGTCACCACATACAAGCAGGTTTGGGTTGACGTTCCCTGCGAGTACACGGTGATGAAGCCAGTGACGACCGTTGAGAAGCGGCCCTGCACCACGTGGGTTTGCGTTCCCCGCACCGTGGCCCAGGCCGTTCCCGTTTCGACCTACAGCAACTCTGGAGGCGGGTACTCTGGCAAGGGTTGCTGTTTCGGTTGGGGTGGTGGCTGCTACGGCAAGGCTCCACCAGCCGCGACGGTTTGTGGCTACCGTACAGTTTGCTGCACGGTCAATGACCGGGTTGCACAGACCTCGATGGTCGATGTGAATGTCACCAAGTGCGTCCCGACCGTTGTGAAGACAACCCGCAAGGTTTGCCGTCACGAGGCCGTCGTGACCGTTGTCGATTGCCCGGTCACCAAGTGCGTTCCGGTTGTCGTCAAGGGAACACGCAAGGAATGCAAAGTGACCTCTTACGTCGAAATGGTCGACTGCTCGTGGACCGCCTGCAAACCGGACGTGGTCAAGGCCACCCGCAAGGTTTGCAAGGTCACACCGTACGTCGAGATGGTGGACTGCGTGATTCACGCGTACAAGCCGGTTGTCCACAAGGCCACCCGCAAGGTTTGCACGCTGGTTCCAAGTGTGGTCAAGAAGGACGTCAAGTACACGGAGTGCGTCCCGGTCGTGACCATTGTCAAGGTTCCGGTTTGTGCTCGGACGACAGCTTGGGCTTCCCCGGCCACCACCGGAATTTGCTGCGCCAAGACGATCGCCAAGAACGGCTGCTGCCTCTTCAATCGCTGCGGTTGGTAAATCGGCAAATTGAGTGGAAACGAACGTGGCCCCGCCAACTGGCGGGGCCGTTGTATTTACCGGCCTTACGGCTTCCCGAAGATCTGCGCCCAGTAAGGCTCGCCTCGTGCGTTCATGGCAACGGCCACGCCGATCTCGCTGTAATTCCCGTTCATGATGTTCGCACGGTGGCCGGACGAATTCATCCACAGCTTGACGGTTTCGCCGGGGGTTGATGAATTCCAGGCGATGTTTTCACCCGCGGCGCTGAATCCATAACCCGCTGCTCGAACGCGGTCGCCAACCGAGCCACCAAGGTTGTGATCGAGCTTGCTGTACTTCGCCATATTGGCCGAGTGTGCTCGGGCCACCAGGGTTAGTTTTTCATTCGCCACCAACTCGGCCAGCCCCGCCGCCTTGCGTTGGGCATTAGTCCAGTCCAGTACCCCTTTTTCGTCTTCTGACAGCACAAACTTCGTGGCCTTCGACTTTTCCTCTGCCACCGAACCGAGGGATAGACTCAGAACCAAGCCGAGACAAAAACGCATGACGTTCCTCCTGAGGTGTCAATCTTGGGTGAGTAAGATATTTACAAAGGCGGCAGAGACCTGGCAACCCAGTGAAGATTGAACGGATGTGCGAATTATCTGATAGTTTGAAACCGACCAAACCCGAACATGTTGATGGGCCAAGGGGTTCCGCCGTGCTCGACAAGGTCGGCGAGTACCTCCCCGACGACGGAAGAAAACTTGAAACCATGCCCCGAAAATCCAGCTGCGACCGCGACATTGGCGAATTGAGGATGGAGGTCAATGAGAAAGTGGCGGTCCGGCGTCAATGTGTAGATGCACGTCTGAGCGTCATGAAGAGGGCCGTTCGCACCCGGAATGTGCTGCGTCAAGAACGCACGTACCGGAGCCTCGTCCGCAGCATGAATCGCACGATCAACCTCCGATGGCGACATAAGTTCTGGCGAACCATAGTGTTGTGCAACTTTTATTCCGCGGCCATCGATTTCCGGCAGGCCATAGAAGGGGCCTTCCGGGACATCGACCAGGAAGATCGGGAAGTGATCGCGACGGAATCGTTCGGGTTCATTCGTGCCGAACCAGAGGAGTGTCTGCCGCATTATTCGTAGCATTGCACCACTCTCAGCGAGGAGCTGCCCTGCCCACGGTCCGGCCGTAAGTATCAACTTCTGCGCATGATACGTCGCCTTCGCAGTCGTCACGCTGGCCGAGTTCCCGTTTGACGTCCAGGAGAGAACGGGTTCGTCTGCGTGCAGGGTCGCGCCCAAAAGGCGTGCCTGCTCCAAGTGAGCGCGAACACATTCTTCCACATAGAGGAACCCGGCATCCCGTTCCAGCACACCGACGTAGTCGTCCGAGAATTGGAACTGCGGGTAGCGTTCGCGAAGCCTGCTCGAAGTCAGATGTTCGACGTCCAAGCCATGCTGACCAGCTGAGGCCAGCACGCCGGATACGACTTCGCCTTCCGGTCGACCGATGACGAGGCAGCCACAATCGGTGAGCAGATGCTGCCCAGTTCGCTGTTCTAAATCGTACCAGCGTTCAAACGCTCGGCGCACGAGCGGCACATAGGCAGGATCTTCGTAATATGCCCGGCGAATGATCCGCGTGTGTCCGTGCGAACTACCCCGATCGTGAACAAGCGGAAACTGCTCGAGCGCCAGCACCGAACGACCCCGCCGAGCCAACTCAAACGCGGCCGCCGAGCCCATGCCGCCAGCACCGATCACGATGACATCGAAGGTGGGATGCGCCATAATCGGAGTATAGCAAGCACACAACGTGAGTGAGTTGTGGCACTCGAAGAAGATGGAACGAAGTAACGTCCGGATCAACACACCACCACGCTAACGCCGCTCCCCACGCTTGGGCATGCCGCGTCCCGCTACGCGAAAATCGAGTTGCCGGCGTTGCAAGTCCACGCGAACCACTTCCACCCGCACCGCGTCGCCCAGCCGATAGCGATGTCCCTGTCGTCGCCCTTCCAGCACGTGCCCATCCGGATCGTACTGGTAGTAATCGTCCCCGAGGCTGCTGACGTGGACCATCCCTTCCGCCGGGAACTCCTTGCCCTGGGCGAAGAAGCCGTATTCTGCAACGCCGGTAATGACCGCGTCCAGGATCATGCCAATTCGGTCGCTGAGATACAACAGCAGGCGAAGTTTCACGGCTTCTCGCTCAGCACTTTCCGCACGGCGTTCTGTTTTCGAGCAATGTTCGCCGAGGTTGCGAAGTTCCTGCTCGTCCGAACGCACTTTTCCTTTCTCGATCCACTGGGCCAGTTGCCGATGGATCGTCAGGTCCGGGTATCGGCGAATCGGCGACGTGAAATGGCAATAATGCGTGCTGGCCAGAGCATAATGCTCGTCTTCGTCCGGGGAATACTTCGCCTGTTTCAGGCTCCGCAGCATCGCGTAGTGCACGGCATGTCGCTCTGACGTCTTGGCACTTTCTTCCAGGATCCGCTGCAAGTCGTGCCGGCCTGGACGACGCGGAACCTTGTATTCCAGCGTCCGAACGAACGATGCAAACACCTCCAGCTTCTTCAAGTCCGGGGCCGGATGAACACGACGGAGGAACGGGATCTTCTTCGAATCGAAGTGCGTCGCGACCGCTTCGTTGGCCGCGAGCATGAAGTCCTCGATGAGACGATGGCTGTCGTCCTGCACCGCGAAGTGGGCTCCATTCACATGCCCCTTATCGTCGTATTCCAACACTGCTGCGGGCATCGACATTTCGAGCGAGCCCCGCTTCGAGCGTCGTGTACGTAGCACGTTCGCGAAGCCACGCATGTCCACGAGCATGCGCACGATTTCCGGGGCCACGCTCTTGGCAAGTTCGCCATCCTGGTCTTGAAGGATCGCTTGCACTTGTTCGTACGTGAATCGCTTACGGTTGCGAATCGCCCCTCTTGCGAAGTTCGCCCCAACCGGCTCTCCCTCGGCAGTGAACTCCATTTGAGCCGTTTGAACGTAGCGGACTTTGCCTTCTTGCAAGCTCGCCAGACCATTCGAGATGATCTCCGGGAACATCGGAATTACGCGTTGCGGCAGGTAGACGCTGGTGCCACGCTCGCGGGCCTCGCGATCCAGCGAACCGCCCGGCACAACAAAGTGCGAGACGTCGGCGATGTGAACGGTCAATTCCCAGTGCCCAGTCTTCGCATCGCGAGTGAGCGAAACCGCGTCGTCAAAGTCTTTCGCATCGACGGGGTCGATCGTCACCACAAGTTGCTGCGTGAAATCCGTTCGCCCGGTCAGATCGTCCTCGCGGAACTTCGCGGCCTGGGATCGGGCCTCGTCCAAAACCGCATCGGGAAACTGATCGGGAATCCCGAGCGCTCGCACCACGGAAGTGGTATCAACCTTCGGATCACCCGATCTCCCGAGCACTTCGACGATGGCCCCTTCGCCTCGATCCATCGCGGTCGGGAAACGAATCATCTCCAAAACGACTTTGTCTTTTGCCTTCGCGTTCTTCACGCCCGCGTCGGCGACGGCGACGCTGTGCGAGAAAATTTGACCATCAACACGTACGAATGCGGAACCATCCCGTTCAAAATAGGTGCCGACAAATTGCCGGGTGGCCCGCTTGACGATCTGTCGAACTTCGGCCTGGCCATCCGCACTGGCAGTCGATTTCTTGCGAACGGCGATTTCGACTTCGTCGCCAGTCACGGCATCCAGGACTGCGTGATCGGGAACGCGATACTCATGCGGCGGACCGTCCGGATTGGGCACGCGGACGATGCCATCGCCACTCGCGAGTCGTTTGAAAGTCCCCTTGAGTTTGGGCGTGGAGGGAGCAGGCCGAATGGTGTCATTGTGGCCGACTTGGGCTTTGCCCGTTCGGATGAGTTCCTTGAGAGCTTTGCGAAACTCTCGGTTCGCCGTCTCTTCAAGGCCCAGCTTGCGAGCGAGCGCCTTCGCCGACATGGGCTGATAGCCCTTCTTGTTGAGGGCACTCAGAATTCGTTCCGTGATGTCCATGCCTCAATTCAACTCAAAACTGGTGCCGACGTCGAGTCCACGGCAGGAACGATCGACTGATCCGACTTGGAATGGGAAGGGCGAATCGGCGGCAACGAGAAGGAATTACGCAGATAATTGTCGAGCGCCCGAGTTTGAATGAGCAATCCGGCTTCCCATCGCGAAAGGGTGTCCTCGGTCACACCGAGGACGGAAGCCAATTTTTCCCGGCTCAATCCGATCCGAAGACGGTTGTCGCGAATCTCCTCGGGCGTCAGCAACACGGCCGCTTGACGAAGGGCAAACATCAGTTGTTCTTCGGAGGCGTCGGGAACGAGTTGGTTGCCGCGTGCCCTACGAGAGAAAATGACCAGGTCCAGAGAGGAGCCGAGGTACTCTTTGCCGTCGTGATCCGCACTGGTCTCGAATTGAGTTGTCACGAGGCCAAAAAATTGTTCCCCGCACGTCGGACATTTTCTGACAGCGCTGGACATGTTCATGGCCTTCCCTCAATTTCCTCGTTCCTCCGCCTCCTCATCCCCCGCCCCCGGATTTCTTCCTCCCTTGTACAGCCGACGTCCCAGTGCCGCGTTGTAAGGGGTCCAGGCCGAGTCGCCGCGATCCTCTGCGACTTCGCGAATCGCGATGTGTAGCCTCGAATCCATCAAGTCGATCGTGTGGAGTGCGACGGCCTCGGTCGTCATCGGCATCTTCGGGCTGCCAAATTGCGCTTCGCCGTGATGACTGAGGATCAGGTGCTTCAGGCGCAAATGCAGTTCGGCCGGAAAAGGTTCGCCGGTAAGGTCCGGAACCTTGCGCACTTTTTCATCCAGCATCTCGATGCCGATCACGAGATGGCCGAGCAGTTGCCCCTCGTCGCTGTAGGCAAAGGCACGGGCGTAGGTCAATTCGCGGAGCTTGCCGCTATCGTGTAGGAACACGCCCATGACCACGAGATCGCGATTCACCTCGGGGTAGAGTGGCAGAATCTTTTCCGCGATGTCCATCATCGTGACGACGTGTTCGAGCAAGCCGCCGACGTAGGCATGATGAATTTTCACGCCGGCCGGGCAGCGGGCGAAGGCCCTCATGAAGTCGTCATCGATGAAGTAGGTTTCACCGAGTGTCCGCAGGTTAGGATCGCCGATTTTCCGAATCGCTGCCTTCAACCGCTCGAGCAACTTGCTCACGTCGTGCTTGGTGTGCGGCATGAAGTCGGTCAGTTCGACGCGTGCCGAGTCGTATTTTTCAAACGAGCTCACGATGAGCTGAAGCGAGCCCTGGAAGAGTTGAACCTTCCCCTTCACATGGAGAAAATCGCCGGCATCAAAGCCCCGGAAGATTTGTTCCCCGGCATTCCACATGCGACCGACGAGCGAACCCGAGCGATCGCCCAGGTCGAACTGGATGTACGGGTTGCCGTTGCGATTAGCCCGTAGTTGTTTGTCAACAACGAGATATACTTCGTCCACATTGTCGCTATCGGCAAGCCGATCGACGGATTGTCGGGTCATGTGCTTTTCCCCAATGAGCCGCGTTCAAATCACTTACGCTTCGGGGGAATGGTACAGATGCCATCGTGACAAGGAAGGAGTTGAAAGCGATTGCGGGCAATCCAGAGATAGGCTTTTTGCCCCAGACGGGGTATTCCTGGGATGAACAGGAGCGGAAACAGGGGCCACATCAGCGGTATTCGCCCGGCAATCCAGCGGACGGCCCGGAAGCCGGAAAGTGCTTGATTGCGATCGGGCGAAAGTACGTGCATCTCCGCGATCATGCGTGCTGGGTCGAGGTGAGCGTTGTTCGCGGGGATGCCTGCCGTATCGCGGCAATTGTGAAAATAGAGCAGGTGCAACCAGTCGAACCTCTTCAGGATGCCGGTCGTCTTGAGACAAAGCGGGCACTCGCCGTCGTAGAGCACAATCGCGGTTTTTGCAGTTTTTGCGGACATCGTGACCCCTTCCAGACACTAACCGCTTTCTCGCCGATAGGATAACGGATATGAATTTACCCCCCTCGAAGTCGAAGCCTGTGACCGTACCGGACTTTCTGTCGGCTCGTTCGCGAGGCACCCGCTTGACCGTCTTGACGGCTTACGACTACTCGTTCGCTCGTTTGCTGGACGACGCGGGGGTGGACGCGATTCTCGTCGGCGATTCGCTGGGCATGGTGATTCAGGGACATTCCACGGCACTGCCCGTGACGTTGGAGGAAATGATTTATCACACGCGCTGTGTCGTCCGAGGCACGACGCGAGCACTGGTGATGACCGATCTGCCGTTCATGACCTTTCAGGTTGGACCAACCCAAGCTCTCGAAAGTGCGGGACGATTAGTAAAAGAAGGCGGTGCGCACGCGGTCAAACTTGAAGGAGGCGTGCGAACGGCGGAGGCAATCGCAGCCATCGTGAAGGCCGACATTCCGGTGGTGGGCCATATCGGCATGACGCCACAATCGGTTCATCGCTTTGGCGGCTTCAAGGTGCAGCGGCAGGAAGAGCGATTGCTCGCCGATGCCAAGGCCGTCGAACAAGCCGGGGCGTTTGCTGTTGTCGTGGAATGTGTGCCCACGGACTTGGCAGAGAAGATTACGAATTCACTTTCGATCCCCACCATCGGCATCGGAGCCGGTCCGCATTGCGATGGCCAGGTATTAGTGATTCAAGACATGCTGGGAATGTACGGCGACTTGCGGCCGAAATTTGTCAAGCGGTACATTGAAGGAGGTTCTTCTATCAAAGAAGCTGTTGCCACATATTGCCGGGAAGTTCGAGAAGGCAAATTTCCCGATTTGGCACAAGCCTTTCAATAGGACTTATGAGGCATGTCTGCCCCATAAGTCCCGTAAATCGATCAATCCGGGATAAGCACCGTATCAATCACATGAATCACGCCGTTCGAAGTGGAAATGTCCGTCTTAAGAACCTTGGCGGAACCCAGTGTCACTTTTCCGTCGGCGACCTTGATCTCAAAGCCGTTGACCTTTTTGCCGTCCATCTTAACGACATCTTTCGCCATCACGCTCTTGCCCACCACAACGTGAGCGAGCAAAATCTTCTTCAGTTTTTCCTTGTCGGCGAGGACCGCCTTGAGGGTGTCGGCAGGGATTTTGGCAAAAGCCTCGTCGGTCGGGGCGAACACCGTGAAGGGCCCCTTGCCCTTCACGGTTTCGATCAGCTCGGCTTCCTTGAGTGCAACTGCGAGAGTCTTGAACGATCCGGCGGCAACTGCGGTGTCAACAATGTCCTTCTTCTCTTCAGCGTTACTGCGAGGAGAGGTGGCGAGGAGAACGACCGCAGCCAGAGCGAACGCTCCAAAAATGCTCTTCATCATGTGCTCCAATTCCTTAGGTGAGATGCGCGGTGCCAAACTGATGGAGCCGCACATCATTGTGGACGCGTGCCATAGTTGATTCCAATTTCGGCAAGTTTTTTTGCACAGTTTACCTGATCACGGTACAATCCTCATCCAATACCCTCGGAAGGAATCCGTACTCTTGGCCACGCTGTTCCCCGTCAAAACGTTTGCCGGGTTTGGGCCAACGGTGGTTCGACCCGCGGATTTCTTCGTAGACCTGGGGCGAATCAAGTCTCGCAAGGAAGCCAAGCTCCACGCGGGCGTGCGACGCATCGCTCCCAAGTCACCTGGCGTTTACGGAATGCTAGGCAGGTATGGCGAGCTGATCTACATTGGCAAGGCCAAGTCACTTCGCTGCCGGCTGATGAGCTATTTTCGCGAAAGTCGCGATCCGAAAGCCGGCCGCATTCTGAAACATACGGGCACGCTCGTGTGGGAAACGGTACCCGACGAGTTCGCTGCTCTCGTTCGCGAATTGGAGTTGATTCGCAGGCATCGGCCTCGTTTCAATGTTCTCGGCCAACCTGGCCACCATCGTTACTGCTACGTCTGTCTCGGCCGGGCCCCGGCTTCCTACGCGTACGTCTCGCGTTCCCTTTCCGGCAAGGACCTTGTGGTCTATGGCCCGCTAACTAGTGCGGCGCAAGCGGGCGATGCCGTTCGCCGCCTGAACGACTGGTATCGGCTGCGTGATTGTCCACAGACCATCGAGATGCACTTCGCCGATCCAAAAGAGTTGTTCCCGCAGGAGCGTGTGCCGGGCTGCTTGCGTTTCGAGATTGGCACCTGCACCGGGCCGTGCATCGGCAAGTGCACGCGTGCGAGTTACGGTTCCCAAGTGCGATCCGCGAAGAAATTCCTGGATGGTGCGGACAATCGACCGCTAGACGATCTGAAGAAACAAATGGAGCGAGCAGCTAACGCGATGGAATACGAACGGGCGGCAGACTTACGCGATCGCTTGGCCCATCTGGACTGGCTCGCAGAGCGATTAAATTGGCTTCGTCATGCGCGAGCCGAGAACACCTTCGTCTATCCGCTGAAGGGGCCGGATGAACGCACGGTCTGGTATCTCATCCACCGAGGAAGAGTGAGGGGTGCCTGCTATCTGCCGACTTGTGCCTCCACCTCGCGAAAAGCCGTGAAGTTGCTCGATGATGTGTACGAAGAATTGGCCCCTAGTGTAACACCACACCAGGTCGATCACGTCTTGCTGGTGTCCGCTTGGTTTCGCAAGTATCCGGAACAGAAGGCCGGCTTACTGATGCCACATCAAGCCAAAGGAGTGGCCGCGAAGTAGTCGCATGACCGTGGGGACGGGCCACTGGTCTGTCCCGCCTCGACATGTTGCGCAGTTTCAACGCACGCGATGCAAGAGAGGGTCGCCTCGGTAGCCGGACAGACCAGAGGTCCGGCAGCTATGGGTTCGCGTTGGTGCTTGGCTTCGCCAAATACTGCACGAAGTTCACAAGATCGCCGATCTCATTCGGCTTGAGTGTCGCGCTGGCCGGCATCGGCGTGCCCGGCATGCCGAGTGCCAGCCGCTGATACAGCCGGTCACGATCACCGCCGCCCTTGTACACTCCGCGTGCCAGATCGCGCGGATGGGTTGGCAAGCCATTCCCGCCGTTCTGAGGGGAATCGTTCTTCATTCCCTTCACCTGTGGTCCGTCTCCAGCCCCCTTTGGCCCATGACAGGTCGCACAGTTTGCTCCGAAGATCTTTTGGCCGCGAGCCAGCGAATCCGCATCTGCAGTCGGGAAATCGGAAGGAACCTCCTTGCGCGGACCGGGAGTGACCTGCTTCTCGATGGCTTTGATAATTTCCGGGATATTAACGTCGCCATCATCCTCGTCTTGTTTCAGTCGACGGCGGAACGCACCCGCCCAAGTGAGATGGCGGACGTGCTGAATGATCGCCCGGCGTTCAGCCTCGGTGAGTTGCTCGAACGCGGGCATGCCCGTGCCCGGGATTCCGTTCTTGATGGCATGATGCAAATCTTCATCGCACGGGACGCCGTTGGTCGTGGTCGAAAGCTGGAATTTTTCCTCGCCGAACTTGCGAGCCCAGGGATTCAAGTGTCCGCTGGTGATGCCATCGGCTTTGCCGCGATCGCCGTGACAGCGGGCGCAATTTTGCAAATAAAGGCTCAGGCCGTTTGGCTCTACATTCACGGTTTCCGGATGAACTTCGGGTGCTTGCCGTTCGTATTTTGCTCCCGAGTAAACAATCCAACCCCCGATTAGCATGTAGCCAAGCAGCAAGAGCGGAGTTGCAAACAAAACCATCGTTTTCAGCCGCGATAACCCAGGCCCGGTTGCAGGGGCTGAGGGTGGGTTGGCTTGCGTCGCTTCTAGGCTCGTCGTCACGGACATTCGGCAGTCACTCCAGGCGAAATCGATCCCTTTCGATCAATTGTAGGTGCAGTGGGGTTCGGTCAACCAGCAGTTTGCAAGAGAAAATAGTATCGGCATCTGCTCTCGGCGTGTAAACTCTTCCCTTTCCCACCCGATCGGGCCTTGCATGTCTACCCAACCCACGCACGACTCGAAGTTCAAATGGTGGATTTGCGTTCTGCTGCTGCTTGCCTCGACGTTGAACTACATGGATCGGCAGGCACTGAGCCAAACATCGGCCCGCATCTCGGATTACTTCCAAATCTCGAACACGCAACTTGGGCAACTGGAATCCGCCTTTAATATCGCGTTTGCCGTGGGCGTATTCAGCATCGGCATGATCGTGGACAAAGCGAACATCCGCGTCATCTACCCGGTTATCGTCGTCCTTTGGTCGCTCGCAGGATTCGCGTCTGGCTATGCAAGTTCGTTTACGTACCTGCTGATCTGTCGCCTTGCCTTGGGGCTGTTCGAAGCCGGGAACATTCCCTGTGGAATCCTCACTGTTAAGCGAGTCCTTAAGCCCGAGGAGCGAGCACTCGGCAACGGCATGTTTCAGAGCGGCACAGCCCTCGGCGCGATCATTACGCCCTTGGTAGTCCTCCTGTGCCTGATGGTGGTCGAACGAACCACCACGGACAACCCCGCTTTCGCCTGGCAACTTCCCTTTCGCGTGGTCGGAGCAATTGGTTTGCTCTGGGCAGCAGCCTGGCTGTTGACCGTACGCACGCACCATGTTCAAGCTCCGCCCAGCACCACCCCCGTCGAGGCGAGCGATACCTACTGGGCCATCTTTCAGAATCGCCGCTTCTGGGTTGCTCTGTTGGTCGTCATGTCGATCAATGCCCCCTGGCGGTCGTTCGGCTTTTGGCTGCCGAAAATGCTTCAGAAGGAGAAAGAGTATTCGGAAATCAGCACGCTCTGGATCACTCCAGGGTTCTTTTTCGCGGCCGACCTGGGGTCGCTTACGGTCGGTTTCGTGACACTCTGGCTGGCTCGTCGCGGCTTCACCCTGCATCGGGCACGATTGCTCTGTTTTCTAGGCTGCACGTTGCTGACGACACTTTCGGTCTTGTCCGCGTTGGCCCCAAAGGGGCCTCTGCTGATTGCAGTTCTGTATCTCATGGGCTTTGGCGCCCTGGGATTGTTCCCCATTTACTATGCTCTCAGTCAGGACATTTCGTCGAAACATCAAGGAAAAGTGACCGGAACGCTCAGTTGCCTGAACGCGGGCTACCTGGCTGTGCTCTTTCCGTTGCAGGGCCTACTGATCGACAATCTGCAATCGTTCTCACTGGCCCTGGGTGTGGTGGGAGTGTTTCCCATCGTGGGGCTTTTGGCACTCGCGTTCTTCTGGAAGAAACCGTCGTGACCGCTGGTCACGACGCTTAACGTTGCGTTGTTCATGACGATCAGTATTCCCGAACTCGCGCTCGTCGTTCTTGTCGGTCCCTCCGGTTCCGGGAAATCCACGTTCGCACGCCGCCATTTCAAGGCGACCGAGATTCTTTCTTCCGATCACTTTCGGGCAATGATCGCGGATGACGAGAACGAACAATCCGTGACGTTCGGTGCGTTCGAACTGCTCTATCTGACGGCCGCGAAACGACTGGCCGCGGGTCGCCTGACGGTCATCGATGCGACAAACGTGAAAGCGGACTCGCGGAAAGAGTGCCTCCAACTCGCACGCCGCTACCACGTGCAACCGGTCGCGATCGTGTTCGACCTCCCCGAGGGACTTTGTGCCGCCCGTGCCGAGGGGCGGGCCGAACGCCCCGTAGCCGCGAACGTCGTGCAGAAACACGCGAATTCGCTCCGGCACTCGTTTCACATGTTGGAATCCGAAGGATTCAAGTCGATCCACGTGCTTGCAACACCCGAAGAAGTCGATGCCGTCACGATCGTCCGCGAGCGATTGCCGGTGAATCGCCGGGAGGAGACTGGTCCGTTTGACCTCATCGGGGATGTTCACGGCTGCATCGACGAGTTCAAGGAACTGCTCGACAAGCTCGGGTACGTCGTGTCCGAATCCGGCATTTCGCCCCCCGAGGGACGCAAGCTCGTTTTCGTTGGCGATCTCATTGATCGAGGGCCCGATTCGCTGGGCGTGCTCCGGATGGTGATGCAGATGGTTGAGACGGGCACCGCCCTGTGCGTGCGGGGCAACCACGACGACAAGCTGTTGCGAAAACTACAGGGGCGTGACATCACGATTGGCCACGGGCTTGCGGAGACCCTGGAACAACTCGCGAAGGAGCCGCCCGAATTTCTCGACCAGGTGCGGTTGTTTCTCGAATCGCTGCCGACGCACTATGTACTCGATGGCGGCAAGCTGGTGGTCGCCCATGCTGGATTGAAGGAGCATCTGCACGGCCGCGTGTCCGACCGTGTGCGGGCCTTTTGCCTCTACGGCGACACGACGGGCGAGAGCGATGCGCATGGCCTGCCAGTGCGGCTGAACTGGGCGGAAGAATACAAAGGCCGGGCGATGGTGGTCTATGGCCACACGCCGAAACTTGCTGCCGAGTGGCAAAACAAAACGATCTGCATCGACACTGCCTGTGCGTTCGGCAACCTGCTCACAGCCTTGCGCTATCCCGAAGGCGAGTTGGTTTCCGTTCCCGCTCGCCAGCAGTACGCGGAGCCGAGGCGACCGTTCGGTGCGACTACGCCACCTTCCGCATCCGCTGCAGTTCCTTGAGCCGGGTTCCCGCCGCGTGCAGCGTGTCGTCCTTCTTGGCAAACATGAATCGCACCATCGTCTTGCCGAGTTGTTTCGGCGAATAAAAGCTGCTGCCGGGCACGGCCGAGACGCCCACTTGCTCGATCATCGCCTTCACGAAGACCGTGTCGTCGTCCCAACCGAGCGGCGAAATGTCGGTCATCACATAATAGGCCCCCTCCGGTTCGTACACCGTCAGGCCGGATTCGCGAAGATACGGCAAGAACATGTCGCGCCGTCGCGTGTAGTCGTGCTTCAGCTTGGCATAATATTCGTCCGGAAAGTTCAAGGCCGCGACGCCGGCCATTTGCAACGGATGCGGAGCGCCAACAGTCAGGAAATCGTGAGCCTTGCGGATGCCGTTGCTCACTTCCGGCGGGGCGATGCAGTAGCCGAGTCGCCAACCGGTGACGCTAAATGTTTTCGACAGACCGCTGATCGTCACGGTCCGTTCCAACATGCCCGGCAGCGATGCGATGCTGACGTGCGGCAAATCGTTGTGGATGATGTACTCGTAAATCTCGTCGGCCAAGGCGAATGCGTCGTATTTCTGGCACAACTCTGCCACGAGCGATAACTCCTCGCGAGTGAACACGTGCCCGGTCGGATTATTGGGTGTGTTGAGAATGATCGCTTTGGTTCGCGGGGAAAATGCTCGACGCAGTTCATCAGGATCGAACGTCCAGTGTGGCGGCCGCAATGGAACCCAAATGGGTTTCGCACCACTGATGATCGCGTCGGGCCCGTAGTTCTCGTAGAAGGGCTGAAAGATCACGACCTCATCGCCCGGATCGACCAGGGCGAGCATCGTGGCCATCATGCATTCGGTTGCCCCGCAGCAAACAGTGACATTGCGATCCGGATCGCACGGGATACCGTTGAACTTGGTCACTTTGGCGGCAATCGCTTCCCGAAGTGCCGGCGCGCCCCAGGTGATGGCGTACTGGTTGTATCCATCTTGAATCGCCTTGCAGGCTGCGTCCTTGATCGCTTGAGGCGATTCAAAGTCGGGCATGCCTTGACCGAGGTTGATCGCCCCGTGCCGGGCGGCCAGGCGGGTCATTTCGCGAATGACCGATTCGGAGAAGTGACTAACGCGATCGGCAAGCTTCATGGTGTCCCCATCGAGATTTCATTACCTTCTTTTATCGGCTCGCACATGCCGGATCGACGGAGTTTTTTGCTTGGAGCAATTCGCCCAACCGTCTAAACTTCCCGAGTCCCAATCTTCTACGACGAAGTGCCAACATGAACAGCACGATTCCGCATCCTCTTGAGCCACTTACGGCCGCCGAAGTTCAACTGGCCGTCTCGATCCTGAAGGATGCCGGCAAGGTCACGCCGACGACACGGTTCGTCTCCGTCAGTCTGCGTGAACCGCAGAAGAACCTGGTCCACGGCTTCAATGGGACACAGTCGATTCCCCGCGTTGCCTTCGCCGTGTTGTTCGACAACAAGACCAATTCGTGTTACGAGGCCATGGTCGCTCTCTCCAAAAAGGAAGTCGTCACCTGGAAACATGTTCCCGGTGTGCAACCAACCATGACGGCCGACGAGCAGGTCGAATGCGAACAGGCCGTCCTTGCCAGTCCGGAGTTCAAGGCCGCCCTCAAGAAGCAATACGGCATCGACGACACCTCGCTCGTCATGGTCGATATCTGGAGTGCCGGCAACTACGGCCAACCGGAAGAATCCAATCGCCGGCTGGCTCGCCCGCTCTGCTTCATGCGTACCGATCCCACGGATAACGGCTACGTTCGGCCGATCGAAGGGATTCGGCCTGTCGTCGATTTGAACGAGATGAAGGTCATTCGCGTTGAGGAGTATGGCCATTGGCCGCTGCCGCCCGTCACGGCAAACTACGCCGCCGACCGAGTGCCGAACCAACGCCAGGACATCAAGCCGCTCGAAATCACGCAGCCGGAAGGCCCGAGTTTCACCGTCGATGGCTATCAGGTGAAGTGGCAGAACTGGAGCTTCACGATTGGCTTCAATGCCCGCGAAGGGCTCACGTTGCACCACATTCGTTACAGCGATCACGGCAAGGATCGCTCGATCCTCTATCGCGCGTCGCTCACCGAGATGGTGGTTCCCTACGGCGACCCGGCAGAAACGCAATACCGCAAAAACGCCTTCGACGTGGGCGAGTACGGCATGGGCATTTGCGCCAACAGCCTGACGCTCGGCTGCGATTGCCTGGGCCTGATCCGCTACTTCGACGCCCACCTGTGCAACAGTCGTGGCGAGCCGTTAACCATCAAGAACGCGATCTGCATGCACGAGGAAGACTATGGCATCCTCTGGAAGCACACCGATCGCCGGTTGGACGTCCCGGAAGTTCGACGCTCCCGTCGGTTGGTGATATCCTCGGTCTCGACCGTCGAGAACTACGAATACGGCTTCTTCTGGTATCTGTATCAGGACGGCAATATTCAGTTCGAGATCAAGCTCACGGGCATCCTCTCTCTCGGGGCCCTGAAGCCGGGCGAGACGAACCCCTATGGTACGCTGATCGCTCCGCAGTTGTACGCACCGAATCATCAGCATTTTTTCAACATGCGGCTCGACTTCGATCTCGATGGCGTGCCCAACTCGATCTATCAGATCGACGTGAAGCCCGACGAGCCTGGACCGAAGAATCCGCACGGCAACGCGTTCTCCGCACGACCGACGCTGCTGAAGTCCGAGAAACAGGCCCGAGCAAATCTGGATCTGCAAACCACGCGCACCTGGAAAATCGTCAATCCGGCTGTGAAAAACGTGGTCGGCGAACCGGTCGGCTACAAGTTCATGCCCGGCGACAACACCTTCCCGATGGCGAGTGCCGATGCCTGGTGGCGCAAACGTGCGGGCTTCGTGAACAATCACGTCTGGGTCACGCTGTTCAACGAAAACGAGAACTACGCGGCCGGCGACTACCCGAACCAGAGCCAGGGGGGCGACGGCCTAATTTCCTGGACCAACGCGGATCGACCGATCGACAACACGGATGTGGTGCTCTGGTACACCTTCGGCCACACGCATATTCCACGGGCGGAAGATTACCCCGTGATGCCCACGGCCTACATCGGCTTCATGCTCAAGCCAAACGGCTTCTTCGAGATGAACCCGGCCAACGACGTGCCGCCTTCGGCGAAGAAGGAAGAGAAGAAGGCTTGCTGTCATTAGCATCGGCGACCGGAGCGGCGTGAGCCGCCCGAGTAGGACTTCATCGGGCGGCTTCTGCCGCTCCGCTCGCCTTACGCGTATCCGCCAACATATCTCGTAAAGATTGCTCCAACGAGTACGCCGGTGTCCAGCCGGTTGCTGCACTCAGCTTCGTCGTATCCGCCCGCGTCACCGCGGTATCCTTCGCCCGTGTCGGATCAGGCCGCTCTTCCACATCCATTTTCACCCGACACATCGCGATCAATGTGTTCAAGACATCACGCATCACATACGTCCGACCCGAACCGGCGTTGAACACGTCGCCGCTCTTTCCCACTTCCAGCAAACGAATATAGGCCTGCACCATGTCGCGAACGTCGGTCAGGTCGCGGGCGGCACTGAGATCGCCCGTCACTAATTTGGACTCTTGCTTACCACGCTCGATAGCCACGATCTGCCGCACGAAATTTGCGGCCGCGTACTCCGCGGATTGCTTGGGGCCAATCTGGTTGAAGGGCCGTACACGCACGATATCCAGGCCGGGACTGCGTGTTTGCTGATAACTCAGTAAGTCCGTTGCGGCCTTGCTGGCCGCGTAGGGCGAAGCAGGCTGAAGCGGCGCAAGCTCGTCGAACGCGGGTGTTCCAGGCTCCGCGTCGCCATAGACCAGGCCACTCGAAACGAACAGGATTCGTGGGCGCAATCCCGAGCGTTCTATTGCGGTGTACAAACTCTGGGTGGCTTGCAGATTTCCCGACCAAGCAGCTTCCGGCTCGCAGAATGAGCGGCCGGCATTCGCATATCCCGCCAGGTGAAACAGCCAGTCGGGACGCACTTCGAGAAGGGCCAAATCCACCGCAGCAGCGTCGAGCAGATCGACCGCGTAGAGCGGAAAGCCAACGGAACCATCTTGAGAGCCACTCGCTCGGGCCAGTCCGACGACTTCGTGACCGGCGGCCGCGAGTGCCTTGGACAAGTGTCGTCCAACAAACCCGGTCGCTCCCGTTACCAGGCACTTCATGATCGTGCCTCGTAGCGTTTCAGGTCCGCGTCCACCATCATGCGTATGAGTTGCCCGAAGCTGACTTCCGGCTTCCAGCCGAGAACGCGCTCGGCTTTCGCCGGGTCACCAAGCAACAGATCGACTTCCGCAGGCCGAACGAAGGCGGGGTCTTGCACGGTGTACTTCTGCCAGTCGAGACCCACGTGCTCGAACGCGGTTTGCACCAGTTCGCGAACCGTGTGCGTCTTGCCGCTGGCAATCACGAAATCATCCGGCGTCGGCTGTTGCAGCATGAGCCACATCGCCCGTACGTAGTCGGCGGCAAACCCCCAGTCGCGGCGAGCCTCCAGATTGCCGATCCGAAGTTCCTTTTGCAGCCCGAGCTTGATGCGAACGGCGGCATCGGTCACTTTGCGTGTGACGAACTCCTTGCCACGCCGGGGCGATTCGTGGTTGAACAAGATCCCCGAGACGCAGTACATCGAATAACTCTCGCGATAATTCACGGTGATGAAGTGCCCATAGACTTTCGCGACGCCGTACGGACTACGCGGGTAGAACGCGGTCGTTTCCGTTTGCGGCGTCTCTTGAACCTTGCCAAACATCTCACTGCTGGAGGCCTGGTAGAAGCGAACGCCCTTCGGATCGATCAGGCGAATCGCCTCCAACATGCGCGTGACACCCGTGGCCGTCACGTCCGTCGTGAGCAATGGTTGCTTCCAACTGGTGGGCACAAAACTCTGGGCGGCGAGATTGTAAACTTCCATCGGTTTCACGGTCTGCATCACTTCGACCAATGACGCCAGATCATTCAGGTCAGCCTGATGCAGAGTAATTCGATCACCCAGATGAGCGATGCGCTCAAAAGTCTCGGTACTCGAACGGCGAACGACGCCATGAACGGCATAACCCTTGTCGAGCAAAAGCTCGGCCAGGTAGCTGCCGTCCTGCCCGTTGATGCCGGTAATTAGTGCGGATTTCATTCGGTGCTCCGTTCGCCGTTCCCGGCCTGTCGCGTGAAGACAGGCCGGGAGGCCTGTCCTACGTATCTTAAAGATATGCGTACACTTTTCCTCCTCCTCGCGTTCGCCACCCTCACTTTGGCCGAACCACCCCGGCTCGACAAGCAAACTCTCTTTGAATCCGGCACTGGTGGCTACGCTCTCTATCGCATCCCGGGCCTCGTCGTCACGGATCAAGGAACGCTCATCGCCTATTGCGAGGCCCGCAAAACCCTCAGCGGCGATTGGGGGGCCATCGACCTGATGTATCGCCGAAGCGAGGATGGCGGCCAAACCTGGAGCGAGCCGAAAAAGTTTGATGTCGGCGGCGGCTTCGAGAAGAACCCGGTCGCCATCAACCAGAAGCTGGGGAAATTTCCTGACATCACTGTCAACAATCCCGTGATGATTGCGGACAAGGGGGTCGTGCATTTCCTCTACTGCGTCGAATACATGCGGGCCTTCTACACGCGTAGCGAAGATGACGGCAAGACATTCTCGCCGCCAGTCGAAATCACGCGAACATTCGAGGACTTCAAGCCCGCCTACGATTGGAAAGTGATCGCCACCGGGCCCGGGCATGGCATACGTTTGTCGAAAAATGGCCGGCTCATCGTCCCGGTTTGGCTGTCGACGGGAGAAGGGGGACATGCCCATCGACCCTCGGCCGTCAGCGTGATTGTTAGTGACGACGCTGGCAAAAACTGGAAGCGTGGCGACATCGTCGTCCAACATCCGGACCTGACCAATCCGAGTGAGACGGCCGCCGTTGAACTTCCCGATGGACGCGTGATGTTGAACATTCGGCACGAGAGTTCGCCGCACCAACGGGCTGTGAGCATCAGCGAAGACGGTGCCACGAAATGGTCGAAGTCTGCTCGCGATCCCGCCTTACCCGAACCGATCTGCATGGGGAGCCTGGTTCGCCTGGGCGATCGCGTGCTGTTCTCGAACCCGCACAACACCGATGGCCGCGATCGCCGCAATGTCTCGATCTACGTGAGCGAGGACAGCGGAAAGAGCTGGAAATATCGCCGTTCGATCGAATCGGGTTTCAGCGGCTATTCCGATCTCGCGATCGGCAAGGACGGTTCCGTTTACTGCTTCCACGAACGGGGCGGCATGAACGGAAACGCAACCCAGACCGAATCGCTCGTGCTGGCGAAATTTAACTTCGAGTGGACAACCAAACTGCCCACGCGAATCGTGTGTCTTGGCGACTCGATCACCAAGGGCTTTCGGCCAGGCGTGAAAGAGACCGAAGCCTTTCCGTACCGAATCGAAACCGGATTGCGGAAACTCGGCATCGACGTCGAGGTTCTGAACGTCGGCATCGGCGGCGAGACTTCCTCTCAGGGCCTGAAGCGGTTGAAAGCAGCCGTGATCGATCAGCGACCTGACATTGTCACGATCATGTACGGAGCCAACGACAGCTATATTGACAAGGGAAAGACCAACGTCCGGGTGCCGCTCGAAGAGTATCGAACGAATTTCACTGCCATGATCCGTGAACTGAAGAAGGCAAAGATCACGCCGATCTTGATGACCACGAACCGCTATGGCGGCAAGCATCCAGCAGACGGCTCGGGCCAGCATCCTCAGTTGCAAATGGATGCTTATATGAAGGTCTGTCGGGAGGTCGCGGCAACTGAGAATGTGGCGTTGATCGATCATCAGAGCCTCTGGATTGAAGCCACGAAGAAGGGAACGGACATCGAAACCTGGATGACGGACCACGTTCACCCGAATGCACGTGGCCACGCGGAAATCGCGAAGGATATGCTGGAGGTAATGAAGAAGGAAAGGTTCCGGTAGGCTACACCCACCCTACAAGACAATATTACTGGAGCGGATATGGTCTTCGCTGTGCAATGCCCCGAGCCGAAATGCCGCAAGTACATGCTCGTGGAAGAAGAGGATCGCGGAACGATTGTCCTGTGCCTGGTTTGCAAAACCCCAATCCGTGTCGGCGAGCCTGAACCCTCGGAGACTAGCCGCCCAATACCAGGCCGGCGCTCCTGACTTCTGTTCCCCGTCCTTAAGGTCGTTCGTTATCTCGGCCGAGTGAGGTATCGTGAGGAAATAACCCCGCACCTACTTGGCCCTTCGCGTTGTAGAAGATGTTGTCGCCATTCACGCCGACGGTTGGCGTCGTGCAAAACTGAACATTGCCGCCGATGAACAGGACGTTCTGGCCATGCCGATGATTGCATGGCACGGCCTGGCTCCCCTGGCGGAGCGGAGCGTCGGCAAGAATTGCCGTGTTGCCAAACTCGGGCCGCCGATCGATACCATTCAATTCACCCATCGAATCGCGGAAGCCCAGGCTGTAGGCGTAGTTCACGAATCCCTGCCCATTCGCGGCCTGGCTGGCCGGGCAGACAATTCGATCTTCTTGAGGGAGGTAGCCCGCGAGTTTCAAAGCCTCGGCCGCACTCGCTGCCACCATGCCATCCTCGACGCGGGGGAAGTGGCCATTGTTGGAGTCGCTATAGTCCGAGGCCGCGACGTAGAACTGACGCATCGAATTCTGACAGGTCGCCCGATCGCGTTGCTGGCGAACATGAACGACAACGGGGAACACCAAAGCCAGGACGGACGCGGACAGGCCGATCATCGCGATGATATTACGTCGACCAGAAGCCGAGGGCATCGGATCGGAAACGGGTGGAGCCGGTCGAACCCTTGGCCTGGCCGGTGGTGGGCTGGCGAGTGCCGCGGCCCGTCGAATCATCTCCCCCGTACGGCCGGCATCCGCGGTGGATGTCGGTCCTTCGGTGGCGACCATGTGCTCGGCCACGCGTGAAAGGGTGCGAAGCCACAAGTCGGCACGTGGCTCAAATACCTCGCGGGTGGCTTCAAGCGGAGCGATAGCCTTGCGGAGCACGGCCAGATCGTGGATGGCCGACGGATCGTCCGCGAGCAACCGCTCGACTTCGAGTGTCGTCTCCGCGTCGTTGGCTTTCAACATGTGGCCTAGGAGTTTGTCTTCCACGGCTTCACCTCCAGTCGATTAATCATTCTTCATGCCAGCTTGTTCCCAAACCTCTTGCAACTTCATCATCGCCGCATGGAGCCGAGACTTCACGGTACCAAGCGGAATCTCCAGGGCGTCCGCGATTTCCTGATACTTCAGGCCCTGATAGTAGGCCATCAGGATCACCTGCTTCAAGAAGTCCGGCAGGCGATCCAAACAGGCCCGAACCAATTCCCCGGTCTCGGCCTGATCCACGTTGTCGAACGGGTCCGATTCACGAGCTTCGAGCAAATCGATCAACCCGCGTCGTTCGCCGTCAGCCTCGGTCTCCGTTTGCTCCAGACTCACGGTTGGGTGCCGGCCAATCTTCCGCATCGCGTCGATCGCCTGGTTCGTGGCAATCGCATAGAGCCAAGGGCGAACCGGCCGACCGGGTTCATATTGGCCGGCCTTGGCGAACACCTGGACGAACGTGGTCTGAAACACATCGTCGGCCAGATCGGCATCGCCCAGATAGCGGCGAAGGTATCCGTACAACTCACGCTGATACCGTCTGACGAGCGTACCAAACACGTCCCGCTGGCCCTTGCGGAACAGTCCGAGAAGTTCTTCGTCCGAACACTTCGCTAGCGGATCGAGTTCGCGCACCAGATACCTATCTTCAGTACGCCGAGCAAGCCAGCGTGGTTCGCGGAGAGAAAGTGAGGAAGCTTTTGAATTCTACACGGTCCCAGGCCGGTTGGCCTTATCCAGGCTGGCCTGCCACCATAGTATCTTGTTCCCAACTGGACGACCCCGGCCAAAGTCCTCGCGTTCGCAAGTCATTAAATATTGTCCGGGATGCCAGTCAGAAGGGCGCATTCTCGCGGCCCGGTCGCGGTTGCTTCGGGACGATTTGGCCGAGGCATGTGGATGAGTTGGAGTGAAGAAAAAACCATGCCAAAAGAGGCCATCTGGGACGCGCACGCAGCGAAGCGGAGGAAGCGGGCCGCGACCATCGCTTACTTCCCTACGTGCGCGGCTCTGTTGGGTGCGGACAACCTATCCCTCAAGCGTTTTCACGAGTACCTCCTCCGGACATCCAGCCTCAATAAACGCCTGCAACATGATTTGGGCAGCCACCGCATCGCGACGTGCCTTGCGTTTCTTGTGCGTCAAGCCAGCTTCCCACATGAGCGAATCGGCGAAGGCCGTCGAAAAACGTTCGTCCGCGAACACGACTGGTAGTCCTGAGATCTCTTGCAGCCACTTGCCGAATTGGCGTGCTTCTCCCGATTTTTTTCCTTCGTTGCCGCTCGTATGTAGCGGCAGCCCGACTACCAGGCCGACAACTTGTTCGCGAGCGATCACCGCTCGAAAATACGCAGCATCTCGTTCGCTTCCCGATCGTTCGCGAATTTCTAGCGGCGAGGCGATGATCCGATCCGCATCGCACACGGCCAAGCCGACGCGAACGGTGCCCGTGTCGATTCCCAACAGTCGGCCTCGAGGCTTCGCATCGCTCACAAGTATTTCTCCAGGGCAGGCGTCTTGAGCCGGGCGACAATCTCCTTGACTGCTCCCTCATCGCGCCGATCGGCCACCAGCGTCGCGTCACCGTCCTGGATAATGAGCAGGTTGCTCACGCCGATGGTGGCGATCAATCGGCCCGCATCGGCGGAGATCACACATCCGGATGTGTTGATGCCAACGTGCATCGCTTGGATCGTGTTTCCATTGGCGTCCTGCGGATTGCGGCGTTCCAGGGCCAACCAGCTTCCGACGTCGTCCCAGTGATACGGGGCCTGGACGACCAGGACGTGTTCCGCCTTTTCCATGACCGCGAAGTCGATGCTGATTTTCTCGACGTTGCCGTACTCCTCGCGAAAGATGCTGTCTCGTTGCGGGGTGTCCCAGGCGTCGGCAATTCTCTGCACGGCCGCATGAATGTCCGGCTTCAAGAGTGACAGTTCGGCCAGAATTGTTCGTGCCTTCCAGACGAAGATCCCGCTATTCCAGTCGTACTCCCCACAGGCGAGATATTTCTCAGCCACCTCCCGGCTCGGCTTCTCGCGGAAAGCTTGCACTCGCGAGGCATTCACTCCCTGCCGCTGGGCGACGAACTCACCCCGTTGGATGTAGCCATAGCCCGTCGCAGGTTCCGTCGGGCGAATGCCAAACGTGATCAAGACATCGGGAAATTCATCGCACAACTGAGCAGCAGCATGAACAGCCCGGCGAAATTCCTGGGCGGGCTCGATGGCATGATCCGCGGGCATGACGATCATGGTTGCGTCTGGATCTTGCTTCGCGATCAGTGCCGCCCCCAGGCCGATACACGCGGCCGTATCGCGGCCAGCCGGTTCGCCGACGATCCGGTTGGCGGGCATGTCCGGAAGTTGCTGCAAAGCCTCATCGCGGTGCATCGCGGAGGTAATGACCCAGCAGCGTTCGCCAGGGACCTGGGCCTCGATGCGATCGAGCGTGCCTTGCAAAAGCGTGCGGTCGCCAGCAAAGGCGAGGAATTGCTTTGGTCGTGCCATCCGGCTACGCGGCCAAAATCGCGTTCCTCCGCCACCGGCCATGATCATCGCGTGGAGCATATTGAACTCTACTCGAAATAGGTTGCCGATTCGATTGTCCGTCTCGTCCCAATCTTCGCAGTCAACTCTGCCGCATCGAACGCGAAGCGCGGAGAAATCTCCAGCGGCAGGGACACATGACCCTCCTGGTTCCGTGGAACCTTAACGCCCGCCTTTTCCAGCCACACGCCGGCCAAGTTGGACAGATCGCGGTGACACGTTGCGGGCGAATCGACACCCGACGCGTTCTTCACAGGCGAAAATTCTTCCTCGCGTGGCGATTCCATCACGAGATAGCGATCTGCCATCGGCAGCGAATCGAAGATGAACATCTCGAACTTCAGCGCATTCTCGGTCGTGGGGTCGATCGCTTCTCCCGTATCGGAAACGTACGGCACTTTCTTGCGGGCGAAATGGAAGGGAAGTTTTTTCTTTCCTTCCGTGATCCGTTTCAAGAATCCGACATCGAACAGGTGAATCGCCGGGCTTCCCGACCCGTAAACCAACCGGCCATCGCGGCTCGCATGGGCGAGTTCCTCCGGCAAATCGCTGTATTCGACGATGCCGCAGCGACCGTCGATCAAAGCGAACACCCCCATTTTTTCCTTTGGAAACGCTTTTGCGATAGCCTTGGACGAGGCTTCCGCTTGCAGTGCGATGTGCCGGCCCAGAAAAGCCGGGTCGCCGATCTTCACCAGCGGATTATCGACCTGGAAATAGAAGAGGTGGCGAATGCCCCGTTTTTCAAGCTCGGCGAGCAGCCCCGAATCGGAGAGAGCCGTCAACGTGCCGCCGTGGCCGTTCGGGCTGGTGAACAACACACCCACAGCTTCGAGCAACAACTGCCCCGTGGCCAGGTCCACGGCCGGCATCGTGCCTTGCTGAAAGAAGATCACATTCTCGCGACCCAGCCCGAAATACTGCTTCTCTCGAAAGTACTCCTCGGTTTCATCGTGCGTGGCAGGCGAGGTCATTACCAGGAACGGCACCGGCTTTCCGTAACGCCGAACGAGCGCGAACACTTTATCCGTGTGAATCTCGAAGAGAGTTTTGTTCGAAACGGGCCCGATCGGAAACATGCCTTTCGGGTGATCGAAGCCGAGGCGGGTTCCCTGGCCACCCGCGACCAGTAGCACGGCAAGTTCGCCCTTTGCAAGTGATTCGCGCCCTAGTGCGATCGTCGAGGCATCGACCTCGCTCGTTTTTTCCGTGGGAATCGGCGTTAGCCGGTCGGCAGTCGGCACGCCGGAAGGATGGTCGCGATCGGAATAAAGCCGAGCAATTTCGTCGAGGTCGATGGCTTCGAGTTGCCGAATCAGATCACCCCGCCGACGCGCATCAAACTTCTCCCAGCCGAGAAGCACGTGCTCTTGGCGATGCGCTCGAACCTTCTTCAGGAGCGCGGGAGGGATGTCGTTCATGGGGTTTCTTCCAATAGTAGTCGGCACACTCCGTGTGCCGACTTGGCGGATCGAAATTCTCTTTTCATGATTCTGGTGCGATTACCAAACGGCACACGGGGTGTGCCGACTACGATCAAAACCGAATCCGCAACCCGTCGTAAGCCATGTGAACCCCGCCCGGCAACGATGCAGGGAGCGTTTCGTAATCGAACTCGTGCGACATGTGTGTCAAATACGCACGTTCCGGGTTGATGCGCTCGATTACTTCCAGTGCATCGTACAAACCCATATGGGCAGGATGGGACTTGTATCGTAGTGCATCGATAATTAGAATGCGAACGCCTTCGAGCAACGACCAACTGGTATCGGGAATCAGATTCACATCCGTGCAATACGCCAGATCGCCGATGCGGAAGCCAAAGACATTGAACACGCTGTGTTGAAGCGGAATTGGCGTGATGGTTTCTTCCAGCAGTTCGAATGCCTTAGACGAAATGCGTTGAAAACGCAGCTTCGGCACGAAGCCAATCGGGGCCTCTTCGTCCGTGAACGCGTACGAAAAGGTCTTGCGAATGACCCCTTCGACCTCCTCGGAACAATACAGCGGGATCGAATCGTTCAAGTACTTGGCGACCACGCGCAGGTCATCGAGGCCGTACAAATGATCGACGTGGTAGTGCGTGAAGAGCACGGCATTCACGAGATGCACGCGCTCACGCAGGAGTTGCAATCGCAGTTCGGGTCCCGTGTCGATCAGGATGTTGCCGGCCGGAGTTTGCACGAGAGCGGACGACCGATAGCGGTGATTCTTCGGGTTCTCCGACCGGCAGACCGGGCAATCGCAGCCAATCATCGGCACGCCGACCGACGTTCCACAGCCGAGGAAGACAAACGTACGATTGCCGCTCATACTACTCCGTGAATGGACCTCACCAGCTCACACTGCCGGTGCCGGGAACTGCTGGCAAAGGCTCTGAACCTCGCCGCGAATTCGGCGAGTCGTCGCAGGATCATCCGGTTGTTCCAGCACCTGCGTGATCCACTTCGCGACCGAGAGCATTTCGCTTGCCTTCATGCCTCGCGACGTCAAAGCCGGCGTGCCGATGCGGATGCCGGAAGGGTCCATCGGCTGACGCGTATCGTAGGGGATCATGTTCTTGTTGACCGTAATGCCCGCGGCGTCGAGCGCGTGCTCGGCGATCTTGCCAGTCACGCCTTTCGACCAGACATCGACGAGCATCAGGTGATTGTCGGTCCCGCCCGAAACGATACGAAAGCCGGCTCGTTGCAATTCCTCGGCCAGCACCTTTGCGTTTGTGATCACCTGATCAATGTGTTGGTGATACTCCGGCTGCAATGCCTCGTGAAAGGCCACGGCCTTTGCCGCGATGACGTGCATCAGGGGGCCGCCTTGCAAGCCGGGAAACACGGCCGAATTGATCTTCTGGCCCCAGGCTTCCTTGCAGATGATCGCTCCACCACGCGGGCCACGCAGGGTCTTGTGCGTGGTGGACGTCACAAAATCGGAATGGGGCACCGGATCCGAATGCCGCTTGGCCGCAACGAGTCCCGCGATGTGGGCCATGTCCACCATCAACAATGCCCCAACTTCCTTAGCGATCTCGCCGAATTTTGGGAAATCGATCTCGCGAGGATAGGCGCTGGCACCGGCAACGATCAATTTCGGCTTGTGCTCGCGGGCCAGTTTCGCGAGGTTGTCGTAGTCGATCCGGTGCGTGTCCGGGGTGACGCCGTACGCGATCGCATTGAAGTACTTGCCGGAAATGCTGATCTTCATGCCGTGCGTGAGATGCCCGCCATGAGCGAGGTCGAGACCCAGGAACGTATCGCCTGGCTTGAGTGCTGCGAAGAACACGGCCGTGTTCGCCTGCGCTCCAGAGTGCGGTTGAACGTTCGCCCGCTCGCCGCCAAAGAGCTTTAACAAACGCTCGATGGCCAACCTCTCGACGGTATCGACGTGTTCACAGCCGCCGTAATAGCGTTTGCCCGGATAACCCTCGGCATATTTGTTCGTGAGCACCGAACCCTGAGCCAGCATCACGGCCGGGCTGGTGTAATTTTCGCTGGCAATCATTTCCAAGCCTGCTTGCTGTCGATTACGCTCGGCCTGAATCGCTTGCCACACATCAGGATCGGTCCGCTGCAACTCGTCCATCTCGTCTCCGGAAGTCAAAGAGCACTTGTTTGAGGTGAGTTATTCTAGGATGTTCTCCCCCTCTCCGTTTCGGAGAGGGGGCCGGGGGGATAGGTTTTCGGCTCGCCCGACCGCCAGACCTTTCCCCTAACCCCCTCTCCGAAACGGAGAGGGGGAACAAAATCAGCTACAATTCCCACTATGTCCCACAACCCCTTTCGCAATTTGCCGCCCGTGACGGCGATTCTAGCATTGGACGCCGTTCGTACATTGGGAGCTACACATGGCCAGGAGGCCGTGACTGGTGCCGTGCGCATTGAACTCGAAAGCCTGCGGGCCCTACTTAAAGCAGGCGAATCCTTGGATGGCGTTTTGCAGCCCGAACAAATCGCGATCCGGATCGCGGAGCGGCTTGAAACGAATTCAAGGAACCTGTTGCGGCCCGTTATCAACGCGACAGGCATCGTCCTGCACACGAACCTTGGCCGTTCGCCGATCGCCGAGAGTGCGGCGAAAGCGGCCTTCGATGCCGCTCGCGGCTACCTGAATCTTGAACTCGACCTGAAGACCGGCAAGCGTTCGAGCCGACAGGATCCGATCCGCGAGGTTCTTTGTCCGCTACTCGGCTGCGAGTCGGCCACGGCCGTGAACAACTGTGCGGCCGCCACCGTGCTCGTGTTAAGGGCACTCGCGGCCGGGAAGGAAGTGATCGTCTCGCGGGGCCAACTCGTGGAGATTGGCGGCAGCTTTCGAATCCCGGAAATCATGGGCGTTTCGGGTGCGACGCTGCGAGAAGTCGGCTCAACGAACATCACCCGCATCGGCGATTACGAGAAAGCAATCGGCCCGAATACTGCCCTGTTGATGCGAGTACATCACAGCAATTATCGCATCAGCGGCTTCACACACTCCACCAGCCTGGAAGAACTCGTCGCGCTCGGCCGCAAGCACAATCTGCCCGTGATCGACGATGCCGGCAGCGGGGCCCTGTTCGACTTCGCGAAATTCGGTTTGCCCGGCGACCCCGTGATTGGCGAGAGCTTGAAGACCGGGGCCGATCTCGTGCTCTTCAGCGGCGACAAACTGCTGGGCGGTCCTCAAGCGGGCCTCATAGTTGGCAAGAAGGAACTCGTCGCGAAGATCGAACGCGACCCGCTCATGCGAGCATTCCGGCTCGACAAGATGAGCCTCGCGGCCCTGGAAGCCACGCTGCGGCTTTATCAGAATCCGGAGAGCGTGATAGAACAAATACCGATCCTGAAGATGCTCTCAGTCACGCCCGAACAATTGCGACCGCGTGCCGAGGCGTTGGCCGGAAAGTTGCGAGAGTTAGCAGGGATTGAACACGTCGAGGTTCGTGAAGACTCCGCCTTCGTCGGCGGCGGCTCGTTGCCCGATCTGCCGTTGCCGACCGTATTGGTGGCGTTTTCTTCGAAAACGTTCAGTGAGGAAAAGATTTCGGAGAGATTACGCAGCGGCACCCCGGCCGTTCTGGCTCGAGTGCAAGAGGGGCTTGTGCTCTTAGATTTGCGGACGGTGTTTGAAACTCAGGACGTGGTGTTAGCGAATGCTGTGAAGGCCGCGATTACAGGGAACGTGTAAGGCGACGATCAGGGTTTTGCGAAAACCGCCTCATTCTCTGCGGCCGGAACCGCATAGCCAGTGAGATTCACCGTTCTATACACAGCAGCCCCCGCCACCTCAAGGTACACGCACACCTCCAGTTGAAACGATCCAAGAATCGACGCGCGAACATCCAAGGGGATTTCCGCGACGGAGTTGGCATCAATGGTCAGCGGACAAGTGCCGGTGGTATTCATGCATCCGCCCGGTTGACAACCGTTTGGACCGCCGATGAAGCGAATGGCGACGTTGGAGTTGTTGTGAATGCGGATGTGAACCGGAACCATGCCGCCAATTGGGATTTCACCGATGTCCGCCCCCTCGACAACGATCGCGGCAGGTTCGACCTTCGGCGCTTGCGCCGTGTCCGTCGTGAAGATTAACACGGCGTATCCGATGACCCCGAACCCGATGACAAGTCCGCAAATGGCAATGATCCGGTTCATTACGGAAACTCCGCATTAGGGAAGGGACGTGGCTTCGCCGCCGGCCCGTGAGGCCAATTCAGGGAGCAACGGGGCCGCTCCATAGCCAATATACCGCACCGAACCGTCCGCCAGTGCGAAATTGGCACCTCCGGTATGTGGCGACCAGAAGTGAAACATTCCGCAGGGATCGTTGAATCGCGACGGGCGGAACGAGTAGGCCCCCGCTCCGCATGTGGAACCCGAAATGATCGGCTGTAGATTCTGTTCGCGAACGCCCAAGATTAGATCGGCCGAACCTGTCCCCTTTTGGCCGACACCGGCATACCACCAGCCGAACTGATAGTCGTGGCTTGGTGGCCGTTCGCCCAATAGTAGCGTGTTGCTTGTACCGTCAAAGACACTGGTGATCGTAGTTGAGGAATTCTGAAACAGGATCCCGTCCCGCGACGAATAGTCTCGGCCCGAAACACCCAGATAGCTGGTGAATGCCACCAGCAGTTTACTTTTCGTGGCAGTTTGCGCCTGGCGAGCACGAGCATCCGCTGGACAGACAAAATGTTGAACCACTGTCGATAGATGCCGATGGGGTGGCTGAAAGGGATACGGCGCGGCCCGATAGTCGGACAAAGCGTCGGCATGGAGCCGATCCTGTTCGAGATACGGCAGCACCGAAATGGTCCATCCGGAATACGGCCGGCCTTCGACATCGGACGACAGATGATGCCCTTTGGGAAACTGATGATTGGTGTCGTGGAATTGATGGAGCGCCAGACCAACCTGCCGAAGCTGGTGGGAACATTTCGTCTGCAACGCCCGGCCGCGGACCTGTTGGACGGCGGAGAGCAACAGCCACATGAGCATGCCGATGATCGCGATCACCACGAGAAACTCGAGCAGTGTGAATCCACAGCGACGCGGGATTCGGGTCATGGCAATTTCTCCTCCAGGCGTACCCTCCGTGCTCTGCGCAGCCACCACGTCGTCAACAGAATGATCAACAACCCCCCACCGGCCAACCAATACGGCAGCCAGCGCCGTGGTTTCTTCGTAACCCTTCAGCCTCCTGAACTGGTCTTGGCGGATTCTAGCGGAGTTTGGTAGTCTCTTCGGCGAATGGAATCATCGACCACGACGCTTGATCCCGTATTTCTAGCCGCATTCCGGAGCGGTTTTCTCACGGCTTCGCAGGTCGAGG
>SIAJ01000024.1 GCA_009691845.1 Gemmataceae bacterium
GCGATGGCACGGAAATTTTCAGGACGAGCGTTCGCGATTTGTTACCGGAGGCATTTGGGCCGAAGAGCCTGACGTGAGGCTCAGCCCAGATCTCGGTTGCTCTCTCTCGCCCTCGCTGACGCTTCAGGCTCCGGCTTACATCATTGAAGCGGAGCCTGAAGCGTCAGCGAAGGGACGCAGTGGGGAAACCCCAGCTAATCTCGTGGCACATCAAAGTACAATCAGCCCATCACCAGTGCCCGGCAGATTGACGATTTTCCTGCCGCTGCCTGGAGGCAGTGCAGAAACCAATCCCGTGGCACGCGGCGTTGAGACGAAAAGGCGATTCGAGAGCACGACTTTGGCGGGTGCCTTGCGCTCGCCGAAGTTGTAGTTCAGGCCCTGATCCGCTGGCTTGATGATTATACCTTTGAAGACATCGTTCCCGCCCAGGCCCGACAAGCTGCCGAGAGTGTCCTTGCCATCCAAGTACCCGATCGGGTGGCCTTCCACAAGCCTGTAGGTTCCGGGCCGCAGTTGCAAAAACGCATACCGGCCTTGCGAATCGGTCACGACGGATTTCTGGACGGTTGCACCCAGGTCGTCGACACCACGCAAATACACCACCACGCCGCCGATTCCGGGTTCGCCGGGGTCCTTGATGCCGTCGTTGTCTTTATCCCGGTAGACATAGCCACGAATCTTCGTGGTCAACGGTAATTCGCCGAAGTTGTAATTCACCGCATTCGTAGCGGCCGGAAGAACGAGGTTCGTGAACTTGTCGTTGGTGAGCGTGCCACCCAGTGCCGGTGTGCCAACCGTCTCCTTGCCGTCGAGAAGAGTCGGCTGAAGTTCCCGAACAGTATACGTGCCCGCTAGTAGATTCGGGAACGTGTAGGAGCCGGTCGTGGAACTCGTGGTCGCTATGACCACGGGATTGTTATGGATGTCCGTACCGGTCAGGAGAATGTCGACTTGTGCGATCGCATTCTCGCCGGGATCGCGAACCCCATCGTTGTCGAGATCGAGATAGACAAAGCCGGAAATCGAACCGCGATCCGAGTAGCCGAAATCCACGTCCGTGCGAGCTTGGGCGAGGGCCAGCGTAGTCGAAACCACGTTCGGAGTGGCAATGCCATCGAGATCAAACGTCGGGCTATAGGTTGGGGGTACCCCATTGAGCACATTCACGCGGAAGTTGCCGGATGGCAGATCGTCGAACAGATAATTGCCCCCACCTGCCGCAAGCTGCGAGGTCACGAAATCGTCCGCTGTGCCGATCGTTCCATCCTGACCGGCCCAGGTGAGTTGGACGGTGACGCCGTTCAGACCGGTTTCGAGACCGTCTTGCACGCCATCGCTGTCGACATCGTACCAGACGCGATCACCCAGGGAGGCCGTGCCGCGATAGCCGAAATCCACGTCCGTGCGGTCCGCGTTCGAACTGAGCGCGAAGCTCGCGACGTTCGGCGTGGCAATCAGATCGAGATCGAACGTCGGATCGGTCAGGCCGTTCGGCAACGAGGCCGAATCAACGCGGACCCGGTAATTTCCCGGAGCGAGATTGTCGAACAAGTAGTTGCCATCGGTTACGGTCGGTTCATTCGCGAGGGCGATTTGATCGTCCCCCGTGCCGAACACGCCGTCTGGTCCTGCGTAATCCAGGATTACCGTCGCGCCGTTGATACCCAATTCGCCGACGTCTTGCACGCCATCGCCGTCGGCATCGTACCACAGGCGATCGCCGACCGAAGCCGGCTGGAAGATGCCGGCATCCCAATCCACATCGTTCGTGTTCGACGGCACAGCAAACGTGGCCGTTTGCCCGGTCGCCGGGTTCGCATCGCTGTCCAGCGCATCGAAGGCCCCCTGATCGGGAGCGGTGATCGTGAAGCCAGCGGGTGCAACAAAGGTAACGCGGAACTGACCGGGGGCGAGTCCCGTGAACAAATATCCGCCGATGCCATCGGTGACGACGGAATCGATGATGTCGTCGGCCGTGCCAAACGTCCCGTCCGGTCCAGCGCCGAGGAGATTGACCGTTACGTTCCCAACGCCCGGTTCGCCGTCCTGGATCCCGTTACCATTGAGATCTTCCCACACGAAGTCGCCGATCGTGACCGGCCGGAACATGCCCGTGTCCCAGGTATTATCGAGTTCACCGATCCCGAGTATCGTGACGGCCGTGATCCCCGTGAGAGGGTCGGCATCGCTATCGATTGCATCGTCGGCTCCTTGATCTGGGGCGGTGATCGTAAAGCCCACTGGCGCGACAAAGGTCAGTTGATACGATCCAGGCTCGAGAAGCGTGAATGAGTACAGGCCACCACCGGCAGTGATCGTGCTGTCTGCAATGTCGTCGCCCGTACCGAAGTTTCCATCCGGACCTGCACCGAGGAGATTCACGGTCACGCCATCGATACCCGGTTCACCTAGGTCTTGCAGGCCGTTGCCATTGAGATCTTCCCAAACGAAGTCGCCGATGTAGAGCCCGGTTGGGGTGACTCGGTGTTCGAGGGTTTCTACCCGCAACTTGCTTCGACGAGCCGGCGTTTTCGTCCTCGCCGAGCGAAGGGTTTTTCTTGCCAGCATTCGCGCGTTTTGGAGAATGGACACGTGAGTCTGCCCTCGTAGCGAAGAACGGATCGAATTGAAACAATCGTGGCGAGTTGCTCACGCTTGGCTGGTTGCGAGGAGTGAGAAAGAAAGCGAGTCACCACGAGTTGTGTATTTTACCAGTCTTATCGGGTTGGCAAGGCGCAATTCTCTTATCCAAGCTGCTCAAATTGCCTATAAGCGGGAAATTTCCTGCAGAGTTGCTACGACCGGCTATAAATCAGATGAAAAAGACAGTCAGCTGGGTGGAAGACCGGTGGGAGTCGGCTATTCGACGGACAGGACTTCGCCGCCGGCGAAAGCCAGCAATCCTGCATCGAGTGAAACGGACGAATACCCTTCCCAAGCATCGAGCCCAGCCAAGAGCGGATCGAGACTAAGAGAATCGGACTCGATTGAACGAGTTGGCGTGAGAGTCGTGAAGGTGTCGAGTTTTAGATCCGTGTTCCGAGTCAAGTGGAACGCGTCTGCTCCTAATAGCGTCGCACTTCCACCGGTTGAATCTGCCGAGTCCCAATCTGAAAATGCGAATTCCGCACTGATGGCCCGGGCACCGACCCGAATGCCTTTTTCCGGTTTCGTGCCCGCGTTTGATCCGGGAATCAGAGGGAAAGACGGGGGGGTAGGAGCCATCCGCAAGCCACTCGAATCGTCGGGGGTGGTGTCCGGATGGATAATCGAGTTGATGAAGTCACGGTAGGCAAAAACGTTCATGCCGCCGCCCATTGAGCCATACTTCGGAGCCTTGGCCCCTTGAATGAAGGTGTTCACCCCGACAATCGTGAACCCGCTGCCCGTGTGGATGAAGCTAGGCCCTCCCGAGTCCCCCTGGCCTAACTGAGTCTCGTTGAAAACCCCTGAGCCTCCCAGTGGTCCCGAGCCGATCGAGCTATCGTAATCGAAGCGGAAGACCTCGTTCACCGCTGGAAGATTCTTGTCGTCCTGAATGTAAAATGCGTCCACGACATTCGCCCCGGACCGCTTCACCGTGAGGCTCGCGCTGGTGTCGTAGCCTTTTACCCCATCGCCCGATCGGCCGTAGCCAACCAGTGTGATCAGGTTGCCTGCAAACAGATCGAAGTCGGCGATCGGGTAGATCGGCACACCTTTGGGAAGGTCTTCGGACAGAGTCAGAATTGCAAGATCATCGTTGACGGCAGGCCGATTGAAGCCCGTGAAATTCGGGTGGATATCGAATTTCTCAATCGCGATTCGATGCGACTGGTCCTCGCCAAAGTTCAAGACGAAATAGGTCCCGGTCGCATTGTCGCGTTGGTTGACTTTGCCGTCGTTATTCAAATCCACGACGTGAGCCGCCGTCAGGACATGGCGAGGTCCAATTGCAGTTGCCGTACCGATGAACGAAGTTCGGTTGGTTGTCACCAGGATGCTGCCGACACCCGCAAAGGGAGACTCGGTGGTATTGGCATCAACGCGCGAATTTGCCGAATTATTCAGGGAGAACCACGTATCTTCGCCCGCAAGGACCGTGGCTTGAACGTCGCCGGTTTCGAGGGGGGATACACTCGAACTAGGAACGTCGCGGCCCTCCAACAACTCAACACGTAAGTACGTGCGGAAGCGGATGATCGGAAGGCCGAATTTGGAACGACGAATCATGTCGGTTCCTTCGACTGGGCCAGAAAGAGAATGTATACCGGTAATTATACACCGGTTGTCAAGTTGTGCCATCCTCAGAAGCGGAGCTATTGATTTAACCCCGACCAGCGGTCAAGCGACCGCCAGATTTTTCCAGCCTGGCTTTGAGGATCCCGACCCCTGACGAGGCATTCGACTCGGCCACGGGATGGCATATCTTTGGGGGCGATCCGGAAAGGGGAGGGCGAGGCACTGGCCGAGCTGCCAACCACGGCAGAATCAGGCTCGGCGAGCCTTGCCCTCCCGAAACCCAACTTTCCGGACAGACTCTTACAATGGCTTCTCCTCCATGCTGTGAGCTTTCGCATGCGTCCGGATTGGCTACTTACGCTCGCCGTCTCTGTGATAGTCGCTGGCTTCGCTCGGGCCGAAGATACTTCGCGGGACGAAGTGCTTGCCGCTCTAAGCAAGGCAACTACGTATTTTCACAATCGCATTGCCGATCATGGCGGCTACGCCTGGGTTTCCAGCGTGGATGGCAAGTTTCGAGAGGGCGAAGGTGTTTGTGGTCCCGGCACGATTTGGGTTCAACCGCCAGGTACGCCGAGCGTTGGTATGGCATTTCTGGATGCCTACGAAGCATCGGGCAATCCGATTCATCTGAAGCAGGCTCAAGCGTGTGCGATGGCGTTGGTCAAAGGCCAGCTCCTCTCGGGTGGCTGGAACTACCGTATCGAGTTCGATCCGGCCAAGCGCAGGGAGTTTACCTATCGCGATGGCGGCAGCCAAACCGCGAAGACCCCATTTCCCGGCGGCTGGGACATCTGGAAGAAACGGCAACTGAAAGGGAACATCACCGTCGTCGACGACGACACTACGCCTGCTGCCTTGCGTTTCTTGATGCGGATGGATGAGAAACTCAAGTTCGGCGACAAACCAATTCACGAGGCGGTTGAGTACGCACTCGCGTCGCTTCAGAACGCTCAATATCCGGTCGGGGCCTGGTCGCACAATTACGACCGCTTCCCCACGGAACCGCCGGACGCGAAGCATTATCCGGTGAAAGCCGCCTCGATTCCGGACGCCTGGTCGCGAACCTGGACCAAGGATTTTACGGGCTGCTACATGCTGAACGATCGCATCACGCAGAACGCCATTGCCACGATGTCGCTGGCGCACCGAATCTACGGAGAAAAGAAGTACCAGGAGGCCGCCGAGCGGGGTGGTAAATTTCTGGCCCTCGCTCAGCTACCCGATCCTCAACCGGCGTGGGCACAACAATACAACCGCGACATGCAGCCGGTCTGGGATCGCAAGTTTGAGCCGCCAGCCATTACTGGCCTGGAATCGCAAGATACTCTCGAAACTCTGCTCAAACTCTATCGCGAGACTGGCAATAAGGTCCACTTGGAGCCGATTCCGAAAGCACTGGCCTACCTCAAGAAGTGCGAACTGCCCGAGAAGAAGCTCGCTCGTTTCTACGAACTCAACACGAACAAGCCGCTCTACTTCACGAAGGATTACAAGATCACCTACGACAAGGACGACGTGCCAACGCACTACGGCTTCACGTTTGCTTCCCGCCTCGACAACATCGAACGCGAGTATCAACGGCTGCTGGATACCAAGCCAGACGATTTGCGGAAGGTACGGGTCAGCAAACGCACGAAGGACCTGGACGCGACCGTCCTCAAAATCATCAAGGCACAAAATGCGGAGGGTGCCTGGACCGAGTCCGGTACCGTACGCTCGCCTGATGGCAAGAAAGTGACGCCGAAAGAAGGCGTGGTGAAATCGGAGACTCTTGTGAAGAACGTGGAGACGCTGTGCCGGTGGCTGAAGGCGGAGTAGTAACCCATAGGATGTGCCCGCGGTCCGAACTGACACTAACCCGAAGCGTAAGCGAGGGCCACAATTCCTTCCCTCGCTGACGCTTCGGGTTAGTGTGGAATGTGTCGTTCTCGACCGCTTGCTGAATAATTCCGTTAGCCTCGCAACATCTCCCGCGCCGCATTTCTACCACACGCACCCATCACGCCGCCGCCGGGATGGGCGGCTGCTCCGCACAGGAACAGTCCCTTCACGGGTGTGCGATAGTTCGCATACCCGGCCACGGGCCTCATTGAGAACATGCTCGACATGGACATCGTGCCTTGCATGATGTTGCCGCCAGTCAGGCCATAGACTCGTTCCATGTCGGCTGGTGTGAGCACCTGGCGATCGATGACCGAACTCTTGAAGTTCGGGGCGTACTCGTTCAACACATCGAAACAGCGGTCGGCAAACTTGTCGCGCTCCGTGTCCCAGTTGGCGTCCTTCAGGGCATAAGGGGCGTACTGGATAAACATGCTCAAAATGTGCTTGCCCGCCGGAGCAAGCGTGCTGTCGAGGGCTGTCGCCATCGTGCATTCGAGCATCGGATCGCGAGACCAGCGACCATACTTCGCGTCGTCGTAAGCTCGTTCGATGTAGTCCATGTCCGGGCAGATGTGCATCGTGCCATGATGCTGTAGGCCGACGCCATCGGTGGGCAGGCACTTGAAGCGAGGTGGTTCGCTGATGGCCACGTTGATCTTCACCGTTGCCGAGCTGTAGTCGATACGTTTGATGGCCGTGACGAATTCGCCTGGCAGCTCTTTCGGGTCCATCAATTTCAGAAACGTGACATTGGCGTCGGCACAGGAAGCGATTTGGGAAGCGTGAAACTCGGTGCCGTCCACTAGAGCCACGCCGGTCGCTCGGCCATCTCGTGTGATGATCTTGGCCACGGGTGAGTTGACGCGAATCTCGGCACCGTGTGCCTTCGCGGACGAAGCGATACTGTTCGAGACCATGCCCATGCCGCCACGCACGTAGCCCCAGACGCCGCGGACGCCGTTGCACTCGCCCATGACGTGATGGAACAGCACATAGGCCGTGCCCGGATGCGATGGCGGAGCAAAGGCCCCGATGACCGCGTCCGTGGCAATTGTCGATTTGAGTTGGTCCGACTCGAACCAGCGATCCAGAATCGGCCGGGCTGCACCGGTCAGAATCTCGATGGCTTCCGTTGCCACGTGCCGACCGAGCTTGCGGAACTTCAAGCCGATCTGCCCGAGCTTGATGCTGTCGAGCAAGCCGCCAAACGGATCGGGGGGCGTCTTTTCCAGCAGCGGCTCGAGGAAGTCCGCCACTCGTGTCAGCATGTCCTCGTACTTGGGATAAGCCTCGGCATCCTTCTTCGAAAACTTGGCGATCTCGCGATGGGTCATCTCCTTGTCGGGGCCCATCATCAAGTACCGGCCATCCGGATACGGCGTGAAAGAAGACGGGCTTCGCGGCAACATCTCGAGGCCGTATTTCTTCAACTCCAGATCGCGAATGATCTCGGGTCGTAGCAAGCTATTCACATACGCGGCCGTGGAAACCTTGTAACCCGGCCACAACTCTTCGGTCACGCATGCCCCGCCGATTAACTCGCGGCGTTCGAGGACCAGCACCTTGCGGCCTGCCTTGGCAAGGTAGGCCGCGGTTGTGAGTCCGTTGTGCCCACCGCCGATGATGATGGCGTCGTATTTGGTTGGCATGCAAGTAGGGAGTGAGGAGTGAGGAAATAACGACAATGCTCGCTCTAGGCGACAGGCTTTCGCTGTCTTGACCCCGGAGGGGTCGCAAACATTAGCCGGTGGTCGAGCGCCAGCGAGACCACCGGAAAGCGAGTGAAGCGCACCGACCCCGAAGGGGTCGTAGAACGCCGATTCACGGGACGATTGACGATTTGGTCATCGCGACGTTCTGCGACCCCTTCGGGGTCGGTAGGTCGGGAATGAGGGCTGCCGGTGGTCTCGCTTACGCTCGACCACCGGCTAATCTCTGCGACCCCTCCGGGGTCAAGTTGTCCGAACCCTGTCACGTTGAGCGAGAAGTGTCGAAAGAACCATGACTTCTTAACTCCTCACTTCTTCGCTGCCGGGATCGTCCACAAGAACAAAGTATGCTCCTGCCCGGTGGCATCTTTGATCGTGATTTGCTTTTCGGGCTTCCAATCGTCGCGCATCAGGAAATCGTGTGAGACGACCCGCGAGCCGGGCTTGAGCGTCTTCTGCAACATCGGCTGCAATCTTTCGTTGACCTCGGGGAACATGTAGAGCATCACGACTGTCGCGTCGGCCACGCTCTCGATCTTCAGCACGTCCCCCTGGCGAAACTCGACCTTGTCCTCGACCTTCGCGTCCTTGGCACCCTGCTTGGACTCCTTGATTCGTTCGGGATCGAGATCCACGCCGACACCCCGCTTGGCCTTGAAGCTCTTCACGGCCGTGATGACGATTCGGCCGTCGCCACAGCCGAGATCGTAGACCACGTCCCCTGCTTTCACTCCACCGAGCTTCAGCATCTCGTCAACCACCGCGTGTGGCGTGGGGACGTAGGGAACCTTGATGGTCGGCTCCTCTTTTTTCGGGGCGGGCTTCACATCCTCTTTTTTGGGTTCCTTCTTGGGCTCAACCTTTTTCGGTTCCTCTTTCTTGGGCGCGTCATTCTTCTTGGCTTCCGGCTTCTTCGGATCGGGGATGACCCAGAGAAATAGCCCATGTTCGCGGCCTTCTTCGTCCTTGACCGTGAGTTCCTTTTCCGGCTTCCATCCGTCGCCCATGTCGAAGTCGTGCGAAACGATGCGGGCTCCCGGCTTGAGCGTCTTCAGCAAAATCGGCTTGAGCTTCAGGTTCACCTCGGGGAGCAGGTAGAGCGTCACGACCGTTGCTTCGGAAAGGTCCGTGAGCTTGAGCACGTCGCCCTCGCGAATTTCGACTTTCCCAGATACCCCTGCCTTCTCCGCGTTTTCCTTGGAAAGCTTGACTCGCTCCGGGGCCAACTCCACGCCGACACCCCGCTTGGCCTTGAAGCTCTTCACGGCCGTGATGACAATCCGGCCGTCGCCACATCCGAGATCGTAAACGACATCACCTTCCTTGGCGCCGGCCAACTTGAGCATCTCCTCGACCACCTTGTTCGGTGTTGGGACGTAGGGCACGTCCAGCCGGACTGCCTTCTTGGGCTCTTCCTTCTTCGGTGCAACTACCTTGGGTTCATCCTTGGTGAGATCAACCCGAGTGGTCTTGCCACCCTCGACGGTGATCACGCGTTCCAAGCGGACCGTTTTGCCGTCTTTCACGAACGAGAGCGTAAGCGTGTACTCAGCCTTCGCGCCGAGGGGGAACGGCGGCGTGATCAGCCGGCGTTCCGGCCCGGTTTGGCGGACTGGCACGCCATCGACCGCGAGCTTGGCATCAGCGGGAACCTTGACGTAAATGAGAGCCGGCAAGGGTTCCTTGGCCGGCAAAGATGAGCCAACGATCACAGCGACCAAACAGGCTGCAAGCCAGGGAAGTCGGAACACGATGAATCTCCAGGGTGCGACGGAGGTTGTCAAGCCAGTATAGGACGTTGTTTATTTTTCTCGCAGAGGAGAGTGGCTGATTTTGCACGAACCCGACGCGTCGGGTTCGTGCGTCACTCTTCGCCGCGATAAGCCAATTTGCGTTTCGTTTGAGGGGGCCGTTTCTGTGGAACGCGTTCAATTACAGCCACATGACAGAGGCCCCATGGCCCATCGCCAACGAGATCGTCGAGGATTTTCGCACCGGTCCCCGCGTGCTTGACGGCCGTTTCCTCCGTGACTTTCAACTGCGGCGGCAGCACTTGCTTGAATGTCTCAAGCGAATGGCGATGAGTGAACAACACCACCGACCGATCGTGGAGGATCAACTCTTCGACAAGTTCCTGTGAAACTTTCGTTCGGCAACTCTTGAGATCATCGCGGCCGGTGTAGAAGGCAACCGAATCGACGTTGCGAGGGAAGCAGAACATCGGCTCCTTTTTCGCATCGTGCAACTTGCTCGCGATTTCCGGAATGCCCATCGGCGAACGCAGTTCCGCATACCACGGGATGGCAAAGTAGAATCCGAAGGCGAGAAGTGCGGCCATGCCACCTACACCCGTTCGTGTGACGACGGCATTGTTCCACTTGGTTCGAGCAACAAAGTCACCCAGAGCGAGACAAAGGCACGGAAAGGCCGGCAGGATGTAAGTTGGCAGCTTGCAGCCGGACATCGAGAAGAAGAAGACGCACCACAGGCCCGCCATGAGGAAGAAACCCTGGGCCGGCGTCCGCGATCCAGCTTTTTCCGTGTCGCCGCTCATCAAGTAGCGAGCGTAAGCGTACAGCAGCAGCGTGCCGGGCAGCAATCCCCCGAGCACGATCGGCATGTAGTACCAGACTGGTTGCAAATGATCGAACGGCTTGATGAAGCGCAGGATGTTGTGTTCCCAGAAGAAGTACTTCAGGAAGATCGGCTCGCGCATGAAGACGGCCGTGTACCACGGAAGATTCACGGCCGCGATGACGGCGAGGAAGCCGGCCAGGTGCTTGAGGCCAATCGGTACGGCATGCCCCGAGAGTCGCCGAACCAGCCAGATCGGTGGAACAACCAACAAGAGCGGAATCGGCCCCTTGGTCAGCACACCAAGCCCGGCCGCGATTGCCGCGAGATACCACCAGCGCGCGAGAAAGCGTTCGCCGCGAATAGCTTCATAGGTCGCGAATAGTGCCAGTGTGATCCAGAACGTGAGCAGGCCATCCATCAGCAGGATACGGCCCATGCCGGCGAAGCCGGGTGCGATGCTCAGGAACAATGCACCCCAAAACGCGGACCGTTCACCCAGACTGCGCCTGCCAAGCAAGTACACCACGAGGATAGTTGCATGGACTGCCATCGCTGGGATGAGCCGGGCCGGCGCTTCCGAGACACCGAAAATCGAGTAGCTCAACATCACCAGCCAGTACAGCAAGGGCGGCTTATCCAGATAGGGCTGGCCTTGCAAATGCGGCACGACCCAGTCGCCTTTTGCAAGCATCTCGCGGGGGATCTGAGCGTATCGCCCCTCGTCCGGATCAAGAAGACGGAATTGAAGCGTCGGGTAGAGCAACAAGGCCGGCAGGACGATCAGCAGGAGCAACGAGGGAAGCCGAAGCGTAGTCGAGGCGGTTTGCGTCCCTGGAAACAGGACGCGCGACCACAGATAAGGCATCCAGGCAAGAAAATGGCGTGGCCGATCAGTCATCGTCGCTCGTCCTCCCTGACGGTCAACGTGGATCATCGCATATGGAACGCGCTTCGGTCAACGCCGACTCTGAGTTGCCGCACTCGCCAGAGTGCGCTAGGGAAAGCTGAACAATGTATCCTCTCGCCTTTCACCTTCCCAACGACTACCCTTTCTCCAAGCCTTCACCCCTTCGAGACTATCTCATGCGCACATTGCCGAAGCTACTGGCGGGCATTTTTGCGACCGGCGTCTTCATTCTCATCGCACTCGCGAAACCGGACGGTAAGCCGGTGGAGGAGAAGCCACCGGAATTGAAGTTCGACGAGGTGAAGGAAATCGCTCCTGGCGTCTTCTTCCGCTATTCGTCGATCAGCGCCACCGACAAGAGCATTCCATTCGGCGGCAGTAATCACACGTGGATCGTATTCAAGGACTACGTCGTCGTGATTGATGCAAACTTCCCGAAGGAAGCCGGCGATGTGCTCGCGGCCATCAAGAAGACGACCGACAAGCCGATCAAGTATGTGCTGGACACGCACCATCATGGCGACCATGCCTATGGCAACGCGGTGTGGGCGAAGGCCGGCGCCAAGATCATTAGCTCCAAGAACTGCGAACGCCTGCTCAAGACCGGCGGTCCGATGGCCTGGGCGAATGCATCCAAGGATCGCAAGGATGTGAAGGACAGCGAACTCAAGCTGGTCGATGAATCGTTCGACGAGAAGTTTGAACTCGACGACGGCACGCAACGCGTCGAGTTCTACCAGCTTGGCCACTCGCACACGAGCGGCGACGTGGTGGCCTATCTGCCGAAGCACAAGATCCTCTGCACCGGCGACGCCTGCGTGAACGGGGCCTTCAACTATATGGGCCATTCGAACAGCGGCTCGTGGATCAAGTGTCTCGAAAAGATGGAGAAGTTCGACGTGAAGCTCGTCTGTCCCGGCCACGGACCGATCACCGGCAAGGAACTGCTTGCAAAACAGAAACGCTATTTCGTCGATATGCGTGAGCAGATCAAGAAGGGAATCGACGCGAAGAAGGATTTGGCCGCGATCACGGCATCAATCGACATGCCGTGGTACAAGGAATGGACTGGCAAAGACGCGAAGGAGATCAAGGACAACATCGAGCACGTCCACAAGGAACTCATGGGCAAGATCGACCACGATCGAATTGGCCAGTTGCCGAATGAAGGCTGGCCATATGCCCGAACAGCAAGCGATCGGCTGGCAGGCCGGTAAGGCCCGAGTTTTCAAAGAGTTGCTACCACGGATCACACGGATAAGACTAGGGGCCATGCTTTTGTTTTATCCGTGTGCTCCGTGGTGAAAAATTCTTACTGGCCGAGTCGTCAACCCAGCATTCACTCGTTCAATCCCGCGATCGGCTTCACTTTCAGTTCACAAGCGGTTTCTCACGTTGCTGACTAGTTTGGAAAATCCGGGCCGAATTTCGAAACTGCTCTTAACATTTGGCCTCCCCGAATTATTCCATTGATAGAAGAGCTGGCACATGCCAGCATCAAGATGCAAGGTAGCCCTCTCGCTCCGCGAGAGGGGGGCACGAACCCGCGAACATCGAAGTTATCGACCATTTGGCAAGTTCGCCCCCCTCTCGCGGAGCGAGAGGGCTACTTTCGGGTAATCGGCTTTCTTGGTAAACTGATTCTGTTTTATTCGGACTTTTTCGCGAAGGAGCTCGCCATGTATTCCCGACTCGCCTTCATCGCACTCGCTTACTTTGCTCTCTCCGTCCGCGCAGGTGAGCCGAAGAACTCGGTTCTTCCCAAAAGTGGCGACGAGAAGATCGTCCAGACGGCACTCGCCCTTTACGAGGGCGTTCGACAAGAAACGTTGCCGAATGGACTGCGGGTGTTTTTGAAACCCATTCCCGGCTCGCCGGTGGTGTCCACGCTGGTGGCCTACAACGTCGGCTCGGCGGACGAGGAACTCGCACACACTGGGCTGTCGCATTATCTCGAACATCTCATGTTCAAGGGGACGGAAAAGCTCGTTCCGGGCGACATCGATCGCATGACCCAACGCAATGGTGGGCAGAATAACGCGAATACGTCCGAGGACGTTACCGTCTTCGAGTTCGACTTTGCTGCCGATCGCTGGAAGACCGCTCTCGAAATCGAAGCCGACCGGATGCGCAATCTTCGCATCGACACCAAGCACGAGTTCGAGCAAGAGAAAGGGGCGGTCATTTCCGAACTGGACATGTACGAGGACCAGCCGTGGGACCTGGAAATGAAGGTGCTGCTGCCGCTTCTCTATGGCGAGACGGCCCCCTATGGACATCCGGTGATCGGCGAGAAGGCCCACGTTCGCGACGTGACCGCAGAGATCATCAAAAAGCATTACGATCGCTGGTATCACCCGAATAATGCAGTGCTGGTCATTGCCGGTGGGTTCGACGAGAAGGATGCCTGGGAAACAATTCAAAAGCTATTCGGGCCAATCCCGAAGGGAGTGCTTCCCGCACGTAGGCCAGTGCCGGTTCACAAGCCACGCGAGGAAACCGTTCGGAAGAAGTTTGACTCGAAGTTCCCAACGCCGCGATTGTTGTTCGGCTTCAACACGGTTGACGAGAGGAACGCCGACGCGGTCCCGCTCGATGTGTTGGCCGCGATCCTGACCAACGGCAAAACCAGCCGGCTGCACAAGCGGTTGATCGAAACGGACGGAACGGCAACTCTCATTCAGGCCGCCAATACTTCGGGCCGATATCCCGGCTGGTTCTCAATCCAGGCCGAACTCTTCAAGGCCTCGGAAATGAAGCAGGTCGAGGAAGCCATCTTCGCGGAGATCAAGAAACTGGCCGAGGCGGGTCCGACCGAAGCCGAACTGAAGCGAGTGCGTCGAGCCATGGCCGCCGCCCACATTTTTTCCCACGAGGACGTTCACGAATTGGCCGACACGATCGCTCGCGGCGTCGTGGCCAACGACATGAACTTCGTACGCGGCTACCTGCCCAAGCTCATCCAGGTGACGAAGGACGACGTTCGACGCGTGGCCAAGAAGTTCCTGATTGAGCAGCAGCCGGTTCTCATTGAATCGATTCCCAAGGAAGGTGCCGCGGGTGCGGGGGAGAATCCGAAACCGAAGATGCGTCAACTCGATCGCGACGTGCCGAAGAAATCCGGTGCCAACTTCGATCTGAAAGACGCGAAGTCCGTCGTTCTTGAGAACGGCCTGAAGCTCCTGCTGCTCGAAAATCACCGCTTGCCAATTGTCGTGGTCGAAGCGAACGTGGCCCGGGTGAAACTGCACGAGCCCGCCGATCAAGTGGGCATCGCATCCCTCATGGGGCCTTTGCTCGAAGAAGGCACGACCACTCGAACGGGCCCGCAGATCGCGTTGGCAATCGAAGATTCCGGCGGCGCACTCAGCATGGGTGCGGCCGGCGGCAGTTTGAAAGTGCTCTCCGACGATTTGGAATTGGGCCTGGACTTGCTGTTCGATTGCCTGATGAACCCGGAGTTCCACAAGGACGATTTGGAGTCGAAACGCGATCAGCTACTCTCCCAATTGGCCGAGGAAGAGCAGCAAGCCGACCAGCGAGCCATGCGAGCATTCAAGGCCGCCATTTACGGCCAACATCCATTCGGCCGGCCTGCTGCCAAAAGCAGTGTCATCAAGAAACTCACTCGCGCCGACGTAAAGAAATTTCATCGCAAGGTGTTCGTTCCCAATAACACGGTCGTGGCCATCGCCGGCGACTTCGATTCCGAGAAGATCGTGGAGGGCATCAAGAAGCGGACGGCGGAATGGAAAACAAAATTCCTCGCGCTGCCGGAACGGAAAGCTCCGCCGGTACCGCAATCTTCGCAGTTGGTGATTAGCGAACCGGCCGCGGCCCAGTTGACCGTTTATCTCGGTCACATCGGCATTACCCGGACGAACCCCGATTACTACAAGTTGCTCGTGATGGATTACATCCTGGGCACCGGTACCGGGTTTACGGATCGACTCTCGTCCACGCTCCGCGATCGGCAGGGCTTGGCCTACTCGGTCTCCGCAAAGATCACCGGCAATGCCGGCGAAGAGCCTGGCACATTCACGGCCGCGATCGGCACGTTTCCGGACAAATTCCAGGAAGTGAAAGCCGGCTTTCTCAAGGAGATCAAGCGCATCCGCGAGGAGGTTCCCTCGAAGGAAGAAGTGGAAGATGTGAAGAAATATCTGATGGGTATTCAGGCTTTCAGCATCACCACCTGCGGCGAAGCGGCGGACATGCTGCTGGCGATCGACCGCTACAAACTTGGCCTGGATTATCTGCAGGACTATCGCAAAGCCATCGAATCCGTTACGCCGGAAGAGGTTCGTGCCGTCGCGAAGAAATACCTCGACCCGGAAAAACTGGTGTTGGTCGCGGCCGGTCCAATCGACGCGGAAGGAAAGCCGTTGCCCGCAAAGAAGAAGGAGTGAACCCGGCGATTGGGCGTGGCGTATCATGAATTGATAACGAGGCCGGCAAAACCACTAACTTCCGAAATTCCATGAGATCGTTCACCCGCATCGGTTTGCCCGTCCTGCTCGTCGTCGGGATTGTCTTCGGCATCACGTTTATCGGCATGTACAGTTCGGACGACTCGCCGTCAAACGATGGTGGAGGCGTCCCGAAAGGTGGTGCCGCTGTCTCAGCGTTGCCACTGAAGTTTTCGACTATCATTGTCACGCCCGTTCCCATTCCGCCATCCGGGGAGATGAAAGACGTACCTTCGGGCTTGCGGCATCTCTTCTATTGGGACGCCAACATCGAGGTCGGATCTCCCGGACATTACGAGTTCTGGTGCCAAAATCGAAACGCGGAGCCGGTCTCCGTGCGCGTGCCGCGAACGAACTGCCAGTGTGCCGGGGTGGAGTTGGCGGTGGTGCCACCCGAGGTCTACAAGGAATATGCGGCTATGTCGGCACTGGCGAGTGGTCCCCTGAGCGCCGCTCCCGGGCCGGCCTCGGCCATCGTCCATGCCATGGTGCTGAAAGCCAAGCTCACCTGGAAGCCATTGAACACCGGGACCGAGGTATTCGAACAAACCATCCCCGCGGCCAATGAATCGCGTGGCCCACAGTTCGGCCTCGTGCGCTTGGCCTGGACCGGGAAGGGAGAGCCCGGCGGAAAGACCATCGCGGCTGAACTCTTCGCCAACCTGCCGAATGGCACGCCGGACCATACCCCACTGAAAGCCAACACCATCGTCGTGCCAGCCTTCGATATACTTCGTCGCGAAAGTCCGAAAGTCTGGGGCCCTGCGCACGACATTCATCTCGGCGAATTGAGAGAGAACGGCCAGGTCCAGCAGGAATTATTCCTGGCCTCCTCGACGCGAACTTACTTCCTCTATCAGATCACCACGGCCAAGGCGGATCCCTGTATCACCGTGTCCGACGTGATCCCGGCCACTGCGGCAGAGTCCGCTAGCTTCGAGGAGTTTTCCAGGAGCAAGGAGAACTCCGTCACGCGATTGAGGAGTCTGTACAAGGTGGTCGTGACGGTCCGCGAGCGCACGGAAAGCATGGTCGATGGGAAGAAACAGTTCCACCAGCTCGACCTGGGAGTGTTGGAACACAAGCTCATAGTTTCGGGCGTCAATGCCGGCTCGATGCGGATGACCTTGAGAGGCCGAGTATTGGGCGATGTGACGATCCTCACGGGTGCCGAGACCGGCAAGGTCGATCTGGGCAATAGCATTCCGTCCGATCAAGACAAATCGCGCGACCTTGTCTTGAGTGCCGACCGTCCGGGCCTGGATCTCACACTGTTAGAAAAAGAGATCAGCCCGAACTATTTGAAGGTCAAATTAGAGCCCCTTGCACCAGTCGATGGCCGCAAACAGTGGCGGCTCCGTATCACAGTTCCGAAAAGCTTTCTGCTCGGTCCACTTCCAGAAAATAGCAGCGTGATACTGCTGACAAACTCGCCCACGCCACGCCGATTTACAATTCCCATTAAAGGCATGGCCTTCGACGCAGGCGGGCCGCAGCTGTAAGAAGGGGATGGCTCGCGAACCAATCTAACGGCCATTGTGTCCCTCCCTGGCCCCCGGGGACACACACGATGAGCAACCGCGACAAGCTGAGCAAGCAATTCTCGGATGGTGCGTTTGGCGTGGGCGACGTGCCCGTCAAGATTAGCCATCAACTTCATGCTGGGATCGAAGGGCGCGATCGCTCGCATTCTCGCGGCGAGGATAAGCGGTCGTGGAAGCGTCGCCGCAAGACTCGTTGGCGTGCGAAGTGAGCATTAATCGGTTTTGCTGGTGACCACCTCGAGAATCTTTTTCTCTCGAAGCAAGAGCCACTCTTCTTCGACGCGGATCATTGCACGGTAGAGGAGCAAGGCGAGGGCCAGCACCACGAGCGAAAGCGGCAATGAAATTGGTACGCCGCTGACGACATCAGTCTGTTCGAGCAGGGCTTCGATACCGATGGGCAAAGCGGCCGGGGGTAACGCGAGTGGAATGAACATCAGGAAAACCAGTTGCAGCATGACGGGGCCGAACTTCACATTGGACGCCTTAATGGACCCGGCCGCCATGGCCATCGGTGCAAACATGGAGAGTACGTTTACGAGCAGGCAGAAAAATAGATAACTTGCCAGCAATTGCGCAATCGCGGTCGGGTAATGATCGATGCGCATGGGGAAGAATCCACCGACCAGTGCGATGCCCATAAGCCCGAGGCCAACCGTCAGCGGGGCAGCGGCAAGGTTCTTGCCAATCAGAATGTCCTTTCGAGGAATCGGCGAGAGCACATAGGCACGGAATCCCGTGCGATCGTAGCCAAACTGATTGCCGATCAACTGCACTCCCGAAATGAGCAAGATCATCGAGCTTACCCCGAACACGATGATTGGCCGCATGGCGCGTGGTGGCGACTCGTCCGTGGACAGAATGATGCCACCGAAGGCGATGGCCATGACGATCGGAGCGAGCAGAGCCATCTTGGCTTCCGGGGCCCGCGTGAGCGAGCGGAATGCCGCCACGGCCACGGCCGACACTTGCTCGGAAACGCGAGGCAATTGCCATTCGAGCAAACGGGGCTTGTTCGAGAGGGGTGCCTTCACGGCCAGTGGTGAAACAACCTTGCGTTCCTTCGAGTTGTAATGCCCGGTGTAGAGTCGAATGGTCGTGCGGTAAGCCCGATTCAAACTGGCCGACCCGATGAGACTAAGGCCGAGTGTGCCGACCAGCGCCCACAACACGCGGCCTTCGGTCAAGTCTGCGGAGCCAAGCGCCAGCCAACCTGGGGGAAAGAGGGCACTCAAAAATCGAGCGGTGGCACCCGCGTTTTCCAGGCTACTCTTCGTGGTTGCATCGCGGCGTTCCTGCTGCCGCTTTTGCAGATCGGCCTGCTGTTTCTGATACTCGGGTTGCGAGATTTTCTGCGACACGAGCTGATTGGTCAATTGTGCGTGTTCTTCAATTTCGAGCATCGAGGTGGCGTGATCAAATTTGTGTGGCCGCATGATGTTCACGAGTTGCGGCAACTGGGCCATGAAAATGAAGCCTGCCGTCACCAGGATGACCACGGTACTCTTCCGACGTGGATTCGCCATCAACGTGGCCAGCCAGCATTGAAAATGGTAGGTGACGGCTGTGAGTGCGAAAACGGCTGCGAGCAGCAAGGGCAAGGCGAGCAACGTCCGGGGCCCGTGTGCGATCGATTGACCGAGGATGAGCCCGACCATCCCTGGTACGAACACCATCAGGGTGACACTGAAAAAAGAGCTGAAATAGTTGATCAGGAACGCCCCGGAGAGCGAAACTGGCAGGTGCAGGAACTTATCGAGGGACAGACTTTCGGAGCGCTGAAGATCGGCCAGCAGTCCGATCATCCAGAAGAACATGATCGCGGCAACGATTCCGTCCCACACGAACAGCCGCACTTGCTCGTCCGCCTCTGGCAGGGCCAACCAGCCGAAGAAGAAGCCAGTAATCGCGAGCCCGATGGCCGAGATCACGGAACACACGGCGATGAAGACGAAGAAGATGAAGTTGAGTGCTCCGCCCTTGCGGAACTGGTTCACGCGGAGCCGCCAGCGGGGCCAAACGAAGGCTCGAAAGTGTTCGCGGTTCCCTGGGAGGCGGCCTCGAGCCAGCTAATGGTGGGAGCAGCAACGGCGTCGGACCCGGCCTTCTGGATGAAGCGATTCTCCAGCGTATCCCCCTGACGAAGGTCGGCCATCGAGGTCTGTTCGACGAGAGCCCCCTTCACGATGATCCCCACGTGCGTGCAAAGTCGTTCGACGATCTCGAGAACTTGCGATGTGAGAAACACGGTGGAGTCCCGCGCGACGAAGCCGGCCAACAGATCGCGAATAACCCGCGAGGTGATCGCATCCACGCCTTCGAATGGCTCGTCGAGAAAGAGCAGATCGGGGTTCGGCAGAAGTGCCGCGGCAAGCGCGAGCTTTTTCTTCATGCCGTGCGAATACTCGAGCGCGAGTTTTTTCTCCTCGTTCGCGAGGCCGAGTAAAAGGAGCAGTTCTTCGGAGCGAGCACGATCCGTGTCTCTTGGAAGCAAATACATGCGGCCGACGAAGGTGAGGTATTCGCGTGCGGTCAAGTTGTCGAACAGCGAAAGATTCTTGGCAATCACGCCGATGTGCTTCTTGGCTTCGAGTGCCTCGGCCGGAACGAGCATGTCGTGGCCAAGGACGTGAATCGAGCCTGCGGAGGGAGCGAGCAACCCCGTCAGCATCTTGATCGACGTGGATTTGCCGGCCCCATTGGGCCCGAAAGTCGCCGAAGGTCCGCGACAGGCCACGAGACTCGATCGCGAGGGTCGATTCAGATTTCATCGGAATCTCGCCTTATCGTTTGCGTTCGGGCAGGCGGAGAATCACGTAGATATGCATCGAGACGTTATACCATCTCCGCAATCGGCTTGCCGTCCTCTTGAACCACGGGAATTGGTCGCCCGGTAGGATCGACGTAGACCGTGTCTTGTGGCACGCCGAAGTGGTGGTAGATCGTCGCTGCGAGATCGCCTGGAGTGACCGGGCGTTCTTTCGGTCGCCCGCCGTCGCGTTCCGTGGAGCCGATCACTTGCCCGTGCCGGAAGCCGCCCCCGGCTACGGCCATCGACATGACCGGCGGCCAGTGATTGCGGCCATCGGTACTGCCTTGAGTTGCCATTTGTGGCGTGCGGCCGAATTCACCCATGGCGAGAACCAGGCAGTCGTCGAGCAAGCCGCGTTGATCGAGATCGTCGATCAAAGTCGTGATGAGATGATCGAACAACGGCAACAGCGGCTTGAGCCCTTTCATGATGCCGCCGTAGGGGGGAATGTTATCCCCGTGCGTGTCCCACGTTCCGGATGCCGTGTGATAGCTCAGATCGAGCGTGATGAACGCCGAGCCGGCTTCGACCATGCGTCGCGCCAGTAGAGCCTGCTGACACCAGAGATGCGTGCCGTAACGCAGACGGACCGCTTCGCTTTCGTTCGATAGATCGAGCGCGTTTTGCATGCGACGACCGAGCAGCATATCGACGGCCTGCTGGCCATAGCGATCCATGACGGCCATCGACTCGCCACGATCGACATTCGTGCGGACCCGGTCGAATTCATGGAGCAGGCCCCGTCGTTCGTCGATGCGGTCGTAGCCCACTCCGCGCGCGAACTGGAACATTCGAGCCTCGGACTTTGTGCCGCTGTCGCCACCGACGAGATCGAGCACCGGCAATCCGGAAACGGCCTGGTTGAGCACGAAGGGGTCGTACGCTTTGCCCGCGTCCCCGGCAAAGGCCACGTGGCCTCTCGCTTTCATGAACGTCGCATAAGCGGGCATCGATGGGTGATTCGGCCCATGGTGTTTGGCGACGATGCTGCCGATGGCTGGCCGACGATCGGCAGCCCGATTTTCACGTGGCTCCGCATCGCGATAGCCGGACTGGATCACGCGGTTCGGCCCGTGGTTGCTTCCGGCAGAATCGACGGAGCGGATCAGAGTGAAGCGGTCCATCATCGCGGCCATCTTCGGCAGATGCTCGCAGATAATCACGCCTGGCAGCTTGGTGTTGATGACGCCGAACGGCCCGCGATTCTCGGGTGGCCGGTCCGGTTTCGGGTCCCAGGTATCGATGTGACTGGGTCCGCCAGTCATCCACAAGATGATAAGACTCTTGCCCCGCTTCGCGGTCGTGGCGTCTTGTGCTTGGGCACGCAGCAATCCGGGCAGCGAAAGTCCCGCGACTCCAGCGAGGCCTGCTTTCAGCAGGTTTCGTCGGCTGGGCAGGGACAGGCCTTCGCGAACCAACGGGCGAAGCGAAGTGAAAGCGTGCGGGTGGAAATGCATGGCAAGTCCTATTCTGGAAGTACCGCAATTCTACCAGGAATTTGTTACGCGTGCAAATCGTTCAGTACCACGCGTGCTTGTCCACGATGTTTATCAACTCCGCATCGTTCACAAAACGGTGGACGTTTTCGAGCAACACCCCCAAATGTCGCTCAGCAATTCGAGGGGAGTAGCCGGCGACGTGCGGCGTCAGAATGACATTCGCGAATGTCCACAGTTCATGATCGACGGGGAGAGGCTCGGTTTGAAACACATCCAGTGCTGCCCCGGCGAGTTGACCGTTTCGCAGTGCAATGCTGAGTGCCGATAGATCGACAATCGCTCCGCGGCCGATGTTGATGAGATACCCCGATTGTTTCATCTGGCGGAATTGCTCGCTCCCGAACATGCCGGCCGTGGCAGGAGTATGCGGGGCGGCGATCACCACGTAATCACTTTCGGATAACAGTTCCGGCAAATCGAGAGGAGACCGTAGCCATTCGACTTCCGGCGGGCAATCCGTTCGCTTCTCGTCGATGGCGACGATTCGCATTTTGAACGCGTGTGCTCGGCGTGCGATCTCGGCACCGATGGCTCCCAGTCCGATGATGCCAAGAGTTTGATCCGAGAGTTGGCGATGCGATCGATCGATCGGGTTGACCTGGCCCGGTCCAGCCGCAAAGCTGACCCGGCCTCCCTCGCCGCCGACCGGTTCCCATTTTCGTTCGAGTTGGTTGCGAATGTAGAGATGAAGATTGCGCGCGAAGCAAATCACGTAGCCCATGACCTGGTCGGCAATCACGTCTGAAAACAAGCCACGCATATTGGTGAGGATGCACGGATGCTCGACGAGGGTCGGGAACATGTAGTGTTCCAAACTGGCCGTGAACGATTGCACCCAGCGGAGCCGTGTGGAGGAAGCGAGAATGGCCGGCGTCATCTTGCCAAGAAAAGCATCCGCATCCAGTGTCTCTCGAATTGCCTCGGCCTCATCGGCCGCGTTGCGCAGTGTGGCAACTCCGGCGGCGGCCCGGAGGCGCGCCAGTCGCGCATCATCGATCGGCGGGTGGATGACGATTTTCATGGGGCGTGGAGATCGCGAATGACGCCAATTGTTCCCTTGCTCCCTCGCTCGACTTTGACAATCGATTGCGTGAGCTTATACCCGTATTTTGGCTTCACGAGTATCAGGTCGTACGAGCCGGGTCGCACCTCGAATTCGCGGTCTTTCACGGAAGAGAACTGGAGCTGGCCGTGATGGTGGATATCGACCTCGGCTTCGTACAGTTCCGGATCGATGATAATCTTCCCGTAGTTGGTTACGTGGAAGTGCCAGTAGAGTGCGAAGACGAAGGAGGCAACCGCCAACAGGAACAGGACCCGGATGAACGGGCGGGCCGGTCTGGGATGCGGATTCCGCGGCGGCGTCTCCCAGCCCGGGCTTCGTGGTAAAGTCGGTGCGGGCGGGCCGGCGGGGGCCGCTGGCGGTGCCACGGGCAAGTGTGTGAGCCGAGCCAGTCGGGTCGCAACAATGTCGGCCGAGGACGGGCGATCCTTCGGGTCCTTCGCTAACAACTCCATAATCAGGTTCGACAATGCGGCCGGGACATCCGCGCGTTTCACATTCACGCGTGAATGTGAATGCAACTCGAGGTTCCGCATGACGGCCATCGCGGTTACGCCAGCGAACGGTCGGTCGCCGGCTGTTGCCAGATAGAGCACAATCCCCAGGCTAAATAAGTCGCTACGGCCATCGAGCGGTTCGCCTCGTGCTTGTTCGGGCGACATGAATGCCGGCGTGCCGATTACGAAGCCGGAGTTCGTGAGCTTGACATTGTCGCGGGCCAGTGCCAGGCCGAAATCGAGCAGCTTGACCTTGCCGCTTCCTCTTTGGAGCCAAACGTTGGCGGGTTTCACATCTCGATGAACGAATCCCTTGGAGTGAGCGGCATACAACCCGGCCGCAATCTCGTGACCAATACGGGCGGCCTCAGCGGTCGTGAGACGATGCTCGCGTACCAGACGGGAATCTAGGGTCTCGTCGACGAGGAATTGCATGGCCATGTAGGGACGCCCGTCGGCCTCGCCTACCTGGTAGATGGTGCAAACATTTTCGTGTTGAATGGCGGCCATCGCCCGGGCTTCGCGAAGAAATCGCTTGCGTTCGATATGCTCGGAAGGCAAGTCCGAGCGTAAGACTTTGAGCGCGACTCGACGGTTCAACCACTGGTCCTCCGCTTCGTAAATGACCCCCATTCCACCGGAGCCAAGTTCGCGGATGAGCAGATACTGGCCGAGCTTGGTTCCCAGTATGGGATCGCCTGGATGACGAGATGGACGGGCCGGCAACAAAGGTGGTGCCGTATTCGAGAGTACCTGCGTCGCGGTGCTGATCGCGGTTAAATCGACAGAGAATTCCGAATCGTCGTCGGTCGATGGCAGACGATGCGGATCGGGATGCATGGATGCCTCGCCGGGGGTCCATTCGAGCCGAGAACCGGGTTCGCGAATGGAGTGATTCATAATAGCCATTTTTCCGCAGCCGGGAACGCGGTCCAATAGCAGTTTCCTCAGGCAGGTATGCTGCGATTGAGTTTGCCTTCCGAGTTGGTATGTTGTGCCAGCTCGGGGTTATTCGTCGCGATGATTCGCGGTTCTCCTCTTGCGCGGCGATTTTCTAGAACTGTCCTCTCCCGGAACAGCCCGGTGATTCCCGCAAGAAACCAGGGACCGCAATGCTTCAGGTGATTCGCCGACTGCTGGAGATGATCCGCTTCAGCCATACGCTGTTTGCTTTGCCGTTTGCTTTGCTGAGCGCGGCCCTCGCCTGGAGTCGGGAACCGTTTCGGATCGTCGATCTTGTCGGCATCCTCTCGTGCATGATCTTGGCCCGATCGGCCGCGATGGCCTTCAATCGGCTTGTGGATCGCAGGATCGATGCCCAGAATCCGCGAACCGCCGGCCGGCACCTGCCTGCGGGATCGCTTTCTGTTGGGACCGTAATTCTGTTCACGGCTGCATGCAGTGCAGGCTTTGTGGCTTCGACGCTGCTATTCGTGCTTCGGGAAGAGCCCAACTGGTGGCCCCTGTACCTCTCGGGGCCCGTGTTGCTGTTCATTTGTGCCTACTCACTCACCAAACGCTTCACAGCCCTGGCACACTTCTGGCTCGGGGCATCGTTGATGCTGGCCCCTCTCTCCGCCTGGATCGCGATTCTTGGGCTTTCGGACTTGTTGACGCCTGCACTCGTCGGCGGGGCCGTCTTCTTTTGGGTGGCCGGCTTCGACATACTTTACGCCTGCCAGGACGTGGATTTTGATCGTGTAGCGAAGTTGCACAGCGTGCCTGCCTGGCTCGGCGTGCGGGCAAGCCTTCGCCTCGCGCTAGGCTGTCATGCGGTAATGATTGGCTTCCTGGTCGCGTTGTACTTGATGACGCCCGAGCTTGGGTCGATCTGGCTGATCGGCTTGATTGCCGTTGGGATTCTGCTCGCTTACGAGCACTGGCTGGTGCGACCGGATGATTTGTCACGAGTCAATAAGGCATTCTTTCAAGTGAATGCGGTCGTGAGTGTAGGCTTGTTTGTGTTAGTGCTGGTGCAATTGGCGGCCCGATAAATCCAGAAAGCCCTGGACAGGGCTAATGGGACAGGGAAGGCTATGCGCCCTCTCCGTCCCATCGGTCCCATCCAGGGCCTTGCCCTTACCACCGAAGTGAACGCTTATTCCAAAGCGGACTTGGCGGACTTGGCGATTTCTTCGGCCTTGGCAGCAGCTTCCTTCGTGCTAGCGAAAGCGTAGTTCTTGATGATCGTGCCACCCTTCTTGTAGACGAGCACGGTCACGACTGCATCCTTGTTGAGCTTGTAAGCCTTCGGGCCGTCCTTGTCGCTGGCGACAGTGAGGGCGGTGGTCAGCTTGTGTTCGCTCTGGAGCTTCTCGAGGTCGGCCCCTTCAACGCCGCCCACGCCGACAACAACGGTGCCGAGCTTTTCGTTCGTCTTCTGCACGGCGTCGATCGACTTGACGAGCTTGACGAGATTGTCGTCCGCCTTCTGGGTGAAGATGAGGACTACGGCTGGGCGAGCTTCGCCGCCGAACTTGCAAACGTAGCAGAGCTCATCGCCCTTCTTCTCGCCCGTGAAAGCCTTCACGTTGAACGCGCCGGCAATTTTCTCGGTCGGACCCGACTTGATTTCCTCGGCGTTGGCCATGTAGCCGAAGCCGATCACCAGAGCCAGTGCCATCAAAATACTTCGCATTGTCCAATCCTCCTGGGTGCAAAACACATTATCGACATGTGGGATGAGGCGGCTAGCCAAACGAAGCCAAACGCCACCTGGGAGGACCTGCACGCGCGTGCTGCCTCCTCGTACCTGCGAAGACGTTCTAGGAAAGAATATTATTCAAGGAAAGGCCCGGATTTCTTTTCAAGGACGCTCGAACTTAAACGGTGCATTCGTCCAAGGTTGCGTTATCGAATCAGCATCGCGTCCCCGTAACTGAAAAATCGGTATTCGTGATGAATCGCTTCTTCATAAACACGTCGAACCAAATCCGAGCCTGCGAATGCCGACACGAGCATCAGCAGGGTCGTGCGTGGCAAATGGAAGTTGGTTACCAGCCCGTCGATCGCGCGAAAGCGATAGGGCGGGTAGATAAAAATCCTGGTCTCGCCTTGCCAGGGTGCGAGTTTACCCTCAGCGGCTGCTGATTCGAGTGCCCGGGTCGCCGTCGTGCCGATCGCGAATACCCGGCTCCCGTTCGCGCGACATTTCTGAATTGCCGAAACCGTGTCTGCGGATACCTCGCCCCATTCGGCATGCATGGAGTGCTGGGTTGGGTCCGCTGTTTTGATTGGCGCAAACGTACCCAAGCCGACGTGAAGCGTTACCCGTGACGTGGCGATTCCCCGCAACGCCAGTTCTTCGAGCAGGCCAGGCGTGAAGTGCAGTCCTGCAGTCGGTGCGGCAATCGACCCATCGCGTTCGGCGAACACGGTTTGATAGCGCTCGCGGTCGGCCTCGGATTCTTTTCCTTTACGGATGTACGGCGGAAGCGGGATATGCCCGGCCTGGCCAAGAAGTTGGACCGCAAGGCCCGGAAGCGAAGGCTCAGCGAGCCAGTGTCCATCCGATCGGCCGCGAAGCGTGAGCTTGAGCGGTCCGGGATCCAGAACGATCGTCTCACCGATTTCCGGGGAGCCGCGTGTCTGGGCAAGCAATTCCCAAAGCCCTTCCGTGGTCTGCCGAAGAAACAGCCCCTCCCACTTCCCTCCCGTCTTTTCGCGATGGCCCATCAATCTTGCGGGCACGACACGAGTGTTGTTAAGCACCACCAGGTCGCCTGGAGAGAGCAAGTCCGGGAGATCGCGGAACTTTCGATGTTGAAGGTCTCCGGTCGTTCGATCCACGACGAGGAGCCGCGAGCCATCGCGTTCCGCGGCCGGTTCCTGCGCAATCAGATGCTCCGGAAGGAGATAGTCGAAAAAGGTGTCGTTTTGCGTGAGCATGCCGACAGTGTGGTTTGCGCCGATCAATTCTTCTCCGCAGCCTTCATGGCCGTTTCGATCGCTCGATCGACTTCACTTGGATTGATGCCCTCGAGCCACAGGCCCCGGATGATTCCCTGATGATCGATCAGGATTCCGGCTGGAATGCCTTCAATGTCCCATGTGCGTGCTTTTGGGCCGCGTCGACCATCAATGATGTTCGGCCAGGGCATGGCTGTGGTCTTGGTGAATTCCCGTACGGCTTCGGGGCTATCGAGGGCAATCGCCACGATCGCGAATGGGCGACCGGCGTACTTCGACTCAACGAGTTCGCGTTCGTGCGGAATCAGCGTTCGACAGGGAGCGCACCACGGTGCCCAGAAGCTGACGAAGACGACTTTCCCACGCTGATCGCTCAGGCGATGTAACTTGCCGTCCGCGTCGGTTCCCGCGATTTCCGGACAACGGTTGCCGATCTTCTTTCCCTCGATGGCCGGGGAGTCACAGCCGGTGAGCCAAAGCAGAAATCCGGCTAGGCCAAGCAGCACGGATCGAGGCCGGGTAAGGCTGTTCATGGTCTTCTTCTATTTCAAATACGCGGCCAATTTACGTTGGGGCGAACTGACGGGGTAGTTCGGCAGTTCATCGGGCCGCAGCCAGCGTCCTTCTTCATAGCAGGTGGCTCGAAACTTTGCCACGAGAGCCCGCACTTCGAAACACACCATGCGAATGCGATGATGCGTGACGGAGTAGGGAATGCTTGCGATCTCGTCACCGATTATTGCGTCGATCCCGAGGGAGTGCAACAGACGGCTTGCTGCGGCCGGTTGAGTTTCCGCCGCGGTCATCTCGGTCCTTGGAAACTCCCACATGTTGGCCCAGCGTCCGGTGGCGGGCCGACGCATGAGCAAATAACGCTCGCGATGCCGAACAACGAGGCAGACCTCGCGAACTTCGACACGGCTGGGCCGGGGTCGTTGCAGCGGAATCGACTTCTGCAAGCCCTCCCGATTGGCGACGCAGGTCGTTTTCAACGGGCACTTTGGGCATGTCGGAGTAGCAGGCGTGCAAACGAGCGCACCGAGTTCCATGAGGGCCTGATTGAAATCGCCGACGCGAGTGTGAGGAAGGATTTGCTCGGCCGTCCGCCAGAGCCAGTGTTTCACCGGCGTAGATTTGGGGTCGTTCGCTTGGCCGAATAATCGACAGAGCAGGCGCATGGTGTTGGCCTCGACGATCGGCATCCGTCTATCGAAAGCCTGGGACAACACGGCCCCGAGGATGTAGCGGCCCACACCAGGTAGTTCGGCCCACAGTTCAGGATTGTCCGGGAGTGTTGGTTCGTTGGCGACAAGGATTTGTGCGGCCCGGTGCAGATTGCGAGCCCGGTTGTAGTAGCCCAGGCCTTCCCACGACTTCAACACCTCTTGTTCAGAGGCATTTGCGAGTGCTCGAACGTCGGGGAATTCCGCAAGAAACCGCAGATACCGTGAAATCACGGCCGCCACGGTCGTCTGCTGGAGCATGACCTCACTGATCCAGATGCGATACGGATCGCGGCTCTCACGCCAGGGCAGCGTGCGACGATTTGAGTCGAACCATTGTAAGAGTCGAATCTTTGCGCGAGACGGAAACTTAGGTTCGCGGGCGTCGCATGTACTTGGAGAGAGCATCGGCCGCGGCACTTGAACTGTCCGCGGAGTGCTTCTTGGGCTCTTCTTTTTTCGCTTCACCCGGTTTGGCTCCAAGAGCAGGCACTTCCATGACCGTCGTGGCGTCAACACTCATCTGTTCGAGCGTCGGCGCCGCCAGCGGTCCATCGTCCATGCCGAGAAGCATCGCGGCTGCTTGATCGGCCTCGTTCTCGAAACCGGAACCAGGCGTGCCAACAATGGCTGTCGTCGCGGCCCGGTTCACATCGTCCAGCGATGCTCCCGGCTCCAATACGACCGTGCCCCCATCGGGAACTGTGTCCGCCACATTGGCACTGGAGCCGACCGTCGATTTCTTGGCGGCAACAGGCTTTGCCGGTGCTGGAGCCGCCGCGCGGGCCGGGACAGCGGCGGGAATGGCTGGCACCGTCGCTTCAATCTGAAGGTCGAATTCGAGCGGTCCAACGCGCAGGCGATCGCCAGCCTTCGCTTCTCGCTCACCGGCGATCTGTTCGCCGTTGAGAAACGTACCATTCGTGCTGCCGCAATCGCGTACGAAGACTTTGCCTTCGCGAACGGAGATGCCACAATGTTGCTTGCTGACGGCCGGGGAGGCCGGGCGCAATTGGCACTGCGGATCGCGACCGATGACAAAATCTGCCGAGGTGACAGGAATTGTCTTGCCGGTATGAACGCCTTGGGCGACAACTAGGCTCAGTTTCATGTGTGTTGCGACCTCGTAGGATTGGTTGCCGACCGAATGCCTTCTAAATTGGCACTGAGTACAGTCGCGTCCCGTCGAGGGGATTGTCTTGAACCAGGTCTGAGCCAGCCGAGTTCCAGACACGGAAGCGACGCCATCAGCGAGTTACGGGCAAGAGTTAGAATCTCTCTCCGGGCCTTATAATGGTCGAAATCTTTCCAATCTAAAGTGGATTGTAGTCTTCCCGAGTGCCACAATGCAACAAGATTACGCCCGACGACTCTCGATTTTTCTACGCCCGACATTTTTCGGGCTCGCCGCCCTCGTTTTGCTCGCCGGGGCCAGTTGCATTGAACGCCCGACCACGATCGATCCCGTTCCCGATCAGCCGTTCCGTGGAATCACGCTGAAATTGGCCGCTAGTCATCCGGGAGACGAGGAGACCTTGCACCAGCTGACTCGCGGTTGGGCAAGCCGAACCGGTGCCACGGTACTGGTCTCATCGGACCCGTGGAACGCATCGACCGACGTCGGCCTGATTTCTCCAGCCGAGATGCCGCGCTGGGCTGAGACAAAACAACTGGTGGAGGTACCTCTTGAAATCAAACTGCCCACGAATCCCTATCGATGGGGCGATCTGAATCCGATTGAATCGGTCCGACTGACCGCATGGGGTAGTGGCACGTACGCGCTTCCTGTGCTTGGTGCGGGTATGGTGCTCGTTTATCGCAAGGACGTTTTTGAAGGGAGGTCTCCACCAGCATCGTGGGACGAGATGCTCGAAGCGGCAAGCAAGTTCGGTCCAAATAGCCTGCCGCCACTTTCGAAGGACCCGGAACGTCTTTCCGCGGAATTCTTTGCTGCGGCTGCATGTTACGATCGTCTGGCCATCGGTCGGCTAGGCAACACGATCAGTGAGGATTTTTTCGCCTTTCAGTTCGACTCGTCAACCGGAATGCCGCGGCTGGACAAGCCGGCGTTCCGGCACGTTGCGGAACTGTTTCGGAGCCTGCAGCCGTTTCGAAGCTCAGCCCCGGATCTGGCAACGGCTTTTCGGTCGGGCGCGGCCAAGCTGGGAATCCTCTCGCTGAAGGAACTCGGACAACTCGGGTCGGAAACGACGGATCGACTCGGAGTTGCTCCGCTCCCCGGATCGCGGCTGATTTTCGATGCGAAAGATCGGCGGCAGCCTACGGAGGAGGGGTCGATCAACCGCGTGCCGTATCTGGGCTGGGGTGGTCGTGTCGGCGTCGTTTCCACCTCGTGTTCGTCGCCGGAAGCCGCATGGGATTTACTTGCCGAGCTTGGCATGCCGGAGAGGACCGCTCTCGATTTGATCGCCTCGCCTGGCATCGGTGCCGGGCCGTACAGGACGTCGCACCTCGACCATCGTGCTCGGCCCCGTTGGTTCGCTTACGGTTTCTCCGCGACCGAGACCGAACGCCTGACGTCCGCATTGCGGGAGAACCTCGGACCGACTGTGCAGAACTACCGAGTCAGATTGCGGACTCCAAATCAGCACGAGTTGGCAGCAATCCTGGACGCGGAACTTCGAAACATCCTGAAATCCGACCAGCCTGCCAACACGACTCAATTGAACGAACGTTGGAAGACCGCGATCGAGAAGATGCCTCCGGGCGAATGGAAACGCGTTTTCCGGAAAAGCCTTGGACTGTCATGAGCAAGAATTGACCTGCACTGGCAGGTGGATGGTCGCACGTTGACCTGGAAGCCACAACTTGCGCGATGAAACGAGACGGCATCGCGATTGCTTCTAGAATCGGCTTGAATGTCCGTCGCCGACTGGGATACCATGCCATGATGAAATCCACGCTCTACTTGTTGCCCGTGCTGGCCCTGGTCGGCTGCGATGTGCGTGACGCGACAACACCGTCTGGGCTAACGGAAAAGACGGCCTCGCCGACGTACATCATGACTATTACGGACGGGGCGCCAGAATACCGGGGTGGGGCTCGCTCCATCGCTCCTGTGCCCAGTACTGCCGTTCCTCCTCCCGTCCCACCTGAAATTATTTCGAACGAGCCTCCAAAACGTCCGCCCGAATTCGAGGAGCGTAAGGAAGATCCGCCTGAAGAAGCACCGCCCATTCCCGAGAACTTCAAGGCCCTCAACAAGGGCAAGACCATTTTCTTCGAGAAGAAGGAAGATGGCACCAGGCTCGTGCATTTGATGGCCGAGGTTTGCTTGAGAGAGGGGCCTCTCGAAGTCTTGCTGTGCAAGAACAACACCAAGGAACACGAATCGATCCTGCGTTCGGACGCGGATGCTCGCGAGGTTCACTTTGCACTGATCGCGGCCGGGGCTACGCCGGGCTCACCCGTCAAGTTTGTGCCCAAGTACACGGCGGCCACGGGTACGAAGATCAAAGTGTCGATGACCTATCGTGAAAAGGGCAAAGTCAAAACCGCGATGGCAGGCGAGTGGATCAAGGACAAGAAAACCAACAAGGACATGGCACACGATTGGGTGTTCGCCGGCAGCAAGTTCTTCCAGGACCCCGAGCGGCCCGAGGCTCAGCCCTATTACACGGCCAACAACGGCGAGTTCATCAGCATGGCCAATTTCCCCGACTCCATGCTCGACCTGCCGGTTGAAAGTCCCAAGGACGTTGTGAATCTCATTTTCGAAATCAACACCGAGCGCATCCCGCCGATGCGAACGCCGGTGATCGTGACCTTGCAGCCGGTGATCGAAAAGAAGAAATAGCAGATCAGCGGCGACTGCGAAGCCCTGGAATCTCCGCTTCCCGGGCCATCGCGGCCTTCACGGAAATCTCGGCTTCCAGGTTCTTCATTTCCCGCAAGTCCTTCAACGGCGCCACGCCTGCATCGCCAAACTTCGACCTCAGCACCGAGCGTAGTTTCAGCCAGAGTATTGAACGTGTGCGAGTCCGCGAAAGGTTCGCGCACTGTAGCAAGGTGTGGGTTGGGCTTACAATGAACTTTGGCGTTTCTTATCCGTGAAAATCCGTGGTTAAGATCTTGTAAAGGGCTTCGCCGTTCGAGGCGACTACGGAGCTTGTGAGGGAATTCCTCATCGACATCTTCGACGACGTCCGCGACGACAATCGCCGCAAGGCTCGGCCTCTTGCCGCCAAGATGCGGCCACGTTCCATCGACGAGTTCGTCGGCCAGGAGCATTTCGTCGGGCCGGGCAAGCTGCTACGGCGCATGTTGCTTGCCGATCGGCTGAGTTCGCTGGTCTTCTATGGGCCGCCGGGCACGGGTAAGACCGCCCTCGCCCAGGTGATCGCTCATCACACCAAGAGCCGATTTCGCGTGTTGAATGCGACTGCGGCCGGGACGAAGGATGTCCGCGAACTGCTGGAACATGCTCGCCGTGATCTGGAACTGCACGGCGAACGGACCATCCTGTTCGTCGACGAGATTCATCGCTTCAACAAGACGCAGCAAGATGTGCTGTTGCCCGATGTCGAGGATGGAGTGGTGATACTCGTCGGGGCGACGACCGAGAACCCGTTCTTCTCGATCAACACGCCTCTTTTGAGCCGAAGCCAAATCTTCACGTTCGAGCCGTTGGCCAAGGAACACATCAAGACGATCCTGCAACGAGCCTTGGCCGACACCGAACGCGGGCTCGGCGAGATCGCCGTGAACATTCACCCGGACGCCCTGGAATTCCTGGCCGAGATTTCCGATGGCGACGCTCGCCGGGCACTCAGTGCTCTCGAGATCGGCGTGAAATCTTCGCTCGACGATCCGGTCGAATACACGCTCGAGGTCGCTCAAGATTCGATTCAACGCAAGCTGCTCAACTTCGATCCGACCGGCGACACGCACTACGACCTGGCGAGTGCGTTCATCAAGAGCATGCGTGGCAGCGACCCCGACGCGGCCATCTACTGGCTGGCACGAATGCTCGAAGCGGGTGAGGATCCGCGCTTCATCGCTCGCCGGCTGGTGATTCTCGCCAGCGAAGACGTCGGCAACGCGGATCCGCAGGCCCTCAGCGTGGCGACGGCCGCCTGGCACGCCGTCGAGTTCGTCGGCCTGCCCGAGTGTGCGTTGAACCTGTCGCAAGCGACGATCTACCTGGCGACGGCCCCGAAATCGAATGCCGCGACCACGGCCATCGGTGCCGCGATGGCCGACGTGAAAGGGGGCCGCACGATCCCGGTGCCGAAACATCTGCGCGATGGCCACTACAAGGGAGCCAAGCAATTCGGCCACGGCGTCGGCTACCAATACGCCCACGACGGCGAAGGGGGCTTCGTGGCCCAGGACTATCTCGGCGTAGACAAGACCTACTACGAACCCACCGATCGCGGCTACGAGGCGGAGATCAAGAAGCGAATGGAGGAGTGGAAGCGGAGGAAGAAGGAGGAAGGGGGTGGGGGATGACGGAGGAGAAATGGTTAGTGATTGAGAATGATTGGGTGGAGAACCCCGGCCTAGATCCTGCAGACCGTTTAGAACAGATGTTTGATTACCTCGAGACTGCTTGCGGTTGGCGATCAACCCACCGCAAAGCCAAGCTCTTCATGGTGGCCTGCATCCGTGACCATCTTGCTTCAAGAAACTCGTGGAACGCCGAGGAACGTCTGGAACTGGTCTTGGACACGGTCGAAAGCGCAATAGACGGCCAGGTCGTTCCAGACAGCTTGATGCACGTCTCGCGCGAGGTCGTCAGCCGTGTTCGTACGGAACTGTGGGAGAAGCATTGTCCGCATAGGTGCGATGAGTTGGTAGAAGACCTTCTTGAAGGCCGGGATTTCGCTCTCTGGGAGTGCACAGGTATTTGTTTTAATGCCGAGTACAGTATCTCCGACGTATCGGGAACAATTCAAGAAGTGCAAACTGAGATTCAGGAATTATCGGCTCGAACTAATCGCTACGCGGTAGCAAAAAAGAAGCTGAGAAAGCATGAGTTAGCGAGAATCAAGGGACTTCAGGAAAAGCGACAGGAGATAATTGAAGAAACGATCAAGCGATATCTCACCCACGCCAAACGATTGATAGACATTGCTGCCAATCCCTTCCGCCCCGTTTCGTTCGACCCCCGTTGGCGAACATCCGACGTCGTCGATGTGGCTCGCGGCATCTACGAAGACAAAGCCTTCGAGCGAATGCCAATCCTTGCCGATGCGTTGATGGATGCGGGTTGCGAGGACGAGCAGATCATCGGCCATTGTTGAGGCGAGGGGCCGCACGTGCGTGGGTGTTGGGTGATGGATTTGGTGTTGGGGAAGGAGTGAATTTCGTGGCGACGAGATTCCGATCTTGTCGAATCAGAGCACAAGATCGGAATCTTATGCCACTCTCTTTCACCTTCCCGAACCTTCCCCCGTCTGCTACAGTCACGCACAAGCCCCGCGCTGCTTGAAATGGGCTTCCAATATCAGCGCAATCCCAGAATGTCCGATGCACGTCTCCGTCATGCCATTGCTTTTGAAGCGGCTCGTTTGATGTACGATCGTGTGGAGTCCGAGTACTTCACTGCCAAACGCAAGGCCGCCAAACGTCTCTGTCGCGGGGAGTTCAAACCCGCCGACCTCCCGTCAAACTCCGAGATTCGCGAACTCGTCCAGTCGTTCGCCCGCGTTCACGAAGGCGAAACACGCACCGCCAACTTGAAGGCCATGCGTCTTGAAGCACTCAAGCTCATGCGGCTTCTCTTGCGCTTTCGGCCCCGGCTGATCGGCAGCGTGATGACCGGCCACGTTCGCAAAGGTTCCGATATCGACATCCACGTCTTCTGCGATGGCGTCGAGTTGATCGAGTGCCTGCTTGAAAACGAAGGCTACCAGTTCGATGTCGAACGCAAACAAGTGACCAAGCACGGGGAATCGCGGGTGTTCACGCACATTCACGTGCAGGACCGCTTCAACTTCGAGCTGACCGTGTATGCCGAGGACAAGGCACACTTCGTCTTCAAGAGTTCGATTACCGGAAAAGCGATCGAGCGGGCGTCGATCCGCGAGTTGGAAGAACTCATTGAGCGTGAATACCCGGACCTGAATCTCGATGAATCGCTTGATGAACTAGATGAGCAGATCGATCCGTACCAGATGTTTCAACTCTTGCTGACTCCGCTCGACAAGGTGAAGCAATCGGCCAAGTACCATCCGGAAGGGGATGTTCTGTACCATTTGCTTCAAGTCTTCAAGCTGGCGAAAGAGGCCCGGCCATACGACGAAGAGTTCTTGCAAGCAGCTTTACTTCACGATATCGGTAAGGGCCTCGATCCGTTCGACCACGTCGGAGCAGCACTCGAAGCTCTAGATGGGCTGATCACGGAACGCACGCAGTTTCTGATCGAGAATCATATGCTGGCTCAGGAATTGAAAGCAGGCACGCTCGGCCATCGCCAGCGAACCCGGCTGGAGGCCTCGCCCGATTTCGAAGACTTGATGTTGTTGCGGGAACTGGACAACGCGGGCCGAGAGCAAGGCGTCACCGTCGGCACCGTGGACGAGGCGGTCGATTACCTGCGCGAGTTGAGCGAAGCCAATGGCGAATAGGAGGCCCGGAGCCCGCTTCATTCGAACGCGACTTTCTGCAACCGCTTCAACTCGGCCTCGATGTTCGTACCTTCGTAGAAGCTTAGCCAGCCACGAACTTTCTTGGTCTCTCCTGGCGGACAGTCGGGAACCTTCGGGTCGCTGTGAATGCAGGGGCAAGGCGGGTTCGCCCAGGCCCGGCCACATTCCTCCCAGCCTGTGATGATCCAGCGCTTGCCGGTCTTGTCTCGACAGGCCGCGAACGGTTTCGCCAACACTTTGTTCTCGTTCGTTCGCGAATCGAAGCCGGCCAGGTCCTTTAGCATCACGCACATTTGCACGTTCAGGCCCGTGAGTTTTTCGGCGGAGTCGTTCTTGATCGAGAATTCCATGCGAACGCCGGCCTTGTTCGATTGGACTGAGGTGGCGAATGTGACCTTGTTTGGCAGCTTTCGTTCAACGACGAGTGTTCCGTCGGTTTTGCGAGTCCATTCAAGCGGTTCCAGGCGAACGTTTGTCCTGTCCCAAATCGTCGGCACATGCGTATGGGCAAGGTAGAGCAACTCGCGTTTGCCGCCGGGCTCAAACCAAATTGCTTCGGGGACATCGGCGACCGCGTAGCCGCCATCGGCCCAAGGTGGGAACACGCTGACTTTGGTTTCACGTTGCGGACGAATCATGCCGTCGCGAAAACCGATGCGCGGATGCCGGCCGCCGGGGTATGGCATCACCATGAGTTCGTCGGCATTCACACGACCCAGCACGATCTTGAGCCGTTTGATCTCGGCTCCCAGTTGCTCGCTCGTGAGGCCGAGTGCTGCTGCCATCTCCTCTTGAGAGAAGCGATGTGCGGCCATGTTGACAAGCCAGGCTCGCAAGTCCTCGTCGTTCTTGGCTGGACGTCCGTTGTTGGCCTCGATCCCCTTCTCGACAAGTTTCTTGCGATCTTCAATCACACCCCACGCATCATTGGGTGCAACTTCGGGATCGACGAACCTCGCCAAATCGCGCAGGGCGATGACCGTGTACTTCTCATCCGCGAGGTACTTGAGATAACCCTCGAACTGTTCCCTGGACGTGGTAACCCAATCGTGGGCGGTGTCAGGCACACCATGAAATTGCAGGACCGCGATCTTGCCGTGCTTGGCTTGTGCGACGGCTTTTTTCAAATCGTCGAGCGTCCAGCCGGGACGAGCATCGCCGGCCGACGGCACGAGTAACGGATGATCGAGACCGGGTTCGTACGCGAAGCCCCGGCCATCCTTGTACGGATACTCCGGGCTGCCGCCGCGACGGGCGAACTTGATGCCGAGATCCTTCAGCACCGGCAGGCCTTCCTTCGCAATGGCATTCCCTGGATAGCCAAAGCTAGTCGGTTGCGGGATGCCGTGCTCCTTGCAACGGGCGTTGATGGCTTTCAGTTGTTCCGGGACCTCGCGAATCGTGCCTGTGGTCACGCCCTTGTGGTCGCGAGTGTGGTTGCCGATCTCGAAACCATCGTCGTGCAGTTGCTTGATCTCATCCCAGGACATGTAGTCCTTCTTGTTAGTCACGAAGTCGAAGCCTTCGGTCACGAAGAACGTCGCCCCGAACTTATGCTTCTTCAGGAGAGGTCGAGCGATCGTGAAGTGCGACTTGGACGAATCGTCGAACGTGAGGACGACAAGCTTGTCGGGGATTGGTTCGAGGGCGAATGCGGAGGTGGCAGCGATGAGGAGGAATGCGATTCGCGGAGTCATGTTTATCTCGATTGTTTAGCGTTCGAGCGGACGGCTCGAACAAATACGCCGCCTGCAATCCGTTCGAGCCACTGGCCCGAACGCTAAACGAACCGCAGCGTTCATGCTGGCTGCTTCTCTGGGTGCAAATACACAAAACTCTTCCCCAACTTGCCGCCGTAGTTGCCCGCTGAAATCTTGTGCAAGCCTGGTGTATCGACCGCTGCCGCTATCGCGGCCTGGGTCGCCCGCACGATCGTCGGCAGATCGCGACCGTTGATAATGATCTCTTGCACCGAAACTACGCCGGTCGGCAAACGCGATTTCTCGCCGAGCTTTTCGCGAAGTGTCGGACAAAACTCCGCGTAGGTGCTGGCAATGCTGAATTTGTAACGGCTGCCGGCTTTCGATCCGCTCGAAGCGACGCCGCCAGGAAAGGGCAAGCAAACGCCCGGCGTTTGCGACGCTGCTATTGCTGCGCGATCCGCTGCTTCGAGTGCCCCGTCCTCGGTTGAGCCGAAAAACCAGAGATTGCCGCCCATCAGGCCATCGCGATAACCAACGCGGCGTTCGATAAAGAACTCGCCGGAGAGAATTGGCACCACCCAGCCCTTGCGGCCAAATCGCTCATCGCGGAACTGATGGCCGTCGCCGAAGAACGCGACCTTACGGCCCAGTTTGAAGAAGGTTTCGCTCTCGGTTTGAACATTGAAACACGCCGTTGTCGGGCAAGTTAGCACATTCTGACTGACTCGCACTAGCAAGGCTCGATCGAGAGCCTCGACGCGATCCTTACGAAATCTTGGCAGGTGAAACTGAACAAGTGCACCCGGTCGGCCATCGGGGGTTGCGAACGATTCATCGCCTCCGGGACCCACGAAGCGATCGAGGCCCGCCTCGCAATCGCACAAGATCGTTGAAGAGGCATTTCCGGTTGCCGCGTTCACGGCTTCGGTAAGCCAACGCCGATCTCGTGCCGTGATAAGGACTTCCGCATACAGGCTGCGAAAGGCTTCGGCATAGGTGTCGTCGATCTCGGCGCGAGGCATGGCAATTTCCTTCGATTTCTTTCGCCCAAGTGGTCCCAATTCAAAATATGCGCTTTCAGCAAACGAATTCCCTTTTGTTGAACGCAAGCCGACCTGTGAACCGGCTGCGTCGAGATAAACCCCCCGCCGGAGGATCATTCATGTTCAAGAAAATCGCTATCGTCGGCGCGGCCGGGCTGCTCACTGCCGCCGTGCTCACCCAGACGAGTTTTGGTACCTATCTGCGAGCCAAGGTGTGCAAGGTGGACGACCACTTCGCATCCAAGATCTCGGCCGATGAAGAAATCCGCAGCATCAAGAGTGAAGTTGTGAACCTCGATAAGGATATCGACAAAGCACGTTCTTCCGTCGCCGAAGAGCGAGTGGAAGCCAAGTTCTTGAAGGCCCGCGCCGAAGAGAAGCGAGTTCTTGCTGAGCAAACTCGTACAGCTGTCGAAAAACGTGGTGCGCTGATGAAGGAAGCCTCGGCCACCAAGCTCGTCAAGTGGGATGGCCGCGGCGAGGTTAGCTACGACAAGGCCAAGGAATTGCTCCAGGCCCAGGTGATCGCCTGCAGGAACGTCGAGAACGATCTGAAGTCCACCGAGAAGATGTTCGCCGTTCGCGAACGGACCCGCGATCTGGCCGAGCAGCATCTTCAAGCTCTGATTTCGCAGAAGTCCGAGCTGGAAGCGGCGGTTGTCGAGCTGGAAGCCGACATCAAGCTCGCCAAGATCGAACAGGTGCAGAGCAAATACCAGAACGACGGCACCCGCATGGCCGAGGTGAAGGACTCGCTCGCCAAGCTCCGGCTACGCATCGAAGTGCAACGCGAGAAGCTTGCACTCTCCAAGCAGTACGATCGATCGTCCGTCGAGAACAAATCGGTCGAGGAGATCTTGGCCGAACTTGACTCGAAGGACAAGACGCTCGAGATTAGCCGGAAGTAATCTCGACGCCTTGGTCCATGAATCCAGTGGCGGTCGGGGGAATGACGAAAGTCTTCTACCCGGCCGCCTTGTGTTTTTGGGTGGGGCGTGTTCAATAGGAGTAATGCGAAACGAAAAATGATAAATGCGAAATGAGAAGGTGCTACTGGGTGTCTTCATTTTGCATTTCGCATCCATCATTTTGGCACGAGAGAGCCATGCGTGAACCAGCGTGGATGGTGAAGTACCAAGCACGGGAGGCCCTCAAGCACGGCCGGCCTGAGGAGGCTCATCGTTTGCTGGATGCCATGGTTGCCGTCGGCGACCGCAAGGCCTGGGCCTTGCGTGGTGAGGTCATTCGGGGCTACGTGGACCGTGCCGAACGAGCCCTTAGACACGACGACATCGAGGCGGCGTGGAAGGATCTCAATCGCGTTTCCCCGCTCGCCACCCCCGTCGATCCGGGTGTTTCGCAGCTGAAGGAAGTCCTGGTTCGCCTGGCTCTCGCCGAGATTCGAGCGATGCTGGAGGCGGGCAAGCCCTTGCAAGCCCTGGAAGCCATCGGCCGCCTGCGCGAACGTCCTTCCGACCCACCTGCCTTGCCTGCACTTGAAGAGGCGGCCCGTCACTGGCAATCCGCCATCGATCATTCCGATCGCGGTGAGTTCGAGCAAGCCCGCCCGTCCCTGGCCCGAGTTCGGCCCCAAATGGGAGCCCGGACAACCGGCCTCGATCGTTACGAAGAGCAGGTGAACGTCCGCGACGATCGCTTCCGCACGTCCTGGCCTCGATTGCAGGAAGCGGCGGCCGGATCGGACTGGCGAGAAATGCTCCGCTGTGCCGACGAGGTTATCGCGGTGGCACCGCGTCACAGGGAAGCCCAACAAGCCCGCAATCGGGCCTGGCAGGTGCTTCAGCCGGAAGCCGTCAAGCCGACGCCCAATCTTTCCGACACGGTGTCGGCTACTCACTCCCCGATGACCGAGAGTCCGGAGTCCCCACTCGCGTTGCCGAAGCGATTCTTTCTGTGGATCGATGGCGTCGGGGCGTATTTGGTTTGCCTCAGCAATCGCATCTCCATTGGTCAGGCCACGGGCGAAGGCCCCGTCGATGTGCCGTTATTCGCCGATGTTTCCCGCATTCATGCGGCACTGACACGCGATAGCGAGTGCTACCTGCTCGAAGCGAGCAAGGCCGTGTCGCTGAATGGACACGTGGCCGAGAAAGCGGTGCTGCAAAACGGCGACCGCATCACGCTCGGCAACTCGTGCCAGATGAAGTTTGAGTTGCCAGTTCCCGGCGGCCTGTCGGCACGCCTGTCGCTTTCAGGCGGACGCCGATTGCCCATGGCCGTCGATGGCGTGTTGCTGATGGCCGACATGCTCGTCCTGGGAAGCGGGGAGAAGGTGCATGTTCATATTCCCGAACTCGAAAAGCCGGTTTACCTCATCCGCCAGAAGGACCAACTTTTCATCAAATGGGACGGCGAATTCCGCATCGAAGGCACGAAGCACGAAGGTCGATCGCCGCTGCCCCGTGCGGGGACGGTGATCGCGGATCCATTCACGTTTGCGGTGGAGCCGGTGAAGTGAGACTCGGCGTCGGCAATCCGATACTCACAAAATCGACCAACTAACGCCCCGCCGCTCGCCAATCTTTTTCAACACTTCCACTTTCTCCTTGTACCAAGCCGGAACCCGGCTAAGCTGGTTTGAAGCGGGAGACTCTTCGGCCAACTCTCTGGCTCGGCTCGTGCGGAGTACTCGGACATGTCTATCGGCGTTCACTGCGGCGAGTGTGGGAAGACGTACCAGGTTCCTGAAGAGAAGGCTGGCCTCAAGGGCCGCTGTCCGAAGGGGCACGCGATCTTCGTGCCGGCCATCGCTCAGGCCGAGGAAGCACCTGAGAACGAGTTCTCCTTTGATGAGGAGTCTCCGCCCGCTGGTCGCCGCGAGCAACCTTCCCCCAAGAAGCAGAGCCCCAAGGACGATCGGCGTTCTCGTGAGCGCGATGACGAGGAGTCGGGCGAGCTCGAATTCCCCAGCAGGGACGAGGCTTCGCCACCCAAGAAAAAATCCAGGCAGCGCGACGATCGCGCCCCGACGGAGAGGCGAGTCGAACCCGAACGAGCGGAGACCAACGCGTTTGATTTCCCCACTGGGAAGCTGGAGTCCGATCGAGACGACGAGGAAGAAGTGGAGCCCGCACCCAAGAAAGCCAATCGAAAACCGGAACGCAAGCCCGCACCTGCCGCGGCGCAGGACGCGTTTGCTTTCCCGACCGAGTCCAAGGTCAAGACCAAGAACGACGACGAGGAGAAACCAGCACCCAAGGCGTCGTCTCGTTACGGAAGCGATACTCGCAAGAAAGAAAAAGCATCGGGTGGCAAGACGATGTTGCCACTGATCATTGGCGGGGTGCTCGCGATGGTTGGCATTGGTGGCGGCGTGGCAGCCTTTCTGATGGGCCGTTCGCAGGTCAACCCGCTCAAGGAAGAGATCGCAACTTTGACCAAGCGGGCCGAGAATGCGGAAACGCAGGCGAAAGCTGTGGCGGAAGGCAAGGCTTTCGCGGAATTGAGCCTGGACGAATACAAGAAAAAGCCGCCGCAGAAGGATCCGGCTTTGAAGGCGGCCTTTGACAAAGCGACGGCTGCCGAGAAGAAACTCGCCGAGGTCGAGCGCAAACTCGCGGCACTGGAGCCGGGTGGGAAGAACGATCCTGTGATGCCGAAGGGTAAGAACGATCCAGTGGTGCCAGGCAAGCCCGAGGCCGGGGCTCCCGTGGCTGGCAAGAATTGGACCCCCTCGGAATCCGTGATGTCGGACAATGTGGTCTTCAAGGCCGGCACTGCGATTTGGCTGTTCCCGAAAGAAGACGCAGTGGCAAAAGCCGTGAAAGGAACACTGCGGATCAAGTTCCGATGGCAATTGCGAACTGGACGGCGACTGCCGCCGGAAATCTTCCTGACATTGCTCTTTCAAGAAGCCGGTCAGGTCGTGAGCGTTCGGACGACCCCACTGGCGTTGACAGGAGCCGGGGGCGAAGCGGAAGCCGTTTTGGATGTCAAGACAATGAAGGGCGATGGAAAAATCTCGATCTGCCTCTCCGATGGAAAGATTGCTGACAATACGAAGAGCCCGGATATTTTCAGTTCGCTGATTACTCTGGATGTGCAGTACTGATCGTCTCGCACCGGAATTCGTCCACGAGTCGCTTCGGGGCACCGATGTCGATCACATGAACTGCGCCCAGCCATTCTGAAGACGCCGGGTTCACGAAGCCTTTCTTGTGCGTGACGAATGTGGCCGTGTGGGTCGCGCGGATGGTGGGACCAAGTGGCGATCCGGTGTCGCAATCCAGCCCCGAAGGCAGATCAACCGCCAACACGGGCAGCTTGCGGGCATTCACGGCTGCGACTACTTCATCGAATGGCGATCCCAGTGCCCGCTTGAGTCCCGTGCCGAACAACGCATCGACGATCCAACCTTGAGCGCCCTCGATGATTCGCAGGGTTTCCACGTCCAGACTTCGGTCAACGGGGACGGTCCACAACGGACCGCACTTCTGCCAAATGATCGCATTCGTACGGGCATCCGGTGGAAGTTGTTCAATTGTGCCGAACAGGAGTGGATCGACCTCGATGCCCATGTTTTGCAGATGTCGAGCTATAACGAAACCATCGCCGCCGTTGTTGCCTGGCCCGCAGAGAATGAGCACCTGACGACCTTCTGGGTTCAATCGAAGCAGCAACTCCGCAACTCCACGGCCGGCATTCTCCATGAGCACGATGCCGGGTACGCCGTACTCGTGAATTGTACGGCGATCAAGTTCACGAGCCTGAGCTCGGGAGAGAGCGAAGGGAACGATTGTCACCGGTCAATCCTCAGCCCGCCCCCCTGCACCAGCCCTTCCACATCTGCCTTGGTCAACCACGGGAAATCGCCCGGGATGCTGTGTTTGAGTGCTCCCATCGCCGTGCCGAACTCGATGCCCTTTTCAAGATCGCCATCGAGGAGGCCATGGAGCAGGCCGGCCACGAACGCATCGCCCGATCCGAGACGGTCGACCACTTCAACTTCGTAGGATCGCGACTGAATCAATCTACCCCCGGCATAGCCGATGCCCGCAACCGTATTTCGCCACACGGAATGCGTTTCTCTCAAGGTCATGGCGATGGCCACAAGATTGAAGCGATTGACCGCCTCCGCGGCGGCCTTGGCGATGTCGGCACCCGGTATGCCGAAGAAGCGTTTGATATCTTCCGGGTTGGTCACCAACACATCGACGTACTGAATCGCATCGTTCAGCCAGGCCCGTGCCTCGTCGACTGTCCAGAGCTTCGCTCGATAGTTGGGATCGAGGCACGTGGTCAGCCCCAGTTCCTTGGCCGTGTGTAAGGCTTCCAGCGTGGCATCCGCTGCTGTCGAGCTAATCGCGGCCGTGATTCCCGTGACGTAAAACCAGTTCGCTCCGGCAAGCACCGTCGGCCAGTCAATCATGCCCATGGCGATGTTCGCCATCGCCGAGTTGGCACGGTCATACACGATTCCACTGGGTCGCGGAGCTGCCCCATGCTCCAGAAAATATGTGCCGACGCGATCCGTGTCCGTGAACAGAACCCCGTCTGTAATTACGCCGGTTTCTCGAGCACGATTGGCAATTAGCCTGCCGAGGGGATTATCCGTCAGCCGCGAGACCCAGGCCGCCCGGCGACCGAGGCGTGCCAGCCCGACGGCGGTGTTCAACTCGGCACCGCCAATCTCGATGTCGAGGGAATACGCTTGCTCGAGCCGTCGAAAATTCGAAGGGGCCAGTCGAACCATCGCTTCGCCGAAAGTGATTACGTCCATTGTGGGCTCGTAGCCGCACTTGCCAGAGTGTGGGCCGATTGACACTGCTTCCTCGCGTTCTGGCGAACGCGGCTTGGCTTTTCACTACCTCGCTGAAGCTTCACGATAACGGCGCACCACATCGACGTAGCGTGCGGCCAGATCACGGAGCTTGTCGAATTCGCGAGCGGCAACGAGCTTCGGATCCACCATCTGACTGCCAATTCCCAGGCAACATGCGCCGGCTTTTAAGAACTCCGCTGCCGTGTTCAGATCGACACCACCTGTCGGCATCAATCGAATTTGCGGCAATGGACCCCGCATCGCCTTGAAGAACGCGGGCCCGACCACTTCGGCCGGGAAGACTTTGACGACGTCGGCACCCGCTTCCCAGGCGGAAAGGATTTCCGTGGGGGTAAATGCACCTGGCATCACGAGCTTGTCGTAACGACGGGCCATACGGATGACATCGAGGTTCACTGTTGGCGAGACGATCAAGTCGGCACCGGCCAGGATCGCGGCTCGGCAGGTCTCTGCGTCGAGCACAGTCCCGGCACCAAGTAGAACGCTGTCGCCCAGGTCTCGTTTCGCCTCGCGAATCACGTCGAGTGCGTTCGGCACCGTGAGCGTAACCTCGGCGACCGTGACCCCGCCGGACCGCAAGGCCCGAATCACTTCGACCAGGCCGGACGAATCAGGGGCCCGCACGACAGCGACTATGCCGGAATCCAAAACACGCTGTAGAAAATGCACGCGACTCATAACGGGAATTGTAGCCATTGCCGATCAAACGCGTTCGATTAACGTCTGCGTTTTCAACAGAGTGCATTCCGCGGGGAAGGTGTGAAAGGTATTCACGACCAGGCACCCGGCTCGGGCGTCGGCCGTGATGAAGCCGATCGGAGCGAGGCCGGTGCCGTTGTGTTCTTCAAAACGGTGGATCAGCCCGCGCCTGCAACCATCGGCGTGGAGTTCTTGGTGAATCTCACGGAAGACATCAGGGGGCAGTACTTCAACCTGAGCATTCATCTGGTACGAAATGGCTGGGGAGGCCCGAAACGCATCGTATTGCTCACCCAGGAACGGGTGCCGCCAAACGTGTCCTCTTCCAGGAAGCGGTTGGCCGCGAGCTGCCGTGATCTCTGTCAGGAAGGTATCGCGAGTCTGCCAGGTCAGGACGTGTCCCGCTGGGGTGATTCGCACGGTCAGGCTGTAGTCGTCCTGGCGGACCTCGCGATAGGCGAGGGTCTCGAAAAGTTCCGGATGCAGTGGCCGGCGATACAGATGCACCGACATCAAATTCACTGGCGGTCGGATGGAAGCAACATTCATCGCTAGGCGACCTGGCTGTGTCCCGTGGCGCGATTATAGCTTCGGCCGAATTGGCCACAACCCGGATTCCGGCTCCACTTGACAAGGTGAATGCTCGACCTGTTCCGTCATCACACAGTGAAGTGGGCGAGTTAGCCGGAGCGCGCAAAAAAACGGGCCGGGGTTTTACCCGGCCCGCTGAACTCTGTTAGAGAGTGTTCCGCTTAGCCACCGACCTTGCCACCCTTTGGGTCAACCTCCGGGACGTCCTTCTTAGGAGCATCGCACGGGACAGCTACGGTGCCGCAGTTCTTGACGGCACCCTTGCCGCAGATGGAGAACAGGGAGCACTTGCTTTTGCCGCAATCGTTGGCCTTGGTGGTGGTGGCCACCTTGTGGCAGGACAGCTTGGGGCAAGTCAGCTTGGGGCAAGCCACCTTGGGGCAAGCCACCTTGGGGGTGGTGCTACCCTTGTCGCAGATCTTGCTGAGGGAGTTGGTGCAGCCCTTGAGCTTGTCGCACAAAGAGAAAAGGCAGTTCGTCTTGCTCTTCAGCTTGTCGCAACAGTCCGTCAAGGCTGGCTTGGCGCAAGGGGCGGCTTTGGCCGCAACAGGGGCCGGAGCAACCGCGACTGGGGCCGGTTTGGCTGCAACCGGAGCGCACGCTGGCTTGGCGCATCCGTAATCCTTCAGAGAACACTTGTCCTTCCAGTTGCACTTGTCTGTCCACTTGTCCTTCCACGAACAGAACGTGTCTTTGAAGCAGAAATCGGACGGGACTTCCGGGGCACCCGCCATTGCCACAACCATCACTACGCTGTACATGACTGAACTCCTGTTAGAAAGGTGCCGTGCTGTCCCCATCACTCCAGACGCTTGCCCCACACGGAGCTGACTTCCCACCTCGGACGGAAACAGCGATACACCCTAAGCTTTACAAACCGATGGTTGTTAGAGTGGGAAGTCTAGGTCGTTTGCGTCATCTGAGTAGAATGGTAAACCCTGGCAGTTTGATAGTCAATTCTTTTCTACGGTGACTCTGACGGTTCGGCGGACCCGCCTCGTTACGACCCCAATTCGTTCTCTAATTCCTAAAATTGGACTTCAGGTTCTCGCCCCATGAGAATGGGAACGTCAAACGAAAACGGTCGAAGCGAGTTGTGAAAGGGGGCAACTTGAGAATGTTGTACCTGGCGGATAGTTTGTGCAGGTTATTAGAAGGCGTCTAGAAGGCGTGGAACGCCATTTATGCCCCCTACTCACCGGAGTTGGCCCTTCAGCTGTTCCCCAATTGTTCGAACCCGAACATCCGGCAGAATACGTTCGCGTCCGTTGGCACAGGCCTTGATAACCTGATCGAAACACGTGGCTGAATCAGCGGTCTCGGCTGTTAAATTCGGCGGATCCGTTTATTTGAGAACCTGGGGCCGGTGCTTGGCCGATTCCAAGTCATCGTCACGACTTGTCCCGAAGTAGCAGAAGGGTTGTCATGCAGACCAAACCCCGTCAAGTTCTTGTTGGGGAGGTGCCAGTACTCCCGCCGGCCGCTGTTTGGGCCGTGGGGCTGATCGTCGCGGGACTTACTCTCGCGGCCTGGGCTGCGGGCATGGCGGGTGGGCTGGGAGGTGCGCTGGCAATACTTGCCGCGTTGGCTGCCGGTTGTGGGGCCTCGCTGCGTCCGTCCCCGATAGACGCCTCCCTGGACGAGCCTCCCGTCTCGACGCATACGATCTGGGTCATAGGCTTGATCGGTCTGGGGCTCACACTCGTTGCCTTCGTCACAGGCGTCGTTTTCGGCGCTCCCAGGCAGGGCTTCGGGGTTCACCCGTCGGATGGACCCCGAGCCTTGCTGGCGATCGTGGGCTTTTTGGTGGCCGGGTGTGCCGTCTCGATGCGTCCAGGCTGGTATGGGGGTTGGTTGTGCGCTGCGGCCTGTGGAGTGATTGGCTACGGCTTTGGAGGATCGCCGCCGGCCGGGACGGAATGGTATCTCGCCCCTCCGCGCGATTGGCACTCCGCTCTTCCGAATAGCTGGGACTCCGTTCAACTCTACTTTGGTGTGGGTGGCGTGGCCTGCCTGATCGGTGCGATTTGGACGAGGCTTCCACGCAAGGCCATTTTCTGTCTGGTCCTGCTTGGCGTTGGCTATCACTTCTCGTCGATTCTGTCGGCCATCACGTCGCCACCGCCGACGCCGTTGGTCAGCGATCATTACTGGGCCCGCGTCGCTCGACCCTACGTTCAGTTCGCGTACATGAACAATGCGTATCAGTTTTATTCGCCCGACCCCGGGCCTGCGTGCCAGCTTTGGGCCTGCATCGAATATAAGACGGAAGACCCGGATGGTCCCAAAGACTTTAACTGGATCACGGTCGTCGATCGCAAGAACGAGTACATCGATCCGCTTGGGTTGACCTACTACCGCCGGTTGTCGATCACAGAAAATACGACACAATCCATGCCGGCGGGATACTCACCTCTAGCGGAAGAACACGAAAAGATACTCGCCCGTCGCGCTCTGGCAGCACGGGACCGCATTCCACGAACGTTTCTCAATGAGAATCTCGAGTATCTGCTCCCCAACCATCTCATCTCCCGACAGATCTTGCCATCCTATGCGCGGCACATCGCTCACCACTTGGCCCAGCCGGGCAAGGCAGTGAAATCGGTCAAGATCTATCGGGTGATTCACTCGAGCATCAAGCTGAACCTCTTTCGGGGATTCGACCCCAGTACGGGCGAAAAAGTGGAGGGGTTTTCCCCGTACGACCCTTCGCTTTACTTGCCCTTCTTCCAGGGAGAGTTCGATGCGAACGGACGGTTAGTGGATCCGACGGCAGAGATGCTCTACTGGTATGTCCCCATCCTGAAGGAACGACCGTTGCCGCCGGGGGGATGGAACAGCCCGGAATATCATCGCAACGGTGGGTTCAAGAAGTACTACCGCGACTATGTCTCGGAGCACGCGGGCTGTCCGCGACCGCAGGAGTGAGAACGTGACTGACAACCAACGGAATGGATTTCTGGGCTCGGTCGGTCGGTTCTTCTTCCTACCGACCGATCCCTCCACGCTCGGTTTCATGCGGATCATGGCCGGCGTGTTATTGCTCTACGTCCACCTGGCGTACAGCTTCGACCTGAAAGCGCTGGTGGGCCCGAATGCCTGGTGGGACCATCAGGCGGCCAATATCCAGCGCCGCGAGGCTCCCCACATCCCGACGCCCTTTGGCTGGTCGACGTTCGAGCCGACGTTGTACCTGGACGACGCGCCGCATCGTCGAACGGCGATTCTGGAGTTCCTCCGTCGATTGCCGGAAGCCGCAAGCGAGCGCAAAGTATTGCTTCGCTACCTGAGCCGGATTTTTGACCTCACCCCACGGGATGTACGCGACGGTTTGTTCCTGAGTAACTCCGCAGGCCTTCTGTTCGATCGGGATGCTCAGGGGGCTCAGGTCCGGGCGGCACTCGGAGCCCCCGAGGTGCCGGAGACCGGTTCCCCCGTGACCATCCCAGATTTCATTCGCGTTCTACAACCGAAGGAGCGGCTCCTCGTCTGGGAGGACGTGCTGGCGTTCAATTCCACCCTGCCCGACAACACGGAAGATCGCGAGTACATCCTCGGCTGGCTTGGCAACTATCCGTACAACCGTCGGGCGAAACTTATTCAGTTCCTGGTGGGTGAACGTCCCGAGAACGGTCCGGACTTCAGCCTGCCGTCAAACCCAAGCGAACGAGCCGAGTTTCTCGAAATCGAGGATCGATGGGCAACCGATAGTCGTCAGGCCGCTTCGAAGGGCACCTCGGTGTTCTCGCAGTGGTATCACCTGACAAACAGCATGACGATCTGGGTTGTCCACATTGCCGCTCTGGTCGTCTTCTTCCTGTTCACGATCGGCCTTTGGACGCGAGTCGTCTCCGTGCTCGCCTGGACATTGGCTTTGTCGTACATCCAGCGTGGCCAGATCTCGCTGTTCGGCCAGGATACGATGCAGACGATCCTGATGACGTACCTGATGATCGGCCCGAGTGGAGCAGCCCTCTCGATCGACGCACTTCGCAAGCGATTTCGTGCCTCTCGTTCGCTGCTGGCTACTCCTGGTCGATCGATTCCCTGGGCGGAAGCGGTGCTTGCCGGTCCACAACGGACCTGGCTCGCGAATCTGGCGATCCGATTAGTTCAAATCAACTTCTGTCTCGTCTATGCCTCCTCCGGAGTCTCCAAGCTCAAGGGAACCACCTGGTGGGAGCACTCGGCCTCCTGGCTGGTCATTTCAAACCCGGAGTTCGGGCCGATTCGGTATCCAGCTTACGAGTGGATTCTGCGCCACCTGGCCGAGTCGCGAACGGGCATGGCGATCATCGCGGCGATCGTCTCGGGATTTACGCTCACCATCGAGTTGGGTTTTCCGACACTTGTGTGGACGCGATTGCGGCCTTTCGTTGTGATGGGCAGCATCATGCTGCATCTGGGTATCGCGGTCATCATGGGACTGAACGTATTCAGCCTGTACATGTTCGCGTTGCTGCTCTGCTATATGCCGGCCAAGCTCATTCGCGATCGTGTGGGTTACGCTCCCGGCCAGGGGAAAAAGATGACGGTCCACTTCGATTCACGAAGCAAGCAGGCCATACGCAAGTGTTCCGTTATGCGAGCCGTGGATGTGGCGAATCAGATTACCTTTGTCGATTCGCCGGCGAAAGACGGGCCGAGTGATACCGTGAAGCTGACCGATCCGAGCGGTAAGATCCTCATCGGGGCTGAACTCTACGCGGCAGCACTTCGAGAACTGGTTCTCCTGAAGCCGGTTCGCCTGTGCGGACATATTCCCGGAGTGTGGCCAATCATCCAGGCGTGCTTCGGGCGGTGATCGGCCGATTGCTGTTTAGGTTTGTGATTAGCTTGCTAGAAGCGAGAGAGAGGGAAGGGGATACCATGAACGCTACAGCAACTCTTGATTCGGTCCGCGGCTGGCCCATTGAGGATCGGCTCGAACTCGCCTTTGGGCTTAGGGATCAGATTTCCGAGACGGAGTGTGTGCTCGAACCGAGCCCGGAGTTGGCTGCCGAACTTCAGCAACGATTGGCCCGGCACGATGCGGACCCGAGTCAAGCTTTGGGCTGGGAACAAGTGGTGGCACATGTGAAGCGTGCGAAACCATGATTCCATCGAGCTAGCTTCCGGAGGCCCGCGAGGATATCGATGAGGCATACACCTACACGAATCCGTCCGTACTGGACTCGGCGATCGCTTCCTAGCCGCCCTGTCAAAACGTGTCGAACAAGTTGAAACCAGTCCGGCAGCCTTTGGCGAGGTGCTCCCAGGAATTCGAGCGGTGCTGCTGAAGAAGTTTCCCTACGTCCTCTACTTCCGCCCTGACCCTGCTCCCTTGATAATCATCGCAGTACGTCATGGCAGGGAAAATCCGCGGGTCTGGCAGCGGCGTGTGAGTGACTCCGGCATTCCCTTCAAGTTCAACCACCCAATTGGCCGATCTTACCTGATACGGCACAAGTCTCCCAATCCGGGCGCGGCCGGCGTTGCGCGAGTCCATCTCGCATCGACCCTGCTGACGCGGACGGTTATGAGGCTTGGCCCCTGGATACCATGCTCGTCGGGCCTGACTGACGAGGCGAAAAGGAGGCGCGTCGTGCGTCCCACGCTGCCGCTCTTGCTTCTCTTCGCATCCGCGTTGCCGGCCCTGGCCCAGTTGCCTGCCGATGGCCGCACATCCTACGCTCGCGACGATCGTATCCGCATTCCGTTCGAACTTCGCACCGGTGGCCCAGCAACCAGGGTTGTTCTCTATTACAGCTTTGACGGTGGTGCCTGGCAGGAACACGACTCGGCTCGCCCCGGCCAAAAACGCGAGTTCCTGTTCCGTGCCGATCGCGACGGACCATACTCCTTCGCCACCATGACGCACTTTTCTGATGGAACCTCGGACCCCGCTCGTAAGGATCAACTCACCGAACAGCGCCGGGTGGTGATCGACAAGACCCCACCCAGAGTGTTGTCACTCCGTCCGAGCCTTTCGGCTGACGGTGCTCCGGGCATCGAGTGGGACGCGACGGACGACAACATGGATCCGAAGGGGATTAAACTCGAATTCAAGTGGCCAGAGATGAGTCGGTTTGAAACGATCGACCGAAATGTCCCCTTTGGGCCACGCGATAGCCGGCACTGGCAGATGAAGACCAACGATCGGATGCAGGTTCGCATCGTGGCCACCGATCGTGCGGGCAATCGCACGGAGTCCGACGCGGTTTACGTTTCGGCCAAGGATGCCGAGAAATCCGGCGAGTTCGTTCCGAAAAGACCTTCGGCCAATGGAGCGAGCAACTCGGTCGAGAAAGACGTGATGCCGGCAGCAGGTACGCGAGCATCCCAGCCCGCGCTGCATTATGTGAACACGAAATCCGTCAGCCTGAATGTGAATGCGACCGTCGGTCCCTCGGGCCTGACGCGTTCGTTCCTGTATGCCGCAGACGAGAAGCTGGCTTGGGCCAAGGTGAAGGAAGATGGCCCGAAGGCTGCCCCGCCCGTGACGGCTCCGGACAAGCCACGCCTGGTACCGTTGAATTTTGTCTACGAGGCAAAAGATGACGGGCTGTTCAATTTCATCTTCATCGTTGAGAACCATCGTGGCCCAAGTCGCCGCGTCCCGAAGACCGGTGAGGCGAGCGATGTCCAGGTGATGGTCGACACGACCAAGCCCGTTGTTGAGATCCTGAGCACCCGCGTTGCCTCGAATGGTGATCGCGGAGCGGTGGTCGATATTCGCTGGAAAGCGACCGACGCGAACATTGCACCGGTTCCGATCAAGCTGGAATACCAAGCCATCCGGAACGATCGCCCCGGCGAACCGAACGAGTGGAAGGCCATCACGCCCGACTGGATTGACAACACCGGGCAACACACTTGGTCGGCACCGACCGGCGAGGCCTACGAGTTCTTGATTCGAGTCACTTGCAAGGACCGGGCCGGCAACGAGGCCAAGGCCGAATCCGTGAAGCCGGTGAACACGGACCTCGCACTGCCGGGTGTCGAAGGCGTCGATGTCGTTCCAGGTCGGGGCGGAGTGAGCGGAGTGGGCGGCGGGTCTGTCCCAGGCATTTCCGGAATCGATATCGGTGGCTCGGCCCCGTCGCCGATGAAGCGGCCGTAAGTAGTCGGCACACTCCGTGTGCCGACGCCTTCTCTTGCCTCCCACTGTCTCGCTCGTATGACACTTCCTTGAATCGTCGTACCGCTTCCTGCGTCTAGCATTGCCATGCGACTTGCTCTTCTCGCTTTCGTCATTCTCTCGGGCGTTGCCACGCCTGTGTTTGCCCACAAGCTGATCGTTGATCCTCGAATCAAGGGTGATCGCCTCCATGTCGAGGCGTTCTACGAGGACGATACGCCCGCTCAGCAAGCGAGGATCACGGTACTTAACGGCGACACGGTCATTGCGGAGGGCCGCACCGACGAGAAGGGTGTATGGTCGATAGCAAAGCCAATGCCTGGAACGTATCTCGTGAAGGCCGAAAGCCTGGGACACGCGGCGAAGGAGACGCTTGTGATTGCAGAGTCAAAGAGCAGGGCCGAGAACTCCGTGGGTGGTAGCCCTCTCACGGTCGTCGACAATTCAGATTCGCTGGCCGACGAAGAACGTGCCGCGAAAACGCGTACGCCCTGGAATCGGATCGGCCTTGGGCTTGGTTTGATAATTGGCGTGACTTTGATGAGTCTGATATTTCGCAAATCGCGTCCGACGAAGTCCACGCAATCCGAGTAAAAGCATTCCAAAAACAAAGGCCCAGGGATGGCAGTCCCGGGGCTTTCATCGCGCGTACTGATCCCGCAAGAATGCATGCGTTACTTCCCACAAGTCCGCCGCGTTTTCAAAATCCACCGCCATCGGCTTCACCTGGCTTGGCGTGAGTAGGGCGGGCGGCAGCTTGGCCGAGACCTTCGGATTCAGCGGAATCTGGAAGCCGCCCCCTTCCGCGAGTCGCGCTTCCGTTTCTTCACGAAGCAAATAGTCGATCAGTCTCCTCGCGGCATCCGGATTTGGACTTCCCTTCACCAGGGCAAGCGTGTTGGGAATATACAGCGTGCCCAGCCGAGGGTGCAGGGCATGGCCGGCCCGATCCGGGAAGATGATTGCGACCGGTTTGCCATCGTTTAATTCGATGAGGGCATCGTCCGTGTCGGTCATGCCAATCGAAAAGTCTCCGCGAGCGACCCCCTGGGCGACTTGTTTATTTCCAGGTAGAAGCGTGATGCCGTTCGCGTTCAATCCACGATAGAAGCGATCCGCGGCATCGGTGCCCAAGACTTCGAACAAGCACGCGGCATGGGTCGCGGTCGTGCCGAACTGCGGCTTGGCCATCGCCAGCTTTCCCTTCCACTTCGGATCAGTCAGATCGAGAATGGACACGGGCCGTTCGGCCTCGGTCGGCAATAACTTCGTGTTAACGATTAGCACGCGGGCTCGGGAAGCGAACGCTTGCCACAGGCGAGATTGTGGCCGAGTCCATACTGGAAACGGGCTCGCGTTTGGCGATTCATACGGTTCGTAGACCCCTTGCCGTGCCAGGCGAATCGTGCCGAGGATTTCGTTGTTCCAGTGAACGTCGCATCGCGGCCGTTCGTTTTCGCGCTCCAGTTCGGCTGCCAGGCTGACGGACTTGTTCGCCTCGGTATCAAATTTCGTCGATACCTTGAGTTTGGTGTCCAACTCAAAATCAGCGAAGAGCCCCTCCGCGAATTCGCGATCCTGGGCGCAGTACACGACCACGCGCTGTTCGGACTTGCGACAGCCAGCGATGGCGACGAACGCGAACAGAATCAAAAAGAGGTTACGCATAAAGTGGTTCTCGACTGCCGCCAATGCTCGAAATTGATGGGATTCTAACACTCATCTTCACTGATCTGCGCTAATCGAAGGCAATGCCATTCAAGCGTCGTATTGAATTAGTGAAGATCAGTGAAGATCAGCGTTAAGAACTTCAAGTAGAGGAATTCATTTCACCACGAGGAAGGTTGCCCGGCTGCAGGAGCGCGATCCATCGGCCTTCACTCCGACTGCGAATAAGGCGTGCAGCCCGCGTTCGAGTTTCATGCCATCCGCTATCCACGGAGCCTTCTCGGAAGTGCCGACAATCCTGTCGCCAGAATGAAACTCGATTTTCGTGAAGTCGCTCGGTGCGTCGGCGGAGAACTTGAGCGGTGTGTTCGATGCCGCGATGCCGCCGTAGCCCAACCCGCATTCCGGCCCGCCCCATTTGCCATCCTTCTTGCGATACTCGATGACCGGTGCAGTGAGTTTCACGACCGGCTTGTGAGTGTGATACGCTCGCCACATCCAGGCGGTGTAGCCATCCGGAAACCAAACTGGGTTCGTCATCTCCTTCGCATCTCTGAACGGTGCGATTGAATTCCATTCGCCGACCGGATTGAAGTCGCCGACCCAGCCTTCTTCCTTCACCCACGGCTTGAGTTGGACGGGCTGACCGGCGGGAGGCGTTTCCTTCGGTAAGCGTGCCGCGATGCAACGATCGAGAAAGGACGCGAAAAAACTGAACTTCGAATAGATGCCGTGCGGGAAGCCGTACGTGTTCGCCCGGCACTTGAAATCTGGTGCCGGTGTGAGTTGCCCCTTCACCTTCGCAGCCCCGGCTTCGCGTTCTGCCTGGCGTTCCTTCTCGTCCTTGCCGGTAAATTCCCAGGCATAAGCAAACGGCACCTTGGCCGTGAGTTCAGGAACCTGGCTGACGCGATTCGGGAAACCGTCCGTCCAGGCGAGCACGCGATCGGGGGCTCCTTTGAAAAGATCGTTACACAAGGTTGGCCCGTTCTGCATCAACCAGCCGACGATGGGTGCCTGCGTCAATTCCGGGTGCTTGGTCTCCTTCGCGGCCACCTCCAGATACTTCAACAGGAAGCTCATATTGCCGACCGGATGACCGAGTTTGTGCCGGCCATTGCGTTTGTCATTGTGCCCGAGATCGTATTCGAATGGCCAGGGAACCGTGACCAGCGCGAATTGCCACAGGTCGGCAAGCTCACGCGGATCCTGGCTGTGAAACACGAAGCAGGCAAAGATGCCGCGAACGGTCTTCACGTCCTTTGGCAGATACAGGTGAATCTTGTCCTCGATCTTGCGGAAGTCCGACCAGACCGGTTTTTCGTCGAGGGTGTTGATGGGCAGCCAGCCGGGCGGGAAGTCCTTCTCGTCCGCGTGAACGGAGGCGACAAGGAACAATGCCAGGAGTAGGACAATGGCCAGACGCATGAGGTATTCTCGTGGAGTAGGAGGCCCGCCCAAGGGTGCTTGTTTTCTAGGATCATCACCCTCGCTTCGCTTCGGGCGCCGCAGAAATGGCACTGGCAGCGGAGCCCGAAGCGGAGCGAGGCGGAGACTAACTACGAAACCACCAACTCACTCAGCGGGCCGGTCATGTCGAGATCGCGGAGTCCGGTGTCCAACATGCCGAACTTGTCGTTCGGCTTGCCTGCGGCACGGAGGAACGATCGATACAGGTTGCCGATCGTGCGATGCCCTTTCGCCTGATATTTCGGGAACTCCAAGAATCGCCCGCCTGCGTTCAGCTTTCCGCCGAGGTTGCCCAGCAACACCACGGGCCATTCTTTCAGGTTCGGATGATGGCCTTCGCCGGAGTCCGATAGATAAACGATCAACGTGTTGTCGAGCACGCTGCCGCTGCCTTCCGGAGCGGCTTTGAGTTTCTCTGCCAGGCGAGCGATGAGCTTGGCGTGGAATTGACGAATGATGACGCGCAGATCCGCCCACGTGCGTCCAATGTGCCCGCCGCCGTGGCCGATGCCGTGCCCGTCAATCGGAATGCCGAGGCCGGTGAATGTGATGTAATGCTGGCCGCCGCCACCCGATGTGAGTGTCACGACGTTCGTCAGCCCGGCAATCAGAGCAGCGGCCGCAAGATCGAACTGTCCTTCCAGGCGGTCCGTCTCGACCGGGCTACTGAATTTATTCGATTTCGGTGCATGTTTCCTCAGTGAATCCTTGATGCCATCGATTTTCACTTGCCTATCGCGGAGCGACTCGAACGCTTCAAGATAGTTGTCGAGCTTTTCCTTCTCCGGACCGGCCAGGGCGTTGCGAGTGCGCTTCACGTCGTCGGCCATGTAGTCGAGCAAGTTGGACTTCAGGTCGAAACCCTGCCGGTTATCGCCACCGGCCACGCTCCCGAACAATGCCTTGTACGCGAGTTCCGGCCTGCAATGAATGGGGGCCGGCTTGCTCGGCCCAACGGCGGATAGGCTGTAGTGCACCGTCGTTTCCGGGCGGCTGTGGATACCAAGCCCGATGTGCGGCACGACACTCGGCAAGGCATCGGCCAGGGCCAGATCGACCGTTTGGGCCATGGCCCCCTTGCTGCCGGGGAAACATCCGAGTGCCCCGTAGTTCGTGGAATGCCCGCCGGTTCCGCCTTCGGACACGCGGCCCGACAGGCCCTGGATAATCGTCAAGCGATCCTTGAACGGGGCTAGGGCGGCGATGGCTTCGGGCAGTTCGTACTTGGCTAGTGATTCGTCGATGAGTTTGTCCGAACCGTTCTTTGGCCGATTTAGGCCGGTTGGCTGAACGTGCGAAGGAATCAGTCCGTTCGACTCAATTACGAACACGACGCGCTTGGGCGTGGCTTTGGCATCGCCTGCCGCATGGGCACGAAGCTGGGTCAGAATCGGAGCCAATACCGTGGCCGATGCTCCGAGTGAGACCCCCTTCATAAACGTTCGTCGGTCGGCAGTCATGGTCTTTTCCTAGGGCTTGCGGTAGAGAAACGAATCGGAGGTCAGCAGCGATGCCACCAGCGTCTTGAAGCTTCCGCCACTTTTCACGTAGGCCTGATCGGCATCTTGCAAGGTCTTGGCGTCGCCCGGCATTTCGTTGCGGCCAAGGAAAAAACGGAACGCATGGCGAACGAACACCTGGCGAACGCGTTCGGACTCGGCAAGCTTCTTGGCGAATTCGACGGGATTCTGGACCGGCCCATCCAGCTTCGCTTCGCCGCTTTGTGAGATCAGGCCCGTGGTATCGAGCTTGGCTTCGTGAAGAACATTTCCCATTAGCCGGCCCTTCTTGTCCACGTTCTTGGCCGTCGCCTCGCGATCGAGGACGAGTTCGGAAAGTCGAAAACGCCCGTAATGGTCGTACTGCTCGAAGGGCAATCCCAAATCGTCCATGCGTTGATGGCACTTCCAGCAACTGACGGCCCGAGTCACCGAACCGACGCGATCGCGGATAGTGCGATGCGGATCGTCCGGCACCTGAGCGGCCACGCCGATGGGCACATCCGGAATAAAGCCACCCAGCAGCCGTTCGCGAATCCATTTGCCTCGCCGCACAGGATCGTTGTCGAAGTTCGTGGAATGCGCGACCAGCCAGCTTGGCTGAGTGAGAATCCCGGCCCGCTGGCCCGGCGACGTTTCCGCGGGTTGCACTTCTGGCCAGGATTCGAATCCGTATGCGGCCTCGGGTGGGCTCTGCCTTTTATTGTTGTGCGCGTTCTTGGTTTGGGCCGGTTTGGCAAGTTTCTTTTTTTCGTCGTAGGCGTAGTTCGCGTAGGTCTTCGTAGTTGTTAGAAGCTCCCGCAAAACGTTCGTGTCGCGATTCAGAATGTCTTGAACTAACCGGTCGGTGTCGGCAACCAGCACGCGCGGCTCGTGCATCAGGTCCTTGGCTCTGTCCTTGAACACATCGGTCGCCAGTTCGTATTCGAAATACTCGCGGAAGAACTTCATGAGGCGGGTGTTTCTTGCCTTCGGGTCGTCGAGCATTCGTCGCACTTGCGACTTCACCTCGTCGGGCGTACCGAGTTGCCCCTTGGTCGCGGCCAGATAGAGGCTGGATTCGCGTTGATCGGCCAACGCCAGGCTGATGGCCTGGGCAATTTCTTTTGGAGCGAGCAACCGCTGGCCCTTGCCTGCGGCACTTCCATGTTCAACCCGAAAGATCGAATCCGCCCGAAGTAAAATTGCGGTCAGGGTCGTCCGAACCGCGGACGGCCGATCCGCGACTTTCAGGTTTTTCTCATAAAGGGCCGCCAATCGTGCGAGTTCCTCATCGAGAGGATCGCGGGCGGTTGCCAGGCGAAACTGCGTGCGGAACGCCGTCTCGACTTGGGCTTTGGTCGGTGCCTCGTTCGCAAACAGCGGCTTGAACTCACCAATGGTGTCGTTGGCCCATTTGGGTTTGCCATCTTCCAGCACGTAGGCGGTCTGTCGAGCCACGATGAGTTCCGCGTTGCGAATCAGAATCTCTGTGGCTGCCTCGTCCACGGACGATGTGGCCGAGTAATCCTTGAAGCCCCGTTCCCCGCTCGAAGCGAACGGCTGCGTGAGACCCTCCTGCCGGCCACGATAGACATCTCGAACCAGCCCGAAGTAAGCTTCCGGCCGAAGCAGCCAAACTCGCCCGGCAGGGGGGTCTACTGCCCCGGCCGGCTTGCCGAAGAGTAACTCGTGCGGCACCAGGTTTCCGTGCTTCGGAGAAGAACCGCCTCCGAGCTTCAACCCGGCCGCCAGCCATTCGGTGACGGCCTTTGTTGAAAGCTCGGGCGGACGCGGCTCTTTTTTCGGCGGCATTTCCCCGGATGTGATGCGTTCCAGCACCTGCGTCCAAATGGCCTTCTCGGTCGCCAGATCGCCCTTCAGAGCGGTCAACGAGAGATCCCCGTCCTGCTTTTCTGAACCGTGACACTTCACACAATGTGCTTTCAGAAACGGCAAGACTTGCGTGCGATACTCGTCCGCGGCACGGATCGTACCGACCTGTAGGTTCAGAAGCATCCACCCGGCCACGATGATCGCAGATCGCGACATCACTCACTCCTTGGATTTCTCCGACCTAACGGACAGGATAGCTGAAACTCCGATTCAGGAGAGGGGATGATTTAACCCCTTCGATATGCAAGAGTTTCGTCAACCTCGGCGATCACCACAACGTATAACCGCCATCGATGACCAGCGAGGCACCCGTCATGTACCGGGATGCATCCGAAGCGAGATAAACCGCCAGCGGGCCCAGGTCTTCCGGCTGGCCGAAGTTGCCCATTGGGATTTGCTTCAAGAACTCTTCGATCACTTCCGGATGCAGCGATTTCCAGCGCTGGTTCGGCTCGGTCATGAAGCCGCCTGGCAGGATCGCGTTCACCGTGATGCCGTACTGTGCCCAGTCGGCCGCGGTAGCACGGGTGAATTGCACGACGCCAGCTTTCGCGGTTTCATAGTGTCGGCCACCGATCTTCTTGCCGGCCACGAGCGCGTTGATCGACGCTACGTTGATGATGCGGCCGCCTTTACCTCGGGCGAGCATCGCCCCGCCCAGAATCTTCGTGCAGATGAACACGCTCGTGAGATTGAGGTCGATCAATTCGCGCCAGGTTTCGAGCGGCATCTCGGCCGTGGGAATGTTCTGCCGCCGGCCGCCGGCATTGTTGATGAGGATGTCGATCGGACCGAACTCTTCGAGGGCCCTATTGCAAGCGGCCTCGCACTCGTCGGTCTTGCTGACGTCGGCCTGGATGATGAATGGAGATCGACCGAGCGCCTGAATGTCCGCAGAAGTTTTCGCCAGCGACTCGGCATCTCGACCAACGACGGCGATGTCCGCACCCGCTTCCGCACAAGCCAGGACCATCTCGCGGCCCAGGCCTCGGCTGCCTCCGGTGATGAACAGGCGTTTGCCGGTGAGGCGAAAGCGATCGAAGATGCTCATTTCAAGTCTCAACGAGTGAGCTTCGCGACACCAACAACCGCTCGGCTTGTCGGATAGGCGGACGCCGGGCACCAGTGTTCGACGATCATCTGCCCATCGATGATGGTCCAGCGTTCGACGCGATCGTCTTCAAACGTGATAATGGCCGAGTTGTCCTGGACGACGGCCTTCCCGGCCGATTCGCGGAGAGGTTCCGACTCATGGGCGAAACCATCGGCCTTGACCACACACTTTTCGATCACGCCGTTGATGAAGGTGACTTGCCAGCGGCCCACGAGGATCGGGTCTGTTCCTGGCGGTAATTGCCTGGCCAACATGGGCATTCCCACGC
>SIAJ01000025.1 GCA_009691845.1 Gemmataceae bacterium
GTGGTCGTGGCACCAATGTCCTTCCGGGGTGTGGAAATCCTGTTTGTGAACGAAGGTTACCCGAGGTTCACTATGGTTGTCAACAACTTACTCGGGAGGAGAGTCTAAGCGACTGTGCTCGGATGGGTCTCCGTTCCGACTCAGGGTGGCTCTCAAGACTACGCCTCACCGGCCAGCAAGTCGGCCACGCTTCTCGATCTTACTTGTTCGCCGGTGCACCCTTGGCCAGCCAGTCACGCCAGGCGCGATCGAGGTCCTCGAGCATCCAGTCGGAAGCTTTGAGGGCGTCGCCGAAGGTCGGATCGGTGCCTCCGTCGCCTGGTATCAGGCCGTTGAGAATATTGCTCAACTTCTCGGCCCCCGCCCCGAAGGTGAGAAAATCCATCAGGCTTGCGGCGACCAAGTCCTTGTCCTTCCCGGTTCCCGACCATGCTTTATCAACAACGGAACTGCCCTTCGCGGTTTTGGCGAGACGCGGTGCGATACGCGAAACGGCCGAACGATCCGTGCCAACGGACGCGGGATTGGAACGCATTTTCACGGCACGGGCGAAGCCGTCCTTCATCCACTCGGTGATTTTTGCGTTGCCACCCTTCTTGCTCAGAAGGGCTTTGCAGATTTCGTTCCCAGCCATGACCTCGAAATTTGGTGCCTTCTCTCCGCGTCGAGCCGTTATCGCCAGGAAAGGAACATCCCGCTTTACGTCCGCGATTGCAAATGAGTCTGGGTCCGGGCGAGTCTTCAGAACCGCACGTTGAAACTGACGGAATTGATCGACATCGCCGAACGCGTAGACGACGGCCCGAAAACCCTTCACTTCCGCGTCTTCGAATTTCAGGGCTTTTGCGGCCACGAGATAGGTTTTCTGAAGCGAGTCCGCTACGCTCTTTGCTTTTGCTTCCGGCAGGGTCGAGGCAAAAATCAGGTTGTCCGTTTCGGCAAGATTTGCGTCCTTGACCTCCGACTTCTTCATGGCGTCGGCCGCGGTTTCCTTGAGCTTGGCGATGGTAATGTTCTTGTCCTGCCCGCGTGCAGAAAGGCAAGGAACGGCAAGGATGAGTAATGGCCAACTGAGAAAGTGAGAGCGCATGGCAGGCTCGCGATAGGGTAGGAGGGACTGCTTGGGATTATACGAATTGATCGCGAATTCCGGTGGGGTTCTGATTTGCGAGGGCGGGGCTCCCGCCAAGACTGCATCCGTGACTCGGCAGGAGCCTCGCCCTCCCCGTATTGGACACTTCGCCAATTCCGCAGGAACCGCTTGGCGATCCGGATTCAAGTTCGCAAGTTGATGGTTCGGAGATGATGCGGATTTCCTGACCTTGACGAGAAACCAGCACCCGATGCGGACAGTTGAAGCAACCGAGGCCGATGTGCATCCGCTGCTGAATCCGTCGAATTGCGACGAACTCAAGCGATTCACGGAAGCGATTGACGCGATTCGCTCACTTCTCGATGCCGATCGCGGGCCTGACGATTTGCGGCACCTCAAGAAGATCGAACGCTGGGGGCGATTCTGGACCGTGCTCGGTTATGCCACCGCCTGGCTGTTTCCGAACCCGCTTTCTGTATTCGCGCTGAGCTTTGGCAATCTCGTGCGCTGGGCCATCATGGCTCACCACACAATTCATTGTGGCTACGACCGGGTTCCAGGAGTTCCGCGTCGATATACGAGTCAAGGATTTGCCAAAGGTTGGAGGCGAATCATCGACTGGTTCGACTGGATGGTCCCCGAAGCCTGGCGGCACGAACACAATCTGATGCACCATTGCCGGCTGAACGAGGATCCCGGCGACCCCGATCTTTTGGAAGCGACTGTCGAAAAATACGGACCGCGACCCTGGGTTGCCCGATTCTTCTTGCTCTTGATGTACTCCGTTTCGTGGAAACCGCTCTACTACGCACCGAACACGCTGCGTCTGTACCTCAATGCGAAAGGACGCTGGCGCGGGTCGGCGTCACGCGAGATTCCACTGCTCGACCCCGCCCTGGTGAACCCGTTCCATCCGTATGGCCGACGAGTCTGGCTGAAATGCTGGCTGCCGTATGTTGCCTGGAAATTTGGCGTGCTGCCGGCACTGTTTCTGCCGCTGGGGCCTTGGGCCTGGCTTTCGGTGCTCATTAACACACTCCTTGCCGAGGCGTTAACGAACTTTCACTCGTTCATGGTCATTGTCCCGAATCACGCGGGCGACGATCTCTGCCGTTTCGACACGCCTATCAAAAATGGGAAAGGTGAATTCTACCTTCGGCAGATTCTGGGTTCCGTGAATTATCGCTGCGGTGGCGACCGTAACGACATGCTGCACGGCTGGTTGAACTATCAGATCGAGCACCACGTTTGGCCGGATTTGACCCTGAAGCAGTACCAGCGAGCCCAACCGCTGTTGAAGGCCCTGTGCCAGGAATACGACGTGCCATACATCCAGGAGTCGGTTTTTTGCCGATTTCGCAAGATGGTGGCAATCGCGCTAGGTAGCGGAAAAATGTTGCGTTCGGGCCACGCGGTGGTTCAGGGCAGGAATTATCCTTGCGAATCGCTTTGACCGTGAGTTAATTCTCGTTGTCGATCACCATCGCGAACAAGAAACAAGTGGAGTGTAGCTCCCACTTACTCGACGAAAGAAGTGTTGCCAGCCATGTCTTTTACCAACCAGAAGCAGTTCTTTGCCGCGATTTCACTGGTGTGCACCGTGATCTCTCCCACACCGGCAGTCACGCAGGAGAAAACTACCGAGCCACAGTCGGAAGCACGGGCCATAATCGACCGAGCCATCAAGGCTCACGGCGGCGAAGAGAACCTGAGCAAATTCAAGGCGGTCAGTTCGAAGTGGGAGGGAAAGTCCAAAGTGGAGAATTTCTACTGGGATTCCACCACTTCCGTGATCTACCAAATGCCCGACAAGGTCCGCTTCGACAGCGAGATTCGAAATCCAAACGGAGGTAAGTTTTCGAGAGCAATGGCTGTCAATGGCACCAAGGGCTGGCGAGGTCCGCCGACGAAAGCTCGCGATTTGAAGGATTCGGATGTGGCTCAGATTCTCGATGATTTGTAAGCCCTTTGGGTAGCAAGCCTGGTTCCGCTGAAAGACAAGGCATTCGAGTTTTCACTGGTGGGTCAAGCCAAGGTTGACGACAAGGAAGCCGTGGGCGTACGGGTGTCGCGAAAGGGCCGCCCGGATATCAACCTGAATTTCGACAAGAAGACGGGGCTAGTGATCAAGAGTGAGAGACGAACGAAAGATGCCATGACGGGCGAGGAATTCACGGCTGAGTCCATCTTCTCCGATCACAAGGCATTTCAAGGCGTAATGTGGGCCACGAAACGGTTCGACAAGCGTGACGGGATGGACCTGGAAAGCGACGCAGGCAAATTCGAACTAAGCGACTTTCAGGCACATGACTCGCTCGACGAGAAGCGGCTTGCCAAGCCGTGAGGTGCGAGCCGAGTCGGATTTCACAAGCACCGGAAGGTTTCGGTTCGCCAGGCTCGGAGCGACTGGCAATTGTGCTTTGCCCTAAGTCATTTTCTAAATGCGAGTGAATACGCCGCATTGCACGCGCGCGACCGGTAACAAAAAGTGACTGTGTGTAATGCAAGCAATGAAACGAGTTGCACACGAATTTGGCACAACCAGTCCATAGGATACCCGCGACCCACCGCCGAACGCCCGCCGCCTCTGCGAGAATCTCATGCGTTTGCAAATCTCCTTCGCTCTTCTTGCCATCGTGATTCCCATGTCCGCCGCCGAGCCGAAGAAAGCTGCCGGTCCCGCGAATCGGCTGGCCAAGGAAAGCAGCCCCTATCTGCTGCAACACGCACACAATCCGGTGGACTGGTATCCCTGGGGGGCCGAGGCGTTCGCAAAGGCCAAGAAGGAAAAGAAGGTCGTCTTCCTGTCGATCGGCTACAGTTCGTGCCATTGGTGTCACGTCATGGAACGTGAGTCCTTCGAGGATAAGGATGTGGCCAAGATCCTCAACGAAAATTTCGTCTGCATCAAGGTCGATCGCGAGGAACGTCCCGACATCGACGAAATTTACATGACTGCCTTGCAAGTGCTCGACGCACGTGGCGGCTGGCCCCTCTCCATGTTCCTGACGGATGATGGCAAGCCGATCGTCGGCGGAACCTACTGGCCGAAAGACGATCGCAAGGTGGATGACACACTCGTTCGCGGCTTCAAGAGCATTTTGAACTACATGGCGGAATTGAATCGTGACAAAGCCAAGGAAATTCGTGCTCAGGCCGACGAAGTGGCGGAGAAAACCGAAGAGGTCCTCACGCGCGGCGGCAAGCTCATCGCGATCGTCGAGCTGAATCGTGCCCTGGCGATGGGGCCGGCAGAAGAAATGCGGGAACGCCTCGACCCGGTTCATGGTGGCATTGGTGGTCCGCCGAAATTTTCCGGAACCAAGTTCCCGATGCCGCCAACGCTGGCATCGCTGCTTCGTGCCGCCCGTCGTGACAAGGACAAGGCGCTCAGCGATCTCGTGACCTTGACGCTCACCAAGATGGCCGAGGGTGGAATTTACGATCAGCTAGGCGGCGGCTTCCACCGCTACAGCACGGAGCGAACCTGGACCGTGCCACACTTCGAGAAAATGCTTTACGACAATGCCCAGCTCATCGAACTCTATTCCGAGGCCTATCAGAGTGATCCCAAGCCGCTGTACCAGCGCGTCGTCGATGAATCGATTACGTTTCTGCTGCGTGAGATGACCGCTCCAGAGGGGGGCTTCTATTCCGCACTCGACGCGGATAGCGATGGCCATGAAGGGACCTTTTACGTCTGGACCGGCGAAGAGATCGAAAAGGCCCTGGGCGACAAAGCAGACGCCATGGTTCTGCGAGCGGCTTACAGTGTGTCGGGTCCCGCATCCTTTGAAGACAAAGCGTACGTACTCAAGATTACCCGCCCATTCGCGGAGATTGCCAAAGATCAGAAGCTGACCGAAGAGCAACTGAAGGCCAAACTGGATGTTCTCAAGGCGAAACTACTGGCAGCCCGTGAGAAACGCAGTCGTCCGTTCCTGGACACGAAGGTCCTCACGTCCTGGAATGGCCAAATGATCGCGGGGCTCGCCAAAGCGGGCGAGGCATTCAAGAAGCCTGAGTACATCAAGGCCGCGACGCGTGGTGCGGAGTTTGTGCTCAAGAATCTGAGGACCAAAGAAGGCCGATTGCTGCGAACATACAGCAAGACGGGTGAAGGCAAATTCGAAGCGAAGCTGAATGCCTACCTTGATGATTACGCGAACTTGATTCACGGCTTGTTGTCATTGCACGATGCGACCAACGATGCCCGTTGGCTGACCGAAGCCAAGGCCCTGGCCGAGACCGCGATCAGGTTGCACGGCGATGGCGAAAAGGGGGGCTACTTTTTCACGTCGAGCGATCACGAGAAACTCTTCGCTCGGCCGAAGGATTATCACGATGGCGTGCAACCATCGGGGAATAGCGTCATGGCCAGGAATCTCGTTCGCCTGTGGAAGAAGACCGGCGAGGAAAACTATCGCAAGCTGGCCGAGAAGAGCATCAAGACCTTCGCGGCCGCGCTGAAGACCCAGCCCACATCAACAACGAACATGGGCGAGGCACTCCACCTCTACCTCGACTTTGGCGGCAAGAAGGCCGAGCCGGAACCGAAGAAGGATCCGCCGGCGAAGGTCAAGAGTTCGGCCGATGTCGTTGCCGCGACCGCTACGCTTGGCCCGCTCGACAAGGATGGCAAGCGGGCTCTCACCGTCACGATCAAGGTGCAAAAGCCGTGGCACATTTACGCGAATCCGGTTGAGTACGACGATCTCGAGATGGCCAAGACCACGGTCGATGTGTTCGGCGATGGTAAGAAGCTGACGATGAAGGCCGAGTATCCCAAGGGGATGCCCGAAAAAGACGAAAAGGGTGAAGCATACAACGTCTACGAAGGCGAGATCGTAATCAAGGGAACATTCACGCCGTCGGATGCGAAGGAACTTGAAGTCCGCGTGAAGCTGATGGCCTGCGAGAAGAATCGTTGTCTACAGCAATCCACGATCGCGATTCCCGTGAAGTGAGACGATGAGCAGCCCACGCACGACCAGCCGAACGCTGCCCGGTCTGGGCGATCACTTACAGCGCATCGGCGAGGCTCGCACACCAAAGGCTCGCGGAGTGGCGTTCACGGAACTTGCTCGGGATGCGGAGCGTTCGGGGGCCGTTGAGTATCTTCTCTCACGGCTGCTCGCTCGAGGTAGCAACGGCCAGCGTTTTGCGCTGGAAGTGGCGGCCCTTTTCTCCCCCCCGCTTCCAGCGAGCCAGATCCCTGTCTTGGTGGATCTGATCGACAATGAGCGATTTCCTAGTCGCCTTCGCGTTTCCGCATCCGCGAATCTACTGAAGTCGGTTCCGACCGCGTCTCCAATCGTTCGACACATAATTGAGGCTTTGCGACAACGGGTATCACCCGGCCGTGCCACCAGCCGCCTCCGCAGGCTGGCATCTCTGGGCCCGCAACACGAAGCGATCACTCGGGCCCTTGCCGAGTTGGATCGTGCCCGGGCCGCCCCTTGTCCTCGTTGCGGTGCCACTCTTGGCCCGGACGATCTGGTCCGGCACTTGTGGGAAAGGCATCGTCTGCTCTCGGAGAATGGCCGCGTACGCGAACCATGGGACATGATCGGTCAATGGATATCGCAATTCACTCGAACCTATCGACCGGAGTACCTGGATCGGAGTTGCGAGTTGGCCCAGGCTCTCGATCCCTCCGAAGGGCTGATTCGCGTTCATCGCCTTATGCTGTTGGGCGGATCGAACGAAGAAGAGGCGCGTTCGCTGCTCCGGTCGGAGGCGAGCGAACAGCACGCCACACTTTGTCCACACTGTTTTGCATTGGTGCCGCAACCCTCGCAGGCATTGCCGGCCGAAGTACTGATTTCCTCGGGCCAGGTCGAGGCCGGCCGATACCGAGTCGAGTTGAGCGAAGGATACCTGATCAATCATCTTCGGGTCGAAACACCCGAAACCACGTTGCACTTCGGACTGGAACCCGAGCACGCCCTGACTCGCCGTGGTGCAGTGCTACTGTTCATGGTACCCTTGGTATTGCTGGCCTGCCTCTTTTCTGTGCTCCCTGCAGTTCTCGGCGTCGCACCGGTCGTACCAGTCGCGGCCTTGATGTTTACGGCCATGATCGCCTATCTGTTCGTCTCGATGACATGGGAGAACGATGAATCTCCCTCGGATCGGGCAATCGATCATGCCTGGGTGCTGCTGGTGCCTCGCCTCCTGCACAACGACCTTCGCCGGGCCGATGCCGCGTTCTTGGCTGGCCTTGCCCGGTCCTGCTGGGGCCGAGGCGCGGCCGAGGTACGTGAAGACCCGCTTCGGCGTGGAATCGCCTTGCTGAGATCGGATCGGATCTCCGTTCCCTATTTGACCCCGCTCTCGGCCTTGCGAATTTTGGATGCGACGCGGGCCGGGGCCGATGATCTTCCACTCATCGCAGATGAAGTGGGTGAATGTTTTGAAGGACAGTTGTCTCTAGATCATGGCGAACGCCTGGTGACCGAACTGCGAGGCGACTCGGCCGATCGCACTCGTCGGTCGCGGCTTCGGGTCTTGGTTCTGGCACGTGCGTTCGCGGCCGGATTGGAGGCCGAGGATTTGCGAATCATTGGGCAGGTCTGTCCCGAGCTCGGCTCGACCTATGCCAGTGAGGATCGTGATGGTCTCTCTCGGCTGAAGTTGCTTTGGCTCTATCGCCCAAAACGAATGTGGCAGCGGATTGGATCGGCGACTACGGTGTACGACCTGGCTCGCTATCCGAAATTGGCGGAGAACTATCTTCGTCAGCGGCCCGATTTGTTGCTTTTTCAGGCGTCAGCCGCCGGAAGCGATGCATACCCGATCCTGATCTGCGAAGAGGGAATCGTCTACCGCGATTCGCTCATCACGGATCCGGAGGAGAATATCCGCATCCGGTCGCGGTCACTCAATCGTGGAGGTGGCCACGAACTGACGATCGGTGAGCGTGTCTACAAATTTCGCGAGGATCCCACGATGCTCGCTCGTCGACTCAAAGGCTGGGCCGAGTTCCTGTTCGAGGAATTTTTGCCGCGAGCCCGGATGCTGACTCGCCGACGTTCGCAGGAAGGCGATCGATTGTTTCTTCAGAAAGCAGTTACCTGTCCGGAGTGTCGAAGGGTGTTCCTGGGACTCACGGGCGAGATCGGCTTCACGGCCGTGCCTCCGTCGAATGCGGAAAGTCCTTGATGATCGAGTAAAGTAGTCGGCACACTCCGAGCGTGAGAACAAATGTCGTTGACCGCGTTGGTCGCTACCACGTCGACGATCCGTCCGCTCTCCACGTCCGTTCCAAACTGAGCGTTGAGTGCCGGTCGCGTTCCCCCATCCAGCATCTTCGTACGGCTTGCATCCGGATCGGTGCTCGGGCGTTTTTCCCATCGCCCTTCTTGCGGTCCTCGCGGCTCGCCGCAATCTCGCGAACGTTCTCGACGGCACTCTCCAATCGTTGCTTCTCCTCGGCGGCCGCTCGCATTTGTGCCGCCTTGCGACGCGCATACGCATGCCATCGTGAGCCACGAGGATCACATCGACCAGACCTTCATGCAGCAGGCTGGCAATCGATTGAGCGAAGAGTTGTTCGAGAAACTCGGCGATCATCCGGCCCTGCGAACGTTCGGCAAGTCGCAGCCGAAGGGCGGACTCGGCTTTGGGAACCATGTCATCCAAGGGGTGCATCCTGCGAGGAAAGTCCGCTTCCATAAGAAGAATAACGCAGCGCTCCCCATCCGCGAGTGACCCTCGGTAGGAATCGACCTAAACATTCACAAGCTCGGAGTGTGCGGACTACTATTGAGATCATAGATGCAACAACTCGTCATACTCATCGGCTATCGCGGGTCGGGCAAAACGACGGTCGGCAAGATCCTGGCCGAGCGTCTCGGCTGGGACTTTCTGGATGCCGACACCATCTTGGAGGCGCGAGCCGGCAAATCGATCCGTGCCATCTTTGCGGACGAGGGCGAACAAGCCTTTCGCGATTTGGAATCGGCGATCCTGGCCGAACTATGCACACGTCACCAAGTCGTCCTCGCGACTGGTGGCGGAGTTGTGATGCGTGAGGAGAATCAGCAAGCGATGAAAAATGGCTACGCGACCTGGCTGACAGCAAGCCCAGCCGCTCTCTGGGGGCGAATCCAGGCCGATTCCAGCACGGCTGAACGACGTCCAGCCCTTGCCGGTGGAGGGATGCTGGAAGTCGAACGATTGCTGTCCGTTCGCGATCCACTGTATCGATCGTGTGCGGACCTGACGATCTCGGTTGAGTCACTGTCGCCGGAAGAGGCCGCCAACGCTATTCTGGCCGCATGGAGTTTCCACTCGCCGAAGTCGTATACGTCGTCTCCGCGTTCCTGATCGGGATCAACGTGGGGAGCTTCCTGAATGTGGTCGTGGGTCGACTTCCTCTCGAAAAAAGCATTTTGTGGCCGAACTCGCGGTGCCTGTTCTGTCTCCATCCCCTGGCACTGTTGGACAACCTGCCGCTCGTCGGGTGGCTGATGCGTCGCGGACGGTGTCACTACTGCGGGACTCCGTTTTCCAGCCGCTACCTTTGGGTCGAACTCTTCACAGGCCTGTGTTTTGGCGGACTGTTCTACCTGGATGTGTTAGCGAATTGGCAGATGATACCGTTCCTGGATTCGTCTCACTCCTTGATCCGAGCGACGGGATTTCCGCCCTGGGAAGCGGTGGTGTACTTCCTGCACCATGCGGTTTTGCTCTCGTTCCTGCTGGCGTGTGCCTTGTGCGACTGGGATCACAAGGCAATACCACTATCGCTAACGACCGTGGGAACGATCGTGGGCCTGTTATGTGCGACGTTCCTGGCCTGGCCGTTTCCAAACCCGCCGGCTCTGACGGCCGCCCTGCACGACCCCATCTTGGTGAATGGCGAGTTACGCCCGCGATCCTGGTCTTTTAATCTCAAAGATCCACTCGTGCTGGGCCTCTATCCTTGGCCAGTCTGGGGCCCATTGCCGGATTTTTTGGTGAAGCATTCCTGGATTGTCGGTCTTCTTACCGGCGTGGCCGGTGCCGCGGCCGGGATGCTGCTGATCCGGGCTGTGAAGTTCACGTTCGAAAAAGGGCTCGGCAAAGAAGCTCTCGGGCTGGGCGATGCCGACCTGATGATGATGGCCGGAGCATTCGTAGGTTGGCAGCCGGCGGTAACAGCATTCTTCATCGGTGCGATTGTTTCGCTTCCGCTCGGCGTCATCTTTCAACTGGTGAAGAAGGAACGGGCGTTCCCGTTTGGACCCGGCTTGGCCCTCGGCGTGATCATTACCTTGTTCCTCTGGCCGAAACTGGGACCGGTATTGCAGCTCTATTTGTTTGAAGAGATTCTGGTCTTCGTCGCAATCGCGGTCCTGGGTGGTGGTTTGTTCGTTGGCAGCATCGTGGTGCGGGTTCTGGGTTTTGGAAAATAACCGCTAGAGACACACATGGCAGACGTGACGATCGTCGATTACGGAATGGCGAATTTGCGGAGCGTGCAAAAGGCTTTTGAACGTGTCGGTGCCACTGCGGAGATCACCGCCGATCCAGCCAGGATTCGCGATTGCCCTAAACTCATTCTCCCCGGCGTTGGTGCGTTTCAGGATGCTATTTCTTGGCTGCATAAGTCCGGGCTAGCCGAGCCAATCGTCCGCCACATCGAGAATGGCCGGCCTTTTCTGGGTATTTGCCTCGGCATGCAGCTTTTGTTTTCGCGATCCCACGAGGATGGAGTCTTCTCAGGTTTGAACATTTTTGCGGGCGATGTGGTCCGTTTTCCACCCACGCCGGGCCTAAAGGTTCCGCACATGGGCTGGAATCAGCTACACTACACCACCAGTTGTCCGCTTTTCGCTGGGCTAGCCGAGGATTCATCTGTGTACTTCGTGCACTCGTACTATCCGGTTCCGACCGATGCGAGTTTGACGAGTGCCCAGGCCGATTACCCCGATCCATTCACAGCGGCGATCTGGAAAGACAATGTGTTCGCCACTCAGTTCCACCCGGAAAAGAGCCAGCAGGTCGGGTTGACGATGCTGAAGAATTTCGTGGCGATTTCGTAGATGGATTTGTGGGGGCGGACCTCCGGTCTGCCCCTCGCTCCCCAAGGAATCGCTTAAAGAAAGTCGAATTGGGCACTTTAAGGTGGGACAGACTTGGAGGTCCGCCCCCACGAGTTCAAGGCTTGGAGTAGGTTTTCTTCGGAGCAGAACAGATCCTGTTCACAAGTACCCTCGCTCAACTTATAGTATCTGGGTAGACTTCGCAGCTTCGAATGACTGAGGAACTTCGGTATGTATCGCGTTAGCGCTCTCGCTGTGCTCCTAATCGCTGCATCCTCGCTAGCCGCTGATCCGGGCCTGGAGTTGTTCGAAAAGAAAATCCGCCCTCTTCTGGTGGAGCACTGCCAAAAGTGTCATTCCGTCGAGGCCGACAAGGCCAAGAAGCTGAAAGCCAATCTGTTTCTCGATAGCCGCGCCGGCATTCTCAAAGGCGGCGATAGCGGGCCGATCATCGTCACCGGCGATCCAAAGAAGAGTCTCCTGCTACGAACCTTGCACTATGCCGGCGACACCAAGATGCCTCCAGCCGGCAAGTTGCCTGAAGCGGCAATCGCCGACTTTGAAAGATGGATCGTGCTCGGTGCTCCGGATCCGCGTGAGCCGGCCGCAGGTCGAAAACAAGTCGGCATGAGCGTTGAAGAAGGCCGTAAGTTTTGGTCCTATCGCCCGTTGCAGTCCACGAAAGTGCCTGCGGTGAAAACGGAGGCATGGCCCAAGTCGGAAATCGACCGTTTCATTCTGGCCGCACTGGAAGCCAAGGGACTGACACCCACTGGTGATGCCGACCGTGCGACACTTGCCCGTCGCATTTACTTTGACCTGGTCGGTCTGCCACCAACCTTGGCAGAAGTCGATGCATTCATTGCCGACAAAGCCCCAAAGGCGTTCGAGAACCTCGTGGACAAACTTCTCCGCTCGCCCGCGTTTGGCGAACGCTGGGGTCGGCACTGGCTCGATGTCGCTCGATTTGGCGAATCGCTCACACTGCGTGGGTTCATTCTGAAGGAAGCCTGGCGCTACCGCGACTACGCAATCGACGCATTCAACCGTGACATGCCGTTCGATCAGTTCATCCGCGAACAGATCGCCGGCGATCTTCTCCCATCGACATCCCTGGAGGATCGTCGCAGACAATTGGTGGCCACGGCGTTCTTGGCCATCGGCAACAACAACCTGGAAGAACAGGACAAGGTTCAGTTGCGGATGGATGTCGTGGACGAACAACTCGACGTCATCACGAAGGGATTTTTGGCACAGACAGTCACCTGTGCCCGTTGCCACGATCACAAGTTCGATCCGATTCCAACCAAGGATTACTACGCACTCGCCGGTATCCTGCGGAACGCCAAGGCGATGGACCACGACAACGTTTCGAAGTGGGTGGAAGTCTCCATGCCCGGCACGCCGGAGCAAGAGAGTGTGCTCCGGAAGCACGATCAGGCCGTGGCATTGCTTCAAGCGAAGATCAAGGCCGAGAAGGCGAAGGGTTCTCCGAAAGCCATTGCCAAGATTCTTCCGGTGGCTGATATTCCTGGCATCGTCGTCGACGACGCTCAGGCCAAGAAGGTCGGCGAGTGGCAGCACTCCGTGCATTCAGGCCACTACATTGGCGAAGGCTATGTTCACGACATGAACATGGGCAAGGGCGAAAAAACACTCACGTTTCAGCCCGATCTCCCGGTGGCCGGAAAATATGAGGTGCGTCTGGCTTACTCGCCAGGCACCACCCGATCGGAAGCCGTGCAGGTAACGATCTTCAGTGCCGACGGTGAAAAGTCCGTGATGGTCGATATGCGCAAGGAACCCGCAATCGATGGTCGCTTTGTCTCGCTCGGCGAATATCGCGTGGAGCGGAATGGACAGTGCTACGTCATGATCGAGAACGAGGATACCAAAGGGCACGTGACGGCCGACGCGATGGTGTTCATCTCAACGGAGAAGCCCGCCATACCGAAAAAAGACAAGCCGGCCGCGAAGTCTACGGGATCGCTTGATCTAGTGAAGGCTCTAGAAGCCGAGCTGAAGTCGTTGCAGGCTTCCGGCCCGAAGCGACAGATGGTGATGACGGTTGTCGAGGAAGCGAAGATCGAAGACGCGAAAGTACATGTTCGCGGCAGCGTTCACAACCTGGGAGCGGTGGCGCCACGCGGATACCTTCAAGTCGCAGGAAGCTTTCATGCCCCGAAGATGCCGACCGCACACAGTGGCCGGAAGGAACTGGCCGAGTGGATCGCCTCAAAGGAAAACCCATTAACCTCGCGGGTGATGGCCAATCGTGTTTGGCACTGGTTGTTAGGCTCAGGGATCGTCCGCACGGTGGACAACTTCGGAACAACAGGCGAAAAACCGTCGAACCCGGAATTGCTCGATCACCTGGCGATTCGGTTCCTCGATAACGGCTGGTCGATCAAGAAGCTGGTTCGCGAAATCGTTCTCAGTCGCACTTATCAACAACACTCCACAGTGGGAGCCGAGTCCGCCCCTCTGAAAGTCGATCCAGAGAACCAACTCTTTGGCCGTGCAATCCGACGCCGGCTCGATGCGGAGTGCATTCGCGACTCGATGCTGGTTGTGAGCGATAGGCTTTCGCACGAACGCGGCGGGCCGTCGTACCCTTCAACCCTCGCCTCCGATTACGGCTACAAGGGAAGCGACCTGCGTCGCAGCGTCTATTTGCCGTTGTTCCGCAACGCAATGCCGGAGGCTCTCGAAGTGTTCGACATCGCGGATACGAGCATGGTCACGGGCCGACGCAATAGCAGCACCGTCGCCCCGCAAGCTTTGTTCTTGCTCAATCACCCGTTCCCTGCTGAGCAAGCCAAATACGCGGCCACGCGGATCTTGGCCAATGAAGTGAGCGACGAGAAACGAATCACACACGCTTACCGATTGACACTTGGCCGCACGCCGACCGTTGGCGAGCGAAAGGTGGCCGAGGTTTTTTTGACAAACGCAAAGGATCCGAAGGAAGCGTGGGCCACGATTGTTCACGCGTTGTTTGCTTCGGCGGATTTTCGATATGTGGACTAACCGAAAGAGAATCTGATGTTCCAGCACTCCGCACTTCTGGGTCGTCGTGATTGGCTCTCCCGCTCCGCCTGCGGGTTCAGCTCACTCGCGTTTGCCGGACTCGCGAGTGGGGCTCCGGTCGCGATCGCTCCCAGCTCGCCTCTGTCTGCGAAGAAGCCACACCATGCACCCAAGGCCAAGCGTGTGATCTTCCTGTTCATGCAGGGGGGTGTCAGCCACGTCGATTCGTTCGATTACAAGCCGCGTCTTGACAAGGACGATGGCAAGATGTTCGGCTTCGACGATGCACGGATCATTGCGAACGGCGGCAAGCGAGGATCGACGCAGCGGGTCATGAAGCCACTGTGGAAGTTCGCCCAACACGGAAAGTCCGGACATTGGGGGTCGGAGTTGTTTCCCGAGATGTGCAAGCACATGGACGACATGACGTTCATTCACTCGATGCACACCGAGGGCGTTGCTCACGGCCCGGCCACGCTCTTCCTACATTGCGGATCGACGACGTTCGTTCGTCCTTCAATAGGCTCGTGGGCTCTGTACGGCCTAGGTTCGGAGAACGAGAATCTGCCGGGATTCATGTCGATTGCCCCGTCGGCCGGGAATGGTGGAGCCCGCAACTACGGTAATGCGTTCATTCCCGCGATTTATCAAGGTACGCCCATTGGTCGGGCTGGCGGTTCTGTAACTGAGGCGACCATTCGCAACCTGGCCGGCACTGCCACGGAAGCAGCCCAGAAAGGGCGATTCGACTTGTTGCGTGAACTTCATGCCGAGCAACTCAAGCTTCGGCCCGGCAACACGGAACTCGAGGCCGTGGCAAGTTCCTACGAACTAGCCTGGAGGATGCAGCACAACGCTCCGGATATTCTCGATGTTTCGAAAGAATCCGCCGAGACATTCAAGCTCTATGGCGTGAATGAGAAGTCAACGGACACGTTTGGCCGGCAATGCCTGATGGCCCGGCGACTATGCGAGGCCGGCGTTCGCTTCGTGCAAGTCACCTACGGCGACAGCAGCGCGAATCCCGCCTGGGATCAGCATTCCGACATGCCCAAGCATGGCACCCACGCGAAAGCCGTGGATAAGCCGATCGCGGGCTTGCTTGCAGATCTAAAACGCCGGGGTTTGCTCGAAGATACAATCGTCTGGTGGGGCGGTGAGTTCGGCCGTACGCCGTACGCACAAAAGAATGGAACCGGGCGAGATCATAACCCGGGCGGTTTCACGGTCTGGTTGGCGGGTGGTGGCTTCAAGCCGGCGACGGCTTTTGGAGCGACGGATGAGTTCGGGGCACAGGCCGTGCAGGACAAAGTTCACATGCACGATTTGCACGCGACCATCCTGCACCAACTCGGCCTCGACCACGAGAAGCTAATTTTCCAGTATGCTGGCCGGCCGTTCCGGCTCACGGATGTGCATGGACGAGTGGTGAAAGAAGTGTTGGTGTAAGGAGTCAGCGAGCCTCCGACGTAAGCCGGAGGCTCGTTGCGGCAGAAGGCTCCGCCACTCGTCACTTCGTTGCAAACACTTTCTTAGGCTTGAGATCGGCCCGAGTCAGACCCAACCGGTGGATGAGTGGCCGGTAGACTTCCTCAATGAAGACTTGCTCGTCGAAAATCTTCAAGGATCGCACAGCTTCCACGCGTCGGCGACCATCGGCCAACAGGCTATCCGCGGGCATTCGAAACGTGTTCACGACATGTTTGAATGCTTCGATGGTCGCTTCGCGATCGTCTTCCAGGTAGATTGAAACGAGCATCCGAAAGAAGTGTGCGTGTGCCGCTTCATCCGTACTCACGAGATCGAGCACTCGGTCCAGTGCCGGGTCACGACCATCGGCAACCTTGCGTAGATTTCGGTAATGGAGTTGCGTAGCCAACTCTTGAAACATTGTGTAGATGACGGCAGCCCGCGGAGTTCCGTACAAAACATTCCACTCAGTCGCAAGTACATCGTCCGCGAGTTGGGCCATCTGCTTCTTGGTTCGGTGCCCAGACTTGATTAGCCAGTCCTCGAGTACCAGCGAGTGCTTGGATTCTTCGTATCCCCAGTTCGCCAGCATCCAGGCTCGGCCGCGGTTTGCCCGAACCGGGGGTAATTGCTTGGCGACGTAGTCTGGGAGATACAGTTCGACCATGCAGAAAGTTTGAACGACGTCCGCGATGACCGGTTCGATGCTGGTGTTGACCTTGTCCCACGGGATGTCCGTGCGGATGTTCCAGCGCCGTTTCTTCTCGGCCATGTCGAAATACGCCCGGTAGGCATCGTAGATCTTGGCGCGTGTTTCTGGACTGTCTTCGGGGTCGTGAGAACTCATGTATAGCCAACAAAGCTTGTAGGGGACTAGCCGCGAGAGATATTCTATCTGGATATCGGCAGAATGCGGGTGTCGGTTCCATCCCGAATGCCCTTCCTTGGCGAGTATCTTCGATTATGCAAGCTTTACACAAGCATGGGCATCAGGGTTTCGGCCGCTTGATGGCCTTCCCCGGTTTCTCGCCGGTCGGCTTGCCCCCGTCGAGAACGAGTTTGCCGTTCACGATCACATAGGCAATCCCCTCGCTGTAGTGAAATGGCTCTGCGAAAGTCGATCGATCGATCACCCTTTCCGGATCGAAGATGGTGATGTCTGCGCAGGTATCGGGACGGAGGGTCCCGCGGTCGGTGATTCCGAGCTTCGCCGCGTTCAGGGAGGTCATCTTGCGAACCGCGTCTTCTAGCGTAAGCAGGCCTTTCTCGCGGACGTAGAACCCCAACACACGCGGGAAGGTGCCGAAATTCCGGGGATGGGGATGGCCTCTGCGCAAAGGCCCCTCGATCGCATATGCCGAACCGTCCGAGCCGACGGAGCACCACGGCTGCTTGAGTGCGAGGTTCATGTCCTGCTCCGTGTGGTGTTCGAACACCGTCGGCACGGATCCTTCTGTTGCGATCAGCAAATCGAGCATGACATCCACGGAATCGGCCGAGCCCTGCTTCCCCTTGGTGCGGGCTGCAATCACGCGATCCATCGTCAAACCGGCGTAGGTACCTTTGCCACTAATGAGCATCCGGGACCAGTCGCCGCCGACAGCCGTGTAATGGTTGTACCAGCCGGGAATGCCTTCCTTGATGTCCTTCTTCAGACGCGCCCGCTGCATCGGATCCTCCAGTCGTTCGATCATCTTGTTGGTCCCGCCTTCGTGGGCCCAGGGCGGAACGATGCTGGCGAGGTTGTTGTTGCCACGCGTGTACGGATATACATTGGCTTGCACGTTCACGCCACGTTTGCGGGCGGCTTCGATCAATGCGATGATCTCGTTCATGCGGCCCCAGAGTTTTTGCTCGGCAATCTTCAAATGGATGACATCGACCGGTACGCCCGCCTTATCGGCGACGGCTATCGCTTCCTTGACGGAATCCAGGACGGTTTCGCCCTCACTGCGAATGTGCGCAGAATAACTTCCTCTGTACTTGGCCACGATCTTGCATAGTTCGGCGACATCCTCGGTGGTTGCCAGCGACCCAGGCGGCATCATCAACATGCTCGAAAGCCCGATGGCCCCGTCCTGCATTGCAGCTTCGAGGATCGGCTTCATCTTCGCAAATTGTTCGGCAGTCGGGCGGACATGAGAAGTTCCCATCACGCTCAACCAGAGATTGTCGAGCCCGACGTACGACGCGACATTCACGGCCGAGCCTGATTTTTCGAGTGCTGTGAAGTAGGCACCCAGAGATTCGAACCGATTGCGGCCATCCGCTCGCATCTCACCCACATAGGGGCCGGCCGAGTTGCCTTCTCCGAGAACTTCCGTTGTGACCCCTTGGCGAACTTTACTTGGTGCGTTGCCGTCTTCGAGCAAGAGCGTGTCCGAATGCGAATGCATGTCGATAAAGCCGGGCGCGATCACGAGTCCCTTCGCGTCGACCTCGCGTTTGCCAGATCCGGCTGGAATATTGCCGATGGCAGCGATCTTATTGCCGCGAATCGCCACATCAGCGTGGATCCAAGGATTTCCAGTTCCATCGACGACCTTGCCGTTGCGAAGGACAAGATCGAAAATCGGTTCGGCCGCGAGGGCGGGGAGTGAGAAAAGAAGCAGAAGAGGCAGCGTTCTCATGGCTTGGGTCCTGTGAGTGATTTGCTTCAATCAAACCGAAATGCTCCGCTCAAACCCAATCGGGAGGCAGAAGCCAGAGCAGTTCGCCCGAGCCCTTTTCGACTTCATGACCGTCGACGCGGACTAACGCCACCGCTCCTTTGGAGAAGGCGATCTGGGCTTTCTTGCCACCGATGAGCCAGGCAGCAAATTCATTCAAATCCGGCCGATGACCTACGAGGGCGATCGCCCTGGCCGGGCGACTCGTCAATTTATCGGCAAGGTCCTTGTTGCTTCCACCGGGAGCAAGTTCCTCGCACGAAACGATTTGCTCACCTTGGAGGTTCCAGGCCGCGATCATCGGCTCCGCCGTCTGCTGGGTGCGAACTAGAGGGCTCACGAAAATCCGCTCAATCCGTGCCCCGCGAGCAGGCAGTGCCGTGGCGAGCCGCTGGGAATGTTTTCGGCCTGCTGCAGTGAGCGGCCGATCGAAGTCACCCGAAGTGCCACCCGTGCCGAGTTCGACGGCCTCGGAATGGCGAATGATGTAGATGTCCAAGGAGCCACCAGTCGGGGTGAAGGTTCGGTGAAGCTCAATCGCGTGATCGTGCGACGGAATGCGTGCGATCACGTATACTGGATATTTGGTTTACGTTCTACGAACGCTCCTGACACTCTGGATTTTTGAGGACCAATGCGCCGGACCGACATTCGCAATATCGCCGTCATTGCACACGTGGACCATGGCAAGACAACCATGGTCGATCAAATGCTACGCCAGTCCGGCTTGTTTCGCTCTGAGGAGTTGGACAAACTCCAAGGTGGGCAACATGGCCTAATCGTCGATTCGAACGACCTCGAACGCGAGCGCGGGATCACAATCCTCGCCAAGAACATCGCAATTCGCCTGGGGGACGTGAAGGTCAACCTGATGGACACGCCGGGCCACGCCGACTTCGGCGGCGAGGTCGAACGTATCCTTCAGATGGCCGACGGAGTGTTCCTTCTCGTTGATGCGGCCGAGGGTCCTTTGCCGCAAACGCGGTTCGTGCTCCGTAAAGCGTTCCAGCACGGTCTGAAGCCCGTGGTAGTGATTAACAAGATCGATCGGCCCGATTCCCGAATTGCCGAAGTCCATAACCTGGTATTCGACCTTTTTCTGGAACTCGGTGCGGACGATGTAACTCTGGATTTTCCGCTGATCTATTCTTCCGGAAAACATGGCATTGCCACGACGGACATGAGCGTCCCGGGCAAGAACCTCAAGCCGCTCTTTGATGCAATTCTCAACCATATCCCAGCACCCGAGGCGGATCCCAACGCCCCCCTCCAAATGCAGATTGTGTCGCTGGAATACAGCGATTACGTCGGTCGAATCGCGGTCGGCAAGATCAACCGCGGCACGATTCGCAAAGGCCAGAAGGTGGCCTTGTTGAAACAAAAGGATGGCAGACGTGTCGACGACACAATCGTACAGGTGCTTGAGTACGATCGACTTGGCAAGAAGGAAACCGACGAACTGTATGCGGGCGACATTTGTGCGGTCGTCGGACTTGACGAGGCGGATATCGGCGACACGATCGCCGACTTTGACCAGCCGGAGGCGTTGCCTCCAATCGCCATCGACGAGCCGACGCTCGACATGGTGTTCCGCATCAACGATTCGCCGTTCACCGGTCAGGATGGCAAGCCGCTTACGAGCCGCGAACTACGCGATCGCCTCGATAAGGAATTGCAGCGGAACGTGGCTCTGCGAGTTCGCCCGAGCGAGGGTGGAGACCAGTACATCGTTTCAGGTCGGGGAATGTTACATCTCTCGATCCTGCTCGAAACCATGCGACGAGAGAACTCCGAGTTGTGCGTCGGCAAGCCTAAAGTCATCATCAAGGAAGTGAATGGCCAAAAGATGGAGCCAGTCGAATACCTGGTGATCGACGTGCCTCCGACGCATATCGGACCGGTGATGGCCCTGGTATTGGAACGACAGGGTCAGTGCATGAAAATGGAAAGCGGCGATGAACTCACGCATCTTGAGTTCATCATCCCCGCTCGCGGGTTGATCGGAATGCGAAACCGGCTGATGACGGCCACGAGCGGCTTGGCAATCGTTCACCATAATTTCCACGAGTATCAACCGGTGAAGCCAGCCTTGGCGGGGCGGCAAAACGGTGTGATGGTGGCAACCGAAACCGGGAAGGCCACGGGCTTCGCTCTGGAAACCTTGCAAGAGCGAGGCGTGTTGTTCGTAAGCCCGATGGAGCCGATCTACGAGGGCCAACTCGTGGCAGAACATTGCCGCGAGAATGACTTGCCAGTGAACGCGGCCCGCGAGAAGAAGTTGACCAACATTCGCTCGGCGACAAGCGAAATCAAGACGGTGCTCAAGCTGCCGCGGAAGTTCGAACTCGAGGCGGCACTCGAGTACATCGAGGATGACGAGCTGGTCGAGATCACTCCAAAATCGGTACGCTTGCGAAAGGCGTTTCTGAAGGAATCCGATCGAAAGAAAGCGGGCCGGAGCAAGGGCTGAGCAAATCACTCGCGATTCTTGCTGAAGAACGTGCGATTGCGATGGTCAATCATCGAAATCGCACGTTCGAGCCTCAACCTGAACCCGTTTGCTCTGTGCATTCTCCGTGTCGCTATGGACTCTCATACCCTCAATCTCCTCGAATTCGACAAAGTCCGCAACCTGCTTGCGGAGCAGGCGTCCACATCCATGGGCGCCGAACTGGCTCGGCAGGTTCAACCTTCACGGGATGTCACGAAGATTCGGGAGCAGCTTGCGCTCGTCTCGGAGATGGCCGAAGCCTTGCTGGCCAACCAGGCCCCGCCGTTCGGCGGTGTCCACGATATCCGCATGGTCGTCCGCCGGGCCGCAATTGGCACGATGCTCACCGCCGAGGAACTTCTCTTGGTGGCCGAGACCCTGATTGCAACCGGAACGTTTTACCGCTACCGCATGAGGCTCGATGGCAAGCTGACGCGTTTAATCGAGATGCTTGCCCCGATTGAAGACCTCGGCCCGGTCGGAAAAACTATCACGGGCACCATTGATGGCCGGGGGCACGTGAAAGATTCCGCGAGCCCAGAACTGGCTGAAGTTCGGCAAAAACTGGCGGCGATTGATGAGCGCGTTCAAAACGTGATCAAACGACTCCTGCGTGATCCGCAACTCCGTGCAATTCTTCGATACGGGAATGCCACGGTGAATGGCGATCATTACGTGCTTCCCGTCGCCGCAAACCATCGGACGAAAATACCTGGAGTCGTCCATCGCACGAGCAGCACCGGCGAGACCGTATTCATTGAACCAGCAGCAGTGGCATCCCTCTCCGCGGAGCGGACAGTCCTCAAGGGAGAAGAGGATCGCGAAGTCCGGCGAATTCTGCGCAAACTAAGTGCGGAGATTGGCCGCTGGTCGAGGCACATCGAAGGGGCAATGAACGCGATCGCGTTAACCGATCTCGTCAACGCCAAGGCCCGTTTTGCTCGCGAATTCAACATGTACGCCCCTGAAGTGAATACCGAAGGCCGGCTCTGGCTTCGCTCGGCTAGGCATCCATTGCTCGAACATCTCTTCCGCAACGACCCGCCTGTCCGCGAATCTAAAAAAACCGAACGAAGAGTCGAACCAATTGAAATACGATTGGGCGTCGGCTTCAACATGTTGGTGATTACCGGTCCAAACACCGGCGGAAAAACGGTCACGCTGAAGACAACCGGCCTGCTCTCGGTCATGGCTCAGAGCGGCATGCACATCCCGGCCGGCGAGGGGAGCACGGTCCCGGTGTGGTCGCACGTGCTCGCAGATATCGGCGACGAGCAAAGCCTGGAGCAATCGCTCAGCACGTTCAGCTCGCACATTTCGCGAATTGCGACGATCTTCGCCACGGTCGACGAACATAGCCTCGTGTTGCTAGACGAACTCGGATCGGGCACGGACCCCACCGAAGGGGCCGCCCTGGGTCGGGCGATTCTGGATCAACTCGACAAAGTTGGCTGCCGGGCAATCGTAACCACACACCTGGGGGATCTGAAAACCTACGCCTTCTCGAACGACCGGGCCGAGAACGGTGCCGTGGAGTTTGATCTCGAAACTCTCCGGCCGACATATCGCCTACACATTGGCCAATTCGGCATGAGCAACGCGTTACGAATCGCCCGGCGATTGAAGTTGCCTAAGGAACTACTGCAACGAGCCAGGAAATACCTCAAACGCCGACAGGGAAAGACTGGCGAACTTTCTCGCCTGCAACAACTCCGCGAGGAAGCCGAGAAAGCCCGCACGGAAGCACTGGCTCGCCAACACGAGGCCGACCGGCAACGCGAGGACTACGAACAACGACTGGCCGACCTGGAGAAGAGACAAGTCGAGAACGCAAAGCTCAACGAATGGCGATCACGGCTACAAGTTGGTGATTCGGCATGGTCACCCAAGTTCGGCAAGCAAGGGAAAATTGCCCGTGTGAACCAGGCCAAGGGAACGCTTTTTCTGAGCATCGGCATCGGCCAATGGGAAGTGTTTCTGAACGAAGTCTTGCCCGAAGAGCCCAAGACCACTTGATCGTTGGACGCTCTGCGGCGATTCGAGCAGCGCCTCCTCCCCCTGGGGATAACATGTCATGAGGCATCCTGTCACATTGTCCCGGCCCGCCGGGACGGACAGATCGTTCGACGCAGAGCGTCAAACGACGAGACACTCTCCTGGAAGGCGATCCATGAATCATTCCGTTTCTCGTCGTGAAATGTTGGCGGCCGGGGCTGCTGTCGCGGTCACTGGTTTAGCCACAGCACAGGAAAAAAAGCCCATCATGAATAATCGCATTAAGCACTCGATCTGCTCGTGGTGTTTTACATCGGCGGGCGAAAAATGGTCGCTCGATAAGCTCTGCGAAGTCACCAAGGAACTCGGCGTCACTTCGGTGGAGATAGTGACTCCCGACCAATTCGGGTCCTTGACAAAGCACGGGTTAACCTGTGCGATTTCCTCGAACACTATGCCCGGCGTATTCAAGACCGGCTTCAACAACACCAAGTATCACGACGAACTCGTGGAGCGAACCAGCAAGGTAATCGACGGTTGTGCCGAGTTCGGCTGCAAAAGCGTCATTGCATTTTCCGGTTACAAATGGAAGAATCCTAACGATCCCAAGAGCGGCGAGATTTCCTTGGCCGAGGGAGCCGAGAACTGCGTGAAAGGTTTGAAGCGGCTGGCAGTACACGCCGAGAAAAAGGGCGTGACCGTCTGCATCGAGCATCTGAATACCCGCGACGACAGCCATCCGATGAAGGGGCATCCCGGCTATCAAGGCGACGACCTCGATTGGCTCGCGAAGATCGTTCGCGATGTCGGCTCGCCCCGCGTGAAGTTGCTCTTCGATATCTACCACGTGCAGATCATGCACGGCGACGTGATCCGACGATTGGAGCAATGCAAAGACATCATCGGCCACATTCACACGGCCGGGAATCCAGGTCGAGGCGAGTTGGACGACACGCAGGAAATCAACTACCCGCCGATCATGAAGAAACTGCTCGCCATCAAGTACGAGGGCTTCGTTGGCCAGGAATTCATTCCAACGCGTGACCCGAAGGCGGGGCTAATCGAAGCACTGCGGGTTTGCGATGTGTGAATGAGCAAAGCCCAGCGACAGCCGTCGCTGGGCTTTAATTCGTTCGACGCCCCACCCCGAACTGGTCGCCTGTCTTGGTTGGCTTGCCACTCTTCCAGTGAACTTCGACCATCTTTTCGCTGTGTACAGGGCGATCCTTCTCATCCTTCAGGCCCGTAACGATCTTCTTGCTGGCGACTTCAATCACGTCGCCCGTGGAAGGGTAGGCATAAACTCCGTCGAGGCTGAAAGTGATCCAGCCTGGCTGTTCGCGGACGGCAAGGCTCTTGATTTGCCTGGGAGGCATCACCGTGTTATCGAAAACGTGGACCTGTTGATTGGCCCCATCCACAACCCACACTTCTTTCTCTTCTGGAGTCAGTCCGATCCCGTGGCTCGGGCATCCATGGCGCTTGACGGCCCCCTTCTTGAAGCCGTCCACTTCTACGCGATGTAGTTTCTTTCCGGTCTTCAAGTCGCCAATCTCGAAGCCGAGGCACTCGTTAATATTTACGTAAACCAGGCTTTGAGAGCCGTTAACAGTGAACGGCCGAATGGAGGCCGAGAAAGGCCCAACCGTACCGAGTACCTTGTGCGTCTTCGTGTCGGCCACTGTCAGCAGATTGGACTTTAGCCCGGCAAGATACATTCGCGAGCCATCGAGCCCAACCACGGTGTTGTGGGCACCGTTCTTTGGTTCGACTGTGGCGAGGACGTCGCCGTTCTGGGCATCGATCACGTTCCAGATGTCCTTCTCGAATGAAGGGACATACAGGACTTTGCCATCCGGCGTCATCGACATACGGTCGCAGCCCTGTGGCAACTTTTTTTCCCACAGGGTTTTCTCGCTGAGCATGTCCACACAGTAGAGCTTCTTCGGCGTGGTGAAATAGACTCGGCCCGTGATCGCGGAGGCACAAACGCCTTTCACGTTGTCGGGTTTCTCGTCACGGCTGTGTTGCGTCTCAATTCGCTTGACGAACTTGTGGTCGTGGTCGATATCAAAGATCAGGATGCCGGCCCCGCCGAATTCGAGGTAGTTGCGAATGCCCGGACAGGCCACATAGAGGTAGCGTCCATCTGGCAATCCCTCGGCAAAAACCGAAGGCACTATCAGGAATAGTACGGCGAGCGTAGAATAAACCTGTCGCATAATCTCGATTCCACTTGAACGGACGATCCGAGACGGACTATCTTACATCCCCACCTGCCTCCCACCCTCAAGGCCGATGAAACTTCTCTCCCTTGCCGCCGTCTTAGTTCTTGCCACCTTATGTGCTGCTCATGCTCCTGTTGAGAAGGACCATGCCGAGAAGATGGCACGTGGCACGGACATTTTCAAGAAGCACGTTCGCCCCGTTTTGATCACACAGTGCCTGAGGTGCCACGGCGGGGCCAAGACTGAAGGCGAACTGGATATCACCGATCGCGATCGGATTCTCAAGGGGGGCGATCATGGTGCCGCGTTCGTGGCCGGCGAGCCGAAGAAGAGCCTGCTTATCCTGATGCTTACGCATGAGAAGAAGCCGGGCATGCCGTACAAGGAGGCGAAACTTTCGGACGAAATGGTTCGCCACTTCGCGGCCTGGATTGAGAATGGAGCCCCTTACGATTCGCCACTCGTGGATCGCAAAGGTGCCGCATCCTGGATCGAGAAGAAAGTTCTGCCGGAAGCTCGACAACACTGGGCCTATCAGCCTCTAAAGATCGCGCCGTTGCCCACGGTAAAGGACGGCAAATGGATCAAGACCGATGTCGATCGCTACATTCTCGCCAAGCTGGAAGAGAAGAGGATCGCGGCCAATTCTGCGGCGACCAAGCGGGCAATTATTCGGCGAGTCTATTTCGATCTCATCGGCCTACCTCCGCCGCCTGAAGAAGTCGATGCATTCCAGAAAGACAATTCGCCGGAGGCTCTGGCGAAGGTCGTCGATCGTTTGCTCGATTCACCTCGCTACGGCGAACGCTGGGCGCGGCACTGGCTCGACCTCGCTCGATTCGCGGAATCGCACGGATTCGAGCACGACTACGATCGACTCTCGGCGTATCACTATCGCGATTTCGTGATCAAGGCCCTTAACCAGGGCATGCCGTATTCGACGTTTGTGAAGTGGCAACTTGCCGGCGACGAGATCGCACCGAACGACACACTCGCCCAGATGGCAACCGGCTTCCTCGCGGCAGGCGTTCATTCCACGCAAATCACAAAGAACGAAGTCGAGAAGCATCGGTACGACGAACTCGACGACATGCTAAGCACGACGACGACGGCCATGCTCGGACTTACGGTAGGCTGTGCTCGCTGCCACGACCATAAGTTCGATGCCTTTCCACAAGCCGATTACTACCGAATGCTCTCCACGTTCACGGCCACGGTCCGGCATGAAGCGAACCTGGACATCGACCCGGCAGGCTACCGAACGGCACTCGCCAATCACGAAGTGGAACGCGCCCCTCTACTCAAGACACTCGCCGACTACGAGGCCAAGGAACTCGGTTCGCGTTTCGTGGAATGGGAAAAGACTCAGGCCGGCCGGCCGATCCCACCAACCTGGGTGATCGCGAACATCTCCAAGATGAATTCGCTTGGTGGCGCAACGCTCACAAAGAAGGACGATGGCAGTGTGATGGTCACCGGCACCAATCCGCCTAAAGAGACGCTAATCTACACGCTCGAAACCGAATTGAAAGGCGTTACGGGCATTCGCATCGAGGCGATCAAGGACCCATCCCTCATCAAGAATGGCCCAGGTCGGGCGGCGAACGGGAATTTCTGCCTGACCGACGTCGTCGTAGCTGCCTCGCCCAAGGGAGGCAAGGGCGAGATCATCAAACTCAAGAATCCACGTTCAACGTTCGATCAGAAAGGACTGGGCGTCGCCACCGCGATTGACGGTGATCCGAATAGCACCGGGTGGGCAATCGATCCGCAGTTTGGCTTCGATCATGCTGCAACCTTCGAATTCGAGAAGCCCATTGGGGGGGACGGGACCACTTTGATCACTATCACGCTCCGCTTCAACAACAACGTAGGCCACGGCATGGGCCGCCCGCGACTCTCGCTCACGAACTCCAGGGAACCCCTCGATCCAACGAAGACCGGTGTCAGTGAAGCCGTTCAGAAAGCCGTTGATACCCCTGCTGACAAACGAACTTCCGAGCAGAAATCGCTACTGCTGGCACGATTCAAAACGCTCGATGCCGGCTGGCAAAAGCTCGACAAGCAGATGAAGGATCATGCGGCGAAAGCCCCTAAGCCGAACGTGGTGAAGGCCCTGACCTCGTCCGAAGGTGTGGCGGCCGTGCGCTTGCACACGCAGGGTGAAGATGTGTTGAAGGAGACGCACTTTCTCCGGCGTGGTGATCCGAACCAGAAAGAGGGCTCGGCTCCAATGGGTTTTTTGCAGGTTCTGCAAGCGGACCCGAACCGCTGGAAGAAAGAATCACCCAAGGATTCGAAACTCTCGTATCGTCGGAGCGCTTTCGCGGACTGGATTACGGACGTGGACAATGGAGCCGGGACACTCCTGGCCCGCGTTATCGTCAATCGCCTTTGGCAGCACCACATGGGAGGTGGCATCGTGGCAACGCCGAGCGATTTCGGCATTCGCGGCGAACGGCCGACGCATCCTGAGTTGCTCGATTATCTGGCGAACGAACTCATCCACAACGGCTGGAAACTGAAGCCGATTCACAAGCTGATCGTGATGAGTGCCACGTATCAAACTGCTTCAACGAAGGATGAGTCGAAGGTAATCCTCGATCGTGACAACCGATTGTTCTGGCATCGGCCGGCACAACGGCTCGACGCCGAGACGATTCGCGATTCGCTTTTGTTCATCGGCGGCCAACTCGACGAGAAGATGTACGGCCCCGGCACGCTCGATGAAGCAAGCAAGCGACGAAGCATCTACTTTACGATGAAGCGAAGCAAGCTGATCCCGATGCTGGTGATCTTTGATGCTCCCGACGGCACAGTAGGCGTCGGCGAGCGAACGAGCACGACGGTGGCTCCACAAGCTCTGCTGATGATGAATAACCCCCAGGTGCGCTCGTGGACGAAGGGCCTGGCCATGCGTGCCGGCACGGACGCGAAGTCGCCCGAGGAAGCGATCCATCGCGTATACCGAATTTCACTTTCGCGCGATGCGACAACGGAGGAACTCGCAGATGGCTTGGCCTTCCTGAAAACGCAGGAGGCCAGCTACAAAGACAAAGCGAACGCGAAGCATCTGGCATTCGCGGACTACTGTCAGGTAGTGATGTGTTTGAATGAATTGGTGTATGTGGAGTGAGGATCGTGAACTTTGGACGAAACGATGATTTTCCGACATTTGGAGTCTACATGAACGCCCTTCGCAATTTCGCATCGCGTTTGCCTGCGATGGATTCCCGGCGTGACTTCCTCGCCCAGGCCGGCAATGGCTTTGGCCTGCTTGCGCTCGGTTCGTTGCTCGCGGACGAGTGCCCCATCGCTAACGCTTCGGGCTCTGGTCCGGATCCGCTTGCACCCAAGAAGTCGCACTTTGCCGCGAAGGCGAAGTCGGTCATCTGGCTGTTCATGAACGGCGGGCCTTCGCATGTGGACACCTGGGATTTTAAGCCGGAACTGGCCAGGCGCGATGGCCAGGAACTCAAGGGCTTCGACAAGAACACCGGCTTTTTCACGGATCAGGTCGGGCCGCTAATGAAGTCGCCGTTCAAGTTTGCCCAGCATGGCAAGAGCGGCACCTGGGTCTCCGAACTGTTCCCCCACATGTCGAAGCATGTTGACAAGATGGCCTTTCTGCATTCGTGCTGGACCGATTCGAATAATCACTCGCCGGCTCTCTTCAAGGTGAACACCGGCATGGCCCGCATGGGGTTTCCATGTCTTGGTTCGTGGGTCACATACGGCCTGGGCAGCGAAAGCCGCAATCTGCCGGCATTTTGTGTGATGTACGACACATTAGGTCGTGGCGTGCCGAAAGGGCACTCGCAAAACTGGGGGGCGGGGTTCTTGCCGAGCGTGTATCAGGGGACCGCGTTCAAGCCTCAGGGCGATCCGATCGAGAACCTTAAACGCTCGGCCGAAATGGGGGACGAACAACAGCGAGCGCAACTCGATTTGCTCAAGAAGCTCAACTCGAAATCCGCCGATGCCGACTTGACCGCTCGCATTGAATCCTTCGAACTCGCCTACCGCATGCAGATGGCCGCTCCCGAAGCGCTCGACATTAACAAGGAATCGAAAACCACGCATGCGATGTACGGGCTCGATAATCCAAAGGCCACACACTTCGCGAAGCAGTGCCTCGTCGCTCGCCGGCTGGTCGAACGCGGCGTACGCTTCGTGCAAGTCTATTCGGGCGGCATGGAAAACGACCTCAGTTGGGACGGGCACAGCAACATTCAGAAAAATCACGGTGGCTTCGCCATGGAGACCGATCAGCCGATCGCGGGGCTGCTGGCTGATCTCGATGCACGCGGCCTGCTCGATTCGACACTCGTCATCTGGGGTGGTGAATTTGGCCGGCTGCCGATCGTGCAGAAAGGTAGCAGCGGTCGCGACCACAATCCACATGCGTTCACCGTGTGGATGGCGGGCGGTGGCGTGAAGGGGGGTGTGCACCACGGGGCGACGGACGAGATCGGCTTCAAGGCCGTGGAGGATCGAGTGAGCATCAACGATCTGCACGCGACCATCTTGAATCGGATTGGGCTAGACCACAAGAAGCTTACCTACCGATATAACGGGCGGGACTTCCGTTTGACGGATGTGGCCGGGAACGTTGTGGAGAAGATCCTGGCTTGATCGAGTCGCCTGTTGCCGCTTGGCAAACGTCGGTAGAATGCGTGTTCAGATCTCACGTCCACGATTTCGGCCCGTGTCCTGGAGCCTCAAGAGTTTGAGGAACGTCCGTTCATGCCTACGATGAGCTTCCGTGTGCCGGCGAACCTGCCGGAGCCCGTAGCCCACGACCTGCTTAGATCATCCATCGCGGGAGGACATGACCGCGCCCCGACCCCGACGCAATGCGAACTCCGTAGCGACCATCTCTTTCTCACCTGCGAGATCAACGATAACGGGCCCTCCTATATCCCGTGGGAGATCACCGGCAGAGGCCGGTTTGTCATCACGACGACCACGCTCATGTTTCGCGAGAGACCGTACGATCTCGTCGTCGAGCTTGCGCGAGGAAAGATTAATCAGGTTCGCAATCAATATGCCGATTGGCTTGGCGGGGGGCTCTACGCGGCCTCCGAAGTTGAACAACGCATTAGGCAGGCAACTCGATTACTGGGCGAAGCCCTGATTGAAAGCCCACGCCCGGAAGCAGATCGGCTGGCAAACCAATCGTTGGTTTGCTCACTTGACGCGGGAAATTTGCTCATTCGTGCCTATCAGGATCAGATTTTTCGGCTGCGGCACCATCGACAAGGGAAGCTTGACTCGGTCTTTGGATGTGGGATCCGAATGCCGCCCGCACGAGGTTTGGACGATGCCTTCCGCTTGACGTTCAACACCGCGAATGTTCCACTGACTTGGCGACTTATCGAACCTAGCGAATCAGGCTATCGTTGGGAGGAAGCCGACGCAGCCATCGACTGGGCAATTGAACGAAATCTGCAGGTTCACGCAGGCCCGCTTATCGACTTCAGTCCTCATGGCCTCCCTGACTTTGCGCATCGACTTGGAAATGATCAGGTAACTCTCAAGAGCCTGATGTGCGATTACGTAGAGACCGTTGTGAATCGCTATCGCGGCAAAGTGACTCGCTGGTCGATTTCGTCCGGCGCCAACGGGACAATTCCGCTCGGCGTAACCGAGGAGGATCTCATCCGTCTGACCGCGATGGCGGCCGATGCGGCTTGGCAAATCGACCCGAACCTTCAACTGACGTTCGGAGTATCGGCCCCATGGGGTGATTACCTGAGCGATCCGTCGTATCAGTACTCGCCCTTCGTTTACGCGGATACGCTCTTGCGAGCGGGACTCCCTTTCTCCGGGATCGATGTAGAATTGTTTCTCGGCAGTTCTCCGCGTGGGAGCTATTGCCGAGACTTGGTCGAAACCTCACGCCTTCTAGATCTATTCGGCTTACTGGGCGTACCGCTTCACGTGGGGCTGGCCTACCCATCGGGCATATCCCCCGACGCGTTCGCGGACCCGATGGAACGAAGCGATCAATCGGGGTTCGACCGCGAGATCAGTTCGACGGCACAGGCCGAGTGGGCTGAAGCCTTCGCCACGCTCGTCTTGTGCAAATCCTTCGTGGCCGGATTGAACTGGAATCACCTTGCTGACGGCGAATCGCATCGCTTCCCCTACGCTGGACTGATCGGCTTGAACGGTGATGTCAAGCCGGCCTTTGACCGCTTGCGAACGATCCGTGAAAAGCACTTGCAATAGTGCTGCCATTACACCCAGGTCGCAAGAAGCCTCTCTAACGTTGCCCCCCAGCATTCAAACGTGTCCTCGGCCACAAGTTCTTCCGAGGGGCGATAGCCGATTTGCACTGCGGGTCTGGGGCCTGCGACCATGAATTGAGTTGTGACGGCCTGCTTGGTCTGCACGTCCATTCCATCGGTGGAAATCGTCATCAGATGGCACATCGTTCTCTGTGCACGCACATCGGCGTAAGGGCCGACTTGCTCTCGAAACGGTCGGACCTCCACAATATGATTCTGAATCTGCTCCAGAAATAACATTTCGAGCAACGCGGCTTCGTGAGCGAGGGGACTGCTCCCGGCTTCCTGGATGATCAGGAACTCGAACTTGATCGCATCGGTACTGAGCCAGTCGGACAGCTTTCGAACCGCCGCTACGAGCATGGCGAGGATCATGACGATCCGCTGGACGGGCAAATCAGGGTCCTGGAATCGGGCCTGCACGAGATCCGGTGCGAGACAAAACAAGAACAGGCGGCGGCGACGCAAAAATTGGTTTTCGTCGCGCGAGTAATAATACAGTTCGTCGCGCAGAAGCTTGACGTCGAACAGATCGGGCCGCAGATTCGGGTCGTCCTCGATAAATGCAAGCTGCGAATGCAATAAGCTCTCGATGCTTCCTTTCGTCGATAGCGAGGAGAACCCACCGACGGGGTAGGTATCTTCATCGAGAATTCGCGTCGGGACTTCCCGGCGACCCGCGAAGGGCTTGATCTTGCGCAGCGGGAGCGACTCGGACAGGCGGTGGGCAGTTTGCAAGACCTGCCGATGCGCGACATACTGGCCCAAGTTCGAAAGTGCGGTACGCTGTTCGAGAGCAATCACATCTTCGAGTGCTAGAAACTCGGCTGTACTGCGAGCTAGCACAACCAGGGCTTCGTACGATTCAATCAGGAGCGGCATGGCCCCGTGTGTGCTCAACGAGTCCCAGCCACGCCGTAGCAGTTCATCCGGCTGGCCTTCAAGCAGTGTGCGAATGATACCGGGCGACATTTCCACACCGCCGAGGCTACCTCGATCACGAAGCTGGCGAATCGCATAGGCCAGGCCGATGGCTCGTTCGCGGCCAGTGAATCGTCGCAACGCATCGCTTGCTCGTTCGAAAGACCAGTCGGCATACAGCTTGCCGAGAACGTGGTCCTCGTAAGTACGCATCAATGTCGGCGGCAGTTCCGGAATCGTGCGGTATTTGGTAGCCGCAGTGCTATCACGATCCACGCCAAACGCGGCATGACCAAAGTCGGCCACGACGCCGCTGGGCAACAACGGCTGGCCGCTCGCCGCGATTTCCAGCATCCATTCGAGGATTGGCTTGATCGTCGAAGGCGAAGGCGGCATCGCCCGCTGGAACCACAGGGCTTGCAGCAGAAACCGCAGAGCCTCGTCCGGGTCGCGTAGTATTACCACGTTCATGTAGTCGCACCGTCCATCGGATCCGTCATCTCTTTCATTTTATTCGAGTCTGGACAAACGCCCTGGGCGTTCTGTGCGAACTGATCATCCCCCGCAACGATTCTGTCCTCGCACTTTGCCCCTCTTGCGCAACTTGTGGTGCAGAAGAAATCTACAGCCGTTCTCCCCGTTAAAGTTTGCCAACTCGCCTGCCGATCTAAGGACGGATAACCCGGATTAGCGGTAAAGTCGCCGTCCGTACACGGCAGCGAGGCAGACGATGAGCGGAATTCGCCGATGGCTCCCTGGTGCCGTCCTCCTGGTCGGGTTCAGCGTGTCGTTCGCTCAGACGCCTGGAGGGGCACCCGCAATTGTGGCTGCATTGCCAGGCGGGACCCTAGTTGGTTCAACTGGTGCTTACTCCGCAGCAGTTGGTGCAATCGCGGATCCAGTAATGCCGCTCAAGACTGCTGCAGTAGCTGGCCCCATTGTCGCGAACTCCATTTCGGCTTCAGAAACGCCACCGCCACTGGCACCAGGCCCGCATGGCTTGCCTGGGGATGCGCCGGTTAACGCCTTAATTCCCAACTGGACAACAGTCGGATCCAATGGCCTTCAAGGGAACAATTGCTGTGGGCCCGTTGGCAGCGACGGACCGATAGGCCAGGAAGTTTATGTTCGCTACGGCGTAACGTACGCGCAAGGCGATTCGCTGCTCGCTCGCAATCTCAAGCGAGGCCAAACGGCTCAGATCGGTGCTCGAACTCAGCTTTTCAACACGGAAGGCGACGCAGCCTGGGCCATCGACGCTCACGTTGCGTACGCGTTCAACCGCGGCAACGGTGCCAATATCATCACGCTGGAAACCGAACCCGTTTCCATCCACTCCTTGCATCGAACGTCTGTTGGACTCGGCCTCGGTCGCGATTGGTTTCTATTTCAGCCGGGTTTTATTCTCGATAGTTGGGATGCGAACTTTCGGCTCGGGGCCGACCTCGGTAGCCGTTGGGGGGCAGGCCACGTGAATTTCGATACGCCGTTTGAAATAGGTGGCTATCGTCGCCGGTACGATGTCTTCGCCCAAGCGTTCGGCGGCCTGACCGCGACAATGGAAATCCCAATGGGCGGCTGGACCTGGCTGATCGGTGGCCGGGCCGAAGCGGACTACATGTGGTCGGATCTCATCCCACGGGATGCGAGCTTTTATCAGTACAGCTTCATGGGCATGCTGGGCGTGCGTTATTGACCGGGTTTAGGCAAGCGAGCCACTTGACCGATGCTCAAAATGCACCTCGCCGCCGCTGCAACGGCTCCGGGCATGGCAAAACGATCGCACAGTTCCACGAGTTTACGACGCATTGCTTGCGTTTCCGCAGGATCGTTCAGGAGTTGAATCACACGCGCAGCCAATTCCTTGGATGGATCGCGGTCCGAAATGAACTCCGGAAATACCGTTTCCTTCGCCAGCAGGTTCACGAGGGTGATCCACTTCACTTTCACCAATCGCCGTGCAATCTTCAAGGTAATGCGGGGCAGTCGATAGACGATCATGGCCGGAGTTCGACGGTACATGATCTCCAGGCTGACCGAGCCGGAAACCGCGATACAACACTCGGACAAGACGATGATCTCGGGCGTAAGGCCGACGTGGACATCCAGCGGCAAGTTCCATCTCTTTGCGACGTCCCGAACCACTTGGGCCTGATTCTCGTTGAACGCCGCGACCAGAAAGCGAGAATGGGGTAACGACTGATGAATCAGTCGTGCGGCTCGTAGCATCTCGGGCACATTGCGAGCCACTTCCTGATTGCGTGAGCCGGGCAGGATGCCGACGATTCTGCCCGATCGAGCTTTCTCCTCACTCAAGAATGCTTCGTCCAAATTTTGAGCAGCCAACTCATCGAAATACGGATGGCCAATGTAAATCGAATTCACACCGCGTTTGTGCAGCCATTCGTGCTCGAACGGAAGTGCGGAAAGGACCTGGGTCATCAGTCGTTTCATTTTTTTGACTCGCCACTGGCCCCAGGCCCAGATCTGTGGCGGAACGAAGTAGACGACCGGGATCCCTTCTTTCTTCGCTCGTTGAGCGAGCTTCCAGTGAAAGCCGGGATAGTCGATGACAACGATGACGTCGGGCTTTTGTTCGCGGAAGAAGCGTTGAGCGTCGTTTAGCAAACGAATGAACGTGAAGATCTGCCGGACGACGCTCAGGATCCACATCACTGAGTGTTTACACAGGGGGTAAAGGAGTTGGCAGCCCGCAGCTTCCATGCGTTCGCCGCCAAAGCCGCTTAGACGAACAGTCGAATCGAGTTTTTTCAACTCGCGGATGAGGTTTGCGCCGTGCAGATCGCCACTTGGTTCGCCGGCGCTGATGAAAACATGCATGTCAATAGTTTCAAGTTTCAAGTTTCAAGTTTTAAGTTCAAGTTGATCTCAGAACTTTCTGCTTCATGACTTGAAACTTGAAGCATCGAAATTGAATCCGCCTAGCCTTTTGGCGGGGCTTCCCGCTTGATGCCCGGAAGGTCCCCTTCAGGCTCGACCTTGCGATAACCCATCGAAATGAGAACTTCCAGGACTTCGCTCCAGGTCGGGAACGGCCGGCGATTCTCGCGCTTGTACCGCTCCATCGTCCTCATGAACAAAGTCTCGTCCTCGTTATAGTCGCGTTCGCAGGTCGTCGGATCGATCAGGCGACGACGCTCGCTGGTACGCCGCTTCTCGGCCGCGTTTTGGCGACGACGATCGATGGCAACGGGAATATTTCGCTTTCGCCGTTCTGCCGCGGAGAACTCGCTTTCCGGAGTTGGCGGGACGGGAGGAGCCGCGGATTCGGATTCGGAAGCGGGCAACGAGGGGATTGTCGTGGGTGTCATCGCGTGTTGGCTCTTGGTGAGGACCTTCGGTCGGATTCTATAGCCCGCATCGAGTACGTGATCGGCCATCCTGGCCCGGACTTTGCGAACGTTCGGAAAAAGACTACTTGCTCATTTCTTCGCTTCTAGCGTAACCGCTGGAATTGAGTAGTCAAGCAACTCAGGGCGTGGGTTCAGAAAAACCGGCGTAAACGCGCCGACTATTCCGCATGGATGAAAGGATGTAACGTCTCGGCAAAGTATGAGGCCTCCAATTGGGTAATAGCGTTAGGTAGCCAGCCTTTCCCGGAGCAGCCTGAACAATCCTTGTCACCTGAATAAATCTGATTTCCTGAAATGAGGAGGACCTGCCACATCAACACATAATTATACTTGAACAAATGAATACTATCAGCGGTTTTCTTGCAGTGCGAGATGAGATGCACGGCAGGCCATGACCCAATGGCTATACTACGCTGATGAGCGTACAAGGAATCGGCCTCGACATCGGCGGGGCAAATCTCAAGGTCGCCACGTCGTCTGGCCTTGCCATGTCACGCCGCTTTGAGCTTTGGAAACATCCCCACCAACTCGCGGCCGAATTGGCCAATCTTGGCGAACAGTTCACGGGGAGTGGTCTGATCGGGATCACCATGACCGGCGAACTTTGCGACTGCTTCCCCACAAAACGCGATGGCGTCCGTTACATTCTTGCGGCGGTCGCATCAGTTTTCCCGGAACAGTGCACTCGAGTCTGGTCCTCGGCAGGTTCGTTTGTTTTCTTGAACGAGGCACTGGCCGCCCCACTCGCCGTTGCCTCTGCGAACTGGCATGCCCAGGCTACTTTCGTGGGACGAGGTCAACCTGCCAATACTTGCTTGCTGATCGACACCGGGTCCACAACCACCGATATCATCCCAATTCACAACGGAAAGCCCGTTCCACGCGGACTGACTGATCCCGAACGGCTCAAGTCCAAGGAACTCGTATACACAGGAGTGCGACGAACGCCGATATGTGCCCTCTTCAATGAGGGCGTCGCCGCAGAGTTTTTTGCGACCACGCAAGATGCCTACATTTTGCTCGGGATGATAGCCGAGAACGCAAGTGACAAAGCCACGTCCGACGGTCGAGCAGCAACCAAAACTTTCGCACATTCTCGCTTGTCGCGAATGCTGGCAGGCGACTCAGCGATCACTTTAACAGAGGAGACGCTGACTCTTGCGCGAAACACGTTTGCTGTTCAAATCAAGATGATCCTGGGTGCTGTGCGGGAAGTCGCTTCCAGACTGCCTCGGCCACTCGAAACGATCGTGGTCTCTGGTTCCGGTGAGTTTCTGGCTCGTGCCGTTGCCGAGCAATTCGCGGCTGGCGTCGATCCACCCCCGAACATCGTCTCGCTCTCTGAGAAGCTTGGCCCCGCCATCTCCGAAGCCGCGTGTGCCTATGCCCTCTCCGTACTGCTGGCGGAGAACCCGCCGTGAAATCGGCCATCGTCGCCAAGGTCGGTGGTAGCCTATTCGACTTGCCGGATCTTCGGGAACGACTGCTCGCATGGGTGAAGCAGCAAAGGAATTGCCCCATTCTGTTCGTTCCCGGCGGCGGGGAAGCCGCGGACGTGGTTCGCAAGCTGGACAATATCCATCGACTCGGCGAAGAGAAATCGCACTGGCTGGCCATTCGGATGATGTCAGCCAATGCGTATTTCCTAGCCACGCTCCTGGGCGTGCCTACCACGGCATCTCCGCATCATTGGTCCCAGGATGCCCCCTCTGGTGCGATTCTGGTTCCTCCCACCGCCATCCTCGATACTCTCCGTTTTTGCGAGTCCGACCTCCTGCTCGAACATTCCTGGCAAGTCTCCAGCGATTCCATCGCAGCCCGCGTCGCCATCGCACTTCAGGCCGATCTCATACTGTTGAAATCGGTGGACATGCCGCCTGGAAAATCCTGGCGAGACACGGCAGAAGCTGGATTGCTCGATCATTTTTTTTCAACCCTCGTCGAGAATTCCGGCCTAAATGTAACCTGGGTCAATCTCCGAAGTTTTGAAGCGACGCCTCGGCAATAATCTCTTTCAAGCGGCGAACCTTTGCGGCACGGACCGTTCCTTCGCGGCCTCCTTCACATGCTGCTCCACGCACTGCGAACCAATCAGGCTGGATTGGAGCGAGAAGGCGAATTTCTCGTTCACCCAACGAGCCGGCCAGTGCGATCTGAATATCGTTGTTCGCAAGCCAATCGCACCATCTGGCGAGCTGCGAGCGATCCACCCAATCGAGTAGCGTCGTCCCATCCTTGACTGCGGTGTCGATCAAAAAGGCCGAGAATTTCATCTCAACCGCCGCTTCGATGAGGGCGGATGGCTTCGGGGAGGCAGATCGCTCGTAATCTGCGTAAGCCACGAGAACTGGTTCGACACCACATGCACTCAGGCGAACATCCCACAAATCATCGAGATCGGGAACATGCGACAACCCCCATTTTACGAAACTCAATTTTTTCGGAACCTCCCTGTAATCCCAGTCCATGAACTCGCCCATCGCCGCACTGACCGGAACGCGACCCTTCACTTCTCGAATAATGCTCGCAATCACCGCAGGATCGGCCGCACCCAGAGCCCCATTCGAGGGCTCTTTCACGTCGATCAGATCGGCTCCGCCCTCGAGAGCTTCGAATGCCTCCTCGACGGAGCGGACACTGACGAGTAGTTTGGGGTTCGCTTGCATGGTCAAGTCGGGTTCGCTCCTTCGCAGTTAACAAGTTGCAGCTTCGGGTCTCATCCAAACACCGAATCGTCGGGAAGTGCCTTGGCGACTAACCAGTCAGGCAGCCAGCGAGTGCTCTTAACGAGCAAACCCATTCGTGTCGGAAATACGTAAACCTTTTTTTGCCGTTGAATCGCTCGGGCGATCTTGCGGGCGGCTACGTCCGCATTACAAGCCCACAGCATTTTTTTCGACTTCTCCGTCATCTCGGTTCGCACAAACCCAGGGCAGATGGCCGTGACCGCGATGTTCCGCGCACGTAAGGAAATCCGGATGCTTTCGAGGTACGCGTTCAGGCCGGCCTTGCTCGCACAGTAGGCCGCCGAAGTGGGTAGCCCCTTGAAGGCCGCCACGCTGGAGACCGCGACGAGATGCCCCGAGCCTCGCGCCAGCAGATCGGCAAAGACGGCTTCGAAGGCATACATTGGCCCAAGCAGATTGGTGCGAATGACCTGCTCCGCAGCGGTCACATTCAAATCGGTTGATGTGTTCGAAGCTCCGATACCTGCATTGGCGATCATCACGTCGCACAGTCCTAGCCGATCATTAAGCGAGGCCACGGCGGTATTCATGCCGCCCCGGTCCGCGGCATCGGCAACCGCATATTCGATCGTTCCTCCCGTCGCGCGAATTTCACCGCACAACTGGCGTAAACGATCCTCCCGGCGTGCCAGGATTCCCAGGCGTGCCCCGCGCAAGGCAAACTCCTTCGCCAACGCGAGGCCGATCCCGCTCGATGCACCGGTGATGTAAACGACCTTTCCCTCGAAACCCATACGATCCACCCCTTCGACCGATCCGGACATCCGGGCCTAGCGCACGGAGTGTGCCGACTGCCATGACCATACCGGGAATGTTACCGGACCTTTGGCGGAATTCCCGGTCTCTTACTTGGCAATCCGCTTCATTTCCGTCATCATGGAGGTACGAAATTCCGTCCGCGATTGCGAGGCTTCCTCATGCGCGCCCTTCTAAAGGCTTGCGTTCCGTTCATGGCGATCATCTGGGTCGCAGGGACAAGCAGCACGGCACAGGTGAAAGTTCCAAGGCCGCCGGACGCCTACGATGTGCATCTGCGCTACCGCATTCAGGCGAACCGCGATGAGCGTGTCTTGCAGTACGAAGCCATGACCAAGTACCTCGGCAGCCTTGGCTTCAAGGAAAACGAGAGCGACGAGGGGGACCTCGCACCGTTCGACCTGAACGCGGAAATGATGTCGGGCACCATCGCTTCGAAGAATGCCCGCGAGATTCTCCGCGAACGCCGCGTGCAGACAATTCTGTTGGCGCCGGCCGGGTACTCGCCACCGGAAGACACCAAATCGCTCGTCCGTGTGGCCATTGAACTTTCTCTCAGCAAGGATCAACTCCTGTTGTTCAACCAGGTTGCGGTTGCATTGCGTTCGCTTGATTTTCGCATGGATGTCGGCTTTGACACACGGAACTTCACGCTGATTCGTGGCTCGATTCCTTCCGGCAACACGATGAAATTGCTTCGCGATCTTCGGCATCAACCGAGCGGTTGGCTGCTTCCCGAGACGGCCCCCGATCTGATTGCCGTCCTTCCCGATGGAGCCCAAACGCCGACGCTGGTCAAGCCGTTTGGCGATGCTGTTCCCGTTCGTGTCGTCGAAATCATGGGAGGAGCCGAGGCCGCCCCGATGGTCGTGGTCCTGCCGCCGATTGCCGCGGACCAACCGCATTTGGCAAAACTCACGGCCGACTTGCGCCGCAAGCTGGTCGAGGAAGGCGTTCGCGAGAAGCCCGTGCGTCTCGAAGTCGTGTTGACGAATATTCCAATCGACCTCGATCTGGAATGGCGAATTCCGTTTATCCGGGTGGGTGCCGAAATTGAAGGGCGCGTCGGCCCCGTGGTGACGGTTCTGATTCAGCAAGGGGCGAAGGCCGACGCCTTGGCTGCGATCCCCGAAATATCCTCTGTCCGCTTGCCCCGCATCTCGCGCACGGGAGTGGTGCCCGCCAAGCCCAAGGAAGAGCACAAGCCAGAAGACAAGAAAGTCACTGCGATCAGCTTCAACCAGGACAGTAAACTTCCGCCAGCTCCCACGACCGAGACGGACCCTCTCAAAAGAGCCGGCGTGGATCGCCTTCATTCCTTGGGCAAAATGGGTCAGAAGATCAGCGTCGTCATTCTCGATAGCGATTTTTCCGGCTGGGAATCGCTCGTGCCCAAGGGCGACCAGGCCCCCGGCAAGGTAAAGTTCTTGGACCTGACCGCGGAACGAAATCGCGATGTGCGTCCGGAACCGATGCCGGGAGACAATGGCCACGGAACGCTGGCCGCGAAGGCCGTGCGACTTGCGGCCCCTTCGGCGGATCTGACGCTAATTCGAGTTCCCGCTGATGCCCCCTATCACGTCATCAACGTGGCACGCTCGATTCGGGGCAACATTTTTCGAACCGAAGGTCTGGTGACCCGTCGGCTCGAAATCGAGGCCGATCAGGACAATCTGCGACTGCGGCAGCGCGATGCTCGCGACGAGTATCGCAAGGCCTTCGACGACTTCTCGGACGAAGTACCCGCCCGGCAGCGACGCATAGCCGCCCAACAGATGCTGAAGAAGCTGAGTGACGACGATGCCGCGCTGCGTGGCCGCCTCGGTCGCGTCGAACAGTTCGAATACGACCTGTCCTTGCTGAAAGGCACGCGCGTCGTGCTCTCGCTGCAAAGCTGGGACACCGGCTTCGCACTCGATGGAGCAAGTGCCGTGAGCCGTTACCTGGACGAATGGCTCACACCTTCGAGGACGGATTATGTACGCCAACTCGGCAAGCCACGCCCCGATGGCCTGCCGCTCTGGTTTCAACCGGCAGGGGACACGACCGGGCAAACCTGGACCGGCCTGTTCCGCGATGTCGATCGTAATGGTGTGATGGAGTTCGCGACGGACGAGTTGAGCCTGAAGCCCGAGCGCTGGTCGCGTGAGTTGAACTTCCTCTCTTCACGTCGCGACAGCAAGGACGTCCTCGATCTGGCCGCCGGAGCCAAGGTTCGGATCAGCGTGCAGTGGCGCGAACCTCATGATTCATCACTGCCGGAAGAAGACTATCGGGCACCGATCGTGCCGTTGAAATTGCAGTTGGTCAAGCAACGCGATCCGTCTGGCAAGAAATACGCCTCGGATGAAATCGACCTGATTGCCGAGTCCGAAGGACTGCCGGCTCGCTTGCACTTCGAGCCGCACTTCGCCGTTTACGAACACACGCTCGAACTGTCGCTGCCTGCCGATGGGCGATATGCGATCCGTCTGGAAGGCCGCATGCCCCAAGGCGTTCGGCCGGCCACTGTCCCGATTCTTACAGGCCAGGAAGTGACCTGGGAGCTTCGTCCGCGTCTGTTCGTCGAGTCCGCCGATGGCCAAACTCAATTCTTCCTGGGGGATTACGCTTCGCAGCAGGGCGGCGTCTCGGTCCCGGCGGATGCTCGTTCGGTGTTCGCAGTCGGTGCAGCCGGGCCGGATGGCAAACCGCGAGTAACGAGTGCGGCAGGAGCCGGCCCAGAAACCTCGCTGGCCACGAAGCCCAATCTCCTCGGCCCGGACACGATTCCCGCCTTCAAGGACACTAGCCTTCAAGGCACCGAGTTGGCGGCTTCGTTCACCGCGGGCTGGGCAGCGGCTGTGCTGAGTGCTGGACTACCGGCCTCGTCCTTCCCACATGGGCTGGGCATTGCGCCCGGAGGATCGCTGGCGGTTCCTGAGAACTGGCTGAGGCGGTAAGTGGGCGGTTTGTAACGACTCAGTGCTTTGATACTCGCGGTCGTCCTTGTCGGCCCACGAGCAGGTCTTTGTGGATGCTCTCCAGAATTTCCGTGTTGACGAGGAAGGCACGCGGGGCACTTTCGGGTTGAAGTCCGGAGCACCTGCGTCGATCCGGGCTTGATGGTAGCGATCGTCGGTCAGAACGGTATTCACCTTGCCGTTGCTGTCTTCATCCGGCGGCATCGGGTTGTTTTCTTTGGTCATCCGCACGTAAATCTTGGATCCCTTCCCATCGCCGAACACGATCTGCTTCCCAGCCAGCAGCTTGTGCACATTGAAGAAGTGATTCATGCCCCCTTCGTTCGCACCTTTGCCGTGGCACGCCTGCAATGTTTTTCGAAAACGGCCTTGTCCTGGGCGAGTCAAGCGGCTGGAAACGACAGGCCGGTGAGCGATGCCAACAACGAGAGGCGTATTCATGGGCAGTCTTCCAAAGACGAGTGAGTCGATTGAGTCCTGGGCGATTCTCTTGACCAGAACGTGGTGAATCGGCATCTCCTGAATAAACTAATCTCACCAAGACGACCATCCCTCCCTCACTCACTCCACACTCGCGATGTTTGATCCCGACGAACTTCCTCCGCCGCCTACGCTTTCCTCCGAGACCTACGACCGCTTGAAGAAAGCCGTGGCGGAGCAAGGGCCTAGTGCTGCCGTCGAGCAGCTTTGCTCCGACTTGCGCGAACTCGGCGACCTGAGTGCGCTGTTCTACGCCTTGCTCATGAAGAAGCGGGTCGAACTTGGCGTTTCGCCCTTCCCGAGCGGATCCTCGGCCGACTTGCCAGTGGAGACGCATGCCTCGTACGAGCAGGCGATCCGTGATGCCGGTCGCTCGACTGGCGACGAATTCTTGAAGCAAAATGATCTGCGCAAGGCATGGTTCTACTTCAACATGCTCGGCGAAACCGATCCGGTGCGTGAGTTCATCGACAAGTTTCAGCCGCTCGATGGGGACGATGTTCAACCACTGATCGAGGTCGGCCTCTATCACGGCGTACACCCGACGAAGGGCTTCGACCTCGTCGTTTCCCGTTACGGCATCTGCAACGCGATTACAACCTTTAGCGGCCAAGACTTTTCACGCAACCCGGCCGCGAAGCAGCATTGCATCCGCACGTTGGTGAAATCGCTGTACGAGCAGCTTCTCGACCGGTTGAACTCAGACCTGCAAACACGTGTACTACCGCCCGGCACGACCGTCGCCGGAATTGTGTCCGCTCATCCCGAGTTGTTCGATGAGGGGGCGTACCACATCGATACCTCGCACCTCTCGTCGGTCACACAGTTTTGTCTCGAACTCGATGCCTGCGGCGAACGGAAGCTGGCTCGCGAGTTGTGCATGTACGGCTCGAAGCTGAGCGACACGTTCAAGTTCGCATCCGATCCGCCGTTCGAGAACTCCTACGTCGATTACAAGATTCTGCTCGATGCCCTCGATGGCGAAAACGTCGAGGCGGGCTTGAAGCACTTTCGCGACAAGATCGAACCGGCCGTGAAGGAAGGCACAACTTTCCCTGCCGAAGTGTATGTGAATCTACTGCTGAAACTCGGCCGCCAGAAGGACGCCCTGGACATCGCCAAAAAATACCTGGCCGGTGAAAATCGGCAACTCTCTTGTCCCAACGTCTACGAGTTGTGCCAGCAGGCCAGCGATTTTTCCGGCCTCGCGGAGGCCGCCCGCAGCCGTGGCGACGGTGTGAACTACCTCGCAGGCTTGATTGCCGCCAAGAAATAATCGATCGTGGGACAGGCCTGTCCCACGTAACGTACCCGGTCGAAAGTGGAGCGTGATTTCGCCGTCCGTTTATTAGGGAAGTGCTGATTTCGTGCGCTGTTCTTGGGTATCACGTCCTGGGTTCTCTCACTGCTTTTGCCGACGACCGGCCACAATGCTTTGGGCCGAAACGCGAAGGCGATTGGCGAGAAGAACTCTTTCTCGTCAAGTTTCCACACTCTCCATCAGGATAGCCACATGTTCGGTTTCTTCTGGACGCTTCTAGCTGAGGCCTGGCGGGTTGCCGCTTGACCAGCCAGACAGAATGTCTTATAGTCGAGTGTAGACATTCTGACTTGTATGTCCCCATGGAGAATGATCATGCGACGCATCCTGTCCCTGGCCTTTTTGGTCATGATGGGCATGTCGGCAAACGCTCAGGACCCCCAGGTGCGGCGAATCCAGGAGCGTTTCGATTCCGCCCGACCGAACGAGAAGAGCCTGGCGTTCTATTCTCTCGACTGGGCGATGAGCCTAGCGGATGCCAAGGAGCGGGCCCGCAAGGAAGATCGCCCGATTCTGCTCATCCTCAACACTAACATCACGGCCGGCACCAATTTCTTTTCCGGGCATACCTGAGCGAACATGGATCACGTGCGTGGGAGTTCCCTCGCCTGGCCCGAATCGCTCGAAACCCTGCGGCCATTTGTCATGACCTGGTGGAGTGGTCGAACGATCAAGGACATGCCCGACGACATTCGTGCCGTGTTCAACGACGCCAACTTACGCCAGCCGCACATCAACCTCGCGCTTGTGGTGCTCGACAGCAAGGGCAAAGTGTTACGTTCGGTCGTGCCATCCATCCGCCCGCCGGAATTCCGATTCGACCCCGAAGCCCAGGGACGCGATTTCAAATCCCAACTTGATAACCTGTTGGCCGGCCTGAAACTGCCGAAGGTCGAAAAACTAGCCAAGCCCAAACTAACACTACCCGACATCTGCAGCGAGGGACAACCGAACGGCGTCCGAATCTTCCTCACCTTTGCCGCCAATCGACTGAACCACTACCGAACGCCAATCGTCGAAACCGTGCCGATGACCGAAGAGCTGCGAAAGGCGCTGAGTTATCCAAAAAATGCGGGCACGATCTCGGCGTCAAACGTACGGGCATGGCTCGAGCAGGTCTACCCCGCAGCCGTCATGGACGGCAAGGGCGGCTTCCGAAAGATTGACGGCAAGCTAACTTTCGCACCCGCCGGTGCGGACGATGCGTATCGTTACGCTGTCGTCGAGGGAGAAGTGGAGTTTGTGCTCGACAACGAAGGTCGCTCAACCTACAAGGGCAGCCTCTCCGTCGCTCTCAAATATCGTCGTGAGGGAAATGCTCTCTATTCGATTCGGGGAGTCTGCGAAAGTGTCGTACCCAAGGGGCCGGAGAAGATTCGTATGACCGTCGCCATCGAGTCGCGGCCGGAGTGACCTGGGCCCGAGGTACTTTCCTCGGTCGCAGGCTCATTTGTTCGCAAGATCGACAGGCCGGCCATGGCACTCGGGTAAGATTTGAAACAATCGGAAACTGGGCCTCTCGATGGCCAGGCTGGGCAGGTGGTGACCGCCATTTTCCGGAAGGGAGACTCGGAGAGCATCCCTACCTGGAAAAGGGCAGAGACTCTGGCACCGCAACCCTTTTTGAGGTGTTCCGGGGGTGGCAGGGCGGGGTGAGTGGGTAAGTTGAATCCACCGAACGGAAGGCCTATCACCTCCGCAATCCCGGAAGACTTCCGTGCGGCATTTCCTAATCTTGTCTTCCGTTGTGGTCTGTGCGGGTATCTCGACGGCGCTCGGACCCATCTTCGAAGAATGGGCAAATAGGCAATGATGCCGTGCACGACATGAATGTGCATATAGGACTCGAACTACGTCGAATGTACGCAGCCCAGTGTTCAAGAGTGATCTCGAACCGCGGGAAAATTGCCTGATCGAGGCAAGCTGTGCAGCCCAGCTACTCGGTTGACCTTGATTGAGAACTGACCATCGCGTATGCCCAGCACCGCTCCGAAACCTAAAGCCGCATGGATGTGGCATGACACGACGTTGCGCTGGCATTGCGATCCCGCTCTTGACGAGCCTATTGATGGGCTGCGTCGAACGGCGATTTCGCGTTGAGTCGAATCCGCCGGGTGCGTACGTGTACGTAAACAACGTCCCGCACGGACCGACGCCGGTCGATATTCCGTTCCTGTACTACGGCGAGTACGAGATCAAGTTGGTCAAGGATGGATACGAAACGCTGAAGGTGAAGCAGAACGTTTCCACACCCTGGTATCAATACCCGATCGTCGATTTCTTCTCGGAGAGCGTGTGGCCCTGGCAGATCACGGACGTTCGTCCATTTCAGTATGAGCTGCAGCCGATCCTTCAGCCGAATCTGGAAGTCCTGAAAGCAGAGGCCGAGGAACTGAGAGCGAAAGGAAAGGAACTGGCGAAGCCAAGGTATCCCGACCCACCCGAAGGCAAGCCGACCGACAAGCCCGGTCCCAAGGAACCGGGCAAACCGACCGAAGCTCTGCCGCCACCGCGTGAGACACCGGCGGAAAATCGAACATCGCGATGATGTTGTTCCAGTGCTGACACCACTGCTTGACGATCGTTTGCCTGGGCCTGGGCGTCTGGCGGCGGTTGGGGGCCGGTTGATATGAGATCAGCCCAGCGCGAGCCTGGGCCAGTTGTCTGGCAGTAGGTTGGCGTTGGTCGGTCGAGCGGGAATCTCAAGACACTTTCCACGGGGAAGCAGAAATTTGGCGACCTGACCTTTGAGATCGGCGACTGCGTCCTTCATCGCGCGTCTTCCCACGTGGCCGAAAAGCCCAAGCAAATCACAGTGGGGTGTGAAGCACAAAAGCTGCATTTCCCGAAAGGGACGGGGATACAACATTGGCTTCGTCGCTGTGAATCCGAAGCAAGCCGCGACCCCGTTCTGCGCGTCAATCACCGCGAGCGACAAGTACAGTTAGTTTGGCACTACCACGGTTCCCCGAGCGCACTCGGGGCTATTGGCCCTTACCAACGCAAGGGTTTCTGCCATGCTTCCTTCAACTCGTCCAGCTTACTCCAGATCAGCCATTCGCCGTTGGCACCCGCGAGGCGAAGTCGCGGTTCTTTCACCGTTGTGCCGATCTTCGCCAGCGGGAGGCCCGCGAACAGCTTTTGAATCGCCAATACGTGTTCGGACTTCACTTCCAGTACAAACCGGGTCGTCGATTCGCTGAAGAGCAGGGCCGTGTCACTCAAAGATGGCCCCGCATCCTTGAGATTCGTCACATCCGCACCGACTCCACCTGCGAAAGCCATTTCCGCAAGAGCTACGGCCAGACCGCCTTCGCTCGTATCGTGGCACGCTCGAACTAGGGCATGCGAGATTGCCGTGTGTACGGCTGCAAAAATCTCCGGGGCTCGTTGCAGATCGACACGCGGTACCGCTCCACCCGTCTGGCCCGTCACCACGTGATAATGCGATCCGCCCAGTTCTTCCTTCGTTTCGCCAACGAGATACAGGTGATTGCCCGCCTCTTTCAAGTCCATGGTTACGCAGTGACGCACGTCATGAACAATTCCCATTGCCGAGATGAGCAGCGTGCCGGGGATTGAGATTTTGCGGCCTTCGGAGGCATAAGCGTTGTAAAGGCTGTCCTTGCCGCTGATGAAGGGTGTGCCGAACGCGAGAGCCACATCGCGACAGGCGTTGGCCGCCCGGACCAACGAACCGAGCACGGCCGGGTCGTTCACGTTGCCCCAACAGAAATTGTCGAGGATCGCAATTCGCTTGGGGTCGGCACCGACACACACCGCGTTTCGAACGGCCTCATCAATCGCGGCCGCAGCCATCCAGTAGGGGTCAATGTCGCCGTAGAGCGGATTCAGTCCATTCGCAAAGGCCAGGCCCTTCCACGTGCCCAGCACCGGATTCACCACGGCTGCATCCGATGGACCATCGTTCGTCACACCGGTCAATGGTTTGACCGCGCTGCCGCCTTGAACCTCGTGATCGTACTGGCGGATGATCCATTCCTTGGAGGCGACTGAGTAGCTGCCGAGAATCGCCAGGAGTGTGGAGTGTGGAGTGTGGAGTGTGGAGTGTGGAGTCGCTGAAGGGTTGGCGATTGCGGGAGTGAATTCCGCCTTTCTGGCCACGTCCGGTCGTCCATCATGAAGGAAATGCATAGAGAGATCGCCGACTTGTTCCCCGAGGTAACTTAGCTTCAATCGCCCTGTCGCCTCGAAGACGCCAATCGCAGCCGCCTCGACCCCCTCGCTCCGACATAGGAATTCGAGGTCTTTCCATTTCGCAAGTGGCACGGACAGGACCATACGCTCCTGTGCTTCGCTAATCCAGATTTCCGTGTAACTCAGCCCGTCGTACTTCAGCGGAGCTTTCTCAAGATGAACGTGAGCTCCGAGTTCGGCTCCCATTTCCCCGACTGCCGACGAGAATCCGCCCGCTCCGCAATCGGTGATTGCGCTGTACAGTCCACGATCACGGGCCTGAAGAACGACGTCGAGGACCTTCTTCTCCGTGATGGCATTGCCGATTTGGACGGCACCGCCGCTGATCGACTCGGATTCCTCGGTAAGTTCGAGCGAAGAGAACGTAGCGCCATGAATCCCATCACGCCCTGTGCGACCGCCAACGGCCACGATCAAATCGCCAGGCTGAGCAGCCTTCTCCATACGATCCACGGGAATCAAGCCGGCCGTGCCGCAGAATACAAGCGGGTTCGCCAGGTAACGCTCATCAAAGATCACGGCCCCGTTGACCGTGGGAATGCCCATGCGGTTGCCGTAGTCCTTCACGCCCGTCACAACGCCGATCATCGTTCGACGCGGATGAAGCACGCCGGGCGGCAACTGATCCGGAGGAAAGTCCGGCGGAGCAAAGCAAAAAACATCGGTATTGCAAATCGGTTTCGCGCCAAGGCCCGTGCCGAGCGGATCGCGGATCACGCCGCCAAGGCCGGTGTTCGCACCACCATAAGGCTCGATGGCCGAGGGATGATTGTGCGTTTCTACCTTGAAACACGCATGATAGTTGTCGTCGAACTTCACCACGCCGGCGTTGTCGGCAAACACGCTCACGCACCAATCGTCGCTCCCCATCCGTTTGCGAAGTTCCTGGGTCGAGCCGAAAATAGTCTCCTTGAGCAAGTTGTTGATTCGCTTCGTGGTGAGTTGGCCGCCGATCGTCTCGCAGTAATCGATTGGCCCCTTGAGCGTCTTGTGCGAGCAATGCTCGGACCAGGTTTGGGCGATGCTCTCGAGTTCGATGTCGCTCGGGTCGCGTCCCTGTTCGCGGAAGTGCGTCTGGATCGTTCGCATTTCGTCCAGATTCAGTGCGAGTTGCCCCTCCTTGCTCAGCTTCACGAGACCTTCGTCATCAAGGGAGAGCAACGGCACCATAATTTTGCGGAACGTATACGGCTTCCCGTGCGTGAGGTGTTCCGCCCGCAAAGCGCCGGTGACGATTTGCTCGATGGCGTCATTCGATAGCACTTTGCGGAAGAGCAAGTCGCGGTCGTTTGGATTCAGCTCGCGCGTCCCAAAATAGCGGCGAAAAGTGCGAACCGCCTCCGGCAGCACGCCGAGGTCAGCGGCGGCAACCAGAACGCTTTCTGCTACAGGGTCCATCACGCCGGGCTTGAGCAAAACCGTAATCGCCAAGTCATCGCGAATCCCGCCGATTTCCGCGATCGTGGCCGATTCGACGACGGAATCGACGAGCAGTTCGACCGCAAGTCGCTTCGCGGCTTCGCGATCCAGATCGCCTTCGAGTAGAAAACCTCGCGCGGAGGCCCGAACCAGATCGCCACCGCGACTGGCGTTCGCGAGCAGGTCGAACTCATCGCAAACGCGTTCTCGTTCGCTGTCGCGACCGAGTGGTCGAATTTCAACTTCCCAGAGCATCACGCACCTTCTTGCCTTCGGTCAGTAGATGATTCAAAGTCTCGCCGTCCGATTTCAAAAGAGCCTCGCTCAGAACGCCCAGGCGCTCAGCAAACTGATCGATTGCGTGCGATATGGCGAGCGAATTCTCGATCGCAATTGCCGTCCATAAGGTGGGATCGCCTACCGCGATTCGTGTCGTGTCACGGAAGCCAGTGGCCGTGAAATCGCGCCATTTTTCCGGCAACTGACCGGCCAGTAACGCGGCCACGAAATGCGGCAAATGACTCGTTGTCGCCAGGGCCAAGTCGTGTTCTTCGGGCGTCAGGCGTTTCACGTTGCAGCCGAGTGCTTTCCAGAAGAGCGACACTCTCTCCACGGCCGCGATGTCGGTCATGGTCGTCGGGGTAAGGACACAAACTCGCTCCTCGAACAACCCGGCTCGTGCGTTCTCGGCCCCTTGTTTCTCCGAGCCCGCCAGCGGATGAGCACCCACGAAGCGAACATGAACTGGTAGTTGACGTTCCAGGTCGCGGACGATGTTCGCCTTGGTGCTACCGGCATCTGTAAATAAGACGCCAGGCTTCGCATAATTCGCCGCCTCGCGGGCTTGTCGAGCGATTTGATCGACGGGTGAACAGAAAACCACGATGTCGGCGGTGGCAACCGCGGCAAGATCGGTGCTGAACTCGTCGATGACGCCGAGCGACTTGGCTTGAGCCAGCGTGCCAGGATTGCGGCCGACGCCGACAACGTGGCGGGTAGCAGCCCTGGCCTTCGCAGCCAGTCCCACCGACCCGCCGATTAGTCCGACGCCAACAATAGCGAGCGAGTCAAAGAGCATCAGAGAATTGTAGAGTTGAATCGCCAACCGTTTAGCCACAACGCGAAGGATTTACGGAGTGGAGTCCTATCCCGTCTCCTGGTCAGGATCGCGAAACCGAAGGGCCAGGACAAATTGAACGATCAATACACCAATGTGTCCGGCTAGAAAACCGGTAACCCTTCAGCTTTCTGAACCGCCCTTGCGCGATTGCTGTTGGTTATGGTTGCTTCTGCTCTCCATGACGGCAGCAGCTCCGATTCTCAATTTCTCGCGGCCTTTCGCGCCGGCACGCTGACGCCAGCGCCGGCCGAGGTGGCTCTGCTTCGCGATCGGTCCGCCGTCATCTTCCTCATGCTGCAACTCAGTGCCGTCGTGGCCGCTGGGACCGGTACTCCGGCGAGTGGCCGCACACACGCCTTCCGGCTCCCTGCCGCCGTATGCCAAGCCAATGACCAAGGCACGCGGCAAAAAACGCGGCGGCCAGAACGGCCCACCCAGATTGATCGATACGAAACAGACCAGCTTCCCGCCTGCCCGGATTGCGGTGAGCCGCTGAAACGCACGGGTCAAACGCGTACGCGCATCCTCGAAGACATTCCCGAAGATCGGAAAGCCGAGGCCGTCGAGCACACCATCCACCGCGATTGGTGCCCGTGCTGCAAGAAGCAGGTCGAGCCCAAAGTGTCGGACGCGTTGCCCAATTGCACGCTCGGACATCGCACCGTGGTGTTCGCGGCCTGGCTCTACTATGGTCTCGCGGTGACGATCAGTCTGATTGGCGAAGCGTTTGTTCAAGTATGGCGAGTATCTGCTGACGTTCGTGGAGTTCGAGGGGGTGCCGGCGGACAACAATCAAGCCGAGCGTGAGATTCGTCCGGCGGTGTTGACGCGCAAGGCCAGCTACGGCAATCCGAGCGAACGCGGTTGCGAGACCCGTGCCATCTTGATGACGATCTTTCGTACGCTGAAACGCCGCGGCCTGGAGCCGCTGGCGACGCTGGCCCAAGCCCTGCGAAACTACATGGCCACCGGCCAACTCGGTCCGCTGCCCGAGAAAATCAGTTCAGAAGGCTGAAGGGTTACGACTAATCGGCTCGTGAGAAAAGCCTTTTTTGCCTTTGGCTGATCGCAAGCGTAAACTTTGCTTGTGATCAGCTATTTCTTTGGCGTTGAATTCATGCAGCCCACAAGTGCCAAGATGGTTCCGACCGTTCCACTAGGGCACGGGTCGGCACGCTGGGTTGGTCGTACGTGGGCCAGAATAAGTTATGGCCGCAAGGTCGAGCCTACATGGCTGGAAGCGAATGAGATTACGTTGCCAGTAGCGGATCTGGACCCGGCACTCGAGGGATTGCGAATTGCGCATCTGACGGATTTTCATGGTGGCGAACATCTTCCCCAGCACTATCTTCCGGAAGTGGTCGAACGGACACTGAGCCTGAAACCGGACCTCATTGCTTTGACGGGGGATTTTGTTCACAAGGGCTACCGGCATGTGACGGACGTGGCCCAAGCGTTGGGATCCCTGAAAGCACCGCTCGGCACATTCGCGGTGCTTGGCAATCACGATTTTTCCGTGCGAAACGCGCTGGGCTGGCGACGCCATCGCGGCCTGCACCTGGCCGTGACCGATTCGCTTGAGACGCGTGGCATTCGAGTTCTTCGCAACACTTCGGCGATTCTCGATCATCAGGGCGTTCCGTTTCAAGTTGCAGGAATTGATGACCTTTGGTCGGGTGAGTGCGATCCTGTGGCCGCCTTGCGAGGATTGTGCCCGAATACCCCTCGGCTGGTTTTGGCACACAATCCGTTGACAGTCGAGCAGCTTGGTAAGGAACGCTGCGACTTGATGCTGAGCGGCCACACCCACGGTGGCCAGGTGAACTGGCCCGGTCTGGGGCGGCTTTTTATCGGCAAGAATGCACGTCGCTTGCCCTCTGGGATGTGTCGGCACGAAAATAAGCCCGTGTATGTCAACAAGGGCATTGGATATGGATTGCGATTCCGCTTCGGCGTAAGGCCCGAAGTGGCGGTGTTCACGCTGCGAAAAGCCTAAAGAGCACTCCGGCTGCATCATCTTCTGCGCAAGCGGCGTCAAGCCCGAGAAGAAGAACTCCGCGGCAATCGCCATCGTAATCATGCCCATCAAACGAGGAAGCACTTTGGTGCCGCTATCCCCCAAAAATCGAGCCACTCGGCGGGCGCCCAGGTAAATCAGGAGCACCGCTCCGGTAGCCGCCCAGAAAATCAACCCCAGTTCTTGACTGGGCAAGCCTGGCAAGCAGAAAATCGCTCGAGAAGCGGCTTGGTAAGAATGACATGTCTGGCTCGGTAAAAATTGCTCTCCCATTGTAAGAAATCTTCTGGTACTCTCTCCCCTGTCGACCGGGGGGGCGACTTGTCATGGATGAACTGGGGCCTCCCGCAAATGGTCTGACGCCGGAACATGGAGGTTCGCGGTGGCCCGACGTTGGCGTCTTCGCAACAAACTATTGCTCGGCTTGGTCCTGGTGGTCGGGTGCATCGGCGCCCTCATCGCGGGAACGGCTTACGGCCTGTCCTCGTATATGGTCACGATGAAGACGACCGACAGCAAGCTGAGCGAACTTCTCACGCTCGATCAGCTCAAGCCCGATGTGGCCGCGATTGTTTCCGAGCCTAGTGCCGCCAGTCCTCCCGAGCCGGGGATGGATCTTTTGCCCACGGATGCTCGAACGGGCGAGGTGCGACGGGCTCGACAAAAGCTCGATCATGCCCGTGGGATTTTTAGCCACTACAAGGACCAGTTTGACGAGACTGTTCGCCGCAAACGCGACCCGGACCCGTATCAGGATTCGCAATTGATCGCGGTGATCGACAAGCACTTTACGGGATTGGCCGCAGCGATCGAGAAATTTGCCGGCCCGCAAACGGTTCAGGCTAGTAGGCCCCTCTTGGCCGATGTTGCGGTCGCCAAGCAGCATCTGCTGCTGCTGAAAGCGATTGACGACTTGCGGAACGAGGTCGCCAAGGACATGAACGATCGAATCACCACGGCCAAGACGGAGTTTAGACAAGCCGTGACGATCATCATCGCGGCCACCGGGATTGCTCTGCTGCTTTTGTTCACGCTCATCGGATTGTTCTCCGGTTGGGTCTTCAAGCCGATTCGGGATTTGCAAGCCTGCGTCCGCCGTGTGACAGAAGGGGATTTCAGCCAGCCGGTTTCGTTGAATTCGGGTGACGAACTCGAAGACCTGGCCGTCGCCTTTAACGGTATGATGTCGCGGCTCCACGATGTCTATCGAGACCTTGAGCACCAAGTGGACGAGCGCAGCCGGCAGCTGGTTCGCTCGGAGCGAATGGTCAGCGTCGGCTTTCTGGCTGCGGGCGTTGCTCACGAGATCAACAATCCGCTTGCCAGCATTGCGTTCTGCTCGGAGGCTTTGCAGTCGCGGCTGGCGGATTATCTCGCCCGTAATCCGCACGAAACCGATGTCGTGCAAAAATATCTGCGGATGATCCAGCAGGAAGCGTTTCGTTGCAAAGGAATCACGAGCCGTCTGCTCGAATTCAGCCGCATGGGAGAGCATCGCCGTGAGCCGTGCGATCTGGCCGAGTTGGTGCAGAGTGTTCTTGAAATCGCCCAGCACCTGCAACATTGCCGCGGCAAGCGGATTATTTTCCAGCCGTATTGCCGGGTAGTTGCGGGTGTTTGCGCGGAAGACATCAAGTCAGTAGTCCTCAACTTGGTGGTGAATGCTTTGGAGAACATGGAGGAAGGGGGCGTTCTCACGATTACCTTGAAAGTGAGCGGCGCCAACGCGGAGCTAATGTTTACAGACACGGGTGTTGGGATGCCGGCAGATGTGCTGGACAACATCTTCGAGCCGTTTTATACACGGAGTCGGACGGGGAAGGGCACGGGGTTGGGTTTGTTTATTAGCCATCACATTGTGACCCAGCACGGTGGTGAGATTCGGGCATCGAGTGCCGGCCACGGACAAGGAAGTACGTTTACGGTACGTGTGCCGCTAACGCCAAATCTGGAACAGGACACCCGCGAGGGAGTTCTGCCTTACGGTCCGGCACGGAAGCCGGCCGCAATCAAGATGGAGGAAGGAATTGGCCATGCCGCCTAATAGTAACAGTCTTCGAATTCTCTTTGTGGATGACGAAAGTTCGCTTCGCGAGTTGATGCTCGCTGAACTGCCTCGACTTGGGCATGAGGTGACGGTCTGCCCGGACGGTCGCTCCGCGCTCAGGACGATCGAAAAATCCACGTTCGATGCGGCCATCCTTGATCTCAGGATGCCCGACATGACGGGCATCCAGGTTCTCGAACACTTGAAGCAAGTCTCGCCGGACACCGAAGCGGTGATGATGACCGGCTATGCCAGCAAGGAGACAGCTGTCGAGGCGATGAGGCTCGGGGCCTTCGACTACATCGAGAAACCGTGCAAGCTGGTCGAGATTGAAGCGATTCTGCTCAAGATCGTCGAACGGCGAAAACTCAAGAACAAGAACATCGCCCTTCAAACGCGAATTCAGGTTGCCGAGGGAACGCATCGTTTGATCGGCGAGTCGCCGGCCATGCAGACGGTGCAACGGCTTCTCGCAACGATTGCTCCGACGGACGCCACCGTTTTGATTCAGGGCGAAACCGGAACCGGCAAGGACGTCGTGGCCCGCACGATCTTCCAGCTCAGCAAACGTGCGGACATGCCGTTTGTGCCCGTGAATTGCGGGTCGCTCTCGCCATCGCTCGTCGAGAGTCAGCTCTTCGGCCATCGCAAGGGTGCTTTCACCGGGGCCGACCGAGATCACAAGGGCTTCTTCGAAGTTGCAAACGGCGGCACGCTGTTCCTCGACGAACTCGGTGAACTCGACAAGAACATCCAGGTCAAGCTGCTCCGATTCCTCGAATCGGGCGAGTTGAATCGCATCGGCGACACCGACCCGATTCGCACCGATGTTCGCGTGATCTGTGCGACCAACCGTGACCTGCGCAAAATGATCGCCGACGAAGAATTCCGCGAGGACCTGATCTATCGGCTCAATACGTTCGAGATTCAACTGCCACCCCTGCGTGAGCGGCAGATCGACATCCCGGCCTTGGCCAGGCATCTGTTAAGTCGCACGGCCAAGCGGCCCATCGAACAGGTGCAGGATCTCATCACACCGGACGCGATGCGCGTGCTTGTCGATTCAGACTGGAAAGGGAACGTCCGCGAACTCGCGAATGCGATGGAATACGCGTACATTGTGGCCGGCGGCGGCCCGATTGAAGTGGGACATCTGCCGCAGCACGTTCGCATGCGGTTAGCCAGGCTGGCGACTCCCGGAACATACCCGGCCGCGTCCGCCGCTCCCTCGATATTGCCCATGAATCCGGGGAACGGGACGAGGACTCTCCACGATATTGAGATGGAGCACATCCTGCAAACTCTCGACAAGAACGGCGGCAACAAGCCGATCACCGCGAAAGAACTGGGCATCAGCTTGAAGACCCTTTACAACAAGCTAAACCGCCTGGAAGAAGAGAAACGGCACGTGGGCTGAGCGTCTAGCGTTGGGTTGGCCACGTCTCGAGTGCCCCCTTCGCCTCGCGCGTCAGCCGTAAGTCCGCTGCTCCTTTCGCGGCTTCTTCCAGAATGGCTTTGGCTTCTGCGTTGCCAAACGATTCGAGCACGCGCACGGCCCGCACGGCTCGCAGTTGCTCTCCGAACAAGCCTCCTTCTGGTTGCCGCAAGCCCTGCGATTCGAAGGCCTCCAGGATCAGGCGCACGCGTGTCTCGCCTTCCGCACCAAGCAATTTCCGTTTGGGATCGGTCAGATAAGCCGCAGCACGCAGACCAGTCTTGAGCAACGCACGCCTGGCCGCTTCACGCGCGCGAAAATCTTCGTGGTCCAATTCTGCGATCCAGCGAAGCATCTTTTTTTGCTCCCCGGCCAACCCACGGAACCCTGCGTCGAGCGTCGCCACTCCAGCTTTCGGGTCGGCCAATAGCGAGCCCATCGCCTTGTAGGCTTCGGCCGCGTCGAGTGAGTCGAGCGTGTCCCACGCATCGTTCAGCGGAATCGACTTTGTCGATGAGACGCCCGGCGGGATCTTCCAGAGCAGCACCCCACGATCGCTGCCGCCCGAAGCCAGTATCTTGCCATCCGGCGAAAACGCGACGGCATTCACGTCACCCAGATGTCCCTTGAAACTCGCAAGTTCCTGGCCCGATTCAAAGGCCCACACCCGCACAACTGCCTCGGGGCCATTGCTTCCGGACGCGATCAGTCGACCGTCGCCAGAGATGGTCAAGCAGCGCACATCCCCTTCGCCAAAACGGCGTTCGAGTCCAAGTAGTGCTCGGCCGGTGGTACTGTCCAGGATCATGATCCGCCCGGCCGAGGCCACGGCATACAGCCGGCCATCGGGCGAGAATCCGGCAGAGCCGTGGTCGGATCGTGCGACCCGCTTCGTCCAGATCGGGTCGATGCTTCCATTCGCGGAGAAATTGTAATGACGAGCCGCTCCATCGCGCGTGACCACCGCAAGCACCCGGCCATTGCAGTTCAGGGAGGCCGTGACAGGACGGCTCGTCAACTCAACGGTCCCGGTTGTTTTTCCGGTCTTCGTGTTCAGCACCGTCAGTTTCTGGTCGCCAGCGCTGAAGACGAACCGGCCTGAGATGGGTGCGTTCGCGATGACGTTCACTTGATCCGACGCGGAATCCCAAGATTGAGCCGGCTCGGCCAACGCGGACTGCGGCGGTTCGATGGCATGCAGCTTTTTCGTGGAGCCAATCCACAAACGCTCCGCATCGCGTATGGCAGCAAACGCGAGGCCGCCGATGGGCTTGGGCTGCCTCGTTTGTCGCTTCTGCACATCCCAGGTTGTCCAGCCGCTATTCGTGCAGGAGAGCAGCGTGTTGTCGTCAATGAACAGAAGTGCGTTGACTTCCCCTGTGCGTGGCTCGTTCTTCGCGGGAGCAACAGTTGCTCCCAATCGGGCGAGCGCGCCGGGCGGAAATTCATCTTTCTGCGGAGCAGCCCAGGCGAGCGCGACGGAGAGAAAGGTAATGGCGAATACGAAACGCATGTCAGAGTCTCCAGGATACCGGCTTTTTTATTGACGCTTCATGCCTGGAGGACTCACGAAATCGCCGATAGTAGTCGGTACACTCCGTGTGCCGAAACACGGTATCGAAGAGAGCCACGCACGGTTCGAGTACCAATCTTCCACACTTCACAAGAAGCCCGTGCCGCCGGATGTGTCGCACAGGAACCCGAACACTCGGCGTGAAGGTCGCATTGCACCTCTCGTTCGGATACGCCCAGGTCGTTGCCGACAGGTCTCTGTTGTACTGCTAGAACAGAGAGCACGGATCGCGAGAGCGACATCACTAACGAGTAGGCAACTCCCATGCACTCTCCGTTCAGGCTTAAGACCGCTTGCCAGCTAATCGTCCCGCTGATCGCGATCGCACTTGCCGATCCGCTTCACGGCGCAGAAGCCGCTTGGCCGGCATTGCCCGAGAAAGATGCGGCCGTTGAACTGCCAGCTCAGGAGTGGCCACAACGGCCCGGGAATCGTTCGATTCGTGTGAGTGTGCATTATCCGAATGGAACCCTCGCCAGCGTGGGTCCGAAGACGGGCACGATGCTCACGCTGCACAACTGGGGCGGGACCGACTGTGTTGGCACGGCCGATCCGCGTGTGCTCGGCAAGGAACTCGATGTGGTGGTCTTGTGCGTGAATTACCTGCAGAGTGGCAAAGCGGATTCAATAGACGGCCCGGAGCCTTACGACTTCGGTTATCTCCAGGCCCTCGATGCATTGCGTGCCTTGTGGTATGTCCACGAGTGTTTGCTGAATCGCGGCAAGCCGTTCGCGGTTGGTCGAACGTTTTGCACGGGCGGTTCCGGGGGTGGCAATGTCACGCTCATGGCCAACAAACTGGCTCCACGCACGTTCGCCTGCGTGGTCGATATGTGCGGCATGAAGAAGCTCTCCGATGACATTGCCTTCAACCTCCCAGGTGGAAGCGATCTCAACGCCCGCTATAGCCGGGATTCCAAGAGCCCGAATTTTCTTTCGCTCGATCACCAGGAACTGCGTTTTCTCGGCAATCCCGATCATCTGGCCGAGATGAAACGCCTCGGGACCGAGGCCAAGGTCGTCGTCGTTCACGGGACAGAAGACACAACGTGCCCTTACGCGGATGCCGTCGACATGGTGCAGTGGATGCGGCATGCGAAAATCGACGTCGAGCCAAAGTTTCTCAAGAAAGCCGACATCGACGGCAAGGTCTTCACGAGTACCGGCCACGCACTCGGCAATCGCACGCAGATCGTGCTTCAGGTCGCGGGAAAGTACCTCAAGGTCAATGGAAAGATTCTCAGCGGCAAGAACGATTTCGAACGCAAGGAAGACATTCGCTACCGGACTTCAGGCGGTGCGTTCGTGATCTCGTACGCGAAAGGCTACCCAGTCGGACGATTCGAGCCGGCCCCTAAGTTCATCGAATACCCCGATCATACCGATCTGACGCAGGTTCTCGATGCATCTGGCAAGAAGGCCGCGATTGTAACCAAGTCCGACTGGGAAACACGCCGGCATCACATCGTGAACAACGTGAGCCGTGTGATGGGCCCCCTTCCCAGCCCGCTTCGCCGAGTGCCCTTGGACGTGAAAGAAATCGATCGCGTCGAAGTCGGCAAGCTGATTCGACGTCACGTGACGTTCCAGTCCGATCCGAATGACCGCGTGACTGCCTACATTTTTGTCCCCACGATCAAGCCGACAAAGAAGTTGCCTGCGATCCTGGCTCTGCATCAAACCACGCGGATCGGGAAGGGTGAGCCAGCGGGCCTAGGTGTGAAGGACATGTCCTACGGGCTCGAACTGGCGGAACGCGGCTTTGCCGTCATCATTCCCGATTATCCCTCGTTCGGCGAGCACAAGTACGACTTTGCTCCGGAGCGGGGTTACGTGAGTGGTTCGATGAAGGCCGTGTGGGACAACATTCGGGCAGTGGATCTGCTGGAGACGATGGAGGAGGTCGATCCCGAGCGCATCGGCGTGATCGGCCATTCACTCGGCGGACACAACGCGATGTTCACGGCCCTGTTCGACCGGCGACTGAAGGCGATCGTTTCCAGTTGCGGCTTCAGCAGCATGAGGAAGGACGACTTGCCAAGCTGGACCGGGCTGACGTACATGCCGCGGATCAAAACGGAATTCGCGAACGACGTGCAACGACTGCCATTCGATTTTCACGAAATCGTTGCCGGGTTTGCCCCACGAGCCTTTCTGGCCGTGGCCACCGACAAGGACGACGACTTCGACGTTTCCGGAGTTCGCGACGTGATGTCGGCAGCCGAACCGATTTACAAGTTGCACGGCGTGAGCGATCGACTGTCGGCCCATTATCCGAAAGCCCCGCACTCGTTTCCAGCCGATGCACGAAAGATGGCGTACGAGTTCCTCGACAAGCATTTGAAGGATTGATGGCGGATTAGGAACTGAACGAAAACGTGTTGGCGGGACCAGCGAAGGTGAAGACGCAACGAGAAAGCCGATGGGTGATATGTGCACCGCTGCATTGACGCGAGATTCAGCGGCCGCAAAGTACGGTGTCAGGACTCTAAAATCCTTCGAACGAATCTACTTCGCCATGAACCGGCTGAGTCCGAACAACTCGTGGCCCACCGCGTCGGCTTCCCTAAGGGGATGGGTAACTTGGATCAAGCGGTTGTCGCGGAAAAGGGCGTACTGCCCCTTGGCTTCAATTATCTAAGGCAACGCGTGAAAATAGGTATCGATCTCGCGTTCCAGGGGCTTTAGATGCTCGGGTAAGGATTGTGGTATGACAGCCTACTATACCCGGATTCTACCCCTTCATTTCATACACCGCAATCTTGTTGTGGCCTACCGCGATGACGCTCTCGGCCTTCTCCGTGAAGACCACGTCATGTACGTGCATGCTCGTTTTTTCGCTCTTGATCGTCTTCTTGCCGGCCGCGTCGATGATGACCAGGAAGCCTTCGCCGGCACCGCCGGCACCGAGGATCCACGAGCCATCGGGCGAATATTCGAGGTGATTCACCAGGCCCTGCTTGTCGGA
>SIAJ01000103.1 GCA_009691845.1 Gemmataceae bacterium
GGGCAGCGGACGGAGTTGGCCGGTGGCCATGTAGTTTCGCAGGGCTTGGGCCAGTCGTCGCCGTTCTCGGTGCCTTCGTGGACCTCCTTCAAATCACGCAGCAAATGCGGCCAACACTTATGATGCAACCGGCCCACCGCGTCGTAGGCCACCCAGAAGTCCGACACCAACACGCCACTAAACTCCTCCACAAAAAACTTATCCAGTGCCGGGTGGCATCGCGAACGATCGAGCATGTAGTCGGTCGCGTCGCGGGTGTTGAAACACCACAGCCACCAGGTCTCGCCCTCGACCCGCCGCCGGTCTCGTCGGCATGCAGCACTCCGGCGCGGACCGATCGCGAGGCAGAGCCGCCTCGGTCTGCGCTGGCGTCAGCGTGCCGGCGCGAAAGGCCGCGAGAAATTGAGACTCGGAGCTGCTGCCGTCATGGAGAGCAGAAGCTACCATAACAATCGCGCAAGGGCAGCTCAGAAAGCTGAAGGGTTACGGCGCGTTCGGCGACTCTGAAAGCAAGGTTCTGAAAATCGAGAAGCCGGGAGAGGTGAAAGAGGTTTCAAAGCCCAAGCCGAAATCTTGATCGTACGGGCCTGAACCTGCCTATCTCACCATTACCCCCACATGAAATCCCTGAGGCGGGAGAGGTGGTCCGGGTCGCAGAATGTAAACTCGCTCGGCAGGCGGAGCGACCATCATGTGGCGCGGCAAGCGGGCCGGGTGGTACGCGGCCGCTTCGGGCCGGCGATTCTGCATCTCGATGATGACCTGGTCGCTGACGCCGCTTGTACTCAGCCGGGTCAGGTCCTGGCTTGTGAGCACGTAGGCTGAGTTGGTCGTGCGAATTTGGTTGATGATCACGTGGTCGCTGTGTTTGGCGTTGGTCATCGCAATCACTTCTTCGATATTCATCTGCGTTGCGGCCGCGTTGGCTTGTTGAGCCTCGGCCAGTTGGACTCGGGATTCTAAAGCGGCCTTCTCCAGGCGGTCCTCCTCGTTGCCGATGGCTCCACCGAGTATTGCGCCAGCCAAGCCACCGACTACCGCGCCGGTCCCGGCACTGCCGCCTGTCGCCTGGGCGAGGATCGCTCCCGTGCCCGCACCAAGGACCCCGCCGATTCCTGCACCTTTGGCGGTGTTCGACGTGGTCGCACAGCCGGATAGAAACGGCACACTTGCAAGAAACATGATCCCGGCCAGGACGCGAATACGCATGATGCTCCCCTGCTACTTCCACACCAGGCGAAGATATGCCGCCTGAAGCCAGTCCTGTCAAGAGTCGACCTGGCGAGGTGAGCGGGATAGGCAAACGGGGCGTTGCGATTGTTGCTCACGCTCCCCGATTCGGGGAGGCCCCATCGTAGTAGGCACACTCCGTGTGGCGTGTTTGGTAGAGTGGAGTGCCGTCGACGGTTGGAAGAGACGGCACACGGAGTGTGCCTACTACTTTGGGTCTGGATGGCGGGAGGTAATCTCCGCGATCGCCCATTCACATGCTTCGCGGACGAGTTCATCGTCCCACTTCGACGCTTCGCGAAGTGCAGGAAGTGCCCTGCTCTCACGCCGATTGCCGAGCACGATGGCCGCGTTTCTTAAAAGTCCTCGCCACTTTGGTCTGCTCAGCGGTGTATCCTTGAACCGGCGTCGAAACTCTTCCGGTGTCAGGCCGAGCAACTCGACCGGATCAAGGGCGACCAGGTCGTCGCGTTTCGGCAGGCCAGCAGGCTGTCCGGGCCCATGATTCCACGGGCATACGTCCTGGCAAACATCGCAGCCAAACAGCCAATCCCCCATGCCGGGCCGAAGTTCTTCGGGGATACTCGTCTTGAGTTCGATCGTGAGGTAACTGATGCAGCGACGGGCATCGAGCCAGCCGGGACCGATGAACGCATTCGTAGGACAGGCATCCAGGCAAGCCGTGCAGGTGCCACAATGCGAGCCTTCGTGGACCGCGTCGGGTTCGAGTTCGAGTGTCGTTAGCAAGCCGGCGAGCAAGAAGAAACTGCCATGTTGCTTGTTCAGCAACATGGTGTTTTTGCCGAACCAGCCGAGGCCCGCACGCCGAGCGAAATCGCGTTCGAGGAGCGGAGCACTATCGGTGACGCCGCGTGAACGCGAGCCTGGTATCTCCCTGTCCAGCCATTCGCCCAGCGAATTGAGTTTGTTCCAGATGAAGCCGTGATAGTCGGGGGCCTGAGCGTATTTGGCAACGCGGGCATGCAAGCCCCCCTCTTCGTTTTGGAGAGGCCGGTTGGGGGGAGAGGTTGGCGACGCTTCCCCATACGTCAGCCCCACCATCAGCACGCTGCGGACATCGTCGAGGATCGAATCTGGATGCCGGCGTGCTTCCGCGTGTTCGTGCAGATAATTCATTTCCCCCGCATAGCCCCGATCGAGCCATTCGCGATAGCGATCGAAGCCGTCGGCCTGTGAGGCCCGGGCGATACCGACGAGCGTGAAACCCATCTCGCGGGCTTTTGTTTTGAGCCGGGCCTCGATGGAATCACTCACGGGACGAGCCCAGTGCGGAAGAGATCAAGGGCCTTGCGGCCGGCTGCCCAGAATTGTGCGAAGACTTTTTTCACTCTGCCCTCGTCAGCCTCTGCGTGCAGGCAGCGTAGCATGGCGACCGCTTTCGCTTCACCGAGCAGGGCCACGATTTCGGGAAGCAATTCTTCGTTTACGCCCCACACTTTGCCTTCGGAAGTGCAACACGGCACCCATCCATTTGCACTCGGGAAGGACTCGCGGGCGGCGGCCACCGCATCCGCCATGCTCTTTTCTTTCGGTCGAACGCCTGTGGCCCACGTGTAAGGCGGGGACCATTCCATCGCGGGCGTCAGCAGATCGATGTGTGTGAGCAGGACCAATGTCGGAGGGAAGCGCAACTGCGGCCGTTCCTGAAACCACGCGTGCAGGCGGCCCAGGAAATCGACGTCGGCCTTGCGGGCTGGGTTGCGGGCGTGCGTGACGAGCAGGAGCAAATCGCTTCCCTGCACTGCGTCGGCGGTTTCTTCGAGGTTATCGGCATCGGCTCCCGCGTTGCCGTAGCCGCTGGTGTCGAGCAGTTCCAGTCGGGTTGGAATTCCAGGCGACTTCAGCTCGTAACGTGTGACCTTGTTCGTCAACGGCAGCACATCGGTCGCGGCCCGCTGTTCGCCCAGAAGGGCGTTGATGGCACTCGATTTTCCCGCTTTCACCTGACCGATCATTGCGATGCGGACGATGGCCGAGGTTCGCGGCTCTTCGGGCTTGGGTATTGTGTCAGCAGGTTGTTCATCGTTCTTCGGAACCGCGGCAACAGGAGCGCCGGTCTCGTGCTTGTGTTCCTCCATCAACTCGCGATAACGATCTGCCCCGACCTTGAGTCGCCCGCTGTACAACTCCACGAGATAGAAGCCGATGCTCTTGACATACTCCGTGTAGAACCAACGAATCACGTTCTGCTGCAACGCTTCGAGTGGCTTGCCCATGCCGTACTTGGCGGCGATGTAGCGCGTCGCGGTCTTTAGCGGATCGAACACGGCCGAGCCAACCCAGTAGACGTTGCTGGCCGTGCGATACCAGTCGACCGCCTTGCGAGCCGTTCGCCAGTTGTCGACTGTCATCAGGTGACTGCCGGGCACATAGGTCTTGGCTAATTCGTTTAAATCCTGCGAAGCCAACTCGATGACCGAAAGAATCTCGGGAATCGTGACGATGGCGACGGGATCGCGAGCGTCGGGCCGGTAGACGCGGACCAGTTTGCCAGCCAGTTCCTGGGCCGTCGCGAAGTAAAACTGCGGTTCACCAAGCTTGTCGTCGGGAACGTTCAGAGATTCCTTGAGATGTTCCTCGACTTGCGACCAGGCCAGACGATCGCGGTCGGTCCAGTGCATCGCGGGAGGCGGGACTTCGGTTTGCCGTTCGCGTATTTTCTTTTGCCAGCGCCAGGCCAGAATGGATCCGGTCGCCCAGCAGAGCCCCATTGGCCACCAGGCCCAGAAGGTCCAGCCCCGATCCCAAAGGTGGTACGTGCCGGCCCCAACCAGAAACAGGACCGGCAAGGTGAATAATGCGATCAGCGTTAGTATTCGGAAGCGTGTCATCCGGCCTTCCAGAACTTGCCGGCCCGGCCGAGTTCGTCTTCGAACATTTGCTTGAGCTGAGTTGGGTCGGGAATATGTCCTTCGCGAATCGACTGGAAATATTGGCAAAAAGCGCGTCCCAATGCGAAGGTCAGGCCCCAGGCGAGAGCCGCCCCGGCCGCCACGCCGATGCCGGGAATAAACTTCGTGGCCTCGCGGGCGGCTTGGCGTGCGAGCACTCCGGTGCCGAGCGACGAGGCGATTTCCCAGAACCGCTCCGTGGTCATCGGCTGGCCGTAAACGTCGGCCAGCGCGTGAACCATCTTCGCTTGAATCGCGGGGATGAGCAGAAGATCGACGAACGGAACCGGTATCGCACCCGCACCGGCAGCCAGCGTGCTGTAACTCAGAATGACCGGCAACGCGGTTTTCATGGCCGCGTCGCGAAACTCGTGCGTGGTTGCATCGAGTGCCAGCAGCGTTTGCCGATAAGCATTCGGCAAGTGGTTCAAGATCGATTGCCGCAATTCTTCGCCGCCGAAGTTCGGCTCCAGAAAGCCCTCTTCCGGCCTCGTCAAATCAATTGGCACGATGTCATCGACGAGGCCCTTGAAGCGTTCTTGATGAGCGGCAATCGAACGAACCAAGTCCTTCGGCAATCCATCGGGGTACAACGTGTTCTTGAACGGATACGGCAACGGATGCTGTTTTTGCGGGTAGCCTTCGTGCAAGCAGGTGAGGGCCAGGATGATGGGCCGATCCGGTTTGGCGGCACGAATGGTCCGCAAATGTCGTTCGAGGTTTTCCTGGGCATGGTCCATCACCTTGATCGTGGCCACGATGACGTGGGCCTTGGCATCGAACTCGCGAAGATCCTCCTCCGGATCGTAGCCCGGCTCATCGAGTCCACGCGTATCCAGGAACGTGAGCAGCGGAGCCTCCGCCGATGGAAACGGATACATCTGGCTGAAGCGAGTGCATGGGCGAAAGCCGAAGCCGACTTCCGCGTCATCGGCACCGGAAAAGTATTTGATGATGGAGGTCTTGCCGCTCTGGGTGCGGCCGAAGAGCCAGAAGACCGGCGTCGGAGCCCGGCGACGAGCATCCGCGAGCCGAGCTTGAAGTTCCGTGTCGTCCTTGCGGAACATGCTCGCGAGGCGGGACCAACCTTGGATCATCTGGGTCATCCGAACAATTGGACGGCGAAGGTTCTATGGCTCGCACCGGAAGGGCTGAGATTATGTTACGACGATGCGACGGGGGCACAATCGTAAAAGCTCGGCAAAATCTTGTGCTTTGATGAACAGTATGGGCATCAATTTATCGGCCAAATAATGGCATTGCCGACGCCCGGCGAGCATGGTATTGGCCATTTGGGGGGAATCTTTTTTCGACTTCGACCGGAGCATGCCCATGAGGCGTCTGCTGTTAATGCTGTGCCTGGCGACGGGCTTTGGCTGTTCGACTACCCGGGATAAGGCTGAATGGGCCGATGCGATGAAGGATCTCCGTGGGGAGAATATGCAGATGCGCTCTGGTTCAGGTTTGGGGATTAGCGAAGACTGGGATGCGAAGCCAGCTTCCAAGATGCGTGACTAATCTTCCGCCTTCGGCATGAATGGTCGGTGGGCCGCTCTCGTTGGCCCTGACGTCGAGGATCCAGGACGCACTTCTTGCCAGCCGTAGAATCGTGCCAAAGTTTCAGATCGAAGACGGCAACCCGTGCGGAATCGTTCGGCAGATATTTCTCGATCGTCTCCAAGTCCTTCACGACTGGCGGATCGTTTTACGCCGTCTTCCCTGGGCGGACTTTTGGCGGTTCCTGCTTTGGTGGCTCCTGGGATGGAGATGGATCCTCGCTTTTTTTCTTCCTCGCCATCTTGATCCCGATGCCTGCCATGAGCAGCAGGAGGACGATACCGACAACGACGAGAGATATTGGGAATTCCAATTTTCGAGTGGGTCTGGGCGGAGGAGGCGGTCCCTCGGCCGGTTTCGTATCCGTCAGATCCTCTTCGCCAAAGTCAAATGGGTTGCCAGCCGTCTCGATCGTGCCGGAAGCGGAGCCGACTGCCTCCGCTTCCGTGACAAAGTCAGGATGAATTGCGGGATGGCCAGACGAAGCACACCACGGCTCGAGGGCATGAGCAACGGCCCCACCCGACTGAAAGCGATGGTCGGGCCGTTTCGCCAGCAGGCAATGCACGATGGCCGACACTTCGGATGGCACCTCCGACCGTACAAGTTGAATGGGCCGGGGAGAATCCATCTGATGTTGGAGCAATTTCTCCAACGTCGTGCCGACCGGGAACGGAACGTCGCCCGCCAGCAGGTAGTAGAACGTGCATCCCAGCGAATACATGTCGGATCGATGATCGACGGAACTCGAACTCTTGGCTTGCTCCGGCGACATGAAATCGGGCGTGCCGATAACGGTCCCGGTGAGCGTCAGTTCCGTGGAGAGATGCTCGCCCGCCGCCTCGTCGGTCTGCACTCGGGCCAGGCCCATGTCGAGAATCTTGACCACGTTGCGAGCCGAGTATTGTTTCTCAGCATCAATCGCGACAATCAGATTGCTTGGCTTGATGTCACGGTGAACCATCTTGCGGTCGTGGGCGTGCTGCAGGCCGAGTGCGGCTTGGCGAATGTAGGAACAGGCCATGTCGAGGGGCAAGGGCCCGCGATCCTTGACGAACTGGGTGAGGTCGCAACCCTGGATGTACTCCATGGCCAGGAAATGCTGGTCGCCGATTTGATCGGCGTCGAACACGCGGACGATGTTGGGGTGGGTCAAGTCCGAGGCGGCTTTGACTTCGCGTCGGAATCGCTTCAGTGCGGTCTCGTTCTGCAAGAGGGCAGAGCGAACGACCTTCAGGGCCACCACACGGCCCAAACTCAACTGCGTGGCCTTGAACACATAACCCATTCCCCCTTCGCCGAGTTTGTCCAGGATGACATAGGGCCCGATAACGAGATCGTCGGCCTTCCCAGCGATCAACTTTTTGGCTTGATAAACGGTCAGCCATCGCATCCGGACAAGGGCCTTGGCGAGTTCTAGCGTATCCGTGTGTGCTGGCAGGTGTTTACGCGTCAATTCGGCGAACTGCTCGGGCCGGAGGATGGGCCGACCACGCAATGCATCCACTAACGAATCGACTGAAGCCAACTGCATGAATGCGTCCCTGACTAGCAGCCGAGTGCGAGCAGATTAGCAACCGTTATCAATGCCAGCCAACCATACTTCACGACGGGAGAGAAGTTGGAAGCAATGAATGAATCTTATGGCAAGGACCTAGATCTGGAAACATTCTCGCTCGACATGAATCGACGCACGAACAGAATTCCCAGGAAAAGAAAGATGACGATGCCCGCCCACCTGATGAAACCCGTTTCGTAGACCACTGTTCCGTTAAATACGATGAAGGCAAAGAAGAGATGGATCGCCCAATCAAGCCCGATCGGCCTGGAGTCGTAGCTGTCGAAGTCTAGAGCCCACCACAAAACATCGGCGAGCCAGAGCAAGCTGAAGCAGTAGGAAACGAAGATTCCCGGCCCGTACCCGCTGACTTCCTCGACGTGTTGGAAAGCTGCAACGTGAGACCAGCCATGGATTCGATCAAATGCGGTTGCGACATGAACGAGGTAGGCGGCACAGGCGAGTGTCCAGTTCCACCGGGCGAGCGGTCGGTTCTTTGTCAACAGAAGTGCCGCCGCGATCGCCCAGAATAGCACCGCCACACGCGCCGTTTGACGAGTAACGAAGTCGGGAGTGTCCTCGATTTTCCAAAGCCCCGATGTGATGAATATCGCCACGAGGAGCATTCCGCACGAGAGGGCGGAGGCGATCTTCGTTGGGCGATTTCCGTCGGCGACCATACATCACCCGAGGTATCTGAGGAGAATGGAGTTGCCAAATGGAGCGTCGCACTCGCATTGTAGCCACCATCGGCCCGGCAACAGATAGCGAAGAAATCCTGCGAGCGATTCTGGTGGCGGGTGTCGATGTCGTCCGCGTCAACTTCTCGCACGGCTCCGCTTCGGAGCATCTGGCTCGAATCGCACGCGTGCGGGCAGCGGCGGCTTCGCTCAAGCGGAATGTGGCCGTCCTGGCCGATCTTCCCGGCCCCAAGCTGCGTGTGCGTTTGGCTGAAGCACGTCCGATAGTCGACGGGCAAGAGGTCGCATTCAGTAGAACGCAATCTTCCGTCGTTCCCGGCGATTTGATCATTACCGAGCCAGAAATCTTCGCGGAAATCCGGGTGGGGCATCGCATCCTCCTCGATGACGGGCGGTTTCAAATGGAGACCGTCCGAATCGAAGCCAGTCGGGTCGTGGCCCGAGTGACGGACGGAGGCCTGCTCCAACCGAACAAGGGCGTGAATTTTCCCGACACGCCGATGATCATCCCAGCGATGACTTCGCGTGACCGCGAGGCACTTTCTCTGTCCGCTCATGCGGGTGTCGATTGGCTGGCACTCTCCTTTGTGCGTGCTCCCGAGGCATGTCAAGAAGTGCGAACCTTTGCCGATTCACTCGGACTCAGGGTGCCAATCCTGGCGAAGATGGAACGGCCCGAAGCTGTTGATCGGGCCCGGGAGATTATTGCGGCATTCGACGGCATTATGGTTGCCCGCGGCGATCTGGGCGTGGAGATCCCTCTCGAACGTGTGCCGACCGTTCAAAAGCGGTTGATTTCGTTGGCGCGTGCGGCCGGAAAGCCGGTGATCACAGCCACGGACATGCTCGATTCCATGCGCGAAAACCCCAGGCCGACGCGTGCCGAGGCTGGCGACGTGGCGAATGCCATCTACGACGGTACCGATGCGGTGATGCTTTCGGGCGAGACGGCCGTCGGAAAACATCCGGTCGAGGCGGTCGAATGCATGTCCCGAATTGCCGTTGAAGCGGAATCGCACCTCGCGGAACTTGGCCACCCAGCCACCGACCTTCGAATCGTTGAACGGAGAGTGGACGATCATCTCACGCATTTGGTCGTCGAATTGGCCGAACGAATCGGTGCCGAGGCGATCATCACACCGACTCTGTCGGGGCGAACGGCTCGTTTGTTGGCCCGACACCGCCCCAGGGCATCGATCATTGCACCGGCTCCGAGCGAGGCAATTCTCCGCCAGATGGCACTTGTTTGGGGATTGCAACCCGTGCCGATGGCCCACTGCCACCATCTCGGCGATGACCGAATCGGCGGGGCGATCCAGGCCTCTTTCAATGCAGGTGCCATCGTACCAGGCTCCCTTGTGGTGGTTCTCGCAGGCCATCCGATCGAGGGCGGTGAACACCTGCCGACGGTTCGCGTTGCAAGAGTGACGGAGACCGGCAAGGCCTCTGAGCCGTGATCGCCTCGTTTTGTGTCTACTTTGTGGCCGAGAGTTCCGCACGAAAAGCAACCGCCGTTCGATTCAGATTTCTCGCCGCGTTTTTTCGCTGACGATTCAGGCTTCGCTCAAATCCTGTAAGCCGGTGCCTGGGCGGTCTCCTGATTTTAGGAGGGCGAGGCTCCTGCCGAGCCGTGGGCGCAAGCTCGGCAGGAGCCTCGCCCTCCCAAATCAGGATACTCCAGGAGCCTGAAGCATCAGCGAAGGCGAGTTGTTTGATAGATGCTCCAAGAATTCAGCGTTCTTGTATCCTTCTGTAACAATCGGGATTTCGTCCTGTCCCAGGCTCCAAAGTCAATTCCTTCCGCTAAGATAGCTGGACGATGTCGTACATTCGTTTCCGGGTCTTGCCATGAAGACACTCCTCTCCTTCACTCTCTTCCTTTCGACCAGCGTGTGCCTCGCGGCCCCACCTGTTGCGAAGGACTCTCCAGAGTCCAAGAAGGCCCACGAGTTAGTGCTTCAGCTAGGGAGTAAGAAATATCGCGATCGCGAAAAAGCCGCGGCTGAACTGATTCAGATGGGTCGGTCAGCCAAGGATGCCCTCATCGCAGGAAAGGGACATGCAGACTCGGAGGTGAGTACCCGCTCGCAGCAACTGTTGCCGCAGGCTCTCGCACTCGACCTGATGTTCCGGATCGATCGTTTCGCGAAGGACACGGACGGCAAACTCGAACACGATCTACCGATGCACAAAGTCTACCGGGCGAAAATCGGCACGGACGAGAACGCACGCAAGCTGTTCGCAGAGATGCTGAAAGTGAATGGTGCATTGTTGGAGTCCGTCGAAGAGGAGCCGGCCAAGCTCACGGAACGGATTCAGCGGCGATTCCAGGAGATGTATCAGGAAATGTTTGGCAACCAATTCGGCGGCTTCCGTGGTGGCTATCAACCGGGGGCCCTCAATCCGAATGAGTTGTGCTGCGTCCTGTTTGCCTCGGCAAGCTCCGCCTACAAGCCGAATCAGCCCGACTGGATGCTGTCGAATCTTTACACCCAACCGAACTTCACGAATCAATTGAAGGACGAAAAGGCCGGGTCCGCGTATCGCAAGGTCTTCTTTTCCTATCTCGACGCGCGGATGGACGACAACACGATCAATCAATGCGTCTGGATGCTCACGCAGCACAAGATCAAGGAGGGGGCCGACATCGTTGCGAAGGCTCTGAAGGACGGGAAGGCCTCGCAGGTTTACACCAAGGCCAATGCCATGTGCTGCGTGGGAACGCTCGGGAGCAAGAGCCATTTGCCCGTGTTCGAGACTCTCTTGAAAGACGACTCGGCAGTGCAAGCCTTCAACGTCGGCGGAGGTCAACGCGGCGAGATCAAGGTGAAAGACGTCGCTCTGGCCATGACGATCTATCTCAGCGGCAAGAACCCGAAAGATTTTGGCTTCACCATGTGGAACGTCTATCCAAACCAATTGATTCAGTATCACCAGCTTGGTTTCGGGACGCCAGAATTGCGAGCGGCCGCGTTCAAGAAATGGGACGAGGAAGTCAAGAATCCCACCGTGAAAAAGGAAGAGCCCAAAAAAATCGATCCGCCGAAGGTTGGCCCGCCCAAGGTCGATCCACCCAAGGGCAAGTAGTCGCGTAGTGTTGGAGTCCGATGCAGACGATTCGCTTGAAACTCGGCCCTCGTTCCTACGACATCGCAATCGGGAGCGATGCGGAAAATGGGTTTGCAAAATTCGTCGTCGGTCGAACGGACTCGCGCAAGTTCTTGGTCGTCGCCGACCACCACGTCCGCCCAATTGCTGTTCGACTTGCAGGCTTACTTCCCGAAGCGAAAGTCGTTCATGTCCCTGCGGGGGAAAGCTCGAAGTCGCTCGAACGCTTGAACGAACTGTTCGGGCATCTGGCCACTCTTCCTGCCGATCGCAAGACCCCGATTATTGCCGTTGGCGGCGGAGTCGTCGGCGACCTGGCGGGGTTTGCCGCAGCAACCTACAACCGCGGCATTCCGCTGTTCATGGTGCCGACTTCCTTGCTGGCAATGGTCGATAGCTCGGTCGGTGGGAAAGTTGGGATCAATCTTCCGCAGGGGAAGAACCTTGTGGGGGCCTTCCATCAACCGGCCGGTGTCTGGATCGATACCGCCCTTCTTGCTACTCTCCCGGATCGCGAATATCGCAGTGGCCTGGCGGAGGTTGTCAAGTACGGTGTCATTCTCGATGAAGAGTTCTTTGCTTGGATCGAGAATCACGCTGACGCGATTCTGAAGCGGGAATCGAGTATGCTCGAACATCTCATTGCACGTTCGTGCGAACTGAAGGCACGAGTGGTCGAGCAAGATGAACGCGAAGAGACGGGAGTGCGAGCAGTTTTGAACTACGGGCATACATTCGCCCACGCATTCGAATCGGTCAGCGGTTACGGAACCTGGCTGCACGGGGAGGCCGTCGCGGCCGGCATGATTCATGCCTCGCGGCTTGCCGAGAAACGAGCACTCATCTCACCAGAGTTGACACTTCGCCAGGCACGGTTGCTCGAACGCTTTGGCTTGCCAATCTCGTCTCTCTCATCCTGGAATGTTGAAGCCATGCTGGACGTGATGCGTCGAGATAAGAAAAACGTAAGCGGGCGAATGCGGTTCGTCCTGCCCACGAAACTGGGACGGGTCGATCTGTTCGATGACATACCGGAGGCCCAGGTCCGCGAGGCCCTGGCGATTGGATGAATCGTCTCCGGCAATACGTCGTGGAGTACCGGCCGATCGGCCTATGTGCCGGCGGATTGATGTGGCTGATTTGGATCGTGAGTTCCGCGCTCGGCACGGGGAATCTCGACCGCAATGGCCAGGTGATCGGCACGGATCATACCGCCTTTCACACGGCTGCATTGCTCCTCCTCGAAGGTCGGGGCGATGCCCTTTTCGATTACCCCCACCTGCAAGCCTTCCGGGCCGAACAAGAACGCATAACCGGGAGCCCGGGCTTCTCCGATCCCTATCGCAATCCACCCTTCTACGCTCTGCCCTACGAATCTACTGCCCGCCTGCCGTATTTGCTGTCGTTCGCGCTCTGGGCGGGCATCGGACTACTGGCTCTCGTCGCAGGTCTCTACCTGATTCGTGGGCGCAAGATTTTCTGGCCACTGCTTTGGTCGCTGAGTTTTTACCCCGTGTTCGCGGTAGTCAGCTTTGGACAGAACACGCTGCTGAGTGTCGGCATTTTTGGACTCGTCTATCGCTGTCTGGTTTCGGAGCGACGATTTTTCGCGGGCCTCGCCGCTGGGTTTCTGTTGTTTAAGCCTCAGCTTCTCATGGGCTTGGGTGTCTGGTGGCTGTTGTCGTGGCGAAAGTATTGGCCCAGTCTCCTGGGCATATGCGTTACCGCAGGGTTCTTCGCTGGTCTGAGCCTCTGGCTACTGCCGGACGAATCGCGGACGTGGGTTCAGCGGCTACCCGACATTGCGAGGTACGATGCTTTTGAATTCTTCAACCTTCACAATTCACGTGGCTTCGGAGACCTCCTCACGGGAAACCGAGAGATCGGCATCTACGTGGGCCTAGCGGGACTGATGCTGAGTTTGGTTTGGTTCACCGGATTCTGGGCTCGGCATCGACAGGACGCAACGCTCATGTTTGCGGCCGCATTGCTGACGACCCTCTGGGGATCCCCTCACACCATGACCTACGAGTGGGCCCTCGCCATTCTTCCCGCGATCCTGTTGTGGGACCACCGCCCTCTCCGAAGAGGCACTTGGTTACTAATCTTTGCGATCTGCTGGGCCGCGTTATTTCTTTCGACTCCGCTGGCGAAGGCACAACTCACGCTCATGGGGGTTGCGATTCAGCTGAGTGTCCCTTGCTTGGCATTGGCAATCTGGCGGATAGGCCGTGAATTGCGTCAATGAGGGATCTGGAACCATTCGGGAGGCGTGGCTTCGTATTTCGAGAAGAGATCATCCACATCGATCGGTAGAAAATCGATCAGGACGCTCGAAAGCTCTTCGCGAAGGAGATTACAAATCTCGGACCCAACGAAGTATTGGCGAGCAAGTCGATCCGCCTGAACATCGAATCGGGCCATTTCCGCGTACACCCGCTTATATTCTGCCGGCCATAATCGCAACATGCGTGTCCAGAAGTCAATTAGTCGCTTCTTGAAATCTACTTCTGCTTCATTCTTGCGGGAAATCACGGTTAATCGTGCAAATTCCTCCACTTGATGGTTCTCCAGGCCGGCCGAAAAGTCTCGAACACTCAACGTTTTATCAGAAATGGCTCACCACTGTCTCACGAGTTCGAGGCTATAGTTTGGAAGTATTGGGAACTGAAGTGTGTCGGTTGGCATCCAACCAGTTGTGAGTAGTTGTCGCAAGGGAGCATGATGTCCGAAGCCTCGCTAGATCGTCTGTTGATCCTCTTTAGCGCCGGTATCGGGTTCATGGTCCTTGGCGGCCTGAATTTCTTGCTGAGCAAGATGAGCCGACCACTCCGGTTTAGTGTCGGCGGCTGTGCGGCCTTTGCTTGGTCACTGGCTCCACTTGCACTCGCTTCTCCGCAGGTCTCGGTCATATCAGCGAGCATTGTTCTACTGGGCCTGATCTTCTTGGTAGCAGTTTCCTCCATGCCCCTTGATCGCTTGCTTCGCACCACCGCGACATTGGCACGACACCAGACTGTTCAGGCCGGTATTCTGATTGGAGTCGGGGTGGTGATGTCGGCCGGGTCGCTAACCCATTTTGAGTCCGAGAGGGAAGCAGTAATCGATCGGGACTTGTCCTGTCTGCTAATGGTCTCCTCCAAGCCTCCACTTCATGTTTCCCAGCAGGACGTGGCGCTGACCGATACAGATCACCCCATCGAGATGAAGACCCCCGACGAGGCTCGATCGCAATCGATGATCGATGGAATTGAAAAACAGGCTCTGGTTGGGATGGGAATTGCAGAACACGTTATTCGATTGCACCCCGCGTCGGATATGAGTAACTGCCACGGCTGGGTGTTTACTGGTGGACGATACTGGCTCTCTCCCGAAGACGTTGAGCAGGTTCTGAACGAGAACGGTTATCAGGCGGTTTCTGATCCTCGGGCTGGAGATGTCGTGATCTATCGCCAAGGGAATGTGATTAGCCACACGGCTGTCGTCGTGCATTCGAATCTTCAAGCCGGCTCCAGCTCCACATTGGCCGAGGGAAAGTGGGGCTGGATGGGCGTCTTTGTCCACCGGATCGATGAGTCGCCTTACGGGAAGGTACACGAATTCTATCGTTCGACTCGTCATGGCCACATGCTTCGTGGACTGGGCGAGCATCACGACGAATAATCAACTCAGTTTGCCGAACTCGCCCTGGCTTTCGGATGCCCTTTTCGCTCGCGTATGGCCTGAACCAGGTTTGGCATTTCTCGGATTTCAGCATCGAACTGCGTATAGCAGCATCCCACCACATCGATCTCATGTGCGTCGCTATTTCCCAGCGTCGCGAACCGTGGATTTTGCTCGAAAAATCTTGCCGCCAGCCGCCGCAAACCAATATCCATGTTGTTCGACATCATTTCCAGCCCGGACAACAGCGGAGCCTGATCGCGTAGTAATCCCTCGAAATCCTGCCCCCAGCGATACGGATGCGCGGCAACGGCGACTCCTCCTTGTGCTTCAACCTCGCGGCACAGTTCGCCCCAGGCCGTTCCTCGTTTCAATCGATCGAGATTGGTGACGCCGTAACAGAGCATGTCGCCATTTCGACCAGAAACTTCCACTCCTCCCAGGACTACCAAGCCGGGGGCTGCTCGCCTCAACTCGTCGAGTTCCTCTTCCGGCCAAAGACGGTCGTGTTCCGTAATGACGATGCCGTCGAGACCGATCTCCTTGGCGCGTTTTACGAGTTCAAACGGATCGATGATGCTATCCGGAGAATAGCGCCGGGTATGCATGTGCAAATCAAATTTCATCATGGGGTGATTTTAAATATTTGGTCACTACTGTCCCGTTAAGAATTCGCTATCCAGCTGCAACATCTTGTCGCAGTTAATCTTATGAGCCATTTCCAGCTGAATCGATTTCAACTCGCCCGCTCGGAATTCCGTATTCTTTTCCACGAAAAACCGTGGGAAGGACTTGACGA
>SIAJ01000026.1 GCA_009691845.1 Gemmataceae bacterium
ATGCCGTCCGGCTTCTGTGCCAGAACATCTGCCGCCTTCGCGGTTCCCGGCAACACGGTTACTTTGCATCCCGCTTCGGTCAGGCAGCGAGGGATGTTCCACTTCATGCCAAAATCGAGAGCGACGACATGATGCGTGGGGGCGTGCGCAGGCATCATCGTTCGCGCTAAAGGGGCCAAGCCCGCCTGGGCCCACTCATAGGCCTTCGTGGGAACTACCTGGCTGACGAGATCGCTACCTTCCATGCCTGGCAATGCTCGTGCCTTCATCACCAGTGAGACATCGTCGAGGTCCGTAGTCGATAGAACTCCCATCATCGCGCCGCGCACACGCAATCGCCGAACCAGCGAGCGTGTGTCGATCCCTTCGATGCCGACAATCCCGTGCTCGGCAAGGTAGCCGCTCAAATCGGATTCCGAACGAAAGTTGCTGGGATGACGGGCATTCTCACGCACGATGAACCCAGCAACGTGCGGCTTGCTGGATTCCCGATCTTCCGACGTGACGCCATAATTGCCGATGAGGGGATAAGTCATCGTGACAATTTGGCCCTTGTAGGACGGATCCGTGAGGACCTCCTGGTAGCCGGTCATGCTCGTGTTGAAGACGACTTCGCCAGTCGTCTCGCCACGTGCGCCGAACGCTTGGCCGGTGAACACGGTGCCATCTTCAAGTGCCAGCTTCGCCTGTGCCATTCTTCCGCTTCTCCTATTGGAACGACAACTACATTGATACGAAACGACCCGCCAATCGGCGGGTGTCTAGTGCAGGCGGCTAGTCTGCACGATCATCCTGAGCAGGCGGGTCGCTTGCACTGCGAGTCATCGTGCTTTGAACGTTATTTCCAAATCGCCGAAAGTAAGCGTCTGATTCGATCGTCCCGCATTCGGAAAAAAGTGGGCCAGCAAGCATCGAATGGCTTCGGAAGCTATGAAATAGTAGTTGAACTTACCCTCGCGTTCGAACTCCACGAGCCGGGCGTGTTTCAGCTGTGTGAGATGATGGCTGACGGCTGGTTGAGACTCGCCTAGTTCCTCGCAGATTCGTGTAACGTTGAGCTTGCGGACCCGCATGAGAATTCGAAGAATCTGCAAACGATTCTCGTCGGCCAGGCTTTTGAAGATCTCGGCCATCTCCTTGTTGGTCTTATCCTGAGCGGGTTTCGTGGGCTTGCGGGGCTTCATTCGGCGTCTCCGGCATCGGCCCTGTGGGAGAGGGCTTGGCTAGTCCTGGTGATCGAGCGATTGGGCCAACAAATCGCCATTTGCTTTCGTGTTCATTCGTTGACCCGTTTGCGGTAGATTACCCAGCGGGAGCGTATCGTCCAAACTATTTCACGGAAATCGAACGTTCTCTCACTCTGCACACGGGCTTCATGGGATACCGAAACCTACGTCAATGTGTCGATGACCTGGAACGAGCAGGGATGCTCGTGCGGATCGACGCGGAACTCGATCCGCGTTTGGAGATCGCCGAAGTTCAACGGCGGCTCTACCGAGCACGTGGGCCAGCCGTGCTTTTTACGCGGGTGAAAGGCTGCACGTTCCCTCTTCTGGGAAATCTCTTCGGCACGTCGGAACGAACTCGGTTTCTCTTCCGCGACGCACTCGAGTCCGTGCGAACTCTCGTCCGATTGAAGATCGACCCACGGGAGATCCTTCGCCGACCTTGGCGACACTTCGGGACCGCGTTCGCCGCGTTGCACATGCTCCCGCGACACGTGCGACGTGGACCGATTCTCGCGAATGAGACCACGATCTCTCGGCTGCCACAATTCGTGAGCTGGCCCGACGATGGCGGAGCTTTTGTCACTCTTCCACTTGTGCTCACGGAACATCCCGATCAACCAGGTTGGCGGAAATCGAACCTGGGAATGTACCGCACGCAACTTTCAGGCAACGACTACGATCCGGATCGCGAGGTCGGCCTGCACTATCAAATTCATCGCGGCATCGGCATCCATCATGCCGCAGCTATTCGAAGGGGTGAGCCGCTCAAGGTGAACGTGATCGTCGGCGGCCCCCCTGCCCTCACATTGGCGGCGGTGATGCCGCTACCGGAAGGGATGCCCGAGTTGCTGTTCGCCGGGGCACTCGGAGGCCGTCGAGTTCGAATCATCTCACGCGATGGCTGGCCCGCGATCCCGGCCGAAGCGGATTTTTGCATCTGCGGCACCATCGATCCCACGCGAACCAAACCAGAAGGGCCCTTCGGCGATCATCTCGGCTACTACAGCTTGCAACACGATTTTCCCGTGATGCGTGTCGAGAAGGTTTATCATCGCCCCGATGCAATTTGGCCGTTCACTGTGGTCGGTCGGCCGCCACAAGAAGACACTACATTTGGCGAAATCATCCACGAGATCACCGGCCCGCTGATTCCTTCCGTGATTCCAGGGGTTCATGCCGTTCATGCCGTCGATGCGGCCGGGGTGCATCCGCTGTTGCTCGCGATCGGTAGCGAACGCTACGTGCCTTACGCGACTGAGCGACGCCCTCAAGAGTTGCTCACGCAGGCCAACGCAATTCTGGGCCAAGGGCAACTATCTCTGGCCAAGTATCTGTTCCTGGCCGCGAAGGAAGACGATCCGACTCTCAACATCCACGACATCCCCAGTTTCTTCCGCCACGTACTTGAACGCGTCGATTGGCGAAATGATTTGCACTTCCAAACGCGAACGACGATCGACACACTCGACTACTCGGCAGGCATGGGCCTGAACGCGGGGTCGAAGCTCGTCATCGCGGTCGCGGGACAGAGAAAGCGAACTCTGGCGACCGCCTTGCCGCCAGAGTTTCGGTTGCCCGATGGATTCGCCGATCCGCGACTCGTTCTTCCAGGCGTGTTGGCTATTCGAGGCCCACGAGCAAGCTTGAAACGCGAGGATGCCGAATTCGACCCGGCCACGGTTCGTCTAGCCGAACAGATCGAGCTGCCGGATTCGATTCCTCTTGTAGTCGTGGTTGACGACAGCGACTTCACGGCCCGGACGTTCGAAAACTGGCTGTGGGTCACCTTCACGCGTTCCGATCCCGCGAGCGATGTGTACGGTCGCCGCTCGTTCACGAATCGCAAGCACTGGGGCTGCGCCGGGCCGCTCATCATCGACGCCCGGCTGAAGCCGCATCATGCGCCGCCGCTTGTGGAAGATCCAGCAGTATCGAAGCGAATCGAATCGCTCGCGGTGATAGGCGGGCCTTTGCATGGGCTGATTTAGCTGACAGGCCCCTCGAGGACTCATTTCTTCCGATACAACACCGCCGTCTTCGTTCGTTTCACCTCTTCCCACGCCTGAATGCAGCTCAGGGCCAAATCGAACCCCGCATCAGGCTCGACAAGAGCGAAGTCGAAAGGCCCATACTCAAACTGCCAAACCGCAAACGGCTCGGCCGGGTTGCAGAGTCCTTCTTTCAGCATTTGCTTAGTCCAGACGTATTCGACTAGAAAGGTATCGCCGAACAACTCGCAGCGATCATCGATGAACACGCGGTAGCCGGGTGTCTGGTGAATCAGGTAGCCGCCGAAGTTGTACTCACAAAAAATGCGTGTGCCTTGCGGGCGGTCGTATTGGTGCGCTTTGAGTTCGGGTAGCAATTCCACCGGCCAAATAGTCGGATCGTGTCGAGCCCAGCCGCGACCGAGTACCGGCAACGCCGTCCCTGTAGCCTGTAGGACAAGGGCCACAAAAAACAAAATGGCTGGCAACCCAAAAGCCGGTGCCTTTTCGGCGTTGCTCGTTTCACCAGTCTGAAGATGCGGCACGTACAGGTCGCTCTTTTTCCGAAGTAGCAACTCGGCAATTCGAGAAAACGGAAAAGCGTCGACAAACACGACGAGTGCGGCCATCGTGAACAGCGGGGCGTGGCGAACACTCTCGCAGGCCAGCACGAACCACACCAGAGGCAATAGCCACACGATCCGAAATCGTCGCAACGGTACGGTGCCGAAAAGGAACAGGCAAAAGAGTACACCAAAGCTCACGATGGTAATGCCCGCGAACTCGCTCAGGTCCACGGCACTGTGTTCCTTGATGATCGTCGTCAGGCTGGCCATCTTGTAGACGTCGTACCAGGAGATTGGCAAGCGATGGAAGTACGGGTTCGCGAAGCAGACCGCGACCGTGCCAAACCAAAGTGCGACAAGGAGGAAGAAGTCGCGACGCGTTCGAATGGGTGATTCGCGTTTGAAAAATCGGGCGGCGGTCCACCCCGCGATGGCGAGTGCAATCGTCGCGAGGCCACCCATCACGCCGCCGTGAATGTTCGACCACAGCCAGATCACGGGCAACAGCCAGGCCAATCGGCGAATGGGGATGCGGCCATTCTCGACATCCGCGAGATAGACCATTACGATGGCCAGGCCCGCGATGGTGGCAAGATGCGGACGCACATGGAAGTGGCCGGAACTGGCCGCGATTCCGCAGGCGATGATAAGGACCACCAGCGACGGATGAATCCCGATTCGCAACAACCGGACACCGATGCCCGTGAATACGCCGGCGAGAATTGTCGCGGTGACGAGAAGTTGCGTATCGAAGCCCCCGATGCGATACCCCACGGACAAGGCACATTCGCCGAGCCATTGCTGGGGAATCCACTTCTGTCCACCGAACGAGAACGTGAATGGATCGGTATCGAAGAACCCACCGTCGATGATGCGGTCGCCGACAGACGTGTGCCAAAAGGTACCGGGGTCCTGGAAAAAACGCGACCGCCCGCCGACGAGCAGCAAGATCCAGATGCCGAGAAACAGCCAGGTGGCCGGCCGAAAGTAGGGCTTGATCACGCGGAGTGTCTCGGTCGAAGTAGAACGTATCCCAGCAAAATCGTCGGGGCCATCCAGACGAATTTGTCGGACGTGATCGCGAGAATGTTCATCGTCAAAGCTGCCAGGTTGATCGCAACGTACAAGCCCAGCGCGAGCACTGCCCGGCTACGATCGTGCGAAAACGACAGGCCGGCAGCAATCTCAATTACCGCGGGGAGCAAGATCACGAGATCAAACGGCCAAGCACCATACGAGGCCGTCGCGAAGGAAACGAGAATCAGCATCGGCATCCGTTCCGCCCAGCTCCATGCTCGTGCCCGCTGTCTCCATAGATCGGCCGCTAGCCAAGCCACTCCGATGATTGTTGGCACAAATTGTAGGCCAAACCGTTCGTCCCCGAGTGCTTCTCGCAGATAGGACCCGATCGTCGGCGACTTCCACTGATCGGGAGTGCGATACAACAGCGCATGGCGATATTGGCTGATGACCTCTGGATTACATGCAAGCGGAATCAAAGTGGCGATGAACCCGGCGATCGCTCCACCTGCAAGCACTTTCCATCGCATGGGAAATGGCCGCCATGCCGCCCAGGCGATCAGCGCGATCCAGAAGAGGTAGAGCAAGTGCGGTTTGATTGCCATGAGTACGCCGCAAGCACCGGCAAGCCAAAGATGCTTCCACCCCCTCTCCGCTTCGGAGACAGGGGGAGCAAAGCAATGCAAAAATCCCATAGTTCCCAGCAAAATGAAGGGACCAATCTGTCCGGATTGCAGCACGAAGAGCGTTGGCAGAAACGTGAGCCCCACCAGCCACGAGACCCAGCGGATCTCTCTCGCTCCGCCATACAGGAACCAGAGTTGATCCCCACATACGATCACGAGTGCGAAGGAGATCGCGAGCCAGGCAAGTTGAGCGTACCGAGCGGGTGCGAGCCCGACCGGCATCACCAGCGTGAGCGTCCAGGGTGGGTTCCACATCATGATCGGCGCATCGGTATCGCGACCGGCCGCACGCTCCAGTGGCAACAGCAACTCGCCATCGTAAGGGTTTTGTCCGTGAGCATTGAGGTGCCCGGCCGCCCAGTACTCAACGAAATCGTCTGGGGGGAAGAATGCTGGATTCGCCAAAAGCTGCGATGCCTTCCAGATCACGAAGCCGACCACGCCAACGAGAACGATGGCCAAAAATGCCGTGCGTTTCCAGGATTGACGGGAAGGGGGCATGGTTCAGTCCGTAACGACGGAGAGGCCCTCTTTGCGCTTCAACTCCGAGATCGCACTCGCCGGCAAACTCGATTCGCGAACGTCTAACTCCGCTAGCCAGGGGAATTCCTTCAGGGAATCGGCTGCTTTTTCCGTGAGTCCCTTCGTCCGGCGCAGCGAAAGCACCTTCAGCTTGGGGACAGCCTTCAAGCGAGCCAGACCGGTGTCCGTAAGGGACGTGCCGTCCAAATCCAGGTGTTCGAGTTCCGCGAGTTCGGCAATGCCCGCGAGGCCGGCTTCATTAACTGGGCAACGATCCATCTGGATCCTGCGCAAACGTGGTAGCTGCTTAATGGCGGCAAATCCTTTTCCAGTGACGGCCGTGTTGTCGATCGTCAGCTTGCGAAGCTCCTCCAACGCCTTGAAGTGCTTCAGGCCATCGTCCGTGATGCGCGTGCCGCTCAGATCGATGAATTCCAAGTCTTTGGACTCCGCGAGGTAGACAAGTCCCTTGTCGGTAATTTCGGTATCGCGCAGTTCGAGTTCGATGAGCTTGTGGCACTCGCGAATATAGGGCAGGCCCTTGTCTGTCAGTCCCGTGCGGGTCAGTTTCAGTCGTTCGAGTTCTGTCAGCCCGCGAAAATTTTGGAATCCTGCATCCGTGAAGCGATGGCCGGACAATTCCAGGGATTTCAGTGATGTCAGGCTACCCACCGTTTGCAACCCCACATCCGTGGCAGCCGTGCCGATCAAGTGCAGTTCCTGCAATTTTTTCAGGTTCCTGAGATAGGCCAGCCCGCGATCTCCAACCTGGTTCGAGGACAGATCGAGCCGCAAGAGCCCGGACATGCGGCCCACCATACTCATCCGACGATTCGTCAGGGGAACCGTTCGCAGATCGAGTTCCTTCAACTCCGGGAATCCCGCAAGAAATTGGAACGCCCGATCCGTATTCACGGGGAAGGTGAAACGCAAATGTTCAAGGTCTTTGAGCGCGGCAAGTGGGGCGAGCTGCTTCAGCGTCATGGGACGATCCGGCAGTACGAGCTTGGTGAGGCCCGTAAAGCCTTTCAAATGAACCAGGCCGTCTCCCTGCACGCTTGTCCCGAGAAGATTCAAATCCTCCAGCTCGGAGAGCGGTGATAAGTAGGCCAAGTCCGCATCGGCCAGTTTCTCGCAGTTGGCAAGATTGACGATCTTCAACGTCTTCCAGGCCCGCAGGTGAGCGAGCTCTTCTCCCGTTATCGCGGAGCCTTGCAGGCTCACCGCTATGATCGGCTTGTCCTTCAATCCTCCCTCATGCTTGACCTGTCCCCCATGCTTCTTGACGATCGCGGCCGGATCGGCCGGCGGAAGTTTATCCAGTGGAACGGCTGGCAACGCCGGTTTCGGATCGGGCTCGCTCACCGGCTCCGTCCAGGTGATCGCTGGCGGCTTCGGAAACGCGGCCTTGAATTTGTCGACACCGTCACGCGTGATGTCGGTCCCGTCCAGCGAAAGGCTCGTGAGCGTTTTCACGTCCTTCAGTTTCGCAAGTCCCACGTCTGTCAGGTTGGTTTGGCTAAGTCGCAACGTTCGCAAGTTCAAGCAGCCGGCAAGCTCCTCCAGTCCGACATCGGTCAGGAGGGTATCTTCGAGGCTCAGCGTTTGCAATTCCGGCAACGTCTTGAGATGAACGAGCCCCGCCCCGTTGATGTTCGTTCCCGACAGATCGAGTTCGCGAAGGCTCCTCACTTTAGAAAGCTGCACCAGCCCGATGTCCGTGACCTTGGCGCCCCGCAGACTAAGGATCTCAAGCTGTGGAATCTCAGCCAGGTACTTCAAGCCCGCGTCGGATACGACAGTGTCCGTCAGATCGAGACGGACGAGTTTCGATCCCTGAAGTTTGTCGAGAGCGGTGTCCGTAACGGTGCTCTCACGCAGCGTCAAGAATTTCAATTTCGCAATCCCCGACACCGAGGCAAGGCCATAGCCACGAATCTTCGTGCGAATCAGGGACAGTTGTTCGAGAGATTTCAACTCGCCCAGGTGACTTGCACCCGTGTCCGTCAACTTCGAGTCAACGATCGTAAGCTGCTCAAGGTTTTGCAGGCTGCGGAATTCCTTGGCACCGGTATCCGTGATGTTCGTGTTCTGAAGCGTCAGACGCAGCAAGGATTTTTGCTTGCAGATTTGCTCAAGACCCACATCCCCCATCTGGGTTGAGGAAACGACCAGATCGGTCAGGCCAGCGAATCGATTCAGAATCGCGAGCGACGCATCCGACCCGGCGAGGCCGTGGAGTTCGAGTCGTCCTATCGCTTTCACAGAGGCGAGATGCTCGAACCCCTTTGCCGTGATCTGCGGCGAATCCACAATCAAGCTGCTGATCCCGGCAATGTCCTTCACGAGGACCATGGAGTCGTCCGTTACTTGGTTGCCGTGTATGGCCAACACTCGGCCGTTCGGCTCCTCTTCCAGCCGACAACCCAGCTTCAGTAGATTGGCGATGACCTCCGGTTCGCGTGCGCTCGCGGTCTTGATGGCCTCGGTCTGCTTCAGGGACGATGCGCACAGCCACATGCGATTGATTTTTCCCTGCGTGAAGTTGCCAGCCGGCTTCGATCGAATCTCGATCGTCGCGTTGCCGAGTTTGACACGGGATTCGAAGGCAAACGTGTTTCCGTTCTCGCCCTTGAGTTCCGCGACCAACAAAGCGGGTTCTTCTCGAACCCAGCGAACAAGCCTGGGCTGCCAGGCTGCTCGGACGGCGTCAAGTGACGTCGACCCTTCGACAACTTCGATGGCAAAAGAGGGGCCGTTACCACAGTCAATCGCACAAGCCTTGGCTCGGAGTCGGCGGACGACCGACCCTTCCGGAACGCCGATCTCGCCCCCAATCAGATACGGCGAGAGATTCACTGCCACGTCGATCTTGCTAAGCCCGCTGTCATCACCGTCCTTGGGCGTAGTTTCCGAGGGGCCAGGTGCCACAACGGCAGAACCGGCATCATCCTTCTTGCAGCCAACAACGGAAAGAACTAACGCCAAAAGGAGCATGAAGCATCGGGTGCGGGAGAACATTGCACGCTCCTCACGAGCCAAAACTGGTGATGATGTATGAAGGGAATTGTAGCGAGCCGTCCGCATCGCAACTGAATTCGCTGGAAGGGATTTCGCATTCTTGCAAATCGTTCGGTAACATCCGGCAGGGTATTACGCTTGACGAAGTGGCGAACCAAAAACACGGAGCCGATGGGTTACCATCGGCTCCGTCAGGTGATATACGCGTCGATCTCTGAAAATTTAGTTCTTCCGGGTGGCGGCTGGCTTCGAAGTAGCCGCCGCCGGTCTTCCCAGTGCAGCCGGTACTGGAGCCCGGCTAATTGGAGCCGAGTTGTACTGCACTGGTGGCACCGAAGGAGCGGCCGCCCGAGCCACGGCGGGTTGGGGGAGTGAGGCAACGGAAGGGCTTGTCGGAACGCTTATCTTCGGAGTCGCTTTCGGTGCCGGCTTCATTGGCGGCGAAACCGATTTGGGCGGACTCGCCGACGGAGCGACAGGCTTCGGAGTTGTCGCTGGAGGAGTAACCGGTGGCCGCACAAACGGTGCCGGCGTTGGAACGACCGATTTCGGCGGTGTCATCGGCGTCTTGATGATCGGAGCCGGATTCATCGGCGACTTCGTGACCGGTGGATTGCCCTTCGGGCTCGGCGGTTCCATGCCGACCTTCGGAGTCGATGGCGCAAACGGAGACTTTGGTGTTACGGGTGGACGAGTATTTCCCGTGCCGGGTGTTGTCCCAGGCGACACCGGATCCACCTTGCCGAGAGCGGTGGCCTTCGGCACTGGAGGCGAAACCGGGGCCCCTTTGGGGTTGATGAGACCTGCTGTCTTCGGATCCGAGTTCGTAGGACCAAGCACGCTCCTCGGGCTTGTCGGCCGCGTTGCCACATCGAGCTTTGCCGAACGAGGTGCAGTGAGCTTGGCACCCGTCCCGCTTCCCGGACGTGCGGCCAATTCCGACTCCGTGTTCGCTCGACGGTCGCCTGCGGTTCGGACCTTGCGTGCGGCTTCCAACTCAGCCTGGCGATCCGCGGCCGAGACTGTTTGCAGATTTTTGCGTCCGCCACGACCGGCATCTTTCAATGGCGTAAGCATGGTGACGTTGTTCAAGTTCGAGTTGTTGATGGTCGTATTGTTGTTCGTGATGTTGTTGATGACCGTGTTCTGCTGAATGAACGTTGTCGGCGGCCGCATGTAGTCACCACGAAAACGGCCGACATACAAGTTCGTGATCCCACCGTGCCAATACGGATCGGAGCGATAGCCGCAACGGTAGTAGCTGAACAGCGGATCGTGATAACCACCGATGGTAATCGATGCGCTCACATGCCCACTCCAGGCAACGAAACCAATGCTGGCATAGGAGGGTGCGAAGTAATCGCCGAAGTAGTAGCAGCCGAAACCGCGTCGAGCGAAGAACGCACCGTACAAGCACTCCTCACGTACGACAACCGTCGGCGTGTAAATGTACCCAGGTGCCATGTACACAACCGACGGAATGTAAGCCGGGGCGAACAGAATGCCACGGTCGGCGAGCGGGTAATCCCAATACCCGTCGATGAAGACATACCCCGCGGGTGTCCAGCGGTAGTGGGCTGAAGTCCAAACCCAGTTTGCTCGATGCTCGCTCCAGAAGCCTGGACGCCAAACATAGCGATCTCGATAGACCCATGATCCAGGAACGTATACGTGCTTCTCGCTCGGTGCAGGGGTCGTGGGCCCTGCGTTATCGAGAGGCGCAGGAGGCTTGGGCAGATACTCAACTTCGACTTTGTCGTCCTTGGCGCCGGCCCAGAATCCACCCGACCATTGCCAGCCCTCGGCCGCTTTTCGCCACGAGCCAGGGACCCAAGAACGTCCCGGAGGGGCGTTACGCCAGAAGCCGCTGACCCAAAGGAAGTCTTTCTTGTCCTCGTCCCAAGCCCAGTAGCCTGGAATCCACTGGATGTTGTCCCCTTCCGGCTTCTGATCCGGAGGAAGCTCCTCGATGGCCTTCGGAGGTTCATTCGGAATCACAGGCGAGGCTACGGGTTCGCGTTCGCTGGGTTCGGCATAACCTTCGTGAACGGGTCCGCGAGCGAGAACTTCAACCTTGTCGGTGGCAATCGATGATGCCGTCAGCCAACAAGCGAGTCCGAGCGAGGAGAGGCTCAGTCGGGTTGTCATGGCTTCGGGTCCTTGTGAACGTGATCGAGGGGGGCTAACTGTCAAGAAAACGCGGTTGCTAGGGCGACTTGCGCTCCTGGGCAGGCACACCAATCGTGCTCGACCAAGCGTTTTGTCGATTTGATTGAATTTACCCGCACGCGAAACTTCGCACAAGCGAGGCTCAAGTTGCCTCGTTTGTTGGGGGAATAGGTAGGCTGCGCAAACGGCCTGATCGATGTCTTGCTTAGCCCAAGACTGGTTCTTTTTCGTCAGTATCCCATTCTCGAAGGCTCAGCAAATGGCTCATCAGTACGTAAACCATTGCTCCGCATAGCAGACCGGCCATCACGGCGGGGGGAATTGGTATCCAGGCGGCGATGACCCCCCAAAAGATGGGGGCCGGCAGGAACAAGGTCCAGAGGCCGGATACCACGTTGAGGATCCAAAAAAGTGACTCAGGGGTGTAGACGACTGTTGGATCTTAACGATCCTCCGGAACGTAGGAAAGGGTGGACTCCAAAATTGCGTCTGCCCCGGATTCCGAAATTGGGCGATGCTGAACCAGAGTTGTGCCAACTCAATTCTCCTCGGAGTATGAACGATCCCGACCTTCACATTCTTGACACAAAGCAAATGCACAACGTTCGCAGCGAATCTCGCGATGTCGCTCAAAAGTTCCCCCACCACAAACTGGGCAAGACTTATCCAGCACCGATAATCGAGCAACTGACTTGGATTCGGGATTGGGTGAAGGTTGAGTTGGACGCATGGTTCCCCCACAGAAACGTAAACTTTATTCCACTACTACAATTGTACACTAGTGGTCTAAAGGATACTACGTCGGTTGTGGAAAAATCATGAATTCAGCATCAAGCACAATCGTGCCACGGCCTCCGAGTCCGTCTTCCGGAAAACGGTTTCAGGGACTGGTTCATTCGAATGAAACCGAGCATTTCGATCGATCGGGACTGACGGATCGTTCCACCGAATGCTCGAGGACGCATGGACTTGTTCACAGCCGGTTCTGAGCACCAGTTCCTTCACGTTGGTGGCGTTGATTCCAGCTGCTGGCAGTATTTCGATCCGCTTGTCCGCCATCCCGATTAACTCGGCAATGAGTGGAATACCTTCGAAAGCGGACTCTTCCTGCCCGCTGGTCATCAGCCGCTTGAAGTTCATCGCCAGGAGCGTCCCCATCGCCTCGTAAGGATCGCGGGTCAAATCGAAGGCCCGATGAAAGACGGCCTCGCGTTCGCTGCACAGTTCCCGCAGACGTTGGTTGCGTTCCACATCGATTTCGCCGGCAGCGGTCAGGATGCCAAACGCCAGGCCGTCGGCACCGGCGGCAAGCAGCATCTCGGCATCGCGGCGCATCACATCAAACTCTGTTGATGAGTAACAGAACCCACCTTGTCGCGGCCGAACCATCGCGATGATGGGAAGCGAAACTGATCGCCGAACTTCCGTGAACAGGCCAAGCGAAGGCGTGAGCCCACCCAGATCCAGGGCACAATTGAGTTCGATCCGATCGGCCCCACCGCCTTCCGCGGCCACGGCATCCTCGACGGAGGCGACACAAACTTCGAGCGAAACACGATTCGACATCGCATGGCCCTTTGGACTTAGCCTTCCAGGAGGGGTATACAGGCAGCTACTCTCGGAGTCCTCTGATGCGTTACCTATCTCTGGTTTTCATTCTTCTCCCCTGCTCTGCTTTCGCCCAGCCGCCAGCCAAATACTCCGAAGCAATCAAGTCTCTCGAATCGATCATCGAACGTGAACGTGCCGATGGCGACATTCCGAGCATCTCCATCGCCATCGTCGAGGATCAAACGACAATCTACACCCAAGCATTTGGTCACGCCGATCTGGCCAAGACCAGAAAGGCCACGCCTGCCGGTGTCTATCGAGTCGGGTCGATCACAAAGCTGTTCACCGACATTGCAATGATGCAACTGGTCCAGATCGGCAGGCTCGATCTCGATCAGCCGATCACGAAGTACCTGCCCGACTTCAGAGCGACGGGGAAAGGGGCAGAGAAAATCACTCTCCGAATGCTGATGGCCCATCGCTCCGGCCTTGTGCGGGAAGCCCCAGTTGGCAATTACGTTGATACGTCCTCGCCGAATTTAGCGGACACCATTCGGAGCCTGAACGAGGTGCGAGTGGTCAACGAACCCGGCACCAAGACACAGTATTCGAACGCGGGCATCGCTCTGGTCGGTCGCTTGCTGGAAATCTACGACGGGCGAGCGTATGCAGAATCGGTTCGAACTCGAGTGTTGGATCCAGTCGGAATGCCGGGCAGCGACATGAAACCGAGCAAGAAGGTGAAAGACTCGCTCGTCGAAGCCGCGATGTGGTCGTTGCATGGCCGCGAGTTCCCGGCACCCGTTTTCGAAAAAGGTCAAAGCCCCGCAGGCTGTCTGTATGCAACCGCACCAGATTTGGCGGCATTCGCTTCGTGGCTCATGAATGACGGCATGCCGATCATGAAGCCTGGCGTCCTAGCCAGCATGTTGAAGGAACAGTATCCCGCGACAGACCCGACTCGCTCCTACGGCCTGGGTTTTCGACTCGCGAAGTTCGATGGCCATGAGTACTACGGCCACGGTGGTGCGATCTACGGATACTCCTCGCGATTTGCCGTGCTTCCCAAGCACAAACTCGCTGTGGTGGTCTTGGCGTCCAAGGATGGTATCTCGGCTGTCACGACGCGAATTGAGGAAGCCGCACTTCGTTTGCTCCTGGCCGCGAAGAACGGCCAACCGCTGCCAACATTTCTGGAACCCAAGTCACTCACCCGCGAGTTGGCACGCCGATTCGCCGGCAAATATGGCGATCACGAGTTCATCGAGGCAAGCGGCCGGCTGTATCACTTACCACCCGGCGGGGGACCGCTCAGCGAAGTGCGACAGCAAGGCTCGAAACTGGTAGTCTCGGGATTGATGGGCAATGGCATGGAAGTCAAATTCGATGGCCGAACTCTGGCCATCCCACGTGGGGAAAAAGATGAGCGGTTCGAACGAGTACCGGAGGTGGCCCCTGAAGAGACTCCGAAAAAATTCGTTGGCCTCATTGGCGAGTACGGCGGCGACCACAGCGTACTGCATGTGTTCGAAAAAGATGGCAAATTACACATTCAACTTTATTGGCACCTGCTGTATCCGCTGAACCAAGTTGGCACGGAGCAATTCGAGTTCGAATCCGATCGCAGCTTGCTTGCTGGCGAGCAAGTTCGGTTTGAACGCGACAAGAATGGACAAGGAACGCTCGCGAAGGTTGGCCAGATTAGCTTCAGACGTCGCAATCTCGACGGCGAGGATGGCAAGACTTTCCGAATCAAGCCGATTCGAGCCGTCGAGGAATTGCGAACGGAAGCGGCCCTCGCCAAGCCGCCCGAAGAGAAGGGCGAGTTCAGGAAGACCGATCTCGTCGAGTTGGTTGCTCTCGATCCGACCATCAAAACCGAACTTCGTTATGCGAGCGAAAACAACTTCCTGGGCGTGCCGCTCTATCCGAGTAATGCAAAAGCATTCATGCAGAAGCCGGCCGCCGAGGCGTTTTTGAAAGCGCATCAGGCACTGGCCGCGAAAGGCTACGGCCTGTGGGTATTTGATTCCTATCGTCCGTGGTCCGTGACCAAGATGTTTTGGGACGCCACGCCAGACAAGTTTCACAATTTCGTTGCCGACCCGTCCAAGGGTTCAAGGCACAATCGTGGCTGCGCCGTCGATCTGACCCTCTACGAGCTGAAAACCGGCAAACCGGTCGAGATGGTCAGCGGCTACGACGAATTTTCGGATCGAGCCTACCCGAACTACTGGGGCGGAACATCCAAACAACGCTGGCACAGAGAACTTTTACGCCGCACCATGGAAGACGCCGGCTTTAGCGTCTACGAAGCCGAATGGTGGCACTTCGATTTCAAGGATTGGCGATCGTATCGCATTGGGAATCAAGATTTTGATTCGTTGAATCGTTAACCAAGCCCTGCACCGAACTCCTCGTCTTTTGTCAGATTGGTGGGCGTCTGAATCGCACTCAACGTCGTTGGCACCACGTCGATTTTGGGCCCTTGCCCCACCAGTGCGTCGGCTGAATGGGCTCGTTGGATCGTCTCTTCAGTGCTGGTCGGATCGACCAGGCGACAAGAATCGGTGAGGCGATTGGCCAAATCACGCAGGAATTCTTGCCACTCTTCCGCGGGCATCTCGGGTGGCGCGAGTTGGGCGAATTCTTCGCACAACAGGATCAGCCTCAGCATGTGACGGAAGATAATCCCCTCTTGCTTGATCAAATCCTTCGTCTTCACGAACAAGTTGAAGTTGCCGCCGAAATTCTGCAGCAGGTCACCGGCCGCCCAGACGGAATAGACTTCGAAGTCTGTAACCTCAGGACGCTGCAGTTCGAAGAACATCTTCAATTTCTCGGCGAAGAACGGCTCGAACTCGGGTTCCTCTTCCCACGAATCGTCCTCGTCGTCCGGACTCGGCTCCTGCTTGATCGCGAGCAAGCCATTCTGTTCCAGCTTCGGTCGGACGACTTCGGTTTCCAGCGAGCCGGGTGCCACGCCTTTCGGCCGCACGAACTTCAGGAGCGGGCGGGGCATCTCTAGCACGCTTTCGAATGCCTGCACGCGTTCGTCCCAGCTTGCTTTTCCCAGCGCGTTCACCAGAAAGTCGCCATAGAGGGGGCTGACGCTGCGGAAGCCGAGCAGGCGTTTGAGAGCCGGAGTCGGGGTCGCACTCTCGGAGCGATAATCGATGGGATATTTGCCTTCCTCGTTCTTCGTGGGCGTCGGTTCCAGGACCAGATACCCGGCCTCGTGCAGCGTCAGCAGCATCAATTCCATCTGCTTTTCGCCGGCGATGATTCTCGGCTCATCCAGCAATCGCTTGCGAATGACGCCCCGAATCAGGGAGACCTGCGGCGAAACGTCGAGCAAGTACGCCAGCAGCCGCCACGGTAGTGGGCCCTTGCTATAAAGCTTGCCCGGAGGGGCCGTCTTGAGTTTGTCGAAGCTGGCCACGCTCCAATACTGGCGTTGCGAGTTGCGGTCGGGCTTCTTCTTTTTCAGTTCCTTTTTCTTCTTGAGCAGGCCGGGGTCTTTCGTGTCTTCCGGGATCTGATCGTACTTCTCCTTCCAACGCAAAATGCGCACATCGTCCTCGTGGGCCAACGCATAAACGAATCCTTGTGTGTCGAATTGTGGCCGACCGGCCCGGCCAAAGATCTGGTGGGCCGTGCTCGCTTCGATCAATTTCTCTTTGCCGAACGGGCCCTTCATCAGGCTCGTCATTACCACGGAACGGGCCGGCAGGTTAATCCCGGACGCGAGGGTTTCGGTACACACAGCCACACTGAGAAGTTTTTTCTCGAACAGGTCCTCAACCGCCCGACGATAGAAGGGCAGCAATCCCGCGTGATGCACGCCGACGCCGCGACGCAAAATCTGCTTGAGCTTCGGCCCAACGCCGTTGGGCCATTCGTATTTGTCGATCTCGTCGTTGAGGCGAGCCTTGTTTTCGCGAGGCAGGACATCGAGACCTTTCAGCATCTCGGCCACCGACCAGCATTCATCGCGATTGAAGCAGAATACCAGAGCCGGGATCTTTCGGACCGACTCGTCCCCCTTGGCGGCATCGACCAGGAACTCGCCCAGAAATTGATTGGGCACATACTGATACGTCAGCGGCACCTTGCGCTCGGTCCCTTCGACCAGTTCGAGCTTACGGCCGTGACAGCGATCGAGCCAGTTGATGAACTCGGCGGAGTTTCCGACCGTGGCCGAGAGCAACAACAGACGAACGTGCTGAGGAAGCAGTGCGAGCGAAAGTTCCCAGACGATCCCTCGCTCCACGTCCGCGAACGAGTGGAACTCGTCCATGACCACGGCCGAGACGTTCGAGAAATCAAAGCCTTCTGAATGAAGCAGGCGGTTCAGCAGAATCTCGGCCACGACGACGAGAATGCGGGCATCCGGGTTCACCTTGCGATTGCCTGTCACGAGGCCGATGTCGTCGCGGGAGAAGCCCCACTTCTCGGCCAGTGCCTGCATTTCCTGGAACTTCTGATCCGTTAGAGCGATCAACGGCGTCGTGTAATAGGCCGTAGTGCCCGTGTGCAAGGCTTCGAACAGCGCAGCCTGAGCGATGAGCGTTTTGCCGGTGCCGGTCGGCGCGCAGACAAGCACACCCTTCTCGGCAATGAACCAGGCAAGAAGGGCTTCTTCCTGTACCGGATAAGGGGGGTAAGGGAGTTGCTCAAAATAAGCGTTGGCCAGTTCTTCGCGGCTTTGCATGAAGGTCGTTCTATCGACAATGTGGACGTTCGCTCCGCGAACATGAAGGCAGGCTACCGATGACAATTCGAGGTGGTCGAGTGGCCTCAGTTTCTCCCGCTCGCGGAGCGAACGTCCACTCTACACCGCGTAATCCGCAAGGCCCCCGGAATCCGCGATGCCAAGGTTCTCGTAAATCCGCCGGGTCGCGTCGGACTTGTTCAGCGTGTAGAAGTGAATCCCACGGACGTTGTTGTGCAACAAGTCGCGGCACTGCTCCGTGGCCCAGTGGACGCCGACTTTCGCAACGGATTCGTCATCCCTACAACGGCCAATCGCACGCAATAATCCTGCTGGGATTCTCGCACCCAGCGCCAACTCTGCCATGCGAACCATGCCGGGCCGCGTCGCGATGGGCATGATTCCCGCAACGATCGGGATCTTGATTCCGGCCAAGTCACAGCGTTCGCGAAAATCGTAGAAGTCGCGGTTCTCGAAGAAGAGCTGAGTGCAAATGTAATCCGCCCCCGCGTCGACCTTGCGTTTCAGATGATCCATTTCCTTCAGTCGATTTGGTGTCCCCGGATGTCCTTCAGGGAACCCGGCCACACCGATGCCGAAACCGTTCGGCCCAGGCAGCTTCGCTCGACTGCGAATGAACGCGACCAGGTCGGAAGCATACTGGAACGCGTCATTCTTGCGATCATAACCGACGAGGCCCTTCGGTGGATCGCCGCCAAGAGCCAGGATGTTGAACACACCAGCCTCGGCATAGCGGTCGAGGATAGTTCCCAACTCCTCCCGCGAATGGCACACGCTTGTCAAATGCGAGACCGCCGTCAGCTTCGTCTCGCGAATGATCCGGACGACGAGATCGTGCGTTCGTTCCCGCGTTGAACCGCCGGCCCCATAGGTCACCGAGACAAACGCGGGCTTCAAAGCCTGCATGCTGGAAATTGTCTGAAACAACTCCGCCGAGGCCTCGTCCGTCTTTGGCGGGAAGAACTCGAAGCTGATTGTGGTCGGGTGTTGCCGGAAGATGTCTTGAATGTGCATAGGTCGTGAAACTCGTGGCCGTTCGACTCAGGTTATGTGGGACGCAGTGTAATCGCGAGGGGTTCGGAAAAATTCAACGAACTACTTGCACAGTCATACCGAAGACTGCTATATAAAACAACGTAATACTCGGTTGTTTTGGCATCTCCACAAGGCATGCAGCATGGATTCGATCACTCGGTTTCGCTCGCGGTTGCCTTTCGCTCCGCTAAAGTGCGAGCGACTTGCCACGGATGAGAATGTTTACCAAGCCAGGGGAGCTTGTCTCACGCCCTTGCGCGGAGCGAAAGGCGACAATGCTTTCACACTCATCGAGTTGTTGGTCGTGATCGCCATTATCGCGATTCTAATCGGCCTGTTGCTGCCTGCGGTCCAGAAAGTCCGCGAGGCCGCGAATCGCATGAAGTGTTCGAACAACCTAAAACAGATCGGCTTGGCGATGCACAATCACCACGCGACCCACGACTGCTTCCCAGCCGGATACATGTCGGCATCTGCCACGATCAACGGCGACGGCATGGGGCCGGGATGGGGTTGGGGGGCGGCCCTGCTGCCGTACCTGGAGCAAGATAACCTGCACCGCAAGATCGACTTCACTCGCGACATTGCCCACCCCGCTAACGCTGTGGCCCGGGTTCAAAAGCTCTCCGTTTTCCGCTGCCCATCCGACTCGCCGATAAGCGACGCGTTCACCGTCCGTTCCGATACCGGGAGCCCTATTTGTGACGTGGCCTTCGCTAATTATGTCGGCGTCGGTGGCACGTTCGAGGTGAGCGTCTATCCAGACACGGGCACCGGGGTCCTGTTCCGCAACATGCGCATTCGAGTGGCCGACATCACGGACGGTACGAGCAACACGATCATGGCCGGCGAACGGGCATGCAAGCAGTCGCCAATGACTACATGGGTCGGGGCAGTCACCGGGGCGAGCGTACCGCCAACATTGAACCCCGCCTTCGAGAACGAGAAACCGCCAGTTCTGTGCTTGACGAACACAGGTGAGGCAGCCGAGAGACGCGTCCCGAACAACACGTTCGGCCACGTTGAGGACCTAAAGAGCCGTCATCCATCGGGCGTGAATATCCTTCTTGCCGACGGGTCGGTGCGAATGGTTCGCGACACGATCATGCCTCGGGACTGGGAGGCCCTGGGCACTCGAGCCGGCGGGGAAGTGATTGGCGATCACTGAATGCCCATATCAGCGGCGTGCTGTAAACTGCTAATGAGGTACTCGACATCATGGCATGCCGTAGCGTGGTTCACTCCGACCCCGAAATCATGAGCGGTATCCCGGTTTTCAGGGGGACACGAGTACCAGCTAGCACTCTCCTGGACTACCTGGCCGCTGGGGACCCACTCGAGGAGTTTTTGGATCACTTCCCAACCGTCAGCCGTGAGCAGGCGGTTGCGTTTCTCCATGAAACAAAAGATCTGGTGGTCGCAAATGCGCATTCTTCTTGATGAATGCGTTCCCCGTCCGCTTCCTCGCCATCGCACCGGGAGATGCAGTCGAGGTTGGACACTCTCCTTGAGTCATCGCTTTCTGGACATCAGGAGATAGACAAACGCCCCAACCAGGATGAATCCAACGCCGGTCATAGCCTCCGCTCGTTGCGAACTGAACATGTTGAATAACACCGCCGCGAGTGCCAGTACGTAGATCGCAGGCAGTACCGGGTAGAACGGGCAGCGGTAAGGCAGCTTGACGCTGGAAGTGGGAAATCGCCGGCGGAACACGAAGATCGATGCGACTGCCAGCGTCTCAAAACTCAATGCACCGAACATTGCGAAATCGGTTATCACATCGAAGGGGGCCTTTCCCTCCGGAAGATTCAAGTCGAGAGTCACATCGCCCAGAGCAAATGTTGGCACTCGCGAAATCGTGAGGATTGCAACCACGACCACCATAAGGATGGACCACCCGGCCAGGACCAGCTCGGCGAGAGCAGGCGTTTGATAGCGCGGATGCAATCGTGAGAGGGCGCGAGGAGCCAGGCCATCCTGGCCCATGGCGAAGAGCAAGCGCGGACCGACGAGCAGATTACCGTTCAGTGATCCGAAGACCGAGATCATGATCGCCGTGGACGCGAACAGTAGTCCGACCGAACCCAGGACGCGAAGGCTAAACTCGCCGGCCACCGTGCGATTCTTAAGCCCGGCAATCTCACTCCCCGGAATGAGAAGGCAATAAGCAAGGTTCACGCTCAAATAGAGCAGGATCAAGATGCCGACGCCGCTTAAAAGAGCCAATGGGATGTTGCGCTGAGGATTTTTCACTTCCTCGGCCACCGGCGCGATGTTCATCCAGCCGTGATAGGCCCAGAAAACGCCGACTAGTGCGCCGCCGAACGCGGCCCAGTTCACGCCACCCCAGTCACTTGGCCAGATTGGATCGAGCCTGGCTGTCGAGGGACGGGCTTCCGGAGACGAGGCAAAGGCGTAGGCAATGAACGGAAGCAGTGCGATGCCGATCAGCGATAAGACTTTCACAGTCGTTACAACGAGTTGAATTCCCGCGCCGAGTCGGGTGCCGCGCGCATTCACCAGAGCGAGCACGCCAATCACGATCGCGGTGACAGCCGTGCGTCCCCAATGCGAAAGAATCTCTACGTTCGGTCCGTCGAGGCGCAGCTGTTTCAAGATGTCGTGGAAGGATTCGGCGAAGATTGTGGCCAGAGCCGCGATCGATCCGGAACGGATGATCCAGAATTCGACCCAGCCCCACAGAAACCCGGCCCAGCGACCATAAGCGTCGCGAAGGATCGCATAGTTCCCGCCCACTTTCCCGACGATCACCGCGACCTCGGCAAGTGCAAGCGCGCCGAGAATTGTGAGGAATCCGACAAGAACCCACGCGAACATCGCCAGCCCAAACTCCGGGACCGCTGTCGCTACGGGTGTGGCTTTCTTGAAGACGCCCGAACCGATGACGGTCCCGACGACGATGGCCGTGGCCGTGGTGTAGCCCAGGACGCGAGGTAGCTGGTTGCTTGGGTTCATGGGCAGCTAATGTAACGCATTCGCCGCGGGAAAGACAGATCGAGGTTTGTGACAAAGGAAGTAGCGGCTCGCCCCTTCCGTTTGGGCGGTTTGTATGTTAAAACATGTGGATGGTGTTTGGGCTCGCCGGACGAGAGGTCGGGAATGGGCATCTACGACCGCGACTATTATCGCGAGGACACTCGGTGGTCGAACCCATTCGCCCGCTCGAAGGGGACGATCTTCCTCGTTCTCTTGTATGCCTTCACCTTTGTCGCTCAGGTCGCGAACCGGGTTGATGCCCGTGAAAAAATTGGCGAGGACCCGCTCACCCCGAACATGCAACTCGACGTCAAGAAGACACTTGCTGGCGAGGCTTGGCGGGTCGGTAGTTATGCACTCCTTCATCAATCCGAGCCCATTTTCCACGTCGTGTTTACATGTGTGTTCTTGATCTGGATCGGCCACCAGGTTGAGGACCTCTACGGTACCAAAGAGTATCTCTGCTTCTACGTCTTCACGAGTTTGCTGGGTGGCATTGCCTACACGAGTGTCGGTGCCTTCGCCGAAAATACACCTCATTTGATTGGCCCCTCTGGTGCGGTGACGGCCGTCCTGATCTTGTTTGCACTCCACTACCCGCATTGGCGGATGCTCTTTTTCCCGATCTGGATCGTGGTTGCGTTCCATGTCTTTGTGGACATCGCTGGGATAGCAAGCGGACAGGCCAGTCCGGCGAAGACCTCCGTCCATTTGGCTGGTGCCAGCTTCGCATTTCTGTACCATTCGTACTCTTTGCGTGTATCGCATTGGTTGCTGGGCAGCCGCAATTCCGGAAGTTCTACTCGACGAGCCTCGCAGCCCCGCTTGCGCGTCCGGCAGCCCGCTCTCGAACCGGAACCCGCCACGGCGAACACGGCAAGCGTTGGCTCGCCGCGTGTCCTTGCCCCAGACCAAGTGGTCAACGAGCATTTGGAAGCGAAGCTGGACGAGGTACTCGAAAAGGTACAGAAGCACGGCAAAGACAGCCTGACGGAAGGCGAACGCGAGATCTTGCTGCGTGCCAGCGAAATTTACAGAAAACGTCGGCAATCCAACTGAAGGTTTCTTCCGAATGCCAATTTACGATTATGCCTGCGACGATTGCGGAACGAAGTTCGAGAAGCTCATTCGCAAGGAAGCGGAAGCCGCAAACCTGGATTGTCCCAGGTGCGGTGGGCTACACATCAATCGTGAGCTGAGTTTGCCGGCCGCCCCGTTGAGCAGCCAGCAATCGATGCCTACGACTTGTGGCGTAGGTCCGTCATGCGGGGCGTCGTGGTGCCAACGGAAATGACTGAAGGCCCAGCCACGGCCGTCGCTGGGCCTTCGGTCATTTCCAATCATCCTCAATCCGCTTCGCCAATCGTTTCGCCTCGATTGGCTTTTCTGCAGCCAGGTTCTTCTTCTCGTGCGGATCATCTTTCAGGTTGAACAACTCCGGTTTCGCTTCGTTCTTCAATGGTACGATCAGTTTCCAGTCGCCTTCGCGGACCCAGCGGTGCGTCAGATTGGCTCGCGGGTCTTCGAGTTTGACTGCCGTGTGAACATAAATTTCGCCGAAGACTGCGTCGCGTTTCAGGGGCCCCTTCCCACTGGCAACATCGAGCAGGCTGACCCCAGACATCGTTTTTGGAACTTGGGCACCGACGGCCGACAGGACCGTGGGTGCCAAGTCCACGGTCGACGTTAGATCAGCGTATTTGCCAGCATTTGTCGTCCCGGGCCAATGCACGATCATCGGCGTTCGCACTCCAGCATCGTACGCTGTGTTCTTCGATCGCGTGGCAAACTGATCCCCTTTCGCCGGCGGCCCGACGGACTGCACCCAACCGTTATCGACGACAAACAGGATGAGCAGGTTCTTCCGCAGGCCTCGCTTGTCCAAGCCCGCAAGTACCACGCCAACGGTTTCGTCCGTCCATTCGCACATGGCCATGTACTTCGCCAAACGCGGGTCACGGCCTGCCTTCGCATATTTCTTCGCCAGGCGTTCTGGTGGATCGTGCGGTTGGTGAGGCATCATTGGTGCGTACCACACGAACCACGGCTTCGACGCCTTGTCAACGAACTCGAAGATCGGGTCGAGAGTCTTCCTCCCAATGGACAGGCCCTCTTCACCATGTCGGCCCTTCGTGGTCATGCCGGCCGTGAAGCCGCCGTTGGTGTGATGACCCTCCCAGAACTTGCCGGTCTGAAAGCTCTCATAGCCAGCCGCTTGCAAGAGACGCGGAAGGGCCGGACTCTCTTTTATGAACGGCAACATCGCATCGCGTGCCACGCCCTCTGGAGGATCGTTGCAGCAGATGCGGTGTTGATGGGCAAACTGACCGGTGAGGATCGACGCCAGGCTCGCCCGGCAGAGCGACGTTGGTGTGTAACCGTTCGGGAAGAGTGCCCCTTCTTTTGCGAGCCGATCGAGGTGCGGCGTCTGAATATCGGGGTGGCCCATGAATCCAAAATCGGTCCAGCCCCAGTCATCGCCAACGATCATCAGGACATTCGGCTTGTCCGCGGCTGTCGCCGGCGGAAGAAGTAGGAAGATGGCAAGTAAGGAAAATCGCATGAATCAGGCCTCGCTGGGTATCGCGGGCTTTATAGGATTTTCATTCACTTCTTTCCCTCAATTGTAGTTCACAATCATGATTCGCAGTTTCTTGCTAATGGTCGCGCTCGGGACAGCGGGCTTGGCGGCTGATGCCACGAAGGTAGTTCCCGTCTGGACGATCACGGAAGGCCTGCAACTTCCGGAATGCGCCTGTTACGACGTGACGACCAAGAAACTCTACGTGTCGAACGTGGCCACGGACGCAGTTGCGAAAGACGGCAAGGGATTCATCAGCACGGTTGGCCTCAACGGCAAGGTCGAGAATCTCAAATGGGTTGCAGGCCTGAATTCGCCAAAGGGAATCCACATCTTCGAGAACATACTCTGGGTTTCGTGCGTGGATGAACTCGTCGGCATAGACATCAAGAAAGCAGCGGTTGTAAAGCGAATCGCGCCGAAAGGGGCCAAGTTCCTGAACGATGTGGCCGTCGATTCGAAAGGGACCGTTTACGTCTCCGATATGCTCGGAAACACAATCTTCAGCTACGATGGCAAGGAAACGAAGGTGTTTGCCGACGGCGAAGATTTGGAGTGGCCCAACGGCCTGCTCGTGGATGGCGATCGCATTCTCGTCGGCGGCTGGGGCAAGCCGAGCGAAGACTTTTCGACGAAGGTGCCGGGCCGACTGTTCTCCCTCGACCTCAAGACCAAGAAGAAAACCCTGATCACGGAAAAGCCGACGGGCAACCTCGACGGCATCGAACTCGATGGGAGGGGGGGGGCTACATCGTGACGGATTGGATGGCGGGCAAAGTTTTTCACATCGACAAGGCAGGCACGGTGAAGACGATTCTCGAAGGATTTATGGGCGCGGCTGACCACGCGTTCTTGGCCGACAAAACGCTTTTGATTCTGCCTCGAATGAAGGAAAACGTGCTAACGGCTTACGACTTGAGCAAGATCCGGTAGTCTTGCGATTCGCGGCTGGCCATTTCACAAGTCCCTGGGCAGTTCTCGGGAGGGCGAGGCTCCTGCCGAGCCGGAGAAACGCTCCCCTTCACGGCTCGGCAGGAGCCTCGCCCTCCCAAGCCACCGGCCTTACTACGCACTCGTCAGAATGCGACGAACATGAGATTCTACCGCTGTAATTCCTCAAGCTTCTTGTTCTTGTCCTCGGTGATCAGAATCGTCTCCGTCAATTTCTTGATCGTTCGCGTCTCGACCCGTTCCTTGCCGTCGTGGTTTAGCTTCATGATGAGCTGAGTGCCGGTCAGGGTGTAAGTCCCTGTAATCTCACGTGCTTTGCCCTCGACGGCAAATGTCAGCGTAACTTTGCCATCGTTGGCGAACATGAATTTTGTGCCGGGAGGAGCCTCCTCCGATTTGATCACTTTCCATTCTTTGCCGCCGGCGAGCAGAGCCTTGTCCTGAGCGAACGAGATGGTCGGACCAAAGAGCATCAGACTCGCAATCAACGGATTCGTGTAGCGCATGGCATTCCTTCGCGTTTGCGAAAACTCAACCCCTGTGGGGAGATGCTAATTCAGAAGCCGCTCCCGGATCAAGTGGAGTTTTTCAGAAGTGTCCGATACTTCTTGCATTGCACACGCGAGAACTGCATCGGATTTTTAGTGTGTGCAATGCAAGCAGCGAAAACCAAACGAAGTTGGAGCGCTGTCTTTCAACCTCGTGACGTCGATTGGCCCACGAAGAACTCACTTCTTCTTGGTCAATTCGGTTTCCTGGCCGTCCTTGTCGACCAGGACGGCTTTATCGTCAGTCAGGCTCTTGATCGTATCCGACTGTTCCTCCCCCTTGCCGCCACCTGGAGGATCGATTGTCACAACCAGCTTGTCACCTTTGACCGCATATTTTCCTGCGAACTTCTCTTCCTTGCCTTCAATCTTGGCGGTAATCGATACCTTGCCGTCCTTCTCGAAAACGACGATTGCCCCCTTTGGAGCATCTTTATCCGCGGACTTTGTCAATTCCCACGTGCCGAGGAACTTCGCGGCATCGATCTTGGCCGGCTCGACCTTCTTTTCTTGAGCCGCTGAAAAACCGACCATGACGATCGTGGCCATGAAAGCTGCCAGAATGAACTTCATTTCAGTCTCCGGTCGAATATTTTGGCGGATTCCGTCCACCAAGAGTGAATGGAATGCTAGGATCACCGTCCCGCAAGGGCAAGCATTTCTTCGACGGCGGCAATCAGGTCGGCCACCTCCGCCATGCCGCCCGTGCCAACGTCGCCGCACGCCAGTTCTTTGACTTGGGGCCCGACAACACGGAGTTTGGGGGTGTCGGTCGCCAACGCTTGGAATTGCCGCTGTGTCAGCGGGTGTTCCCACATGTGCGTGTTCATCGCGGGTGCGACGATCACTGGCCGCGAGTTGTCCCAGGCTCGCCAAACGCAAGTCAGGCAATTATTGCACAGGCCGTTCACGAACTTGGACAAGGTGTTCGCATCCAGCGGGGCGACCAGAAACAGGTCGGCCCAGCGCCGCAACTCGACGTGTTGGACCGTATCACCACGCCGATAGCGAAAGCCGTCCTCGCGGCCTGGCCATTCATCTTCGTCCACGATCACAATGTCGGGATTTCGCACGACCCTCGAGGAATCGAGAGCGACCGGATCGAAGAAATACAGCGATGAAGTGGTGGCCACGACTTTGACGGCATGTCCACGTAGACGCAACGCGGAAAATAGCTCGGGGATCTTGATGGATGCGACGGAACCGGTCGCACCGAGGAGGATGTTGGCCATGGTGATAATTGTAGGGTGGGTGAAGGCTTTGCGAAACCCACCCTACATGATTAGCGGCGATGAATAACGGGTCGGATCGTTGCGGCGGGAAGATCGTTGGCGGCGAGATGTCTTGCCAGGGCATCGCCTGGTGCAGGGTATAACTCTGCAAGTCGAGGGTATAACGCTCCCGCGGGCTTTGGCTCACGAAGCGATTGCAGATACCCCAAAAGGACAGCACGGGCTTGTGGGGTGCTCCGCAGCATCATGTGCGTCCAGGCCCACGCTTCCTGGTATTGCAAACGACCCATTTGCTGAACCTGATCAAGTCGTTCCAGTGCCGGGAGATCGACCGGCACGCTGCGACGTTTGACCGCATCCAGGTGAAGAAGATTCAAACCGTTTCGTTCGGGTGGCGTTTCAAAGAACTCCGCGATTCCTTCATCCAGCCACAGTGGAACGTCTTTCAGCACGCTGTTCACCAGAGCGTGGGTCAGTTCGTGACGCAAATCCTGACGAATGTGATCGCCCCAGTACGTGAACACGAACAGTTCGCGCGGTCCGCCGGGGACGCCAGGATGTGCGATAAAGAACGCTCTACGCTTGGGCAACTCCGGGTAGCGGTAGCGCATGTAGCGTTCGTATTTCGATTGCTCGTCGAACAGGTAAACCTGAACGATCGTGTTCGACGGCGGCAGGTGTAGTTCGTTAAAGACTTGGTCGCGAAGCTGGCTCAACTCCTCGAACAACGGGGCGTTCGGCTTGATCGGCGTGTCGCTGTAGAAGACGAACTGGGAAACTCGCTGAGCCCCTGCCTTGCCTGGCAACGGTGGCGGAGCGATCGTGGCAGAGGGGATAAGCTCGTTGCGATTGTGGAACAGAGTGTCGCAGCCGACCAATAGCGCAAGGGCGCAGGCAGCCAATCCGTACCCGGCACGCATCCGGCCCGACCGGCGACTGTCCGCCATGCCTGTTCCTTTTGACCTCGGAGTCGAGCGGATTCTATAACCTACGCCGCTTACCGCGACCAGCCCGCTTTGATGGAGTGACGATCTATTTTCGACCCCCGAGAAGTGCAAACTTGACAGGCACTCTCACGCTAATGGCCTGTTTTTTCTGGCATTGCGCCGCACCTTTGCCTCGGTTGCCACGGCTACCTGTCTCCACCAATCCTTCCAGCCTGCCTGGCCACGCAAAACCCACAAAAGATAGGTGCGAAGAAATCGCACGCGATCCGACCGTGTCACGTGAGTCGAATTCACGAAGCTGGCGTTCAAGCGAGTGAGATCGCGAATGCGAACGGCACGCGAAACGTTCTCCTGCAATCGCACACCGACGAGATCGATGAACTGGCAGTCTCCGGAAGCGGTCACGAGTATGTTTGCAGCCTTCAAGTCGCGATGCGAGACCCCACGTTCGTGCATCAATCGGATCTCTCGAGCGAGTTTTTCCATCAGTTGCCGGCGAGCTGGACGCTCGTAGTCTCGAACTGCGTCGTGTAGATGCTTGGCGTTCTCGACGCGATCACACAAAAGATAGCCTGTCGTCGTTAAACCCAGTTTCTTGCGATGCAACATCAGCCACGGTCGTGGTGTCGCCAGTCCGCGATCGAGAAAGGCATGTCCATTCAGCCAAGAACGCAATGCGGCCGAGGGACGAAAAAAGTCGGCCAACGGATCGCTCCAGCGCGTTACGCAAAATCGCTTATAGACCATCGGGCGCGTCCCGCAGGCGGCCGGAACGTCCAGTCGGCAAACCGTTGCACTACGTGAATCCTTCAGAAGCACCACTCCGGGACTTAAAAACGGACGATCGGGGTCTTCGAGCAAGGTTTTTGCGAACGCTTCGTCGAGTTCGCGACCCGCGAAGCCGGAGGCGATCAGACCACGTTCTTCTCGAAAATGCCGATTCGCCCGTAAACAGCGAGTACCCCTCGATGCCCATAGCTCAGCGGTAGATCGCGTTGTTTCCAACTCAAGCTGTCGGGCGGTTTTTCCGCTTTCATCCGCTTCCGCGTAGGCTTTCCAGAAACGAAGGCGATCGGTACGCGTCGCACGCAACTGGAACCAGCGATTCAGGAGCACGAGGTTTTGCTGCCGAGCCCGATGGGAGAGCGGAGGGCCTAATTCCAAGTCGTGAACATCGATCAAGAAGAACTGCAATCCGTTCGGCTCTTTGCGAACCAGGAGATTGCCCGGATGTAGGTCCGGATGACGGACGCCGGCCGCATGCAACCTCGCGATAAAAGCAGCGAGTAACCGCGTCAGTTCGCAGCGTTCTCCAAACGCCTCGCTTACCGAATTGAGTAGATAATCGTCGAGTGGCTCGGTCCCATCCAATGCCCGCGTGATCAGGAAGCTCCCCTTGGGCCAGGCCTGGTCGAAGCAGCCCCAGGCGAGCGGCTCGATGGTTGCGATGCCGCGATTCTCCAGCTCCATCGCCTTCGTGAATTCGAGTTTGGCCTTGGGCCCTCGAAAAATCTCACGCCACCAGGCACGCGGTCCGTTGAGCCGACAGTGTTTCCAGTAGACGGCTCCGCTGGCAAGTTCCACTCGGTACACCGTCCGGTGTTGGCCGTGCTTGATGATCTTTGCCCGTTTCGTGTCGAGATGTGCAACACGGCTCAGGTCTTCCGGACAGAGCAGCGATAGACCCGTTGAGGAAAAGCTCCAGCGGATGCCCTCGACTACCATTGGCTGGCTCGTGGTCATCGGAGGCTCTTTCCGATGAGCTTGTGTTCGATCAGTCTGTTCCAGACCATCGCCCCGGCTTCCAGGCTATAGCGTTCTTCCACGATCTTTCGGCCGGCCGCACCCATCCGCCGTCGTAAGTCCGGATCGCGAGCAAGTACTCGGATGGCCTCGACCCATTCGCTCTCGGTGTGGACGAGAAAACCATTCTCACCGTGCGTAACCATGTCCGGATGAACTCCAGCCGGATTCGTGACAACCGGAAGCCCTGCCGCCATGTATTGCAGGAGCTTCAAGCCGCATTTGCCGCTGCTCCATGGGTCATCCGGAATCCAACTGATGCCGATATCCGCGGCCGCGATTTCGGAAGCTTCCTTGCTCTCGTTCCACTGTGATTTGATCACGGGGAGGCGTTTGAATTGCAGGAAGCGATCGCACACCAGTTTCAATTGCGTACCCGGCACGTGCTGGCCAATTGCTTCCAGATAAGGCGAAATCGCTTCAAGCCCCTTCAGAGTGCTGGAAGAACCGACCCAAACGAGCATCGGTTTTTCGCGTTCGTGTCGAGCAAGGGGATAGTGATGCACATTCACGCAAGTCGGCACAACCCAGGAATCCTTGGCTCCAGCGAGCATGGCATACTCGGCCAAGAAGTCGTTCCCCCCTACCACGCAGTCTGCCGCTCGCACGGTCGAAGTAAATCGGCTCTCGCGTTTGCGGCACTCAAATCCCTTGCCGGAAAAAGAATCTCGCATCCAGACCGCATCGTCCAGGTCGAACACAAGGTATTTCGATCGGCGGCGAAGTAGTGAAAGCTCCATTGCGGAGAGCAGCTTGCGCTGAAGAATGACCGCATCGGCATTGCGAAAAACCCGACCGACACTCCAGCGACTCAGCCAGCCACGTGGGAGTTCTTCATACTCAAGCGCGTGCCCGGCCTCACGCAGAAGAGGCTCGAACGCACGCAGCCGGTAGCGAGTGCAAACATGATTCACCGATTCCACCAGGGCCGCCAATTGCACTTCGTTCGCCTCCTGATTTAGCGCCGGCGCCGAACTGCTCGGGCCATCTCCCGTTTCGCTTCCGACTTCTTCAAAGACTCGCGTTTATCGTGCATTTGCTTGCCTCGACCTACGGCGACCTCGACTTTCGCTCGCCCTTCCTTGAAATAGAGGCTGGTGGCGACCAGGGTGTAGCCTTTTTCGGTGGCCGTACCGGCAAACTTGGCCAGCTCCCGCCGATGGAGCAGCAACTTGCGAACGCGCTTGGGCTTGTGGTTCAAGCGGTTGCCCATCGGGTACTCGGGGATCTCGCAATCGATCAGCCACAGTTCTTCTTCGTGGATCTTGGCGTATGATCCATCGAGTGAACAATGTCCCTCGCGGAGCGTTTTGACCTCGGTACCCACCAGAACGATGCCACACTCGAGACGATCCGTTAGTTCGTACTCGTGCGACGCCTTCCGATTCCGGCAGACCATTTTGATTCCGTCGTCGTTGTCCTTCTTCGCCATGGAAAATTACTCGTGCCTCGTTTTGCCATCCTCGCTCACGACCAACCATTCCCGCACTGGGACTTGTTTCTGGAAGCCGGTCCCGTTCTGCACTCCTGGCGAATCCTGGAACCGCTCGGCCCAGGTCGAACCGTTCCGGCAAACGCAATCGGCGACCACCGTCTAATATATCTCGATTATGAAGGGCCGGTTAGCGGCGATCGCGGACGTGTGACGCGCGTGGACAGTGGGACATTCGATTGGGTTGAGAACCAGAGTCGGCACGTGGTGATACGCATGTCGGGAACGATCTTCGTGGGTGAACTGATCCTCACGGCCTCACAGGATGATTGGACTGCAACGTTCACGTTTCGCCCGTGAATCACTTTTGCACCCGAGGTGCCGGCCCTGTGACAAAATCCATCGATCGGCCCGAGACCACCAATTTTCCATCTTTCAATTCGATGGCATCAAACTGAATGGTTGGGCGCGACTGGTTGGCCTGGAAACGCATGATGGCGACGGGATGTCCCGTGTTGGTGCGGAACCAGGTAATCTCGATATTTTGGCGGCGAACGGTCTCGGTAATGAACTCCAAGAGTGTCCCTTTGGAGATGGGCAAACTGCCAGCCTGGAGACTCACGATCTCCATGGCCAACATGTTGATCTCGCCTTCCACCTTCCAAAGCCGCAGTTCCAGGGCGACGATGGTGCTCAGCAACCCCTTGCCGTAACGCAGGCCGATGCGCATCTTGCCGTCCTCCATCTTCACGCGAGGATCGGTGAAACCATCTGGCAGATTCTCGTTCGAGCCCTCTTCCTGTAGGAAGGCGTTGATCTCGTCCGCGGGATAGGCCACTTCCCATCTTCGGTCGTCCAAAGACCCGTTAATGCGGAAGTACCGCGCATCGGCACTTTGGGAAAGCGCTTTCCGATTTTCACCTGGAGACAGCAACGCTTGCCCGTAGAAGCTCGGCTCGCGCTTGACCAGCGCCACCAGTCCAACCAGAACCAAGGCCACGAAGCCGAGCACGAGTGCGACGCTCGTCCATAGTCGCTTACGTCGCATGTACGAGGAGCCTCTGAGGGAAACGGCGGGATACCCGGAACCGCCTAGCTTGTCAAGCGGGCACGTATTCTCCTCACATTATACGAACCTCGTCCTGCTCCCATCTCGCCCTCTCATCCCCAGACACCTTCAACTTTACCAGAACCGGGCCTTAAATGAATTTTGTAAAGATGGGTGGAAAACTTTGCCGAAGATGACGTTTGTCCGACATTCGACGGTTGCGCAGGTTCTTCCTGGCGCGCCGGTTGTTGGGATTGGCCGGGATAGCCAGGAGGCTACCCAGTCCGAACCTTCTGCCGAACAGGGCCGCATGAACAGGATCACTGCCTCGAACGCCGGCCGATCGCCCCGCCCCTGGCTCGTTTGGGCGGCACATTGCTGGTACTCTTGGAGCGTTTTGGCCGCCACCGTGGCCGCGACTTATCTAGCCGCCAACGGCGACCTGCGTCTCTGGAAGGGCTCGCAATTGCGGGCCGAAACACCCGAGGTGATCTGGAAGCCGACGATGGTCGAGACGGTCAAGGCCCCCGTTGCGCCCGTTGTTGATGGCGATCCGTTCAAAGCGGCCCCGCAACCGATCAAGCCTCCGGTTGAAATCACGCCTGCCAAACCCACTGCCGAAGGGCCGGCCTTGCCGGATTCATTCAAGGCCACTTCGGACGCCAAGCCAGCGCTCGACAAAAAGGTCGGCGAAGTTCTCAACGCATACGTCAACGACAAGGAACTCGTTCCCGCCAAGACCGACGATACCAAGCCACCTCTCAAGGGCGAACGTCCGAAGTTCGTGCCTCGAGTGATCCCACCTCGCGTTACGGAAACACCAGTGGCCGGACCGGACGACACCGCTCCGGGCAAGGCCGAGCCAGGTCCAGCTTTGCTCCCCACACTTCCGGGTGGCAAGATCCCCGCTGGTTCGGGTAGCGTGAGGCTCCCACCGATTCCTCCCGCGCCTGGCCCGATACTGCCGGGCGCGAACGATGGCTTGATGCTGCCAGAGACCGTGCTCGCTCAGCAGCCGGAGAACCTGACCACTCCACCGAAGCCGACTGAAAAACCGGCCGCGCTTCCTGCCGAGAAGAAGGAACCGGAACAGAAGAAACGAAGAATCATCGGACGCCTCTCTCAGGACGACGAAATCCGGCTGAGTGCGGCACAGAATGCATCGCGACTTGGCGAGTACAACCGGGCAGCGGTACTCATGGTGGAAGTCATCAGCCGCAATCCCGACGAGTACGACTTGCGTGCCGAGTACGCCGGCATCCTTCTGGCCTCGGGTGATGCCAAGGGAGCGATCCGCGAACTCGATCGCGTAATCAAGCTCGCTCCAAATGTGGCGGGATACCGGCTGTTGCTGGGCGACGCCTTGATGGGTGCCAGGAACTATCGCGATGCAACCGAGGTCTTCCTGTCCGTCCTTGGGACGGTGTCTCAGGATCCACGGCTTGCGGATCGCGTTCCGGAAATCGCGATTCGGGCCGCTCGGGCCTACGCACTGGATCAAGATGTCTTCCGAGCCGCGCACCTGGTGGATAAGTATCTGGCCGTCATCAAGCCGGACGATCCACTCGCCCCACTCGCGATGGGCGCCATGCTGCTCGACCTCGACCGTCCGTACGACGCCCTGCCCTACCTGCTCGAGAAACGAAAGCAACTGCTCGCTTCTCCAGAGGGGAGCGAGGATTACGAAATCAAGGTGCTCGAAATCCTAGCCAGCATGGTGCGAAGCTTTGCCCGAATTGGCGATCGCCAGCAGGCGATGGAGGTCATCCAAGAGCTGTCGCAACGGGCACCGAAGCAGATTGCCCTCCGCGTGACACTTGCCGACATCCTTTTCGAGATGGGCGAACACGATCTGGCTGGCCATACCTACAACCAGGTGCTCGCGGTCGATCCGGCCAATGCCGCGTCGTTGCTCGGCATCGCTCGGGTGTATCTCGAATCCTTCCAGACCTCTGCTGCCAAACTGGTTCTCAACAGCTTCATCCCGAATGCCGCTTACCAGCGTTTGTATCTGCTGACGTACTCGAGCTACCACCAAACGATTGGCGAGTACACCGAGGCGAAGCAGATCTATCGCGACATGCTACGACGCAACGAGAATGACCACGAAGTGCGCTACGCGCTGGGCCGGCTTTACGAGTACACAAAGGAATGGGAGAAGGCCAAAGGGGAGTTCGCAAAAATTCCTCCGACCGACAAGCTGGCTCGCCGAGCGCGGCTGTGGTTCGGTTACGCCCTGCTGCATCAACGCAAGTTTACGGAGGCAGCACAGGTCGCCGAGCAATTCATGCACGACGACCCGAACAATCCGGAAGGCGTTGCCCTGCATGTGCGAGCCGTCGCCAAACTCGGCCAGTTCAATCGAGCGGTTCAGGCCGGTCGTGGCTATCTCGCACTCAGCACGCGCGATGAGCGATCCGCGACGACTGTTCGTCTGGCCGTCGCGCGAGCCCTGCTGGAAGCCAACCGAAACCTGGACGCTGCTCGCGAATACGAAATTGCACTCTCGAAGCCGGCCGGGCGCGTGCCGGAAGCCTACTACGGCCTATCGCGTGCCGCCGAGAAACTCGGCAACGCCGGTCGGGCCCAGCAGATCATTGGCACACTGTGCGGTGCCGCCGGGGGCGATGTCCGCAATCGTCTCCTGCTCGCCGACTATTACTCAGAGGATTTCGAGGACCAAAAGGTCATCGAAATCATCAACGGTTTTCCCGGGTACGACAACAACAACCTGGCTCTCTTGGTCCGGTTGGCCGATGCCCAGGAACGCTCCTCTCGTTTGCACGGTAATCCGTCCGCTTGCCTGGCGACCTGCCAGCAGATTATTCGCCAGTCGCCGACGAACGTTCGCGGACATCTGGCCATGGCTCGATCGTTCACGACTACGCAGAACTATCGCAAGGCCTCGGCCCAGTACGACCAGTTGATCGCGATCGATCCGGAGTTCACTGTTCCGCCCCGCGAGCGGGCACGAATCCTGTTCAGCGATAAGCAGTTCAGTGCTGCCCGAAGCCAGTACAACGTGGCCCTTTCGCCGACGCCGGATGAACATGTGCTCGGTCAAATGGCCTACCACGCCCAGAGGGATGCACGCCTGAAACAGGCGTTTGGCTTGTACCTTAGTGGAGATATGAAAGGCCCGGCCTTGCGTGCGGAACTCGCTCGCCTGGAATCGTCCTGCCCGGACGAGGTGGCCCGACTCGCGACTCATCGGCTGATTTGCGATTACGATGCAACACTCGCCTGGCAGGAAGCATTCCGACTCGAACGCGACGGCAAGGAACTCGAGGGTAATCGCGATTACATGGCGATCCCGCAATACAACGCGACCAATCAATCCGAACCGACCAACGCAGAGACGTTGTTCGACGAAGGTCAAACCTACGCAGCCTTGAAGATGACCCAGGCGGCTCTGACGTGGTACGCGAACACCTTGGCCGTCGATCCGACTCACCGCGATGCCACCGTGGCGAGCGAACGAGCGAGTGCGAACATCAGCCCACGCCTCGATCTCACGGGAGATATGTTCAGCCAGCGCGGTCGAAGCGGAGTCGCATCCATCGATCGGATGCGTTACGGGTCGGCGATCGCCTTGCCGATCGGCGACGAGAACGAGTACGTCCAGTTCGGCTATCAGCGGGTTCGCCTGGACCCGACCGACGACAAAGGAACGACCGGTTCCTCGTCGTCCTTCCGGATGCAGAAGAAGTGGGACGATAATCGCCTCATGACCTACGGCCAGGTAAATCTGGAGCAGTACCAGGACTGGATCAACACCCGGCCGACCTTCGACGTGGGCTACTGGTACGAACATAGCGATGTGCTCCGCACTCGTGGCGGTGCTTTCCTCGAAAACGTGCTGGAAAGCGGCGAATCAATCCGTCAAGACATCTACCGCGACGGGATTTACGCGGGCATGGACCTGAAGCCAACGCGGACCTGGAACTTCGGCGGCATGGCAACCTACACCTACTACAGCGACGACAACGATTCGTGTATGGGATTCCTTTACAACGAAGTGTCCCTGTCGCTCCCTCCGAAACAGCTCAAGCTTGTCCAGCGAGCGAGCGTATGGAGCTTTCGGGAAAGCACCCAGTTCCCGACTACTCCCCTCGACCCCAACAACCTCGTTGGTGCAGTGCATCCCTACTTCAGCCCCGACATCTTCTCGACGTTGGAGTGCCGAGTGGAGTGGTGGCACTGGCTGAGCCGCGATTACTTCGCGAACAGCAATCAGTGTTACTATTCGCTCCAGTACGGAATCGCGACGGATAACAAGCTGGTGACGTACCACAATGCGAAGGTGTTGTTGAACTACGACTGCAATTCATACCTGACGATTGGAGCCGAAGGCTCGGCCATCCGCTCGTCCGAATACGACATGTATCAGGCGATGGCCTTCATTCAGATTCGCTTCCTGGGGCAGTGATTCAAAGCGAGTTGCCGATGCGAGACGAGGCCGACCGTGTAAACGGTCGGCCTTGTTCCTTGCCCAGTTCGCCCATCGCGGCTTCAGAGGCGATCACTTCGGCAGCACGAATTCCTTCTCGTCGAGCTTGCAACCCAACACGGTCTTGGCGTATTTCTCGGTGATGGTGATCGTCATCTTCCCCTCGGTCACTGTGGCCACTCGTTTGATCGGAAGATTCGTCTTGAGATCGATCCACACCGTAACGAGCAAGGGTTCTTTGTTGCCTTCCAGCGAAACCTTATACTCGATCGCTTGAGCTTCTCCGCCACCAAGGGCTTCCTTCTTGCCAAGTTTCAGCTCCAAGATGGCCATGTCTTTGTCAATGTCAAAGGCCTTGGGCTTCTCGTCCGGACCTTGCGAGCGAGCCATCAGGAGCGAAATGACAATCCCACCACGGGAGTACGACGCCAAAGCAGCCTCGGTCATGGTCTTGCTCGTCTCCTGATCCTTTGCTGGTCGCTTTGTGTTGCTCATACTCATCTTCGTGCCATCCGAAACCATGACCATCTTGTCCTTTTCCTTGCGGATTTCGCCTTCAAGTTCCATGCGGACTTTGTTGCCGGGAGCGACCAGCATCCGCCCCTTCATGGCCAGGAATGTTTCCGTCTCCGCGCCGGCAACGATGCCCACTTCAGTCTGAAGTGTCTTGCACTTCAAAACCTGTTGTTCCATTTTCTTGAACTGGGCGACCGCCGAGTTCTCACCGGCACCGGCCGTGAGGATAATTGCCGCCATTGATAGCCACATGATGAACTCCTTGAGAAGAAGGTGCAGGAGGACGCTGCCGAAAGAGGGATGAATAAGTGAGACAAGAAAACGTATGCAAGGGACTCGAGTACCCTTGCCGTAGTTTGAACGCATTTACAGTAGTTCAAGACCCCCATTTGTTAAGACGACTTGGAAGAAAATAGACGGAATTTTCCAAATTCATTCAAGTTCACGGCTCGCCTTGATCTTTTACCAGCATTCGCCTATTTGTCCCCAACCTTGCCGCGTAGGATGCGTGGCGTGCCGGAGCGATTGGATGGCCGCACGGAAGGGCCTGGCCCGACTCGTTCGTGTCTGCTGCCTCCTGGCTGTGCTGGGATATGGCGGCTCGTACGCCTACGACGAAATGTTAAAGCCCGGCGAGGTTCGCCGGCGCGTCCTGGAAGAACTCACGTCCAAGTTTGACGATGTTGATGTCGAGGTCGGATCCGCTCGACTTCGCCCATTTTTGGGCGGCGTAAATGTCTCGGACATCAAGTTCATTCGTCGCGATGATCCCACGCGAACCCCCTTCTTGCAAGTCGCCCGCGCCACGATCTGGCACGACAAGGCTGGGCTTGTCCACGGCCTCTCTCCAGCGAAAATTGAGCTGGAAGGGGCCCATCTGCGATTGGTCCGGGATGCGGCCGGGAAGTGGAACGTCGAGGGGATCGCCAAGCCCGCAGGCGACGGCGATCAGGCCCCGGTGCTCGTGCTCAAGAAGGCACGAATCGAGATTGTCGATCTCAAATCTGCTTCGTCCGCGATGCTCGAATTGCAAGAGATGGACGTGACGGTCATCAACGATCCCGCAAAGGTGTACACATTCGAGGCCCGAGGAAAAGCAACCCCCATTGGGCCATTTCATGCACGCGGTCGATTCGAAAAAGGGGTCGGAGCCAGCGGTACTCTCGATTTGAACGGCATCGTTTTGGGGCCCGACCTCGCGCGAATGATTGGCCTGGTCGCTCCACAAGCGGTCGAGCACCTTAAAACCCTGTCTGGAAACGTGGCCTGCCGAACACGATGGGCCTGGAAGCCAAGCCGTCAGCCGCCCATCTCTTACGACTCGGAATTCGAACTGCGCGATGGCCGTTGCACGAGCACGCTGTTGCCGTCCACGCTCGAACAACTCGCACTCAAGGCCCGAGTCCGCGATGGCGATCTCACGGTAGAAAGCCTGACGGGCAAGCTTGGCAACAGCGGAGTGAGCGTCAAACTTGAGATCGACCCGGCGAAATTAGCCGCTGACATGCCTCTCGTCCTTCTCTCGGCAGAGGATATCGAAGATCGCGTGAGGCGAATTGAAGTGACGGTCTCCGATCTGACGGTGGGGCCAGAATTATTTGAACGACTGCCGCCAAGCCTTTCTGAAGCACGCGACATATTCGCACCTTGCGGCCCGGCCGACGTGACCTTCGAGCAACACCGCGAGAATGGCAAGTTGCGAAAGAAGTGTATCCTTCGGCCCAAGGGCATGGCCGCGCTGTATCGGGGTTTCCCTCATCCCGTCGACCAAATCCGAGGCACGATCGAGGCCACGCTCGATGACGATTTGCCCAAGCACTATGAGGTCGATCTGGTTGGTGAAGGCAACGGCAAGCCGGTCACGCTCAAAGGGCGTGTCGTGGGTGGCGAAAATCGCGAGGTCGATCTCGTGCTCACGGGCTCGGATATTGTGCTCGACAAAACACTGATCGACGCGCTGCCGGTCGATCTACCCATATTCTTGCGTCGTCTGGAACCCACGGCGATTGGCGACTTCACCGTGAAGATTCGACACAATGCCCGCATTCGACGCGATCATGGGTCCGAGGCGAACGACAACGAGTTCGACATCAAGATCCGATCCGGCAGCGTGATGTACGATGCGTTTCCGTATCCGCTACGAAATCTGGTGGGCAATCTCTACGTTCGCACCGTCCCCGACACGCCAACGCTCCGAAGGACCGAATCCGGCGAAGTCCCTTGCACGGATGTCGGCATTGTGGAGTTCCGCGACTTCACGGCCACAGGCTCAAACGGTTGCAAATTGAAGATCAAGGGCAGCAAACGCCCGGAACCGGGTGGTTCGCAACTCGTATTTGACGTGAAGGGCGAGAACGTCCCTCTCGACGGCGAACTTGGCCGAGCGATCGCGAGGTTGAAAATTGACAACTCCTGGAGCACGTTCGATCCTTCGGGCCGAATGAATTGTGCGATCATCGTTCGCATCCACGATCGGGCCGGGCTGCCTGGAAAACCCAGCCTGCCGTTTAACCCGAACAAGGACTTGGAAGTCGGCATCTCCTTCAACGGCCTCAGCATTCGCCCAACGTTCTTTCCGTATCTGCTGACAGACGCCGCCGGGCAAGTCTCGTTCTCTCAAGGACGCGTCGACCTTCGGCAATTCCGGGCTCGGCATGGCTCCACGACTTTGTCGCTACCGGCAGCCGAGATACTGTTGCCAGCAACGGGAGGTTTTTGGGCAGACCTCTACGACCTGAAAGTCACGCCAGTCGTATTCGACAAAGAGTTTCTGGCCTCGCTGCCTCGGAGCCTGCGGACTGCTTGCCAAGGCCTGGAACTCAATGGTGCCGTCTCCTTACATGCGAAACGTCTGGTGATCGACGACCAGCCTAAAGGACAGCCACCCACCCGAGATATGCCCCAAGTCGCGTCGGCGACCCGAACGGCCTCGCACGCCTCACCGGTTCCGCCTCGTGCCAGTTCGCCAACAATTTACTGGGATGGATCGATCAACTTCCGAGACGCGGCCATGCAAACAGGCGTTGCCTGGGAAGGCGTGACCGGCCAACTTACTACACGGGGGCTCTATGCCGGCGACAAGCTAGGCCGTGTGGTAGGCAACCTGATCATCGATAAGGGCCGCGTGCTCAAGCAGCCTGTCGAGGCGTTATCTGCTCGCTTCGAAGTCGATCCGGCGAAGCCGGATATCGTGAACGTCCCGTGGATCAATGGCAGCATCTACGGCGGCGAGGTCGGCGGTCAGGCTCGACTCGAATTGACATCGCCCGTGCGGTTCGACCTCACGCTGAATGGCTCCCGTCTGAAGACCGAAGAATTCGCCCGGGTGAATCACCTGGGTCCAAAGACTGAAATTAACGGCCTGGCGACCGCTCAACTCTCGCTTTCCAATCCGATCGACCCGGCCACGCGCGTACCGCTGCTTCAGGGCAGCGGCAGCATCGACGTTCCGAATGGGCGGATGCTCGATCTTCCGATCATGCTCGACGTCATCAAACTCGCCCGTCTGAGGCCGATGGATCACACGGCCTTCGAGGAGGCCCATGCCGTATTTCGCATTCGTGGAAACCGCGTAAAAATCGGCCAGCTCGATCTGTTAGGCAACGCGATCAGCCTGGGTGGCGAAGGGGAAATGAACCTGGATGGGTCCAAAGCGCAATTCGAGTTCTACACAGTCTGGACCAATATCCGTAATATTCTGGGCGGGGGTGGTGATCTCACCAGCCGCATCAGCGGGAACCTTTACCGGATCCGCGTCTCAGGCGATCTGGGTGGAGATCAAGCACCTCGCGTGACACAGGAAGCGCTGCCTGGCCTGGTGGATCCGATTCGCAGGCTCATTGGCCGCGGGGCAAAGTAGCTCAGGAGGAGTTTTGTGTATTTCGGCACCGTCAACCGGATGATCTTTTCCGAGTTGATGAAAGTCTTCCTGATGTCGCTTGTCGGGCTGACCGGGATGTTTCTCCTGGCAGGCTTGATTCAAGAAGCCACGCAGAAGGGCCTCTCTCCAACGCAAATCGTGATGGCGATACCGCTCATCATTCCCAATACCCTCCCCTTCACCATCCCGGCCACGACCCTGTTTGCAACGTGTGTCGTGTATGGACGCATGTCCGCGGATAGCGAAGTGCTCGTTCTCCGTGCAGCCGGCATTAACATTTATCACTTGCTGTGGCCCGCTTTGCTCCTCGGCGTCCTGACGACGGGCACAACGGCCGCACTGTATTACGATCCGATTCCGCGGTCGCAGGTGATGTTACGCGATCAACTCCTGAAGGACGGCGAGAACCTGATCTACGGAATGATCAAGCGTGAAGGGGGCCTGCGGCAGAACAATCTCGATTTTGTGCTGTTCGTCCGCGACGTGCAAGGACGCGACCTGATCGATGTGGTTGTCAAGAAACGCCGGCCCGACCGGCTGGGCTACGAACTCGTCGCCCGCTCGCAAACTGCCAAGATTCGCATCCGACGTGTGAAGGCCTCAGCCGGCTTGACGGAAAACCCGATCGCAGTCCAGGAAAAACCGCGATTAACCGCAGCCGAGCGATTCGACAAACGCAAGCGGACCGTTTCGACCAGCGATCGCTTCGAACTCGTGGTCTACATGGATCACTGCTACGTCGATTCATTCCGCGGCGGAACGGCCGCGGACCTGCTAGGCCAGGAATACACGATGCCCTTGCCCAATTCGATTTTCGGCAAAGACCCCAAGGATCGTGCCAGTTCTCAGACGTGGCGAGAGCTGTTCGAGAACCGAGACGAACTGAATCGAGAACTGGTCGATCTTCACGAAGAAATTCGGCAACTCGAAGCGGACCCCAAGGAGTCGGCTGGACCGGGTAAAACCAATGCCGAGGTGGCACGCGACTATCGCATTTTCTCAATCAAGCAATTCGAACGACAGATTCGCCACATCGAGACGGAAATCCAGATGCGGCCGGCCCTCTCCCTGGGGTGCTTTTGTTTCGTTTTGATTGGTTGCCCGGTCGGCATCTGGGCTAGCCGATCGGATTACCTCAGCGTGTTCATCATCTGCTTTTTGCCGACCGTGTTCATCTATTACCCAATCCTGCTGGCAAGTCTGAACCTGGCCAAGGACTTCAAAGTACCCGTGCAAGCCGCATGGATTTCGGACGGAGTTGTATTGGCCTCGTCGCTATTATTGATCAAGTGGTTGATGAAGCGGTGATGCGGTCTTGCTACGGCTTTGCCTGAGTGCCCCTTGGGCCCCCCTCATCGTGCTCATCCTCGATGTCGCCGACGATTTCCTCGAGCAAGTCTTCCAACGTGATCAAACCAATGACCTTTTTCTCGGCATCGCGAACGACAGCCATTGGCCGCCGCGTGCGCCGAAAGAGTTTCATGGCAATGCCGACCGACTCCTCCGCATCGATGAACGTGGCCGGGTAGAGCGCGTCTTCCAGAATCACCGCCTGGCGAAGTGTCAGGAAGTAAAACAGGTTCTTCGTGTTCAGAATGCCGACGATTTGGTCGATCGTGGTGTCGTAAACCGGTAGACGGGTGTGGCCACAAGCCCGGACGATTTCCAGCACTTTCGCGGGCGTGGTGTGAATCTCGATGGCGTCCATCTTCTCGATCGGGATCATGCACTCGCGAACTTTCTTGTCGGTCAGCTCGAAGACATTTCGCACAAAGGTGGCTTGGTCCTGATCCAATAGGCCGGCTTCCTGCGTGTCCTCGACGAGCATGCGCAATTCCTGCACCGAATGGACCGCCTCGCTGTGTTCCTTGGTTTCGAAGCCTAGCCGGCGCAGTACGAGGTTGCCGGTTGCGTTCATCAGCCGCAGCACAGGCCAGGTGATTCGTGCAAACACGTTCAGTGATCGAGCCGTCCAGAGTGCGATCGAGTCGGCGGATTGAATTGCCATCATCTTGGGGACCTGCTCGCCAAAAATGACGTGCATGAATGTGATCAGCGTGATGGCGACCAACATCGCGACCGTATGACGCGTCAGCGGATCCAGTCCCTGAAGCACGGGCTCAAGTAGTTGAGCCAGCACAGTTTCGCCCACGGCACCGAGTGCAATACTTGCAACCGTAATACCGAGCTGAGCGGCCGCGATGCTGCGGTTCAGATTTTCGATCGCATTTGCGAGCGCACGAGCACCGCGAGCACCTTGCTGGACAAGCTCCTCGACGCGCGTCTTGCGAATCGCAACCAGAGCAAACTCAACGGCCACGAAGTAGCCATTGATTGCGATCAGAATGGGAATAGCGATCAGGCCAACAACGATCACCGGCGGTACTCGCTTCTATGTTCTCGTTCGAGCCGTTGGCTCGAACGCTAAACAATATCCTCCGTCACTTCACACCCGGCGGACAATACTTCTTTAACCAGGCAAACACTTCCTGGTGCCAGCGTTCACTGTTCCTGGGCTTCAGTACCCAGTGACCTTCGTCCGGAAAGTTCACGAACCGCGATGGAACTTTCTGGCGTTGCAGGGCCGAGAAGAGTTCGTGCCCCTGGCCAATCGGGCAGCGGAAGTCGAGGTCATTGTGGATGATCAACATTGGCGTCTTGTACTTGCCGAGATTCCCGGCCTTCTTGTGCGGTGAGAACTTCGAGTAGGATTCCGGCTTGTCCCAGGGCAGCCCGCCGTGCTCGTACTCGTCGAACCATAATTCGTCTGTAGTGCCCCACATGCTCTCCGCGTTCCACACGCTGCAATGCGTGATCAAGCACTTGAAGCGCGGGGCGACCTCGTTCACGGCAAACCAGTTCATCATGTAGCCACCAAACGAACCGCCGGCAGAGCCAATGCGATCCTTGTCCACATAAGTCAATTTCTCGACGTAGTCGAGTCCCGCAATGAGATCGCGGTAGCACTTGCCGCCCCAATCCGCACTGATCGCGTCCACGAACTTTTGGCCGAACCCAGTCGAGCCACGCGGGTTTGGCATGACGACTACGTACCCTTGCGCTGCCCAAAGCTGTGGGTTCCAGCGGTAGCTCCAGCCATCTTCCCACGCTCCCTGTGGACCACCGTGAACCAGATAGACGACGGGATATTTCTTTTTCGCGTCGAAGCCCGGAGGCTTCAAGATCCACATCTGCATTCGGACATCGCCTTCAACCGGAATGCCGACCGACTCGGGACGCGTGCGGTCGAGTTTCCCAAGCAAGGCTTCATTCGCTCGGCTCAAGTTCGCCGGCGGAGTTTGCGCGCCAGCGACCGGGACATAAACGAACACGTCGGCCGGGCGATCCATTCCGTAACGAAGATACCCGACGCCGCCCGGAGCGGGTGATAGCGAACCGATCGAATCGAGTTCGTTCAACGGCGAACTGATCGTTTTTTCGTTCGGGTTCAACGCCACTAGCGATACCGCACCGGCACGATCTGCCGTGAAAAATAGGACGCCATTCCCCGACCAGATGAACTCGTTAACCGACAGATCATCCTGGCCCGTGAGATTCTCACCCTTGCCGGAGAACGAACCATCGGGCTTTACGTCGGCCAGATGAATGTCCCACTTGTCGGCCTCGTAGCCGGCCTTCTTTTGGGTGCGATAGGCAAATCGTTTGCCATCCGGACTAAAACGCGGCGAGCCATCGGCAGCCTCGTTGTCCTTGGTCAACGCTTCCCACTTGGTCGAGGTGTTGGTAATGCTCACCCGGCACAGATCGTAGTTGGTGCTCCACGATTCATCGCGATCCGGCACGGCCGTGAATACGAGATGCTGGCCATCCGGCGTGAAGGTGAAATCGTCGCCGCCACTGAACGTGGACGAGGTCGGATTCGCATCGCGGTCGCCCGGCGTGACGTTGCGGGGTACACCGCCTGTTGCAGCGACGACGAAGAGGTGCTGCCTCTTGTCCTCGACGTATTCATCCCAGTGCCTGTAGAAGAGGCGCGTGAACGTCTTGGCCTTCACAGGGCTCTTCTCGTTGTTCTCAGCCTTCTCCTTGTTCAGCCGGTCGGATTCCGCAAAGGGTTTCTCGGAGAACTCTGGATAAACGCTTGAGACAAAGGACACCATCTTTCCATCGCGGGACCAGATCCCGCCCGATGCTCCTGTCGACAGGGTTGTCAGTTGTTTTGCTTCTCCGCCCGCAAGATCGATGATCCAAAGTTGCGTCTCGCCGGAGCGACTCGATTCGAAGAGGATTTTGCTGCCGTCCGGCGACCAGCGCGGATGGCGGTCGCTCTTGGTGGTGGTCGTGAGTTGCCGAGGCGGGCTTTTGCCGTCCGTGGCGACCACCCACAAGTTCGTCGAGGATTTGTTGGCTGCGAGATCGACGGTTGTCAACTGATACGCGACGTGTTTTCCGTCTGGCGAAACCTGAGGATCGGCCACGCGTTTGAACGCGAACATGTCGTCCACGACCATCGAGCGTTTCTGCGCCCAGAGCGGACAGACGGCAATCAAGCCAAGAACAAGGCACAATCTCGAGGCACGAGCCATCGCAACACCCCTTCTGAAGCAACGTGCCTTTCAGTTTAGAAGGTTGCACCGGCAAGGTCGCGAGGCCGCATGAGCCGTACCAACCAGTTCAGAAGCCTTCGAAAACCTAAAGCCGCGACTGCCAGCGGAACGAGCAAGAAAAGGCCCGCACTCGGGCCCAGGAGAAACGCGGCCAGTATCGCGACGATCGAGGCCTGCAAACTTTTTGATTTCAGCGGCAGGATCCAGCACAACAATACCCAAGCGACCAGGATCGAGCCAGCCACGACCAGCGGCCAGATCGGCTCCTTCGAACGATGAGGCATCAGATTGGGGCCGATATTCGCGTAAGGAGAGGCACGAAATTCGTGCCAGGTGCCTGCACTTCTCGCTTCCACATCGAGTTTCGCTTCGCTCCGCGACGTTTGGATGTGCGGTCCAACCAGAAGACCCTCACCGGGAAGTTCGAGAACCCAGCCCTGCGGAACACGGACACGCCAGTTCATTTCAGGTTCGAAGAACTCCGTTCCGTCGAGGGCGAAGCGAACCCCGTTCCACCGAGGTTCCGACGAAGACCAGGAAGCAGAGATCAACTGCGTCGTTTCTGCCTGAACCTGCAGCCTGGCATTGCCGTCTTCGATTCTCACGGGGTTTCCGTTGGCCTCGCACGAAAAGGAAGTCGTTCCCGATGGTGCCGTAATCCTCAGCAGTCCCGACTGATTTGGCTGGATCGAGTAGTTGGCCCGATAGATCCAAGTGCCACCGGCGCGATCGACGAAGATCTCATGTCGGCCATTTCGAACCAACTCATCCCGGGCCGAATCGATTCGGCGTGTCGCAGTCCCCTTCCATTCACGATCGACTACACGCCATTCTGCGGCCGAAATTCGAGTTAGTCCGACCTCCGGGCGAATCGAAATTGAAGCGGGATCCACCACGAACACTTGATTGGGAGCCTGCCTGCTTGCACCGGATGTACGAACCGTAATCCGTGGCAGCGGCCAAGAATCCCGTGGTGGCTCTCGCGGGGTGACCACGATGTTCAAGGCCCGTGAACCAGTATCCTCAGCCGGAATTTCGATTTCCCAATGTCGCTCGACGGATCTTGGCGGCCCCTCGGTTATCTTCCAGAGGGGTGGTGGCATCACTTCCACCGTGCAATCGGCACAGTTGCCGATTTGAACGCTCAGGAGATGAGGCCGACCGCGTGCGAGCGCATCGAGATTGACCAAACTGGCTATCTGAATGCGATCGTCGATCGGCTTCACGGTCGTCCGGATTGACGGGGCAGCGCCAACCTGCGGCAGGTGAGCGATCAGGTTCACGCTTGCGGGTCGACTCATGCTCCAGGCCAATTCGCCTGCCACTCTTGCCGGCAAAGGCTGGCCCGGCAAGGTTCGTTCCGAGGGAGAGAGAGACAAGCCATTCCCCGTGCGGACGTGTGATTGAACTACCATCTCCGTCGCCGATGTGTGAACAATCGCGGGAATCGTCACCCGTAAGGCATCGTTACTCGCTCGCGCACGCACGGCTAACCAGTTTAAGGTGAGTTCATTGACGGGCACGTCCAGCCAAACGCGGACCTTTCCCGGCACTTGCGACCAGGACGCGACGCCCTTGCCGGAGACCTCCATCACGGTGTAATCGGTGGGCAAGGTCCACTCCATCGTGGACATTTCGCTTCCTTTCCATCGTGTCTCAGCCTTCCCGATCAACCGACCGGGCTCAACCCACCAGTTAATTGAGTCGCTCACGATTCGAGGAGTGATCTTGGTTCGGAATGAAAAAGCCAGGCGTGAGGGCAACTTCCCGTCCGATCGGTAAGCCGCCGTGACCTTGCCCGGGAATGGCGCTCCATCGAGTGACGACCAAACCTCGCGACTAAACGAGTCGACCGACGCTTCTATCAACCCGCCGAGCGTTGCCGGAATTCGTTCCTCCAGGTTATCGAGGCTGGTGGCTGCGAACGTTTCCGAATCTACAACCCCAAGCGGACGAGGCAACAACAACAAGTTGTTCTGGCGTGGCGGGGTGGCGAGCGTCAATTCCAACAAGAAGATCACGCGATTGGTTATCGGCGTCAGGGTTTGGATAGTCAGGCTTCGCTCTCCGTTGCCGTCGGCTGGTCCCACATTCCAATCGCGAATGCGAGCCGAGGCTCCAGTGGCACTCGTCGAATCCGCACGAATGACGAGTCTGGACACTTCGCAATTGGCAGGAATAGCGAGCTGGAACGTGCTGGCTCCGCCGCCACTCATGCGATATTCGATGAGGGCATTGAGAGTTGCGGACTGCGGCGTGATCTGCCACACGCTCGCCTGCTTGGCACGCGTGGACGCTTTGACCCCGCTGTCCTCGGTCCAGCGCACAGTGATGGTCGTACTTGTTCCCAGGTCTGCTTCGAGTTTCTGGCCGCCCGGAATGGCAGAATGCGTGACGCCTCCACGCCAGCCGCTCAACTGCAACGGCGTCGCGGTGCCAATCAATTCGAACAACAGACGAGAGATGGGAACTTCCGGAATGGAGACTCTCAACTCGCGTTCGTTTCCGGTCGCGTTGATGCCGATCGTGAACTGAAGTTCGAGAGTGTGATCGCCCTTTCCGGCCACTGCCACCCGCAGTCCGTCTGGACCAGCATCAACGTCGCGAGCCTCCGCCCCATCCAATGTCACCGATCGAAATCGAGCGCCGAGAATTGGAAGCGTGATTCGTCCCACGCCATCCTCAAAACAGTGCAGGCGATATGAGGCGCGAAGTTCGGCCATCTTTCCGACTCGCGAGCCACTGTAGTTCGCGGCAAAAATCACAGGCACATGAGGCGTCTGTCCGTTCGCTTCTCGCGTGCGTTCGAACAACGAAACAGGCACGAGATACGAACTGGCTCGGCCTTCGCGATCACGAATCTCGGATATTTGGGTCGTGTTCGTATCGGCTCCGTTCCCAGTCGCCACGAGGAAAGTCAGCGAAACGACTGTTACACCTGCACGCACACTCGCGTTCGAGACACGAGCACCATCCTGGATAGTCCCGGGAGCAGGGAATAGCCTGATGAGATTCGCAACTACAAACACGAACAGGGCGGGCCCGGCAACTTCGTAGCGGAGAACGGGGAACGCAAACCAGATCGCAGAAGTCGCAAGCAGACAGAACACGAGCGACGCGCTACAGAGCCTGCTCCGTGTGAGGACCAAGATTCCCCCGGCAAGAAGGATCGAGACAAACCAAGATCCGCACGAGATTCGCTCGCGGTGCAAGAGTTGCGGTGAACCCGATGCAGATCCTGAGTCTTCGTACACCCACCAGCCGGATGCCGCATCGAATGGATCCTCGCGGGCTATCGACTTGGAATCCCAATGCTCACGGCTCACGAATCGGCCACTCGCGTCGCTCCCCTGTTGAAGGGCCTCGGCGATTGCCGCTTCGATTTCTTTAGGTAACAACTCGAACCAGCCCGCCTCGAACCGCCAGTTGTCGAGAGTCTCGCGTGTGGTAACAAGCACTCCATCGCGGCGTTCCACGACGACGATCCCCCCAGGATAAGAGTCCTGTGCAACCTTGGAATCGGTCGATTCGATTGCACTCTTGTCGATGTGCGAGAAAGCCAGGGTATCGACGATCGTGCGTTCGGATTTCCAGTTCACGGGAACGAGCCGCGAGCGGTCCACGAAGGCACGCCAATCCGGAGCGGGCAGATTCTGACGAGTGTCTCCTGTGCCTGGGATCACCTGCCAGGACGACGGCACCAGTGCCCTCCAGGCCGAGTTCATTTGCCAAATCCCACGTACGGCGTCCGGGTCGAACGGTCCTTCGGGTGTCAAGCGTGGGATCCATGTCGAGAGGAAACCGGGGCGAATGGCCACCTGATAGCGCACTTCCACGGAAGTCCAGGAGTTGCCACGGGGTACAGAAATCTCCACGACTCGCGACCCTTGGGGGATCGCGGTCTGCGAAGGGCGACCGGCAACCAACACTTCTGGCTCGCTGGCCCCTTCTGGTAACGTCAACGGCAGGTTGCCCTGAGTCCAACGACGCACTTGGCATCGAAAACTCACGCGACATGCGCCCTGAGCATCAATCGAGTGGACGGTTCGTGCGTTCCGGAACTGCGGCGTCCAAACTTCCGGAATTGTCCCGTGGGATAAAGCACTTTGCTCGCCGTAGCGGTACTCGTACCCCCCGGATTCCGAAGCCGCCGAGACAGCCCAGCGCGGCTCGCGCTGGTCCGCAGTCAACGCGGAGGAAGAAAGAACCAGCCCCGAGAATGGAACGCCGACAGACCACGCTATTGGCAGCGGAAGCCGGGCTTCCCTGGCATGCGACACATATGTCGACAAGAGTTTCGTGTCCCGAACGAGGGGACTCGAGAAGCGCAGCTTCCAACGATAGCCGGCAAGCGAAGTCGCGTGTCGAGCAGCAAACATGGGAAGCGTCGGCTGGCTCGATAGCCCGTGAAGCGAAGTGATGGTCTCGTCGATCGGGCTTCGCACCGCCTGGGCTATCCAGCGACCGGCTTCATCACGCCATTCCCAATCCCCTTCAATTTGCGAAGGGGTCCACAACGAGATCTCGGACACCGAGCCGGATGAAATGCCAATCGACATCGTGCTTGTGATGGCCATCCCACCCCGGATCGCTTGAACCGCACTCTCAATGGCGACTCGATGTCGGGCCGGAGCGTGAGAGAGGGAGAGTTGACCGGAGAGCGGAATTGAGGCGAGTTCACGCGACATGGCTGCCGGCGGATTGGTCGAAAGATTCGGGATCGGATCGGAGAGTACGGCATCGGCTGCCGGATCGACCACAATCTTGAGCATGCCGCTGCGATTCGAACTGCCTTCCGGAAAGAGGTCGGGAAGCGCGAGGGTCTCCTGGCTCGTTTCCGTACGCGATCGCCGAAGATGCGTGACGAATTCGCCTTTCTTGACCGTGGGGCCGAGATCAACTTCCAGAACCTTCTTGCTCGGACCGGAGACCCACCAGTTTGCCTCACGATTATCCCATTCCACGCGATCGACCAGCCAACCGCTCGGGATCCCGAAACGAAGGACGCGGGGCGAATTATTTGCGGCGTTGACACTGGTGAGGACTTCCAGACGCTCCTCCACGCGACCGACGTTCCAGACGGATTGCTGGCTTGCGGTCCACGCTGCTTGCCCACGCGGACTCACGATGATTGAGGGACGCTGTTGTTGCGGACTCGGACCGGTGACCAGCCCAGGCTCCAGCACCAGGTGATACGACCGATCCATTTCTTGCTCACTCTTCACCAGGGTGAAATCACGTAGTTTCAGATCACGCAATTCCAGGCTCGGCCCGACTGAGAGGGCAAGCTTTTCACTGCGAAGTATGCCGTTCACGAGCTGTACGCCCGGGCTTTGCCATTCATCTGGGCTCGCACTGACGGTCGCCGTCCCGCTGATCACCACCGTCGCACTTCGAGTCGGCTCACGCAGGCGGACGAGAATGGAAGGCTTGGCAGGATCTCCAATTACGGGTGACCAACTCACGAGATTGTTGGCCGTAACGCCCGTCGGGACGAACAACAGGTCGTGAGCGAATTGCATCTCGGAGAAACCAGTCTTCGCCGATTCCACCTGAAACTCGAATCGAGCGAGTGCCTCCGTTCCATTCAGGATTTGGCTGGAACTCAATCGCGCGAACAGAGGCGTGGTTGCCTCGCTGGTGCGGCGGAGGAGAATCTCGAGCCGCGAGATGCCGCCGAACGCGATGCGCCATGTGTGCTCCCCTGCTGCCGCCGCCGGGAACGGGCCCGTCAGCACGGCCTCGGCTTGCGGAAGAACGGGAGTCAACCCGACTGGTAGTTCCAGTTCGAGCGTGGCGATCGGAAACGGAGGAACGCCCAGATCGAAACGGATTTCGCCTGGCTCGTTGATTCCCCGTGTCGACCATTCGAGATTCAGAGCTCGCTCGTCTCCCTCCGGCACGTACAGGCGAGTGAGTGAGTCCGGCGAGCGCTTATACAAAATTGCGTCGTTACCATCCGACCATTTCGCTTGGCGAAGGGCAATCTGAAGCCCATCGAGAGGAATGACTGCCGAACTGGTCGGCGGGCGACGAACAACCCATTCGGCGGTTCCCGAGAGATTGGCCTCCCCGTTCACTTCCCCAACGTATCGAGCCCGATACCTTGCCGCGATGACTTTGGGGAGCAGACGATTCGGCCGCCGGACAGTCGCCGTTTGCAGGGCTTGAAAATCCTGGGGGGAGAGCTGAACGAGACTCCCGCGCTCGACCAGGAGCAGCGCACTTGCAAGTTCGACTTTCTCAATCCATACCGGCTTCGATCGGTCGTGCGTGTCCGATTCGGTTTGTGCCAGCACGGTCAACCGGGAAAGACCCAGGATGAGCAAGCCAAACACGATGAAACGAGCAACGATGGGACGCATGGCATCCGCGAGCTTAGCTAGGTGAAGGACTGGAGACCGAACCGGATGCCGACTTTCGACTGATTGGTTCGGGCAGCCGAGCGGCACGAGGCCGAATCAGCATAGTGCCCGAACGGGCGAAGCCGATCGATCGATCGACACGTCGCCGATAGCGCGACTTGGCCCAACGCAAGATCAAGAACAACAGGAAGTATGCCAGTAGTCCAGGGCTCGCGGCAAAGAGCGCCTGGGCAACAGGCTGTGCGATCACAAAGCTCCCGATCAGGACCAACAGACTCCCCAGGAGGGCAACCGTCATTGCCCAGTATTTCCCAACGAGGGAGAAGATCCCAAACAGCACGAACACGCCGATGGACCATCCCAGCAACCAAAGGTTTCTTGGGACCTGATAGACCTCGATCGGCCCTGGTTCCGACTGCCGAATCACTGCACCACCCTCATTTTCCCCGGAAGCGTTTCGTGTTTCGCCACGAATGAAAGGCACCGGGCCGGCACCCAAAAGTGCAAACAATGCGGAAGGAGACCAACAGCCCCGGGCATCGCCCGACATCAAGGATACCCATCCTGGGCTCGACGCAATGGTCCAGATGACCTCACCGGTCTGAGTCGGTGGAACGGGAAGCGGTGGAACCAGCTTTCCGGGGGAACAGCGGTAGCGAAATTCGACGCGGACGAGTCCATTGCCCGCTTTTAGGCGGGGTACTCGCACGACAGTCGCGTCGCTGACCGCGTGAGGAGGGAGCGATAGACGCTTGCCTTGTACGTACACTTCGATTCCCTTGGCTTCCGCGGGAAGTGTAAACTCCGCCGGCTGCTCCCCCTGACGAAGCCAATAATTTGCACGATAAGCGGTTTCGTCCTCACTGAGTCGGACTTCGATCGCCCCCCGCTCGATTTGCGATCCTCCCTCTCCCGTCATCGGGCGAGCCCCGAACGCGATTCTCGGGAGCGTCTTCGGGGATTGGCCGCGTAGCACCAACGCCGGCAGCATCGGCCGATCGGCCGAAACCTCGACGGGCTGGCGTGTCCACTCCGATGGCTCAACGATATTTGCTGTTCGGAGATCGCTCAGCCACACGCGAGTCACGAACGGGCCATCCACGCCCTCGGGTAGCAGCAGCGGGAGAATCGTCGGGCCCTCCGTCTGCGGAATGGGAATTGTGTATTGAAGCAGGATTTCCGAACTCGCCGCATCCTCGGGAAGCACGAGATCGTAGCCGACGCCGATCGTCTCGAGCGAGCCTCGATTCACGCGCAAGTTGCTGGGCATGCGATCCGTCTTCAGACGGATCCGATTCGGGAGCTTACCCGTCGAGCGCAAGACCAATTTTTGTGACACTCGCAACGTGGTTTCTTCGATGTCCACGTCGGCTTCCGAACGGATACTCGCGTTGATTGGCGCCAGCTTCCAGGTCAATTCCGCTGTGGCGATTGGTTTTTCCGCCGCTCCCTTCAGGCGAAATCCCACCTCAGAAGGCTCAGCCTCCAGGGGGGTTTCCCAGGTTCCGGGCTTGGCACCTTCCCAGGACCGCACCGTACCGCGAACTTCGTAGCGAAGGGGTGAGAGAACCAGAATCTCGGTTGATCGTTCATTCACTCCCAGCAATCGTGGCAGTGGAATCGAGACACTCATCTCGGTCGGACGCTGCGGGTAGTCGCCTTCCAATGTGAACGAAAACGAAGTCCTCTTGGGAGAGGAGAGCCGGGCACGATAGACGCGACGCTCCGGACTCATTTCGCGGAGCAGCGACAGTTCTTCGACAACCTCTTTTGGCTCGGCCAGGGAGATTCGAAAAGCGGTCGGGACTTCCAGGTCGATGTACTCCACCTCCGCCTGCGTGGGAGATATGGCAATTTCCGAACGCAACTGCCAGCTCGACTCGGTCAGACGCAGTTCGTGACGCGCCCGAGCCTGGACGATCCCGGGCACTGCCGCGAAGGTCAGCTCCAGCGGAGCAGCGGCGGGAGCCACGCTCAGTTCGTTCAAGCGGTAGCGAAAGCTCATTTCACCTGCCACTTCATCGGTATCTCGCTTCGTATCTCCCTTGAGATTCGCCGTCGCCTTCCAGTTGGGAGGGGTCCGAACTCGAATCACTCCGGTTTGCTGTGGCACACCCAGGACTGCAAATGGACCGACCGGGTAAGCGTTCTTGCCGGGCACGTCGGTCGCGCGAGGCCGGTCCTGCCGGAGCGTCACGGTCACCTGAAGATCAATCTGCACGGACTCGCGGAACACGAGCCGCCAAATCGTGCTGCCAGAGTCCGGGCGGATGACATTCGGCGCGCGGTCCGCCGTCAACTCGGGCGGCTTGACCGTACCGGGCGATGACCAAAGACCAACCGTCACGTCGGCCGTCACCGGGGCGGTGAATTTCCACTCGACTGCCTGCCCCCGCAGGCGAAACTTCGACTCCGTCACGACTTCCGAGGCACCCAGCGTCACCGTGATGTCTGCACTGGCCGAGCGGGCTGCGTCCAATTTTCGGCCGGGATCTTCCCACGAGAGAGCCACGAACGTGACTGCTCCTAATGGCATGCCTCCCTTGCCAGGCGTCAGGCGCTCGGCCTCGGGCTGTTCAATATCGGACTCCGCAACGGCCGGTCCAACGCCGGCCGGCTTGGGTTGGCGGGTCGAGAGTGTGTAACGGCGAACGCCTGCTGGCGATTCGAATGATAAGGTCGTGATCGGGCAACCCGGCAGTCCCATGTCGAACCCGAGTTCGCTTCCCTTGGCTCCGCGAGCGGTAATGGGAACGTCGAGTTCGAGTCGAATCGTGTGGTCGCCGGGAGTCTCAACTTGAACGCGAAGTCCATCATCGCCGGCCGAGATTAGCGGTGTTTTACCGTCATCCAGCTTGGCTTCGACTGCCTGGGCTCGTTGACAGCCGAGATGAATGATCGCCCCAGCACGCGTCGTCGTGAACTTGAACGATGCCTTGATGCGAACGACGGACTGTTTGCCGCGTAACTCGACGCGGCCTTCCATTTCGCAAACTCTGGGCCGGGCTAGCGGCTTCGCATCCACCAACTCTTGCAATTTCTCAATGCGATCGAGCAGTTCCTTGTATTCCTTGGCCGAGAGTGTAACCGTGGCATCCTTGGCCGGTATCTCCCGAGGTTGGGGCGGGTCCGCCGCGCAAAGCGAAATGGTCAAACTGGTGGCCAGGAAAATGCCAAAAATCGGGGCAGGACTGCCCAGGGCGGACAACGCCATGGTGGGTGACCTCCTCGATAATGTTGACCTGATCCTCACACTCTACTCAGTATACCTGAACTACGCGGTCGAAAGAGTCAGTCCGACACAATCGGGCGGATGACTTACTCGCTTTTCGAGGGTTGTAGCGGTGGTGAGAATTGCAAGGCCCACGGGCGAAGAGAAGCAATCATGCAAATTCCTCGGGAAATTCCTTTTTGTGAAGAAACACCCACCCCTTTGAAAAACCAGCCGCACTCGTTCAGAAAAGCGAACGTCACAATAACGATGCAGGTTTAGGGGTGCCCAAAGGCGGCGAGGAGTGAAACATCCTGCGTTCGCAAGGGACTGAAGAGCAAACGAGCGATGAGCGAACTATTGCAAACTCTCAGCCGGAGGATGTTCGAAAAAACCCCGATTTCTCAAGCGATTGCTGATACGAAAGCGCAGAATGACGAAGAACCGGGTCCGAAACAGCTATCCTTGCTCGACCTCTGGCCGGACAGTACGGCTGAAATCTCTTCTTTCATTGGAAATTCATGCGTGAACGGGGAAATTGGCGTTCCCAGCAAAACCCGTCTCGCCGCATTTCGCTTTGCACATTCGACCGCCAACGTTAGTATGACCTGTGAAAGAATTATTCTGACGGCAGGGGGTTTTCATGCGCTGGAGTGTGGCACTCGCCTTCGCACTACTTTCCGTTGGTCGAAGCAGTGCGCAAGTTCCAGACAACTGGGCTTTCAAGCCGATTGTGCGCCCAGCCATCCCGACCGTGAATTCTCCGTCGAACTCCCCTATCGACGCGTTTCTGCTGAAACAACTGCAGGCCAAAAACCTGGAGTTCACGCCTCGAGCGGATCGAGCCACGATTTTGCGGCGAATCACGTTCGATCTAACCGGGCTACCGCCGACCACCGCTGAGCTACAGGCCTTTCTCGAAGATAATTCGCCTCACGCTTACGAGCGTGTCGTCGATCGCTTGCTCGCCTCCTCGGCCTACGGCGAAAAGCAGGCCCTCGCCTGGCTCGATGTGGCTCGCTTCGCGGAGAGCGACGGCTTCAAGGCGGACGACAGTCGCCCTCATGCCTGGCGCTATCGCGATTATGTCATTCGGGCTTTCAATCTCGATAAACCGTTCGATCGGTTCGTCCGAGAACAGCTGGCCGGTGACGAGTTATTCGCGGACGATCCGGACGCAGTGACGGCCACGGCCTTCTTGAGGCACTACCCGGACGAATACAACGCCGTGAATCTGGAACAACGGCGGCAGGAGATTCTGAACGACATCACGGACACGACGGGACAGGCGTTCCTCGGCATCACTCTCGGTTGTGCGAAGTGCCACGATCATAAGTTCGATCCAATTGCTCAGAAGGATTACTACCGCATCCAGGCCTTTTTCGCTGGCTGGAAGGAAGTCGATGCTCCGGTCCTGCCGCCAGAACAGCGAAAGTCGTTCGAGAGCAAGTTGCGGGCCTGGGAACAAAAAACGGCCGATATTCGCCGAGAACTGGATGAGACGGAGAAACCGTTCCGCGATTCCTTCTCGAATAAGCGTCGTGGGCGGTTCCCCGTGGAATACGCCAAGTTGCTGGATATTCCCGAGAACCAGAGAACGCCGCTCGAACAACAGATCGCCGCGATGGTCGGCAAGCAGGTCTACGCGGAAGACAAGGCCATGTTCAACAGCATGAAGCCACCCGTGAAAGAACGCCATGAGGCACTCAAGAAGAAATTCGCCGAGGCCGGCCCGAGGCCGACTGCACCGTCCGTGACCATGGCGTTTTCGGATGTGGGACTTTCGGTTCCACCGACGCATCTACTGAAGCGAGGCAACTGGACACGCAAGGGGGACGTGATCAATCCCGGCTTTCTGTCCGCGATCGACGACCGCGAGGCAACGATCTCCTCGACGAGTTCGACCACCGGACGACGCACCGCCCTTGCGAATTGGATTGCCGACGCGAAGAACCCACTCACCGCCCGCGTGATCGTGAACCGAATCTGGCTGCAACACTTTGGCCGCGGCATCGTCGATTCGCCCGGCGATTTCGGCATGCAGGGAGAAAAGCCCACGCATCCGGAGTTGCTCGATTGGCTCGCTGCGGATTTCGTCGCCAATGGCTGGAGTCTCAAGCGACTGCATCGCACCATTGTGACCACGGCCGCGTACCAGCAGGGAACCACGTTCAACAAGGACTCCTCCAGGTCCGATCCAGAAAACGAACTGCTCTGGCGGATGAACCGTCGTCGACTCGACGGCGAGTCGCTCCGCGATGCGATCCTGAGCGTTTCGGGTTCGCTAAACGCCAAGGCGGCAGGCCCCAGTATTTACCCCGACCTTCCCGCCGAGGTAAAATCCGGGGCGTGGCCGGTATCAACAGATCAGAGCGAACGCAATCGGCGAAGTGTCTACGTGTACGTGAAGCGTAATTTGCGATACCCCCTCTTTGCGGCCTTCGACGCCCCCGACCGTAACGAAGCGTGCTCGCGAAGATTCGAGACCACAACCGCCCCGCAAGCCCTGATGATGCTCAACGAAAAGCTGTACATGGAAAAGGGAAAACTGTTCGCCGAACGTGTAACTCGCCTGGCGGGAAGCGATCCGGACAAGGCACTCGAGCAAGCCTATCTGCTCGCCTTCACCCGCCGGCCCACGAGCGAGGAACGAGAGACCGGCCTGAAATTCTTGCGCTCGCAATCCAACCCGAGCGAGTCCCTGGCGGAGTATTGCCACGCGTTGTTGAACTTGAATGAGTTCCTGTATGTGGATTGAGTTGGCGAGCCGTGCCGCGTAAGCGGCCCGATCATAGCGATTAGAATCTGAACATCATCGGGTTGCTTTCGCAACTCCGCTCGCCTGAGGAGTTGATTCGTGTTTGACCTTCTTGCTCGCCGCGACTTCCTCCGCCGCTCCGCCCACGGCTTCGGCGCTCTCGCTCTCTCCACGCTCCTCGCTGAAGAAGCCGCCGCCGCCCCGTCCAAGGCAGTTATCAATCCGTTCCTGCCGAAGAAGCCGCACTTCGAAGCCAAGGCCAAGTCGGTCATCTTCCTGTTCATGGAAGGGGGACCCAGCCACGTTGATCTCGTTGATCCAAAACCTGAACTGACGCGGATGAATGGCACGCCGCTGCCGGCCCGGTTCGGCAAGATTCTCACGGCCATGGGCACAGGCGGTAACAACCTGCTCGGCAGCCGGCACAAGTTTTCCAAGTGCGGCCAATCGGGGCTCGATTTTTCCGACTGGCTACCGCACATGTCGACATGTGCGGACGATTTCGCCGTCCTCCGGGGATGTCAGGCCGACGGCTTGAACCACGTCGGCTCCGTTTGCCAGATGAACACGGGCAGCATTCTCGCGGGCCGGCCGAGTCTCGGGGCATGGGCACTCTATGGTCTCGGCACCGTCAATCAAAACCTGCCGGGCTTCGTAGTAATGACCGATGGCGGCGAAGTTCTTGGCGGCACTCGTAACTGGGGCACTGGCTACATGCCCGCCACCTATCAGGGCACGCAGTTCCGACCGGGAAACAGCCCGATTCTGAATTTGAAGCCGGAAGCCTCCGCCGATCGACAACGCGATAAGCTCGACCTCATCCAACAACTCAACGAGATTCATCGACGCGAACGACAGGATGACACGGATCTCTCCGCTCGACAAGCCGCCTATGAACTCGCCTTCCGCATGCAGGCCACCGCACCGGAAGCCGTCGATCTCACGGCCGAGCCAGAACGCCTGAAAGAGGCGTACGGCCTGAACAACAAGGCGACAGCCGAGTTCGGGCATCGCTGTTTGCTCGCCCGCCGACTGGTCGAACGGGGCGTGCGTTTCGTGCAAGTCTACTGCGGGGCCGGGAGTGCCTGGGACGCTCACGGCGATCTCGAAGGCAACCACACCAAGATGTGTGGCCGGGCCGATCGACCGACGGCCGCATTGATTAACGACCTCAAGGCTCGCGGCATGTTGGACGACACGCTGGTCATCTGGGGCGGCGAATTCGGCCGCACACCGATGACCGAGGGCAAGGATGGCCGCGATCACAACCCGTATGGCTTCTCGATGCTACTCGCTGGAGGCGGTGTGAAAAGCGGCACAATTCACGGCAGCACGGACGAGTTCGGCCTCCACGCCATCGAAGGCAAGGTTCACGTGAACGATTTCCATGCCACGATCCTACACCTGCTCGGCTTCGATCACGAGCGTCTGACGTTCAAGCACAGCGGCCGCGACGAACGCCTGACCGACGTGGCCGGCCAAGTTGTGAAGGCCATTGTGAAATGAAGCAATTCGTTCCCGCAACCTACTCTCCGCCGATTGCAGAACTCTGGGTGGATGGGCCGTTTCAAACGCTGCCCGAACTTGGCCCGGGATCACCCAATGAACAGGCACGTGCGGCTCTCTCTGCATTGACGATTGAGAACGCATTTCCAGCGACCCTCGACCAAGACGCTGCCAGGGCCTGCCTCAGTGGCTTGTGGCTTTACCACAACTTCATGGACCCATCGCACACGATTTGCCAAGACTTGCAGGAATGGTACGGCTCCTATTGGCACGGCATCCTCCATCGCCGGGAACCGGATCCAGCCAATGCAAAATATTGGTTTCGCCATGTTCCGAGCAATCCGGTGTTTGACCTCTTGCCGTTGGAGCTTAACGAGACAGGCTTGAGTTTGCCGTTGCTGGTCGTCGAAACAACCTGGGACCCATTCAAGTTTGTGGATGCTTGCGAAGCGGAACGGGGAACTGGTTCGACTAGCGAATTTCGCTGTCGTGGCATTCAACTCGTCGAATTCCAACTCCTTTTCGATTGGTGTTATCGAAAAGCCACGGCAGGCTGAGGGTGGCCGCAGTCGACGCCCCCTCAGAACACATCAAATCTCGTTTATTTTGAAATCGCTGGTGATGCCGACGAAGAAGTCGTCGTTGCCGAACCCCACAGCGGTTGGGATCGTCGTGCCGCCGATCTTCACGATGCCGATGCTCTGGGCCACGATGCCAAAGTGATCCACGCCGCCGACCGTTCCCAATGCCTGACCACCGATCGTCAGGCTCGTGATCTTCGACGCGATAGTGGGATTGCCTCCAGG
>SIAJ01000104.1 GCA_009691845.1 Gemmataceae bacterium
GAGACCGGCAAGATCCTTTGGCAGCGCCAACTGACGGAAGAGTTTGGCCGCGTGACAGGCTATGGTGGCCGCGTTTCCGGGCCGATTGTCGATTCGGGCCTGGTGATCGTGAGTTTGGCTCACGGTTCTTGGGGGGCTTACGCTCGTGGAGCCGGGCGATTTGTTGCCATGGATAAGGACACAGGCAACGTCGTTTGGTGGGGAGAGACCCCGTTCGATCTCATCGGCACTTACAACAGCAACCCGGTCGTCGCAACAATTGGCGGACAGCGATTGCTGATTTCCGGCTCGGCAGATGGTGCGATCCACGCCTTCCAGGTTCGGACAGGCAAACGCATTTGGAGCTATAAGTTCAGCGCCGGTGTCATCAACCCGTCTCCACTCGTGGTTGGTAATCTCGTCTTTTGTGCTCACGGGGAGGTGAATCCGGAAGGTGGCGACATCGGCCGCGTGATCTGCCTGGATGCTTCCAAGTTGAAGACGAACAAGGACGGCCTTACCACGCCTGAGTTGGTTTGGCAGTATCGCGATGGAACCAAGTTCGGCCTCGCGAGTCCCGCAAGCGACGGCAAGTTCCTCTACATGCCCGACGATGCAGGCAAGCTCTACTGCTTCGATATCGCCAAGGAACCTACCGGTGCTGCCAAGACGAACAAGTTCCTTTGGAAGTTCAACTACGGCACTCTCACCCGCGGTTCGCCACTCATTGCCGACAACAAAGTGTTCATCTCCGGCGTGGACGCCCGCTTCGTGATCATCGAATTGAACGGTAAGAAGGTGCCGGAGAAATCGCACGACGTGAAATTCAAGGCTCCCCCGGGCGGAACCGGCCTGGTCGAGGTGCACAGCACTCCAGCGGCCGCGAATGGCCGGGTGTTCTTTGGTACGCGAGACGAATGCTTCTGCATCGGCACGAAAGAAGGTAAGGCCGGAGAAGTGCCCGCGGCGAAGAATCAAGAAACGCCGGCACAGGAGGGCGAGGCTCCAGCTCAATTGCAAATCTATCCCGCGGACGCGGTCACCAAGGCTGGAGACAAACCTGAGTTCCAGCTTCGTGCCTACACGGCCAAGGGCGTGCCTCTGCCGATGGCGAAGCTCGAGGCAACCTGGTCGCTGCCGTTGCCTCCCGCCCCCAAGGCCGGTGGAGTTCAGCCCCCCGCCCTCGATGCAACCATCGATCCGGCGACGGGCACGGTCACGATCAATGCGAAAAAGCCGGCCCAGCACGGGCTCGTCATGGCAAAGGTCGGAGGCTTGACGGCGATGGCTCGTGTCCGAGTCGTGGCGCAGATTCCATACAAGCAAGACTTTTCCTTGATCCCGCTCACTGTTGCCCCGAGCGGCTGGGTCAACACGCAGGGCAAATATTCCGTGGTGGAGAAGGATGGCAACAAGGTCTTGTTCAAGGTGAACACGAATCCTGCTCCGCCTGTAGCCCGTGCTTATGCGTTTATCACTTCCCCAACTTCGACCGGCTACACGATCGAAGCGGACTTGATGGGGATTGAGAAGAAGGACAAGCTCGGCGACGGTGGCGTCATGGCCAACCGTTACACGTTCTACCTGGATGGCAAGACGGACGAGAAGGGCGACCGGACCGTTCGACTCATCTCGTGGGAAGCCTTGCCCAGGATCAACGTGGGCGCTCCGTTCACGTGGAAAGCAGGCACATGGTATCGCCTGAAGTTGACGGTCGAGGTTGGCGAGAAGGAATCGCTCGTTCGTGCCAAGGTCTGGGATCGAAGCCAACCCGAACCTGAAAAATGGACGATCGAGTTCAAGGATCCGCTTCCGAACCGCGAAGGGGCGGCCGCTTTGTATGGCTATGTGAGTAACGCGGACGCCCAGGAGCCCGGCTCCGAGATCTATTACGACAACGTTTCGGTCACGCCCACCAGCAAGAAATAGCCCTCCTCGTTTTGCGAGAGCCCCGGCGGGCTCTCGCATGTTTGCCATCAAGAAACCGAAAAAGGAATCTCGATATGACTACTCGTTCCACTCTGCCGGTTGTCGGGCTTCTCGTCCTGGCCGGGTGCATCGCTGGCTACTTCCTCAGTGGCTCAACCCCGAAGCAATCCATTGCCGCCGACGAGCCGAAGGCCGCGATCGCCAATCCCGGCGATAACACCCAGTTCGGCGGCACGGTCAGCCGCAATTTCATCAACGCACACGAAAAGGGATTATCCCACGAATTCCCCAAGGACGAGAACGACGACAAGGCCCGCGTGCTCGGCTCACGCGTGAAATGGCGACAGGCCCTCGGCAGCAATTCGTGCGCGGGCCCGATCGTCGCCGACGGCAAGATTTTCGTTGGGACGAACAATGAAAACCCGCGAAACAAACGCGATCGCGGCAAGCCCACGGACGACGATCCGAACGGCACTCCTCTCGACAAGGGAGTTCTGATGTGCTTCGAGGAAAAGACCGGCAATTTCCTCTGGCAAATGGTTCACGATAAGCTGGGTGGCGGCCAGGTACACGACTACCCACGCTGGGGTGTCTGTTCCACGCCGACCGTCGATGGAAACCGCATCTACTACACTTCGAATCGCTGCGAGGTTGTCTGCCTGGACGTGAACGGCATGGCCGACGGTAATCAGGGCTTTCAGAAAGAGCCGTTCAACTCGCCCACGGATGGCGACGTGATTTGGACGTACGACATGATCGATCACCTCAAGGTTTTTCCGCACAACATGACGAATAGTTCCACGATGGTCGTGGGAGATCTGATCTTCGTCATCACGGCAAACGGCATGGATGAGAATCACATCAACATCCCGTTCCCCGAAGCTCCGAGTTTCATCTGCCTGAACAAGAACACGGGCAAGCTGATTTGGAAAAACAATCTGCCCGGCAAGGCCATCATGCACGGGCAGTGGTCGAACCCGTCCTACGGCGTCGTCAAGGGCAAGCCACAAGTGTTCTTCCCCGGTGGCGACGGCTGGCTGTACAGCCTGGAACCGGAAACCGGCAAACTGATCTGGAAGTTTGATGCCAACCCCAAGGACAGCAAGTACGAACTTGGCGGCAAGGGCACACGCAGCGACTTCATCGCTTCGCCCGTCGTTTACGAGGACAAAGTCTACATCGGCACCGGCCAGGACCCGGAGCACTTTACGGGCATCGGCCACTTCTGGTGCATCGATGCCACGAAGACTGGCGATGTCTCGCCGGACCTCGTCACGGATGGCTCGAAGGATCCACCGTCCACGAAGTCGAATCCAAACACTGCTGTGGTGTGGCACTACGGTGGCGAGGAGAAGCCAAATGCCAAGCGTGACTTCGCCTTCGGCCGAACCATGAGCACCGCCTGCATCGTCGATGGCATCGTCTATGTCGCGGAAATTGACGGCTACATGCATTGCCTGGATGCGAAGACCGGCAAGAAGTACTGGCAGTGGGACACGAAGTCGGGCATCTGGGGCTCGTGCTACTACGTCGATGGCAAAATCCTCCTGGCGAACGAGAACGGCGACCTGTTCATTTTCAAGCACGAGAAAGAGCAGACCGTGATGGATGAGGTCGCTGAGGGCTTGAAGGCTGCGACCGAGGCCGAGAAGAAAGCAAAAACGGAGAAACTCGAAGAGACCGATGTCAGAAAGGCGGCCCGAGGCGGCTACGACTTGGCCTCCATCGCCATGCGTAACAAGGTGAAGGCAAAGTTCCTGCTGCAGACGATCGAGATCAGCGAGCCGATTACCAGCACGCCGGTCATGGCCAATGGCGTGCTATACATCATGTCCCAGCGATCGCTGATTGCGGTGAATCCGAAGTAACAATTGTCGAGATCAGAATGCTTCACGAGGGCGGGCCGAGAGAGATTCTCGGCCCGCCTTTTCGTTCTCGAGCAAAGGACTTTCGCTTTCGACGGTCGGGCGCCTACAACATTCCGGAAACCGAGGAACCTGCAATGGCCCTGAAGATTCGCGGCATTATCCCACCCATCGTCACGCCGATGCTACCTGACGAAGAAGTGGACTACCCCACGCTTCGCAAGTTGATCGACCATCAAATCGCTTGTGGAGTCCACGGCATCTTCGTGCTGGGGACGACCGGCGAGTGCTACGCGCTCGACGCCGTCGAAAAACAGAAGATCGTGGCCACGGCCGTCGAACATGTGAATCGACGCGTGCCCGTTTATGCGGGAACCGGGGCCGAGACGACCCGCGAAGCGATTCTCCATACGAAGATGGCCGAGCGTGAGGGTGCCAATGGCGTTTCTGTCATTACGCCTTACTTCATCATGCCCAGTCAGGCCGAGATGGTGGACCATTATCGGCGTGTTGCGGAATCCACGAACCTGCCCGTTGTGCTTTACAGCAATCCTGCCACCTGTGGAGGGTTGAAGATTGAGCCGGAGACAGTGGCGAAACTGTCGAACGTGAAGAACATCGTGGCCATCAAGGATTCCTCGGGCGATCTGCAAAACTTGATTGAAACGATTCGCCTCGTTCCCGAAAGTTTCGCGGTTCTACAAGGCCGCGACACGCTGCTCGCGGCCGGCCTGGTCTTCGGAGCGAAGGGAGCAGTCCCCGCCTCGTGCAATATTGCCCCGAAGCTGGTAGTCGAAATCTACGAATCATTCGTGGCCGGCGACCTGGAACGAACCAAGGCTGCTCAGAGTCGATTGAGCCCCGTGCGGATCGCGTTGATGATGGGCACGGCACCAGGCGTAGTGAAACAGGCGATGGCCATAACCGGGTTTGACGTCGGGCCAAGCCGTTCGCCGATTGCGCCGTTGAGTGCGGAGAAGCGAGCGAAGCTCAAGGAGATTCTGACGGAGGCAGGGTTGGCGTGAGTGCGACTTGACAACCGTGGCGAAGAGGGTACTCGTGAATAAGTGGTAGCTTCAGCAGGTTCGAGCATTTCGGTTGAACCATCTCAAGCCGAGGGAAAGGGTTCTAACATGCGATTCCAACCATTTCTCACTGCCCTGGTTGCCGCAATCCTGGGCATCATGACTGAAACCGACCTTCGCGCAGGTGACGAGCCAAGCGACAAACCGCGCGGGCTAGCCTTTGAGGAATGGCTGAAGACCAAAGAAGGCAGCGTAAACGGAGTATTAATTCGACTGACCAAGACTGAGTCGGTCGAGACCGACCCCAAAGTTTCGGACCGCGTGGTCATTCTGAAGTTGAACTGGTCGATAAACTACGATGGGAAGCGCTGGCCTCTGGTTATTCTTGAACCTTCGCTAGCAAACGAAACTTCCGGCCAGACTTGCGTGCATGTAGTTGCAATAGGCCGCAGCGGCAAGGAATACAGATCTCTCATCGATAGTCCGACCATAGACTGGTGGGAGCGAGTCACATTCAGAAAAGCCCGCATGAACTGAGGAAACCTCTAATGACGATCAATTCTACTCTTCCCTTGTTCATCTTTGCGTTGCTTGTCTGTCGATTCCCTTGCCAACAATCACTGGGCGACGAGAAAGACGCCGACAAACCAAGGATTTTTGCGCTCGAGGAAATGCTCAAAGAGCCGGGCCACGTCAACGGATTGCTATTGAAAACGACCAAGGCCGAAGTCGTGATAAAAAATGAGAAGCGCGTACTCCGCGTCAATTGGTCACTCGCCTATACAGGTAAGCGTTGGCCATTAGTAATTCTTGAGCCTTCACTTGAGAGAGCAACTTCTGGACAAACGATGTTAGTCGTTGTGGCCAAGGGCGTAAGCGGCGAGACGTATGGCGTTGTAATTGAGAGCCCTTCTCCACGATTTCCGATAAAATCGGAGTTGGCATGGTTTCTTGAAATCAGCAAAGAAAAACGCGAAGCTTCTGGGATGGTCGAAACAGACCTCGGTCCCGCCAAAGAAAAGTTCATCAAGTATTACCCCAAAGAGTTTTCGGAGCGGGTTACTCCGGAGATATACATTCAACTCCGCCTGGACATTCAGGACAGGGGCCTCGACGAAGGCTTAGACGCATGGACCGGTTCATATTCCGCCGGGGCAATCCGAGTCTCGCTAGAAAAATGGTAATTGGTAGTTGCTCTTTGCCTTTTGCTAGGCTACACGCACGCCTTGAGCCCATACTTACCGGTAGGAATTCTGCATTATGAGCACGAAGCCGTTGCGTCTATGTGTCGAGGGGCTTGAGGAACGTTGCGTTCCAGCCGAGGCTGGCTGGCCGTTTGCTGGCGGCCCGGCAATGAATCCACTCGTAGGGACCTATGGTCAATATTAGGAAGTGAAGAGTGGCAATGAGGACGGGGGAATACACTTTCACGAAGGAATTGACATCGCCGCGACTCAGCTAAACGAACCGGTACTCGCCGTGGCTGATGGCTATGTTCATTTGATCCGGACGTTCCGAGATCCCTTCCTCTCCTTCGTCGTCATCAGAGACGACAAAGTCCCTGTGGCAGGTACAAAAAAATGGATCTACTTACACATTTCACCCAGCAATTTGATTGATGATTCAAAAGTCCTCAAAGGAGTGACGACAATCGGTACCGTTGTGGAGACTTCTGCGACCTCGAAGCTTGCAGGCTATCCGTCGCACGTGCATTTGGGGAGAGGCACTGGTAATGATACATTCGCCCCAGGGCTCGTATTTGGCCCTGGAAGTAAAAAGGACAATCGACATCAGCCCAAACCAAATCTCAACCCTCTTGATGAATTCGCCAAAACGCTCGATGGAACCGCTCCCACCATCGTAGACCTTAGGCTGCGAACTGCCGGTACCGATGAACCAGGAGTACACTCCGTTACCGATGTTCGTAGACAGGTATCCAAGGAAACTCCTCGAGCAAATGCAAAGTACTTTACCTCAACCAATAATGTCGCCACCGAGACATTTACTCTGGTCGGTTATCAGCCCGATCCATTCGGCGGACAGGCACTGCCGGCCAACAGTGACTACGGGATCGATATCGTGGCAAACATGTACGATCGATACGGGACTGCCGCTGTCCCTGGGACGCGAAGGCTCAACATTGCTACCGCGAGCTTTCTCGCCGTCGGTCGACGCTGGACCGCCTCTACCGGCACAATCGCCTCATTCAACTTCAAGTCGGTCATCGATCCTGCCCTGGTGAACTACAAGTATTTTCTGGATTTCGACCGGACTCGATCGATCTACTCGAACGATACGGTCAGCAACTCAACGATGGTGCCGACGGGGCCAGAGGGAGACCGCATCGAGCCCTTCTATTACACGGTTACGAACACGCCTTCTCTAACCGAAACATTCGCTGCCGGAGGTGTCTTCCCGGCGGACGCGAAGAAGCATTATTGGACGACCGGTGCTTTGGCCGGGCAGCCCTGGAACTCTGGTGATCTTGGCAAGACGGCTACGAGCAACGCCAACTCTGAGTATCCAGACGACTTGTACGACATTTACGTGACGGCCACGGATTTGTAGGAAAATTCCACGTTCAAGACCAAGTCCATCCTGCTCGACAACTGGCGTCAGACCATTTCGACCGAGGGTCAGCCGGTATTCACCGCAGGTGGCGATATCGTTGTTACCAAGGGTGCGCAGTTTCGAGCCAATCAGGAATTGAAATTCTACCTCGTCGATGCCCCGATGGCGCAGATGCAATTGCCTGACGGAAAAGTGCTTCCGGCCGTCGCCATTGGAACGATCCAAACCGACGCCAACGGGACATTCAAGAACGCCACGTTCGAAGCAACGGCACCGGCTGCCGGAAGCTATTGGCTGATCGCCGACTACAACGGCGACGGCGAGTTCACAGGCCGACTGGACGCAGTTGTGCGCATCGCAGTCAACCCAGCGAAACTGCCGAATCCCGCATTCGCGGCCCCCGATGCCTACAACGGGTCCCACGCTTGGACAATGGAAATCGGCGTTCCCGGTGTCTTGGCTAGCGACGAGTCGCCGGATTGGGCGAATACGACCGCAGTACTCCACAGCGGCCCGAGTAATGGTACGCTGGATTTGCGGCCGGATGGTTCGTTTACCTATGTGCCCAGCGGAAGTGGCGTATACGCGGACGAGTTCTACTACAAGCTACGCGTCGGCACCGTAACCACGGATCCCGTGCTGGTCTTTTTGGGGATTACCAATGACGCTCCGGTTGCAAGCAACGATGAATCGTACGTCGTTCACGATACGTCGCTTCACCTCTCTGTTGCGGACGGACCGTTGCGAAATGATTTCGACGCGGATGGGGATGCACTGACCGCGAGCACGAGCATTCCGACGCAGCACGGAACGGCGACGCTCTTTTCGGACGGCTCGTTCGATTATCTCCCGGACGAAGGGTTTGTTGGGTTCGACCTTCTAACTTATGTTCCCGCCGACAACACAGGATCGGGCGATGGGGCAACCATCACGATCCATGTGACGAATGCAGCCCCCGTTCCAACGGGCGACTATTACGAGGCACCTGCCGACCAAACCCTCGTGGTTCCGGCCGCACAAGGCGTGCGGGTCAACGACCTCGACGAGGAAGAAGATCCGATCACCGTCTCGTTGCCGAGTATCCCTGAACTCGCGCCTCTGCACGGAACAGTCCTTCTCAACGCCGACGGTTCGTTCTCCTACACGCCGCAGACCGGCTATACAGGCTACGATTGGTTCTTCTACACGCCGACGGATGGAATGACGGTTGGACAGCACGGACTGGTCACTTTGTTCGTAACCAACGGTGCCCGGGTCGGCGATGAGATTTGGCACGACTTAAACGAGGACGGAATTCAGGACACTGGCGAACCGGGCATCGAGAATGTCGAAGTGCAGTTGTTGAATTCGTCAGGAAGTCAAGTTGCCGATACTTTGACGGATGAGTTTGGCCGATATCTCTTCGATGTCGTGGCCGGCTCGTATCAGGTTCGCGTTGTTCCGCCGAGTTGGGCTTTAATGAGCCCTCTCAATGCTGGTGCAGACGATATGGCCGACAGCGACTTTGGCACGGCCGCAACAACAGCCTTGTTCTCGGTTGCTATCGGGGAGTCAATTTACGACGTGGACGGCGGATTGATCGGCACCCAGCCGCCGCCAGCTTCTTCGATCAGCGGCAGCGTCTGGACAGACATGAACTCGGACGGCATTCGCGATATCAGCGAAATGGCTATGAGTGGGATCACGGTCAACCTGCTCGACGCGGCGGGCCTGGTTGTGGCCACAACCACGACCGCGATGGATGGCACGTATTCGTTCACAAATGTTGCCGCCGGCCAGTATCGCGTTCAGTTCGTGCCGATGCTGGGTTACTCCTTCACGACCGCCAATCAAGGTTCCGATGAAGCCCTGGATAGCGACGTGACCGATTTCGTTGCAGGGACCACCGACCTGTTCACTGTTTCAGGAGATTCCTACCTGGATGTCACGGCCGGACTCACTACGTCCTTGTGATCGGGAACCGGTAACACAAGAGCGAGGCATTCGTTCACTCGGAATCGCTGATCGCGCGGCTCTCTTGCTGCGTTGCAATCCCTTCTCAAAGAGTTCGCCCACTTTTCTCTTGTGCCCAGCCCATCATTCGGATAGTCTTCACTTCATTCTGTATTCTCGTCTCATTCTCATTTTTGGTTCCTCTTTTGGGAGGGTGTCATGCGTTCCATTCTGCGACGTCGGGGATTCACCCTGATCGAGCTACTGGTGGTGATCGCGATTATTGCGATTCTGATTGGCCTGCTCTTGCCTGCGGTGCAGAAAGTCCGTGAGGCCGCCCAGCGGATGAAGTGTTCGAATAACTTAAAGCAAATTGCAATCGGGCTGCATTCCCATCACGACACCAAAGGGCATTTGCCACACGCCACCTACAACTATATCGACAGCACAGGCTCGACTCCGGCACCCTACAACAACAAATACGACCGTCGATCGTGGGGGCACGATATCCTGCCCTTCATTGAGCAAGACAGCATTTTCCGGCCTCTTCACGTGCATTTTGAGACTGGCCAGTCCGCACTCGCCTTCCCGCAGATGGGTGCGGTGATCAAGACCCTCATGTGCCCTTCGGACCCCGTCAGTCCGAAGACGGAGACCTACTGGGGCGGGTTCGGCACGCCGACTCAGGGTTTTTCGGGTAACTATGTCGTGAATGCGAGCAGCGGCTATTTCAATGCCGGCGGGGCGGTGAATAGTGCCAATCTGGACGGTGTCATGTTTGCCCAGTCGACCGTACGATTGACAGACATCTCGGACGGTACGGCGAACACGGCCCTGGTAAGTGAATTGCTGCTCTCGCCAGATAGCAATGGGCACGACATCCGGGGTCGCTACTACAATCCGGCTCATAGCGGAGTGGCCTTCAGCACTCGTCTGCCTCCGAACAACCTCGTTCCCGACCAGTTAAATTGGTGCCAGGCGACACCCAAGAACTACGCCCCGTGCATCTGGAGCAATACCAACATTTTTGTCTCCACTCGCAGCCGTCACTCAGGCGGCGTGAACATGGGGTTGGCCGATGGCTCGGTTCGTTTCATCCGTGATGGTATCAACGCGGCAACATTCCAGGCTCTTGGGAGCCGGAGTGGAGGCGAAGTGCTGGGGGATCTGTGAGCCGGGTGTTCCCTCGATTTTTGATCGTTTTCACTTCATTCGTCCTACTAGACGGCTGCGATGGGAAACGACTCTACCGGGTTGTCGGTGAATGTTCGTGGCAGGGTGCCCCGATCGAGGACGGGGTGATCAATTTTTTTCCGGAAGATCGCAGCCTTCATCCAACCACGGCCCGCATTACCAACGGGCGCTTCGACGCTCTCGTTCCTCCCGGAACGATGAAGATCGAGGTGCATGGCCAGAAGAACATGGGCTTCAACAAGGTCATGAATCAGAACACCTTCGCTCATTTCGTGACCGATGAGTACTGCACGGACAAGACCGTGCTGCGTATCGATGTCGAAAAGCACGACCACAATGTTTCCAATTTCATTTTGCCGCTTCCGAAGTAAGAAATCCGGGTCTCTTGCAAATCCGAAGGCGCCAGCACAGAATAACCCCACACTCGATTCAAATCCTGGAGGCGAACCATGGGTCTTCTCGACAAAATTCGTGGCGAATTCATCGATATCGTCGAATGGACCGAGCCGTCCAATAATGACATCCTCTGCTACCGCTTTCCACGCTACCAAAACGAGATCAAGAACGGTGCGCGGCTGACGGTTCGCGAAGGACAGAACGCGGTCTTCGTTTCCGAAGGGAAGATTGCCGACGTCTTTTCGCCGGGCATGTATAAGCTGGAGACCAATAACCTGCCCATCTTGAGCACGATCAAGGGCTGGAAGTACGGCTTCAATTCCCCTTTCAAAGCCGAGGTGTATTTCGTTTCGACCAAACAATGGACGGACAAGAAGTGGGGCACGCAGAACCCCGTGATGGTCCGCGATCCTGAGTTCGGCCCCATTCGTGTCCGGGCTTTTGGAACCTACGCGTTTCGTGTGAGCGATCCCGGCCAATTCTTGAAAGAACTGGTGGCCACTGATCCGAGTTTCGAGACTTACGAAATCGCGAATCAATTGCGAAACGTCATCGTCCCACGAATTGTCGATGCCCTGGGGACTGCAAAAATTCCGATTCTCGACCTCGCCGGGAACTATGAGAAGCTCAGTACGCTGGCCAGCGTGAAGATCGGCCCGGAAATGGCCGCGATGGGGCTGACCATCACGCAGTTCTTCGTCGAGAACATCTCGCTTCCGCCGGAAGTCGAGAAAATGCTCGACAAGCGATCGAGCATGGCAGTCCTCGGGAACATGGATCAATTTACTCGCTTCCAGACCGCAAACGCGATTGGCGATGCGGCCAATAACCCCGGCGGCGTGGCAGGCGTTGGTGCCGGTCTCGGAGCGGGCATGGCCATGGCTGGTGCGATGGCTGATTCGTTGCGCGGCTCGGCTTCTGCCGGTTCGCCGCCGCCGCTGCCCGGAGGGAGCGTCCAATATTTCGTGGCCGTGAGTGGAGCCCAGGCCGGTCCGTTCGACCTGAGCGTGCTGGCTGCGAAGGTGCGTTCCGGCGAGCTTTCTCGTAGCACATTGGTGTGGCGAGCGGGCATGGCAAGCTGGATTGCCGCCGAGACCGTCGCCGACCTGCACAGCCTGTTCGCGGCCGTCCCGCCGCCGTTGCCGCCGTCTTGATCTTCCATCCACTCTCCGTTTTGGGGAGAGTGGGAGTTAGAAAAGTTCGTCTTAAATTGATCAGGAGTACCAATGCGAAGTTCGTTATCCACGCTTACCGCCGTGCTGGTATGTGGCGGCTGGGCGTTCGCACACGACGACAAGCCCGAACGTTTCATCACGGTTTCGGGTACAGCCACCGTCTACGCCAAGCCGGACACGGCCCGGATTTTCTACGGCGTGAAGGTCACAGAACCCACGGCCGATGCCGTCAAGGAAGTGCTCAGCAAGCACTCGAAGGCCATCGACGACTCCGTCAAGAAACTCAAGATCGGCACGCTCTCGATCACGACGGGCCCGATCGGCCTGAAGCAGGCCTCAAATCAGAACGTGGCCCTGGGAATGGTTCCCGGTGGTGCACCGGCTGCCGCGAATCCCGGACTGGGGCCATTCACGGGACATACAGCGCAGACGGCGACAATCACCAACGCTGATCCCGAAAAGCTGCGCGCGGACATCGATACCTTCCTCAAATCCATCATCGACGCCGGTGCCAACACCAACGGCGCGGAGCCGAAAGAAGAGAGCATCAACTTCTTTCCCGGCCAGGGCGGCGGCGGCGGCCCAAAGGTCGTGCTCGCGCGTGCCGATGAGTCGGCAGCACGAGGCGAGGCATTTCAGGCGGCCGTCGAGCGAGCGGTCAAGAACGCCAAGGCCATTGCCAAGGGACTGGGAGCAATCGAGGTGAAAGTCGTTTCCGTCACCGACGAGGCGGAAAAGCCCGTCGCGGAGGCGCTGAACATCTACGGGCTGGAGTCCCCCTCGGCCGCTCGCTCACCCGCGGGTGAGATCGAGGTTAAAGTTCGTGTCATTGTGAAGTGCACGTTTTGAGCAATCGAATTCCCGGAAAGGCCTTTAACTCTTCGTGGCCCGAATGAATAGGTCGGGCAGTACGTTGCCGCACGCGTACTCCGCTGCGCAGCGTGCGCGGCTCTGGAATACCTCGAACCGAACCAGACGAGTGCAGACTCTCCGGGTTCTTTCTTTTCAGCGAGTCACATGGCAAATCCACCTCCGCTACCAGACGAGCCGGACTCGCCGAGCGAAGGCACGAAGCGAAAGCGACCCCGGTCGTCAGACGCCGACGTCTACTCAGTCGAGCCCGAACCACCGCCGCTCCCGGTAATCGAGCAGAATGAGCCGCCGGCCGGGCGAAAATTCCCCTGCCGGCAGTGTGGTGCCAAGCTCGACTTCGACCCGGCGGCCCGCGGATTGAAGTGCCCGTATTGCGACTTCACGGAGGTCATTCCTGAAGCAGATGACGACGAGAAAGCGGCCATCCGCGAGCACGATTTCGATGAGTTCCTCGAACACCAAGGCGAACGAGGCGAGGTCGCGGTCGGCGTGGAATGGTCGCAGGTCGTCTGTACCGGCTGCGGGGCGGTCGTCGTGGTCGAAACGAAGGTCGTGACCGATAAATGCCCGTATTGCTCCACCCACCTTGAGAACGAGCCGGAAGAGATCAAGGACCTGATTCTCCCGGAATCCGTGTTGCCGTTCACGATTAGCGATCGCGAGGCTCGCGGTGGCTTCAACACCTGGATTAACCGCTTGTGGTTTGCCCCTTCGGAACTCAAGCAACTCGCGAACCTCGGACAATTCGGCAGCGTGTATGTCCCGTTTTGGACTTACGACGCCATGACTTACACGCACTACACGGGCGAACGCGGCGAAGACTACTGGGTCACGGAGAGCTACAAGGACTCGAACGGAAAGAGCCAAACCCGATCGGTTCGACGTACGCGCTGGTATGCCGCCTCGGGTGAAGTCCAGCACTTCTTCGACGACGTGCTGATCAAGGCATCGGAAAGCATGCCGGCTCATTTGGTTGACAAGATGCCGCCATGGGAACTCGAAGAATTGCAGCCTTTTCGGCCGGAATTCTTGAGCGGCCACGTAACGGAACGCTATTCCGTGAGCCTGAAACTCGGCTTTCAGCAAGCCCGCTCGATCATGGAAGATGAAATAACCGGGCTAATTCGGAGCGACATTGGCGGCGATCATCAGCGAATTCACACGCGGCGCACGAATTATCTGGGCGTAACCTTCAAGCACACGCTCCTTCCCATTTGGGTCGCTAACTATCGCTACCGGGAACGCTTATTTCAGATACTAGTGAACGGCAGAACAGGCAAAGTCGCCGGGGACCGCCCATGGAGTTGGCTGAAAATCGCGCGGCTGTCGGTTTTGATTATTTGTGCAATCTCTTTGGTGGTATTTCTCGTCATGAAGGTGAAGGGGTAATTTTGCCTCGGGAATGGCTTCGGTTCTGCATCGGGCGAGCGGTTCGTCGGAGTTGTGGCGGGTGTCCCGTTAGGGTGGATAGGGTTGTCCAACTTGCGGCCTGGCGAGGTCGTGATGGAAAGCCGGTTGGGGTGAGTTGTGAAGTCTGTTCGGACCCTCGGCTTATCTGGTATCACAGTTGCCCAAAGAAGTACCGTCGCGACCTGATCGGATCGTATCGAATTCCATCCGGCGAACGGATTGATCGCGTTGCAGAAGCTTGAACCGAAGTTGTACCATGACGAGACTTGTTGCCCTTTTCCGGTCCCTGCGGACCGGCGATCCCTGCCGCGCATTCACTGCGTGGCTGATGTTTGCCTCGGGGAATTTCAGATCATCACGCCGATTGCCCCTAACCCCGATGCAACGTTCCGCCAGAAGTGTGCTGTTCGGTCGCCCTCGCCCTTCCAGAACGATCGGGATGCGTTTGAGTTTTTAACGTTCCTCACCCCTGACATTAACCTCGGGTTCCTGGCAATCGTCCGGACCCAAGACCGTGTGAGATGCATATGAACATCCAATCTCTCCTCAGCAGCATTCGCAAAAAGCACCTGTCGCGTGCCTACGCCAAGTCGCAGGCTCGCCGCAAGCCTCGGCTTCGGGTCGAGGGGCTTGAAGAGCGGGCAGTCCCCGCGA
>SIAJ01000105.1 GCA_009691845.1 Gemmataceae bacterium
CGCGACGGCGACGGAGTCTTGTTCCTCGACGAACTGGCTCAGGCAGCACCGCTGGTACAGGCCGCGTGCCTGCAACTAACACTGGATCGCCGTATCGGAGAGTACGAATTACCGACGGGCTGGAGCGTAGTGGCTGCCAGCAATCGCAGTGAGGATCGAGCCGGCACGCATCGGCTGATTTCACCTTTGCTCAACCGTTTCGTTCACCTTGATCTGGAGGTATCCAGCGAAGACTGGCAGTCTTGGGCTGTGGCCAACGGGATCGCGCCGGAAGTCCGGGCGTTCCTGAACTACCGGCCGGCCCTTCTCTCCCAGTTCGACGTGACCAGCAATCCGCGTGCGTTTCCGACACCGCGGTCGTGGCAGTTCGTTTCCGATGTCATTCCCCGCGCGCCGAACGAGCTGCTTCACCCCGTGGCTGCGGGCTGTGTCGGCGAAGGACCGGCAGCGGAGTTTCTGGGGTTCCTGCGGCTGTACCGCGAACTGCCCGATCTGGACCAAGTGCTTGCCAAGCCAGATTCCAGCCCCGTGCCGCGAGAGCCGGCGATCCTGTACGCCTTGGTCGGCGCTCTCGTGGAACGCTGCCGATCCACCACGACATCGCTTAACAACTTCGTCTCATACGCCATGCGGCTGCCTGACGAGTTCACCTTGCTGGCCCTGCGAGATTCGCTGGCCATTCAACCCAAGCTTGTCGGACTCGATTCCGTCCAGAAGTGGATCGGCCAGGCCCGCGCCAAAGGGCTGTTTCTGACGGCTTGAGTTCACTTCTCTGCTCGGTTCCCCCAATTAACAACCAGGAGGTCAGATGATCGAGAATCATCTCGATGTCGGCGGCGCTGTCGTGTTCTGGTCCATCGCTGAATGGACCGATCGAACACGACTTGCTGCCAAACTCGGCGAATTGGATTTGCAAGCTCTGGTTCCCGATCCACGGCCGGCACCAGCGGCATTGCGATCAGCGTTGGAAGACATCTTTGGTGGCCCACGGGTACTGATCCGGCCGCTGGCCAGCAAAGATGGCTTTGTCGTCGTCCAAGAGAGTCGTGGTCTGGCATCCAATCAATACCAGACCTTGCTCACCGCCCGCGTGACCGGTGATCCACCGGAACTGACCTTTGATCCGTGGGACTCACGAGCCATTGCAGTTCAGGGTGCGTACCAGACGCAACTGGAACGCGTCTCCGCCATGCAGGTATCAGCCGTGTTGGTTCGCGTGGTTGATTGGCTCGCCGGAACTCGATTGCGGCCCAGCGGGGCCGTGTATTGGGTGCCAGGACACCGGCTCGACGACTTCACGCAGATCGCCCGGGCGATCGAGGATTCGGCCGAGGGCCGGCCTTCGTGCGTCTATATGCTTCGGCATCGGCTCGATAACGATGCCATCCGGGCCATTCGCGATGCGGTCGTCTTCGAGGTTCATTCCGAGGCTTTTCGCATCCGCGAGGATGTGATCACGGGAAGCCTGGGAACCCGAGCTTTGGAGACTCGCCAGCGCCAGGCAGCCGAACTGCGCGACAAGGTGCTCATGTACGAGGAGTTGTTGTCGGTTGGACTCGAAAGCCTTCATCAGGCCGTTGATCAAGCTGATCAGGCAGCAGCCACAGCCTCGCTCCTGATCGGAGCCGGTGTCTGCCATTACGCGACCGCACGCGGCGAATGATCGCTCTGATCCAAAAACCAAACCTACTAACCTGGAGGAACTGTGTCTGTTCGTGAAGGCCCGTTCGCGGCCCTGGAGGAAGCGGTATCGCGCCAATCCGCTGAGGAAGCGGCCAGCAGAGCACTAGGCACGGCTCGTGCCCAATTGATCCTGGGCCGCGATGCGCCGTCGGCTTTCTTTGCAACACTCGTTCTGCGTCTGCAACCGAAGCCGGACTGGAAGACCGAGACGATCTCAACCGATGGCCGTGAGTTGCTCTACAACCCGGACTTTGTGAACAAGCTCGGGCCGTTACTGGTGCAAGGTGTGTTGGCTCACGAAGTGATGCACAATGCCCTGGCTCATCCATCACGTCGTGGTCCGCGTGACCCCGTGCTCTGGAACATCGCCTGCGACCTGGCGATCAATCCGATCCTGCGTGATGCACACGTGGTGCTGCCCGACGTGCGTCTCATGCCTGGCGAAGGGCAGTTCGCGGAACTGCCTGTGGGCAAGTCGGCCGAGGAATATTACTCAACCCTGATGAAAGGCAAGGACGATGCCGGCGACTCGGAAGATAATGGCGGAGGCAAAAGTGATCCTGGCGGCTGCGGCCAGGTGACCGATCCCGATCATGGCGATCCGGCCCAGGTGCAAGCAATCGAGGCCGAGTGGAAGGTCGCGGTCGCTCAGGCTCAGCAGGCGGCCGCCGGTCGTGGGCCATTGCCAGGTGGTCTCGGTCGTTCTGTGGAACAAGTACTTCATCCACCGGCCGATTGGCGGAGCGTGCTGCGCGAGTTCGTCTCGGCTCATGCACGCAACGACTACTCGTGGTCGCGACCGAATCGCCGTTTCATCGCTCAAGGTCTGTACTTGCCGGGTATGCACTCGGAAGAACTGGGCGACGTGGTCCTCGCCGTGGATACGTCGGGTTCGATCGGTGCCCGAATGCTCGGCATCTTCGCGGAAGAAGCCAATGCGGTACTGGCGTCGTACGATTGTTCGGTCACGGTGCTGTACCACGACACCGAGGTCCAGAAGGTCCAGTCTTGGCGCTCGAGTGATGGGCCGCTCACGCTCGACGCAGTCGGCGGAGGTGGGACCAGTCACGTCGGCGTGTTCGAGTGGATCGCTCAGGCGAGTGACTCACCCACTTGCGTGATCTGCCTCACCGATCTTTACACCGACTTCCCCACGACGATCCCCGACATTCCCGTGCTCTGGGCTGTGGTCGGCAACGCTCAGCCTGCCGCACCGTTCGGGCAGATCATTCCCATTTCCTGATTCCAAGGAGACATATTGGTAACCATTCCTGCGGGACCGGCACGCCGGTTCCGTATCTTGCTGCGTAAATGTCGAACCAACCAGCCTTCCGGACCCGATCCGCGAGTGCTGGTGCAAGTCATCGATGGCCAGCTTCACTTGCAGACGCGACTTGAAAGGGTCGGGCTGGGTTTGACCATCCCAACAGAAGGGGATGCGCTCGATCCGATGCTGGTGACTTTGGCCAACCTGGATTCCGCTCACGGTCCGATGCCGTGTGCGGGCTCGATCGATCCGTTGCGAGTGCCCGAGAATCTGAAGGCGATGCCAGACGATTTCCTGGAGGCACTGCACGAAGCCTGGAAGACCTCGGCACGTGAGGCGAGTAAGTACGCCATGACCTGCGTGCAGCTTCGCGGCAAGCGTGGCGAAGTCATTGCCACGGATGGCAAGCAGGCCCTGATTCAGAACGGGTTCAAGTTCCCATTCCAGGACGATGTGCTCGTACCAGCAATCCAACTGTTCGGGACGCGTGACCTGTTCCTACAAGAGGAGGTGACTCTCGGTCAAGTCGACGGCTACTTGGTCGTTCGCGCTGGTCCATGGACCGTCTGGCTCCAGATCGACACGGAGGCACGCTTCCCGTCGGCAGCGGACGCCATCCCACGCGGCCCGGCGCCGACTGTGCTTGATATTCCCGCCATGGACGCCCTGCGGCTGGCCGATGCTCTCGCGGCCCTGCCGTGCGAAGATCGCCAGTCGCGGGCCGTTCTCTTTGTTTTGGAGGAGCGGCCCACGATCTGGGCCTGCTCCGATACGTTGACGACCCCGATCGAACTGTCCGTGAACGATCTCCGAATCTCGGGACCACACCGGCGTGTGGCCGCCCATGCCGGAAACTTCGAACGGGCCCTGAATTTTCGTTTGCGGCAGTTCCAGTTCGTCCATGAGGACCGTCCCTGGGTCGCGGCCGATTCTCGGCGAACCTACTTCGCCACCGCGATCGATCACACATCGTTTCCACTGCTCGTCGCCCCTCAACCCCCTACTAACCAGGAGGAACCCTTGACCGCCTTACCCCCGGGCCGTGTGCCCATCGAACTCGAACCGCTGGTAACCGATCCCCTCGGCGAGGCCGAGAACTTGCGAACCTTGTTTGGCGAAGGCCATGCCCGCCTCACCAAGCTGATCGCCTTCTTGAAGGTTCTGCGCAGTGCACCGCAGATCGTGAACGCGGCCATCTCGCCGGTCCGACCACTCTCACTCGAATGATGGGAGGATATCATGCAGTTCTATGATGAGGAGCCGCCCACTCCGCTCGATCGCGTGCGGGCACTGGCCGAGCACCTGAATCTGCTGGCGTTACGGGTTCGACAGGCGGTCAGCCAGGCAGTCAGCGAGACCGTGGCCCGACTGGCGCACGATGCGACCAGTCAGATCATGGACAAGCTGGCCAACCCGGTCATCGATCCGGACGACGACGAGGATTATCGCGAAGAGTACGGATCGTGGGGTCGCGAGCCACCCCGCATCGTCGTGGGGGCCATCGAGTCGACGACCATGTCGACGGAACAACGAGTGGCCATTGATCGGGCCATCGCAGCCGGACTGGCCACGGCAGCCTGGCTGTTGCGACGCGGCCGACCGTGGAGTGCGCTCGGACTGGGGACCGTGGTGGCCGCCGCGGTTGCGACTGGCTCCAAGACCGGCCGTCGTGGCTTGAATTTGACCGGCACCCTCGCCGAACTCGTTTCTCTGGTCGTGCCACTCACCCGTGGCGCGACGCGAACTGTTGGTTCCTGACTCTCGTCCCTCCCGGCCAAGTGACCGGGAGGGATTTCTCATCTTCGAACATCCACACACACTACAACCTGGAGAATTCCGCATGAATGCGACCATGACCGCGCCTGGCCTGGCCAACGGCCGCCAGCGACACACCCTGAACGACTCGATCGCTCGACTCGACGAGATGATTGATGGTCTGAGCGAAGCCATTCCCGCGACCATTCGCGACACGCTGAAGGACGCCATTTCGGAATCGATTGCCGAAGGCGTGCGGGTGGCCATCGTGCAAGTGCTGTCGAACCGCGAACTGCAGGAAGCCCTGCAACCGAAACCTCGTCGCGGTTTACTCGGCGAGAAGTTGCGTGAGTCGATTCAGCGGGCTCGCCATTCCGTGAGCAGATGGGTCCAGAATGCGCGGACTCGCGTCACGGCGATTCCCCGTCGGCTGGGCCAACGTCTGCGAACTGTCTGGGGCTACCGCAAACCATTGCTGATCGCGTTGGGCATCGGCACCGTAGTGGGCATCGTCGCCGCCTGGACGCCGCCGTGGTTCTCCGCCACGATCAGCGGCCTCGGTAGTGCCGCGGTCAGCCTGACAGTCCACACTGGCCTGTGGGCCCGGCGGACGTTGGGCGGTCTGCTCGCGGTTTAAGTAATTTGAACGGCTTGAAGTAAACAATTCCGTGCCGGTCACGCTGGTCTCGTGCTCGATGAGCACGAAATCGGTTCAGCCCGGGCGGTGATTCGTTTACTTCTCGCTTTTCACACACCTGACAAATAACTGCGGGATGGCGGCAACGTTGTCCCGCATTCTCTGTACCTGAAACCTTCCCTCTCACGCATTCGTATGGTCCGGCCCTTCACGACACCTTCGTCGTCGGGCAGGCCCATGGAGATTTTGATGAACGATCCTTCAAAGTTGCCCGACGACGTGATCTTCTGGATTCACGGCCCGGGGGAAAATCTCGTTCCGCATTTACTCGAGGAACTGAACTTACAACTCGATCGCGGAGAAGTCGCTCCGGACCTGCCGGTCTACATCTCCTCGCAAGGACAATGGCTCCCTCTGAAAGCTTTGCTGATGGACGTCACGACTCCCGCGCTGGTGACGAACGCCTAATGGCAGAACAGCGGGGAAGAGCATGGAGCAGCGAGACTATGCGAGAGTTGCAGATCTGGCCTGGCAAGGGACTATCGACGAGGCTGGTGGGCGAGAGGCATTGATCGAGGTGATCCGGGAAATTGTGAACATGTTGGAAGAAAACGGCATCAAGCTCGAATCGTTCGAGACCCGTGAGCCAGCGGAAGGGATCGCCGAAGGGACTTGCACCTTTGCCGCAGTGCCGACGCGAGCTTGGCTCCGAAATGCAAAGGACCGTTTGGTCGGCGAATCGTTTGCTCTCGGCATGTCCACTGATAGCGGCAATACCTGGACCTTCATCGATGGAGCGTCCTTGTCGACACCTGTAGAACGCGAGGCCTTTGTCCCGAAGATCCCGGCTGCCCTCGTGTTCCCAGCCTTGAAGAAAGCCGTCCCCGTTGAGGACTAACGAATGTGAAGAACGTCACTGCTTCGAACTCGCAGGGCGATCTTTGATTGAGAATGCCGGGGTCGCTGTATTCGGGGGACATCCTGTGTCGAATGGCCGGGAATAGGAGCGTGGCCGAGTTTGGTGTGCGCACACGACCGTCCATGCGAAACTCGGCCTGCCACGACGTTCTTTTAGCTATCCTTGGCCGAGCTACGACAGAATGAGCTTAATCATTATTTTTTTTGATCCCAGTACTCATGGAGTTGGCCACGAGCCTGCTCTCGGTTGCTCTCCTTAATTTTGAAAAGAGCAGTGTCGGTAACAACACGTAGATCCGTCACTCCCTTACTCTTACTAACCTCAAACAGATACACAGTCTGGTACCTGCTGGAGGTCGCACCTTTCCATGAACACTGGACCTTGATCACCATCTCACGGAAATCTTGAGAGACTTCGAACGCGGATAAAGTAGTCGATTCATATTGGCCCGTCGGATGAGTTCCGTTCAACAAAAGCCAACCGATCTCCTGGAGTTGCTGGTTGACCCGTTGACGGGCTTGCCGCACCTCGAAATCCGAGAATTCCCGGGCGGCTTGCGGGACTGGTGATTCGAGAGGAATGAATTCTTGCTTGTACTTTGCCGCAAGACGTGATCGTAGGGCGACTTCTTCTTTGGCCAGCACTATGCCCCGGGCCTCACTTTTTTGAGCGAGTCCTAATAGCTGATGTTTTTTCTTTTCGATCCCTTCTTGCCCGGACTCGATCCGCAATACCACTCCTAGCGGATCGCCGAGCGCTCCGCGAGCAAACGATTCAAAAAACGTTCCTAGCGACTTAGCGTTTTGTTCAAATGCCCCCGCCTCTTTGGCCCAGCTCGCAAAATCTCGGTACAACGAAGCCTCTTCACGCAGGTGAGTCGAGTAGTCCGCGAGGTACTTGATTGCGTCTTGATCAACATCGAGCAATGGAAGTCCGGCCAGATCTCCAGCTATCTCATCGCCCAGATTTGCCGCTTTGTTGCATGCCGAGATCGCACCAGCCGGGGACCCGGATTTTCGGGTGATCAGGTTCTTAGTCAGTTCGGATTTACGCACGATTTCTCGCGCCGAAGTCCAGTACTGATTTGTTTGGATCGCTGAGACTTCGGCTGGGGTGAGACCCTTCGACGTAACACTCGCGATATCCTTCTTCAGAGGAGGTGACGTGTCAGTGCATCCGATGATTCCGAGAAGCAGAGCGTTGAGTATGAAGTACCGATAATATCGAACCATGAAATCATCCTCCTGGGTGGAATTGCCGAGAGTGTCAGCGAGACAGTAGTTGGATCACCAGTGCGATCATTTCTGGGTCAGACTTCAGTGCCAGATGATCGAGTCGAGTCCCGATTACCTTCTGGGCATCAGGCAGACTGGCACTTTTGACCGAGACGCAACCATCTCCATCCGTAACTTCCTCCGGGAGGCGAATCCGACCTAGAATTCCAGATGCCTTTGGGCCGTCGGGAGAAACGGAATCCGACTCGCCCTTGGGAGCACCGGATGGTCCCGAGACAGATGATCCAAAACGTCGACCATAGACTGCGACGATTTTCTTGGCAGTAGACTCGGATCCTCCCAGTTCGTGCAGGAAAAGGCTGCCGGGTTCGAGGTCCTGAACGATCTGGCCATTTCCTTCGTCAATCGTTGCCGGTGAACCGTTCCGATCTTTGGAGAGTGGCTGAGGCAAGCGGCGGTACAGATCGGCCAAGACTTTTAAATCCGTCATGGCTGACCCAGCATGGGGGGTCCCCAAAGTGATGGCATGGTCCATTCTGCCGCCAAGCTTGTCGGCATGCCACCGGACCACAAGTCCACCGGCGCTGTGAGCTATGAATCGGAGATCGGCCTCGGGGGCACACACACGCTTGATCTCGCGTGAGAGCCCCGCGCCTGCCGAAGAAAGACTTCCTTGAGACGGATAGCGATAGACCAGGATGGAAGCATCCTTGACTCGCTCGTGCTGTGCAACTGCCGGAATCATGACCTCAAATGTGCGTTCCGATCCACCCATGCCATGGACAAAAATGATTGCCCGTTTGCCGCGGGCCAGAGAGCCATCGGTCGCGCGATCGAACTGTCCGGCGATTCGATCATACCTCAGGAGCCCGAAAGGCTCGGCTGATGCCGCTGCTCCATCAACCTCGGAAAGTAATCGTAAGAGCCTCCCCGAGGCAGACGGTCCCGGATAGGGAGCAGCTCTAGCGGTCCTGTTCAGACCAACAGACTTGGGGTCGACAGACGCCACCTGCCACCGAAGACCATCGAGAGCCGCGTCGACATCGAACCCTGCTGTTCGCGTCAGCCGTAGCGCAAACAAGTCAGCTCTAACAATCTCTTCGGGAGAATACTGCATCAGGCTCGGGGAGCGATCTGGAAACACGCGGTCACGAATACCCACAGGCGGTCCGTGCCCGAGGGTGATGTGCCCAATCATCCGAGCCAAAGCAAATGCCACAGAGGCCTCTCCTCGCTTGCCCGCCAAGGTAAGTTCCTGAACAAGAGGCAATGGAACGTAGATCTTTCCTGCCTTGTCGGTTGCAAGGGTCTCACCTGCAAGATCCAGGAGCGTCAATCGATACTCATGTCCGTTACTCTTTCGAGTCTCCCGAACAGTGCGAACGAGCCGGGCGAAGATCTTTTCGGAGGTCGAGTCGGGTTTCTGGCCAGGAAGCGCCCCGGGGAATTGCTCATGCCAGTCCGGCAAGGTCAAGTCGATGCCCTTACTCTTCGATGGCTCGGTACCGTTCGGCGAAAGACGATCTTTCGGACCTGAAGACTCCCGCACGCGGGCATCGACACGTGTACGAATCTCCGCAGTCATGTCCTGAAAGGTGACGGGCGCTGCGCAGGAGTCGCTGCAGCACACCCAGAGTGCGCTAATAAGGACAGTAGCGAATAAGCTCTTTGAGCGGACGATTGACATCACGGTTCTCCAATGTCGTTCAACCAGCATGCAGATACGAAACAGGGTCACCGTTTAATCTGATCCTGGTAATTCGAACACAAATCTCCTGGAATTGCACTCACGGAAAGATACAGCCATTGAGCAAAAAAGGAGTGGAGCCAAAAATGCGCGTTACCTTTTCAAGCCTGCCTCTAAGTGTCACCTTATGACCAGGTTTATAGCGAGAAATCTCGCTCTTCATCGTAGAAGTAAACTGGCAGCTGATCACCACTGCGGCATAGTCGGGGATGATGAGTTGAATCTCATAGAGTTCAAATACTTGCGCCGTCTTCTCCGTCGGCTTCGTCTCCTCCCTGACGGTTACACTTGTTACCGTTCCGGTAATCTCGCAAATGCTGCCATACGGAATCGGCTTTTCACCATCGTTCAAGTGAAACAGGCGGTTTAGTTCGGCAGCGCCCAGCCGAACTACTTGCCCTGGGGGGGCTTCCTTAACTTTTTTTTCAGCCACAGTGGGGGCATCAGGCCCCGAGCAAGCGATAATGAGAACGATCCACAGAAGGATCAACGTCGCCAGCCAAATTCGGTGGGTGTTCATACATGCCCCTTCTTTGTCGAACTAGTAAAAGCTCACTCTGGTTGGGCCGACAGGTATGTGCCCCGCCAGCACTTGATGGAGCACACCTTGCCATCCAGATCCTTGACGAGTCGAAACTTCTCCCAGTCCGCGGCTGTCTTTCGGTCCGCACTTACTCTTCCCGTATCGTCCACACAGAGATATAAGCCAGTCTTGGTCCGCAGATTGACGGTCCCATCTTTGTTGTCCAACAACTCCCAGCGCTCCCAGTCCCCGATCACGTCACGATTCGCGATCACTCCCCGACCGCCACCATCTTTGGCACAAAGATACCCTGTGTAAGCGGAGAACGAAACTGTACTGTCCTTGTTGTTTTCGATGGTAAATGTTTCCCACTCCTTAGCTATTTTGCGATTCGATTCGATGCGTCCACCGCCAGGGAAGTTGACGGATGGCGTGTAAATCTCGGATTCAGGAATGCCCGCTTCTTTGAGTGCTGCGACCTTCAACAAGTGCATTTGAAAGACAAATGCAGCTGTCTTTTTGCGCTCGGCCCTACCAGCAATGGCAAGTGTCACGACACCAGCGACTGCCAAGATTGCCCACCCGACCGGACCACACAAAAACGCCACGATCGAAGATGCACTGGTGTATACTGCAAATGGCAAGGTGATTCCGAGCCAGCCAGCCACGGTGCAAATCGTAGTCGACATGGCAGTGTATAAAGCGAATCCCGCGAAATGACTCGTTACCATTAATGCCGCGACCACGCTTCTACCGCCCAAGAGGGCAACTGCTGTGTGGTCCTTGATCTTTCCATTCGGGTCGATTTTCTTAAGTAACTCGGCCCGCTTCTTGCCATCCAGCTTGTCCCAGAGTTCAGCAAACACGCGTTTCATCAGAGCACGCTCAATCGCGAACGTGGAATCCACATTGATCGTGGATTCACTCAACTCGGAGATCTCTGCCAGCCACACGACTGCATGGTGATAGGGATGTGTCGCTGAATCCTTGCCCAACCGTTCCACAATATTCGTGGTGGCTGAAGTGAACGCATGTTGGATTTCACGCATGTCCAAGCTCAACCCCTTCAGAGCCTCGGGAGTTGCGTTCTCCTTTACCAATCCCAGCGATTTCTTGACCGACAGCCGTTCTTCGTCAGGGAGCGAGGTGATAAACTTAAACATGTGGTCAGCAGTCCATCGCTCCTTGACCTTTACAAACTCAGCCGCCTTTGCAATTGGAGCAAGCTTTTTGGTCTCTGATGACCACGAGTAGGTAAACGGGATGGTGGCCCCAGCAAGGGCAAAGAATCCTCGCCGGTTGATGGGCGTTCGTACTCCAGGCTGCATTGTGAACTCTCCTCTGATGTGATTAGCCTGCTCTTAAGGGACATTGTCATTTGGAGCCTGCCGGAAAAACCCCCAATCCTGCACCTAAGCGAGGCGTCAGCTCGAGTGGCCACGAACCCCCCCCCCAGAAATCCAACATGCACGCCCCGTTACTTATCGGCCGTGACTGGAACACCGGGCGTGGGCTTGATCGGCCTGGCCGAGCCATCCACAAGCCGTCGCTCCCGTTCTATCCGAGCCTCAGCAGCGATCGCGTCTTCTTTCGCCTGCAAATCAAACTGCTTCTTCAGTTTCCACGCAGCGATGGCGATATACGGGTTTTTGATCACTACTTGGGCAGGTAGCCGCGATGGGGTGAAGCCCTTGGAAGCCAGCTTCGGATCCTTCGTGATCTGGTATGCAACCTCGGTCGCTGTTCCCTTGATAATCTTCTTTTTCACGTGATCCTTAACCTTATCCTCCGCGGCATCGACGATGGCTTCGGTAGCATCGACAGCGAGCCTGGCTGATTGGGAAGCGCGTGATGCAACGAGCATGCGTCTAGTTGTCCTTTTTCTTATCCTTGTCTTTCTCCTTGCCGCTTCCACTGCCCACGATCCCTTTCTTGATACCCTTTATGACCCCAATAGTACCCGATTCCGTGAGTTTTTCTCCTGCTTCCGCAGTCACCTCTATGATCTTCCCATGTCGCTTACTGCGATTGACGACAATGTCGTCACTGTTTTTGGCCAGGCCGTCCGGACCGTTTGACCGAACCTCAAGAACGTAGTCGAGTACCGTTTTACTGATGCTAACGGTCACCGGTCGCCCGTAGGCATCGGTAGCACTCGGGGCAAATTCGCTCCCACCGTCCCACCGGTCAGCCTCAGTGTTCAGAATCGAGAGCGTCCGCTCCTTGTCGCTCGGGCCGCAACCGGAGATGAACAGGGCGGCTATTCCCCACGTCGTCAACACGTATTTCATCGAGCACCTCCAGCTGATTTTGCTTCACCGCCCAAGCCTAGCAACCGCTGTGGCTGAGCAGCCAATCCAGCACGCTAAGGAACCTCGCGTAAATTAACGCTCGAAACTGCCGTGGACGCATCGAGATGGGTGTCTGCGATCTCCCACCACTAAGTTAAACGTGCCCCCAGCCACTCAGGGGCCAAAATTCTTCGGATTTCTTTTCTTCGCCTGAGAATCCCAACAAATGCGGTATGCTAGCGTGGAACTTCTGGAAGCATTCCCATGCCCCCTTCCCCACAAACGACTACGCGAACTCGGCGGCTGGTCGAATTGGTTTTCCAGGGGGACGAACCAGCTCGCGAGGCGTTACTGGCTCATACGCAGGATCGTCTGTATTCCTTGGCAGCACGCATGTTCCGCCAACGCGGTCGATCGAACGGCGTGGTGGGGCCCGAGGACGTCCTGCAAGGTTGTCTTCTCCGACTTCATCAGTCGCTCGCCAAGGTTCGTCCACCGAATGGCCGGGCCTTCTTCGGCCTTGCGGCCCGGCAACTCGGCTGGATCCTCGCCGACCTGGCACGCAAGACTTCTCGGCCGGAAGTCAGCCTCTCCGCTGTCACCTTCTCAAATGGAAGCGAACCGGGAATCATCGAGCCAACCGCACCCGATGCCGACCCGGCCGAATCGGTGAACTGGGTCGAATTTCATTCGGCGGCCTCCGGTCTTCCCGAAGAGATCGGTACGGTGTTTGATTTGGTCTACTATCAGGGTCTCGAACACGCGGAAGTCGCTGAACTTCTTGAAATCTCTGTCCGAACTGTGAAACGGCGCTGGAGGCACGCCCGTCTAGCTCTCGACCGAGTATTGCACGGAGATTGGCCAAGCACGGGCGAATGATCATGTCCGACGACGAGCTGCTCGACGATCTGTTGGATCGATGGGAGACCTTCCAGAACGAGGGCCGCCCCCTCGAGGAATTCCTCCGCGCGATTCCCATGCCTCTACTCGACGAGTTTCAGCGTCGACGAGCGGCTTTGCAACGGATGGCTCCTTTTTTGGGAAGCCCGCTTCCGCTAACGCAGGCCTGGCAGGAAGGCCAGGAGCCAGTGCCCGGCTTTCGGCTTCTTCGACTGATCGCACGGGGCGGTTCAAGTGAGGTGTGGGAAGCTGTTGGCCCCGGCGGTCTACCCCTCGCTCTGAAGTTGATTCCCAACGATCGCCGGGGAATGACCCGCACAGAACTCGGCTCCATCGAAGCCGTCAAGGCCGTACGCCATCCGCACCTTCTGGCGGTCAACGGGGCCTGGACCATCGCTGATGGGACCGTCCTGGCCATGGAACTCGCCGACCGATCACTCGCGGATCTGTTGGCAACCGCTCGGGCATCCGGCCAATCGGGTCTCCCGGTCGAGGACGTTCTGGGGTACTTGCGTGAAGCGGCCGAAGGATTGGATGCGCTGCATGCAGCCGGACTCGTGCATCGCGACGTGAAGCCGGCGAACTTGTTGCTGATGAATGGCTCGGTGAAGGTCGGTGACCTGGGCCTCGCACGACCTGCGAGTCCCTCGGCGACTACCGTTGACGGCGGATTCACACCCGCTTATGCCGCCCCCGAGGCCAAGGCTGGTCGTGCGCTATCCGCGACCGACCAGTACGCGTTCGCAATCAGCTACGTCGAATTACGCACGGGCCAGCGGCCAGAACTATCGATCGATGGTACGCTCTCCTCGGAGGACGAAAAGGGACTGACGGTCCGGGAACAACGCGTTCTGGCTCGCGCCTTGCAGCCAGACCCTTCCGCACGCTGGCCTTCCTGTACCGACTTCATCGTCGCGCTCACGAGTGCTCTGCAACACAAATCATTGAATCGACGCACGTGGCTCGGTCTCTCTGGATTCGCCGTCCTGGCCGCCGGCGGCTCGTACGCACGGTGGCGATCGCGAACTCAATCAATCGTTGATCCGAACGCTCCCTCATTCCTCTCGGAACGACTTGTTCTTCACGGACATGATTGCCGAGTTGAGAGTGTGGCATTTCTCGGTTTCGATCGAGCGGTGTCGTGTGATGAAAGCGGTGGAGTTCGGGCCTGGGACCTATCCTCGGGCAGGCCACTTTGGAGTGTGCAACTCAAGTACAAGGCTCGTCGCATCGCGGCCACAACCGATGCTCGGTTCGTTGCCGTTTGTTCGCGGCACACCTTCGACACGGTCCTCATCCTGGATGCCGCCGATGGGCACATCGTGGGAAACTTTGGCAGAAACGCCAGCGTGGTCACCTGTCTGCGGTTCTTGCCCGGTCGCGAGGAAGTTCTCTTTGCCGGCTTCGATGGCTGCCTGCGACTTTTTGACTGGCGAAATGGCCGAACGAGTTGGAAGCTCGATCTGACGGCTCAAAAGAAACTGCTCAAGCCGGACTGGGCCACCCAGGTGTGGAGCATGGCCATGCATCCGGCCGGCAAGCATGTATTGCTCGGTTTGCGCGAGGGGTCGGTGCGCATGATCGATCTGGATCGCGTTGCGGAAGTTGCGGCCTTTCCTGTGCATACGAATGTGGTCGGCTGGATTGCCGTGGCTCCGGAGGGAGCGTCCATGGTCACCCTGAACTCAGCTTTGCTCTCGCCATCACCCGGGAATCGGGATCACAGCGCCCGATGGACCCAGCTTTCCGACGGCTCCAGACTGGCGATGCATCAGGGACTCGGGGACGCCCTGGCAACGGCGGTGTTCCACCGAGATGGCCGCCGAGTGATTTCCGCGGGCCAGGAAGGATTTCTCAAAGTGTGGGATGTCGCCAATGGGAAGGAAGAGTTTCGTGCCGAGGGCCATCCCAAGCCCGTGACCGAGATGGCGCTGTCTGCGGATGGCAACTCGCTTCTGACCGGCGGG
>SIAJ01000106.1 GCA_009691845.1 Gemmataceae bacterium
CGGCCCCGTAGCTCAGCTGGATAGAGCAACGGATTTCTAATCCGTCGGTCACGTGTTCGAATCACGTCGGGGCTATCGTAAGTGCAACAGAAAACAGAGTTTACACGAGTGTCCCACCCGTAAGCCTCCAACGAATTGGGTTGGATGGCACACTTCGTCATGCTCACATTTCACGGTTTTCAAAGAACACCGCAAGACTCTTCCAAACTCACTGACCTTCTGCGCCCTTGCAAATACTGGATGGGAAGAGACACAGGCGTGTTTCGACAGGAGGCGTCCCAAAATATCCCGTTTTGTCCCATCCCTGAAATATCTTCGTTGGTGCCGGTCGAGAGGAAATCGTCGCCGAGCCGATCGAACGAAAAACGACGGTTTTGCACCATTTTGCTCCCAAAACCCAAAGATGTTAGCTGGTCGGAGTGAATCGAGCGTATTGAAATCTGCCCTCTCACTGGCGACAATAGCTGATAGAAAGAAATCCCACCCAGGCCCAGTTCGCGTACTTCAAACGCCATTTTTTAGGATTGAACGATGAAAAAAATGATCGCACTCGCCGTGATTGCATTGTTCCCGGCTGTAGCCGTCCGGGCCGCAGACGACGACAAGTACGTGACCATCAAAGGCAAGATCGTCTGGGACGCGGCGAAGGGTGCCGCCCCGAAACGCACGCCGATCAAGGCCAACAAGGACGAAGAAGTCGCGGCCAAGGACAAAGACTTCAACACCGAGGATTGGGTCGTCGACGGCAAGACCGGTGCCATCAAGAACGTTGTTGTTTGGGTCCTGCCAGACGTTACCGGCGCGGACGTCGGAGCTCTCGCGGCCGCCATCGCAGCGAACAAGAGCTTCCCGTTCAAGTCGTTCACGGCCGCGGACATTCACCCGGCCATGGCCAAGCCAGCCAAGAAGATCGTCGAGATCGATCAACCCTGTTGCCGGTTTATACCGCACATATTGGTCGCTCAAGCTGGCCAGGAGATGCTGATTAAGAACAGTTCCCCCGTGCCACACAATGCCAAATGGGTTTCACGGAACAACAGCGAAATCAACCCGCTTTTGCCAGCAGGTGGCCAGTTCAAGCTGGAAAATCCTTTGGTTGCCGAGCGATTTCCGATCGAGATTTCCTGCTCGATTCACCCGTGGATGAAGGGCTACGTTCGCGTGTTCGATCACCCCTACTTCGCTCTTACGGGCGAGGACGGAGCTTTCGAGATCAAGAACGCCCCGGTGCTGAAGGGCAAGCTGCGGATCTTCATCTGGCAAGAAAACGGACTGCACAAGGGGAACGATGGTCGATTCGGAGAGCCAATCGACGTGAAGCCAGGCACGCTGGATTTGAAGGAAATCAAGTTCGATACGGGTCCGCCGAAGAAGGCAGAAAAGTAAGAACCATGCGATTGTCGCCTTCCGCTCCGCGAAAGAGCGAGGCAGGCCCCTTCGGGACGGATGAATGTCCCGAGAGAGGCAGGCCGCTCTTTCGCGGAGCGAAAAACGACAATGGACAAGAGCACATCGACATCCACCAGGACCTTTGCCCCGGCGACACCGATGCGGTCATTCGGCTCCATCAAGTTCTGTATGGGAACGAGTTCGGTTTCGACGACTCGTGCCTTGATCCTGTTTCCGAGCCCTTGCAGCAGTTTGCTGCGGCTCCTGCTCCGCGAAATCGATTGTGGATTCGGAACAGGAAGGCAAAACTGTCGGCTGCATCGCGATTGTTGAGCACTCGCCGACGGTGGCCAGGCTGCGCAGGTTCCTCGTGGCCCCGCAAGTGCGAGGTTTCGGGTTGGGCAAAGGCTAGTTGAAGCACACGCTCGCTTTCTGCAAGTCAAGCGGATACGATTCGGTGGTTATCTGGACGATTTCCGCCCGGACGACGTCGGCTCACCTTTATCGCTCGGCCGGTCAGTCGAGGTCGAGGAACATCCGGGCGGCATGGGTGGCAAGGATGTCGTCGAGGAACGGTACGAATTGCACTTCCGAGTGGGGAACCTATCATGATTCGCTTTCTTGCTGTCGCAATCGCTCTGCTGATTCCGGCGCTGGCCGACACATGCCCGTGGCAACGGCAATACTGTCAGCCCGGGACCGTGGTGGTGTATCAACCCCGAACTTGCTGCTGGCAGCCGCAACGAGTGCAGATCGTTCGTGTTGTCGAAGTGAAACCAGTCGAGCCGCCGCAGACGCCAGTCGTCAAACCGGATCCGGAGTTGGAGAAATGGGCTACGCTCAAGGGTCGAATTGTTTGGGACAAGAAAAAGAACGGCGAGGCACCAAAACGAGTGTGCATCGTGGCAACAACGGATGCCGCAGTCGTGCAAAATGATGGCGACTTCTACACCGAAGACTGGGTGGTGAACCAAAACAACCTGGGCATCAAAAATGTCGTGGTCTGGGTTGTTCCCGAGCCGTCACTTGACGTTGAGATCGCGGCACTGAAGAAGGCGATTGAGGACAACAAATCGTACAAATTCGCTTCGTTCCAGCCGAACGGCATTCATCCCAGGCTCCGTGTTCCTGCCACAATCGCGACACTGGAGATTCCGGCACTTAGATTCGCCCCTCACGTCTTCGCTGCAAGAGAAGGCTAGAAACTCGTCATACGCAACAACTCACCCGTTCCGCATAATCCGAAGTGAGTATCGCGGAACAATGACGAATTCGACTTCCTTCTACCCGCCGGGGGAACACGGACTCTTGGAGCCCTCAAGGCCGAGCGATTCCCGATCGAACTGTCCTGCTCGATCCACCCATGGATGAAGGCATAGGTCCGCGTCTTCGATCATCCGTATTTCGCCGCGACCGATTTCAACGGCAACTTCGAGATCAAGAATATTCCGCGACTAAAAGGAAAATTCCGCATGTTCATCTGGCAGGAGAATGGCTTGCATCGGGGCAACGACGGAAGATATGGCCAGACGATTGAACTCAAGCTTGGAACGACGGACTTGAAGGAGATTCAATTCGATTCAGGGAAAAAATAGGAGTACTCGTCGAGAGCAGAAACGACCAAAGACGAGTACGAGTAGGAGTACGAGTAGGAGTAGGAGTAGGAGTAGGAGTAGGAGTAGGAGTAGGAGTAGGAGTAGGAGTAGGAGTAGGAGTAGGATGGCGGTTCACTCGGCAAAATCTTTGTCTTAATCGTAATATCCCTCTCCTACCTATTATCGTCTTCCCTTGATCATCTCGTGCTAACCTACCGTAGCAATCTGGGATCCCCGGCTACTACGGCCGGGATCGGATTTTTTTTCGGATTTGTGGGTCAGGCCCGCGGCAATGAAGTCGCGGAACAAGGGATGAGCCCGATTCGGCTTCGACTTGAACTCCGGATGGCACTGGACGCCAACGAACCACGGATGGTCCGGGATTTCAAGGATTTCAACGAGCGAACCGTCCGGAGTCGTGCCGGAAAAGACCATGCCGGCACGTTGAAACGCAGCACGATACTCGTTGTTGAACTCGAATCGATGGCGATGCCGTTCAGATACCACATCTGCCTTGTAGGCGGCGTGAGCTTTGGTGCCAGGAACGAGTTTGCAATCGTAGGCCCCGAGTCGCTGCGTTCCGCCGATGGTCGTCACTTTGCGTTGAGCATCCATCAGGCAGACGACCGGGTCGGGAGTGTCCGGATTAAACTCCGTCGAGTTCGCGTCCGGCAGGCCGAGCACATTGCGAGCGAACTCGATGGCAGCGCATTGAAGGCCCAGGCACAAACCGAAGAAAGGAATACTCCGCTCGCGAGCATATCGGATCGCATCCAGTTTTCCGTAAACGCCACGTTTGTCGAACCCACCGGGAACGAGTAAGGCGTCGATACCACTCAGGGCTTTTTCCGCCCCTTCCTGCTCGACTTTCTCGGCTTCGACCTTTCGAATGTGAACCCGGCAATGATTGGCGATGCCGGCATGAATGAGCGATTCATACACGGATTTGTAGGCATCATGATGCTTGACATACTTCCCAACGACGGCGACGTTCACGTCTCGATCCCAGGCACGCATGCCGGCGATCATCTCACGCCAGTCGTCCATCTTGAGCGGCCCAGCCTTGGTCAGGCTCAGTTTCTCGACCACAAGTTCGTCGAGTTTGTTGTTCACCAGGCTCAATGGCACTTCGTAGATCGTGTAATCCTTGTCGCGTTCCTCGATGACCGCACGGCGTTCGACGTTGCAGAACTGGGCAATCTTCTCGGCCTCGTCCTTCGGCAACTCGCGTTCGGTGCGGCAAATCAGGATGTCCGGCTGAATACCGATCTTGCGAAGCTCGCCAACGGAGTGCTGAGTCGGCTTGGTCTTCAGTTCGCCCGCCGCCTTCAGGTAGGGCACAAGCGTGAGATGAATGTACAGGCAATTATTGCGGCCCACATCAAGCGAGAACTGGCGAATGGCTTCAAAGAACGGCATGCCTTCGATGTCGCCGACAGTGCCGCCCACCTCGGTGATGACGACATCGACGTCCGGCGTGGCCAGCTTCTTGATACCCTCTTTGATTTCGTTTGTGATGTGCGGAATCACTTGGACTGTGTGTCCCTTATAGACGCCGGCCCGCTCTTTCTCGATGACCGAAAGGTAGATTTTTCCGGTTGTGTAGTTGCAATCGCGGCTGAGCGGTGCGTTCGTGAACCGTTCGTAGTGACCGAGATCGAGGTCCGTCTCCGCTCCGTCATCCAGCACGTAGACTTCGCCGTGCTGATAGGGGCTCATCGTCCCCGGATCGACGTTGATGTACGGATCAAATTTTTGCAGTCGGACGGTCAGGCCACGGCGTTCGAGCAACAGGCCAATCGATGCGCAGGTCAGGCCTTTACCGAGCGAGCTGACAACGCCGCCGGTAACAAAAATGAACTTGGTCATGCTCAAAAGATCCCCACGGCGAAAAAATCGAACAGGACGTCGTGGCAAGTAAGACACGTGAGCCTTCACGTCAGCTTCACTATAGGGATGAGGAAAGGAGGGGCCACATTGAGAGGTCGTGGCAACAGAACGCCGCTTCTGTCGAATCAGATTTTGCGGCAGGCAGGGAACGAGATGGCATCGGCACCGTTCGAATCATCGCTGCAGAAGCAGAGTTCTGCCGCCATGTTAGGACGGCGTGGCGCGATATTCCGCGACAAATCGCTCGTAATCCGCTGGAGTGTCAACGCCTCGGCCCGCATGAGCGATCACGCCGACGCGGATAGTCCAGCCGTGGCCAATCGCCCGGAGTTGTTCAAGTTTCTCCAGCTGTTCGAGTGGGTGCGGCGGAAGTGATGAGAGTGCCAACAATGCATCGCGACGATAGGCGTAGAGGCCCAGGTGGTGCAGGAACAATGGAGGCTTGGCAGCAAGGTCCGGCTTGCCATCACGAACGTGTGGGATCGGGCTGCGGCTGAAATAGAGTGCCCGGCCCCCTTCGCCGCAGACGACCTTCACGCAATTGGGATTGTGGTAGATCTCTTCGCTGGCAACGGGAATTGCGAGCGTGGCCATCTCGGCCTTGGGGTCATCGCGAAGCAGTTTCGCGAGCAACTCCAACGAACCCGGATCGATGAGCGGCTCGTCCCCCTGCAGGTTGAGAATGAGTTCGACATCGAGCGTTTGGGCAACCTCGGCGATCCGGTCCGTTCCCGAAGGATGATCCCTCCGAGTCATCATCGCTCGGCCGCCAAAACTCTCGACAGCGGCGAGTATCCGCGAATCGTCCGTAGCGACGATCACGGTTTCGACATTAGGAACTCGCAAAGCCTGCTCGTAAACGTGCTGAACGAGGTACTTGCCGGTTTCTCGAAGCAAGGCCTTCGCAGGAAGGCGAGTTGAGGCATATCGAGCGGGAATGATGATTGCGGTTCGCATGGTGGAGAAGTGTAGCGGTCATCACGCTTTGGAGGAAGAGCGATCCCCTACAACATCCATATGGGAAAGCATCCGGATGTAACAATCATCGGCGGCGGCGTCATTGGCCTGACCACGGCGTACTTTCTCGCTCGCGAAGGCGTGAGCGTGCACATGATCGATCGCTTGGCGATGGGAACCGAAGCCTCCTGGGCCGGGGCCGGTATCATCCCACCCGGTAATTTGTCGCGAGCGGTGACGCTGTACGATCAACTGCGTGCGAGTAGTTCCGAGGAATTCCCTTCTTTCTCGTCAGAACTCCTGGAACGAACAGGGATCGATAATGGCTATCGAATCTGTGGCGGGATCGAGGTTTTTGGCAAGGACGCGGATGAAGCAACGCGACTTTGGGAAGAGGAGAGAATTCTTTTTGAGCCTCTCTCCCTCGCAGACCCTTCAGGCTCCGGCCGAGCCCGAAGCGTCTGCGCGGGTGCCAGGCTCGAACCCCACCTGCATTTGCCGCCCGGAGCCGCCTACCTCCTTCCCGGCATGGCTCAAGTGCGGAACCCGTGGCACCTGCGGGCCCTTGTGAGTGCATGCGAATCCCTTGGCATCAAAATGACTCCGAATACCCCCATCGTCCGAATGCGTACGTCCGGCAACCGCATCGAGGCGGCCGCAGATGAATCCGGGATCGAATACCTCGCGGACAAATATCTCTTTGCTTCCGGAGCCTGGACGGATCGACTGCTCGCTCCCCTCGGCATCCGAACCGGTGTCCACCCGGTTCGCGGGCAAATCGTGTTATTTCGGCCCGCCCAGCCATTACTTCGGCGAATCGTGAATATCGACAAGCAATACCTTGTCCCACGCGAGGACGGCCGAATCCTGGCTGGTTCCACGGAAGAACCCGAGGCCGGTTTCGAGAAGCAAACAACCGAGGAAGGTATCAACGGCCTGATCCGATTCGCTACGGAATTGGTCCCGGCACTCGCGTCAGCCCCGATCGAGAAAACCTGGGCCGGCTTGCGACCCGGTTCGATTGATGGACTGCCCGACCTCGGCCGCCTGCCGGGTTTCGAGAACGCGTTCGTCGCGGCCGGGCACTTCCGTGCGGGCATCCAACTTTCCCCGGCCACGGCTCGCGTGATGTGCGAACTCATCACGGGCCGTGAGCCATCGATTTCCTTGAACGATTTTTGCACGAATCGGCTGCCGAGTCCGATGAAAGCCGTGGCATTTCGATCGTGACCTGGCTTCTATAATTCGATGGTGCACCCAATACGGAGACCCCGATGCCGTCGAGCGAGTTTATTTTAGGCTTGGTCCAGATGCAATGCGCAACTCAGGCTGCTTCAAACATGGAGAAGGCCGTCACACAGATTCACGCAGCCGCCAAGCAGGGTGCGCAGATCGTCTGCCTGCCGGAACTCTTCCTCTCGCCGTATTTCTGCAACACTCACGACATGAGTCTGTTCGACTTGGCTGAACCGATTCCGGGGCCACGGACTCAAATCCTGGCGAAAGCCGCAAAGGATGCCGGCGTGGTCGTGGTGGCATCCTTGTTCGAGGAGAAAATGGTTGGCCTGTGTTATAACACGGCCGTGGTTTTCGATGCCGATGGCTCGATGCTCGGGATCTACCGCAAGATGCACATCCCACACGATCCGCTGTTCTTCGAGAAGTACTACTTTCGGCCCGGCGATCTCGGCTTCAAGGTGTTTCACACGAAGTTCGGCAAAGTCGGCACGCTGGTGTGCTGGGATCAATGGTTTCCCGAGGGTGCTCGGCTAACCGCTATCAAGGGGGCCGAAGTACTCGTTTACCCGACGGCTATCGGCTGGCATCCGCGTGAGAAGGCCGAGTTTGGCAAGCACCAGCACGATGCGTGGGAGACGATCCAGCGGAGCCATGCCATCGCGAACAGCTGTTACGTGACGGCCATCAACCGCGTTGGCTTCGAACCGGCACCCGTGGGCGATGGCCTGGAATTCTGGGGGGCGTCGTTCGTGAGCGATCCATTCGGCGTGATCAAGGCACGCGGTTCACACGCCGATGAAGAGTTGATCGTGGTGCCCTGCTCGCGTGAGCGGATCGAGGATGTTCGGCGAAACTGGCCGTTCTTCCGCGATCGGCGGATTGACGCGTACGAAGGAATCACGCAGGCGTCCGATTCATGAGCGAGCCGATCAAGCCTCCGGAACACAATGTCACGAACCACGATTATTCGCGGCGTGAGCATTTCACGTATGCTGGGCCTCCAATCACCGACTTCCACGCACATGTGACCATGACATCTCCCGACGACAAAACAGCCGGGCCGGCGGGTGGTTGGGCTGAAAAAGGCTCGTCGGACTCGGCCGCAATGATGATGGACGTCGGAACCGAATTCGGCGTCGGCCTGACCGTGAGCATGTGCCCGGCTCAGGACATCGCTCCGCTGCGAGCCCGCCTGGGCGACCGGCTTCTATTCAATGCCATGATCAACAAGAAAGCAGACGAGTCGGTCGAGACCGCTTACCGCACTCTCGACGAGTTTCTGGAAGCGGGCGTGAAGATCATCAAACTGTGGAGTGCGCCACGTGGCCGTGAGCGTGGACTGGTTGTCGATGCACCTTGGCGGATCGAGTCGCTACGACGAGCTTGGAAGGCTGGTGTCAAGATCGCGATGGTCCACGTCGGCGATCCGGACGTTTGGTGGACACACACCTATCAGGACACAGCGAAGTTTGGCACCAAGGACTCGCAGTATGCACCGTTTCTTCGCATGATGGACATGTTTCCTGAGTTCATCTGGATTGGTGCCCATATGGGAGGCGATCCGGAGCACCCCGATCACCTGGAAGAAATGCTCAACCGTTATCCAAATTACCACATCGACACGAGCGCCACCAAATGGCAGGTGAGGGAAGTATCGCCTCGGGCCGAGGCGATTAGGGCTCTTATCACCCGCTATCCGACCCGTTTTCTTTTCGGTTCCGATCTTGTCACTCGTCACGGACTCACGCGCGAGCACTATGTCAGCCGATATTGGTGCCAACGAACGTTGTGGGAAAGCGTCTGGAACGGCCCAAGCCCGATCTCGGACCCGGATTTCACGCCGACAGGAGAATCTGGGCAAACTCCGTTGCTCCGTGGCGTCGGGCTCCCAACAGACGTGCTTCGACTGGTCTATTCAGAGAATGCACGAAAGTTGCTGGGGATCTAGAGTAGCCCGCACACTCTGTGTGCGGGTTTCGGCACCCGGAGTGTGCCGCCTACTTTGAGAATTGATTGCCCCGTTCGAGCGGATTCATTTACTGACAGGTAGGAGCATTCACGCGAGGAGGCGTGGCTCCGTGCCCGGCCATGGAGACAGGTTGTGAATTTCACCGTTCGCGACGTCGCGGACTGGGTCCAGGGTGAAGTAGTCGGGGACCCAGCTCGCTTGATCCGTGCCGCCAAGCCCTTGAGCGATAGCCCGGGAATCGAGGACATTACGGTCGTCCTGAGCGAGAAGTATCTGTCGCAGTTCCACGCCTCCAATGCCGGTGCCGCCGTTGTCGATCAATCCGTGCCTTTGAATGGCAAGACGCTCGTCCGGGTGAACGACCCTTTGATGGCTTTTGTGACAATCGTGCAGCGTATGCATGTGAAGCCCGCTCCTGCTTGGATTGGCATTCATCCGACGGCCGTGGTTCATCCAAGTGTGAAAGTCGGGCCGGACGCCAGTGTGGGACCGCACGTGACGATTGGCGAAGGAACCGTGATCGGTGAGCGATGCAAACTGCAACCGGGAGTCACAATCGGGCATCATTGCAAACTCGGTGATGACGTCCAGTTCGGCCCGAACGTCGTCATTTACGAAGGTTGTGTCATCGGCAACCGTGTCATCATTCACGCGAACTCCGTGATCGGCGGAGATGGTTTCGGCTTCCGCATGATCAAGGGTCGACACACGAAAGTCCCGCAGGTTGGCAACGTAGATGTCGGCGACGATGTAGAAATCGGCGCTTGCTCCACGATCGATCGAGCGACATTCGGAACCACTCGAATCGGGATGGGGACGAAGCTCGACAACCAGGTTCAAATCGCACACAATTGCCAGATCGGCAAACACAACGTGATTGCAGCACTCGTCGGCATTGCCGGATCGGTCACGACGGGCGATTACGTCATGATGGGTGGCCAAGTCGGGGTAGCCGATCATAGTCGAATCGGCGATCGCACGATGCTGGGTGCCAAGAGCGGCGTTCACGGCGACGTGCCGGCCGATCAGAGATTGCTCGGATCACCACCCATTCCCATCGAGGAAGAGTTGCGAGTCATGCTCTGCCGTCGAAGACTGCCTGGGATGGTGAAGGATATTCGCGAACTCAAGAAGAAAATCAAGGCCTTGGAATCATGACGGCTGAACCAATCGGACTGATCGCCGGCTGGGGCCGCTTTCCTGTCCTCTTCGCTCAAAAGGCCCAGTCGCTCGGCATTCCTGTGGTTTGCATCGGCATCCGTGGCATGGCGGATCGCGCTCAACTCGAGCCCTACTGCCATCGCTTTTACTGGTCGCGGATGGCAGCCTTGAACCGGCCGATTCGTTGCTTGCAAAAAGAGGGTGTCCATCGCTTCACGATGGCGGGCAAGATCTTCAAGGTCAAGCTTTATTCGGCGACGCGTTTGATCAGCCTGCTGCCCGACATTCGGATGATCCGGTTTTATTTTTTTCGCAAACGGGCCAGCAACGCGGACGATACCATCACCCTCGCCCTGATCGATGAGTTTGCGAAAGAGGGGCTCGTTTGCACCTCGGCCCTTGAACTATGCCCGGAGTTGCTCGTGCGAAACGGAGTCCTCACCAAGCGTTCGCCAACCACCCGCGAAGAAGCGGACATCGAATTCGGCTGGGCACTGGCAAAAGAAATGGGACGGCTCGACGTCGGTCAGAGCGTGATGGTGAACGAACGGGCAGTTTTGGCCGTGGAAGCGATCGAGGGAACCGACGCTGCGATTCGCCGAGCAGGCGAACTATGTCCGCGAGGAGGCTTCGTCATCGTCAAGGTGGCCAAGCCGAATCAGGACATGCGTTTCGACGTTCCCGCCATTGGCCCTTCGACGATTGCGGCCATCAAGGCCGCAGGTGGAAAAGTCCTTGCGATCGAGGCTGGAAAGACAGTTTTGATCGACGAGGAAGAAACCATCCGTGTGGCCAATGCGGCTGGGATCACGATTGTTGCCAAGTAGGACAGGCCTCCCGGCCTGTCCCTCAAGTCAGCCAATCCAACTCGAATCCGCTGCCGCATACGTCACCAACTCGCGTGAATCAAACCACAACGCGATCTCGCTGACTGCATTCTCGGGGCTATCGCTGCCGTGTATGAGGTTGTTCTGCACGCTAATCGCATGGTCACCTCGGATCGTCCCAGGGCCGGCTTTCGCCCCGTCTGTTGGCCCCATCAAATTGCGACACACGGCCACGGCTTCACGCCCCTCCCAAACCATGGCGACGGCTGGTCCGCTCGTGAGGAATGAAAGCAGCGATTCATAGAACGGTTTACCCTTGTGTACGGCATAATGCTTCTCGGCTAACTCACGATCAGCCTGAACGAGCTTCAGGGCGGCGAGTCGCAAGCCCTTCAACTCAAAACGCTGCAGAATGCTGCCGATCAAGTGGCGTTGAACTGCGTCGGGTTTCAAAAGAATGAGTGTCTGTTGCATCACGTGGCCTGGTGCGAGTAAGTGGAATGCTCCTACATATCGTGCGAAACTCACCCCATTGTGTCCAGTCCGCTGGTAATTCGCGTGGTCCAGGAAAAGGCTGACGAAGTTCCCGTTCGCCATTCTTCTCTTCCCAACCTGGCACTTAGCTCAACTGGAGTGTAACAGCCACCAAGCCGATGAGAGAGACGGGAATACGCGCGCCGGGGACGTTCATGCAAGCACGAATGATTGGTCTGGCACTGAGTTTGGCGGTGGGCTGCCCAGCCTTCGGTCAAACGGTGAGCATCACTGAGTCCATTCGCGAGGGGGACTGTTTTCGCGTGGTTGCAACGACCTCGTTGACCGGAACACTGAAGGTATCACGCGATGGCAAGTCCACTCCGCTCAAAATTGCCGCGAAGAACGAGCACGATTTTTTTGAACGCGTCCTTGAAACGAATAAGGGCCTGATTCAAAAGTCTGCCCGATACTATCAGACAGCCCACTCTCGAGCAACCGTCGATGGCGCAGCAGTCGACCGAACGATCGCTGCCGATCACCGGCTGATCGTCGCCCAACGCCCTGGCGATTCGCTATTCTGCTTCGCCCCGGCCGGTCCGCTTTCCCGCTCGGAACTTGAAGTCGTTTCGGAGCATTTCGACACGCTGCACTTGACGGGATTGCTACCAGCGAAGGAGGTTCGTGTTGGAGACACGTGGAAACTGGAAAGCAGCGTGGCCCAGTCGCTGTGTCTATTCGATGGGCTCATCTCGCACGAACTCAAGGCCACGCTGAAAGAAGCAACCGCTTCCAGCGCAACCGTAGTTCTCGAAGGGATCGCCAAGGGGATTGAGAATGGCGCGATGGCAACGCTCACCATCTCGGCGACCGTGCAGCTCGATCTCACCAAGAAACGCATCGTTGCTGTCGAATGGAAACAAAAAGACGTTCGCGATCAGGGGCCGGCCTCGCCTGCCGCAGAGATTGACTCGCTCACGACCCTGAAACGCGAACTGCTTGCTGCCGAACCGGAACAGCTACTCGTTGGAAAACTTGCCACGATTCCCACGGGGACTGACATCCCGGTTGTGATGAAGAGCCTGCTGCACAAAGACCCCCGCGGCAGATTCCAGTTTCTGCACGAACGCGATTGGCAACTTGTTGGCCAAACGGAATACCACGTGCTCATGCGTCTCTTGGACCGAGGGGATTTCGTCGCCCAGGCCACCATCACGCACTGGAAGAATGCAGGCGCTGGCAAGCACCTGGCAACCGATGAGTTCGAGAAACTCGTCGAAAGCGGCACCGGCTGGAAGCAGGAACGCATTCTCGAGCGTGGCGAAGTGCCGACCGACGGCGGACGCTGGATCTATCGAGTCTCCGCAAGCGGTGAACTTGAAGGCTCCAAGGTCGTGCAGAATTTCTACGTGGTTGCCTCGCCGAACGGCGAGCAGATGATCCTGACGTTCACCATGAGGCCCAACAACACGGATCGACTGGGCACCCGCGATTTGGCGATTGTGAATGCGGTCGATTTTATAACGAAGTGACTTGGTGGACACAGTCTTGCCGGTCTGTGCAAAAAAACGGCAGCCCGGGAGGCCTGCCGCCACGCATTATTCCACTGTCACGCTCTTCGCCAGGTTCCTCGGCTTGTCCACATCGCAGCCTCGCAACAACGCCACATGGTAAGCGAACAGTTGCAGTGGAATGGCCGTCACAATTGGCTGGAGATACTCCGGTACGTCGGGGAGGAAAATCACCTCGTCCGCTCGGGAAGAAACATAATCGGCCGCCTGATGATCGCCTTCACTCGCAATCGCGATGACTGGGCCCCGGCGAGCCTTCACTTCCTCCAGGTTGCTCATCACCTTGTCAAACACCGATCCACGCGGGGTCAGGAAGATCGACGGTGTATTCTCGTCTACGAGTGCAATTGGCCCGTGTTTCATTTCAGCGGCAGGATAACCCTCTGCATGTATGTAGCTGATTTCCTTGAGCTTTAAGGCCCCTTCGAGTGCGACCGGGTACATGTACTGGCGGCCCATGAACAACATGTTCGTGGCCGTGTGGTACTTCTGGGCAATGCGTTTCACTTCATCGTTGCAACGCAAGGCCCTAGCGACAGCGTCCGGTATTGCTTGCAGTTCCTCGATCATTCGCGCGCCTTGCAAGCTCGACAAGTGTCGCATTCGTCCGAAGAACAAGGCAAGCATCGCCAGTACCGTAACCTGCGATGTGAAGGCTTTCGTGCTGGCAACACCGACCTCTGGGCCGGCGTGGAGATACACGCCGCCATCGGCCTCACGGGCAATCGTACTGCCGACCACGTTGCAAATGGCCAGACTTCGATGCCCTTTGCGTTTGGATTCCCGCAAGGCCGCGAGCGTGTCGGCCGTCTCACCCGACTGAGTGATGGCAATGACGATCGTGTTCTGATCGATCGGCGGATTGCGATAGCGGAACTCGCTGGCGTACTCGACCTCCACCGGCATTCGAGCGTATTCCTCGAACAGGTATTCCCCTACGATCCCGGCGTGGTAGCTGGTTCCACACGCAGTGAGAATAATGCGCTCCGCTCGCCGCAGTTGTCGTGCGTCCAAATTCAAACCGCCGAAGTGTGCGGTTGCGTCAGCCTCGTCCAGCCGGCCACGCATCGCGGCCGCGATTGTCTCAGGTTGCTCGAAAATCTCCTTGAGCATGTGGTGTTCGAAGCCGCCCTTGTCGCTGTCGCCCGCATCCCAATCGATCGATTGCACCGAAGTCGAGACGCGAACTTCGTCGCCATCGTAGACGTGAAACTCATCCGCTGTCAGAACACAAAGTTGGCGATCCTGAAGGTAGACGACTTTTTGGGTGTAACCCATCAGTGCCGACGGATCCGAAGCCAGGTAGTTCTCATCGGCCCCCAGGCCCACCACGAGCGGACTACCGAGCCGAGCGCCGACGATCATGTCCGGATTCTGCGGGCACAAAACCGCCAGGCCTTATGTTCCTTTCAAGAGCTTGAGCACCTTGCGAACTGCTGTGACCAGATCGCCATCGAGGTGAAATGCGATCAGTTGAGCGACGACTTCCGTATCCGTCTGACTTTGGAAAACGATCCCCTCGGCTTCCAGTTGCCGCTTCAGGATCGAATAATTCTCGATGACTCCGTTATGTACGACGGCAACCTGCCCATCGCCGGAGCCGGCAACGTGTGGATGGGCATTGCTGTCGGTTGCCGCTCCATGAGTCGCCCAACGTGTGTGACTGATGCCGATGCACCCCGGCGCGGGTTGCGTGTTCAGATACGAACTGAGATCGCCGACCCGTCCCGCTTTCTTGCGCAGGTGAAGTTGCCTGCCCGTCAAGGTTGCCATTCCGGCACTGTCGTAGCCGCGATATTCGAGCCGCCGCAAGCCATCGAGAAGAATGGGCTCTGCTTCTCGGTTGCC
>SIAJ01000004.1 GCA_009691845.1 Gemmataceae bacterium
TGTCCGAGTGCATCCGCATGGGAGGCAGCGTGACCGGCGAGCACGGCATCGGCGTCGAGAAGATCGACTTCATGCCGATGCTGTTCAGCCCGGAAGATATTGCGATGATGATTCGCTTGCGGGAAGCGTTCAATCCAACGAATCGTTGCAGCCCGAACAAGATGCTGCCCACGTCCGGAGCCTGTGCGGAGCCGAGCAAAATGAATCAGGTGAAACCCGGCCGACGAGCGGCGTTGTAGAATCATGTTTCTTTAAGGACTCCCTTTGCTCGACGCACCGTACATCGACGGACATGGGCCATTGTTGCTCAATCGACCGACTTCAGTTGGCGAGTTAGGCGAAGTCGTACGCCGCACGACTGCAGCAAATGAGGCCATCTATCCAGTCGGCGGTGCCACCATGCTCGAATGGGGCCTGCCACCAACGAAACCGGGCATCGTTGTCAATTTTCGCGAGCTCAAGAGCGTCATCGATTATCCGGCCCGCGATATGACAATCACGGTGCAAGCCGGGATCACGATCAAGGAACTTCGTGAAGTCTTGAAGCGCGAAGGCCAGCAGTTGCCGGTTGACATTCCCCTTCCGGAACGAGCAACTCTCGGCGGAGCAATTGCAACCAACGCGAGCGGCCCGCGTCGCTTCGGCTACGGTACGCTCCGCGATTATGTGATCGGCATCAGCGTGATGAACGATCGGGCCGAGGAGATCAAGGGCGGCGGTCGAGTCGTCAAGAACGTGGCCGGCTACGATTTGATGAAGCTTTACACAGGCTCATTCGGAACTCTCGGCATCATCACGCAGGTTACGCTGAAGGTGAAGCCGTTAGCGGAGGCCGTGGTCGTGCTGGCGTGCCCGTGCTCGAACGATGCGATCTCAACTGTACTTGATCAAGTGCTTCCGCGAACCGTGACACGGCCCACGATCATTTCGATTGCCAATGCGGAAGCGGGCTCCAGGCTCGGCCTCAATGCCACGATGTCAACCTTGCTAATAGGTTTCGAAGAGAAAGCCGAGACGGTTCGCTGGCAAGTATCGCAATTGAACAAGGAACTTCCCGAACAGGTAACGAAATTCGCCAGCGAGTTCCAGGGCGAGATGGCAACAGGCATGATTCAACGCTGGAGCGACTTTCCGCTCGCTCCGCCCACGACGACGACCTTCAAGGCCAACCTGGTTCCGTCGAAGGCGAGCGAGTTTTTCAAACTCGCAGATTCGTTGAGCCCCAAGCTGGCCCTGGTCGCTCATGCGGGCAACGGTATTGTCTTCGGCCATTTGCCGCGTGAGACGACAGTTGAACAGGCCAAGGAAGTTCTGGACCGTTTGAGGGTGGAGGCGGTGTCTCGCGGCGGCAACCTGATCGTGACGCGTTGTCCGAGTTCATGGAAATCGGTTATTCCGGTCTGGGGCCAATCGACGCCCGATCGAGCCTTGATGCGTGCGGTGAAGAAGAAACTCGATCCGGGCAACGTGTATAATCCAGGTCGATTTGTGGACGGGATATAAAAGGGTAGGTTCCGAATGACTGTCGTTGCCGAAAAGAAGAAGTCGCTCAATTTGTTGCCCGGGTCCGGCCCGGCAATCGACTACGAATTGTTGCTCGATTGCGTTCACTGCGGGCTTTGCACCTCCGCGTGTCCGACGTATGTCGAGAACGGCAACGAGGCCGACAGTCCGCGTGGTCGCATTTATTTGATGCGAAGCGTCATTGATGGCCAACTCGAACTCGATGAGTCGGTCAAGCAGCATCTCGATTTGTGTTTGAATTGCCGGGCGTGCGAGACGGCCTGCCCTTCCGGCGTGCAGTATGGCAAGCTCATCGAACCGTTCCGCGAGTATCTGAGCAAGCTGGAACCGGGCCGCTCGATGAAATCGCTGAGCGGCCTGCAGCGTTGGATGCTCTTGAATATCTTTCCGTCCCGTTCTCGAACGCGGCTGGCACTCGCACCCGCCCGACTGGCGCAATGGACCGGCATGGACTGGTTGATGCGAAAGAGCGGACTGTTGCATCTGCTGCCTCGTCGTTTGCGTGAGATGCACGGCATGCTGCCGACGCTGCGAAAGCACTACGGGTCGCTGCCGGAGATGTTGCCTGCCGAAGGCCCGCGTCGTGCGAAGGTGGGCCTGTTTCTCGGTTGCGTGGCCGACGCGATCTACCCCGAGACACAGATCGCCACCGCTCGTGTTCTTCAGAAAAATGGCTGTGACGTGTGGATTCCGCGAACACAGCAATGTTGCGGTGCCCTGCACTATCACTCGGCAATGGAAGAACCGGCCCGGCAACTCGCGGCACAGAATCTGAACGCGTTCGGCTTCGCTGGCCCGAAACTCGAAGAACTCGATGCAGTCATCATCAATGCGGCCGGCTGTGGGGCGATGATCAAGGATTATGGCCACCTGATGCACCACACGGAACATGCGACTGCTGCCGAGAAATTCGTGGCGAAGTCGAAGGACATCACTCAGTTCCTGGTCGATCTTGGCCCCATCCAGCCGACACACCCGTTGCCAATCCGGGCGACCTATCACGATGCCTGCCACTTACGGCACGCTCAGCAAATTGCCTCGCCCCCGCGAAAGTTGTTGGAGATGATTCCCGGTCTTGAATTGATCGCACTCCCGGAAAGCGAGATCTGCTGCGGGGCGGCAGGCAGCTACAACCTCACGCAACCCGAGATGGCGAAGAGCCTGGGTGATCGAAAGGCAGAGAAGATTCGAGAAACAGGTGCCCAGGCCGTGCTGATGGGCAACGTCGGCTGCCTGATGCAAGTCGCCAGACACTTGAAACAAGTCGCCCCTGAAATTTGGGTGGCCCACACGATCGATGCTTTGTGGGCCAGCTATTCCGGGGAGATGCCGAAGGTGTTCAGGAAGTGAGTGCGGGACGCCAATCCTACTTCTTTCGGATTTCCCCGTTGAAGATTGCCGGATCGAATTCATCGCTTGCCTGTGTCTTCACCGGTTTACCAGGAAGTGTTGTGCTCTCCTGGGCAAAGACGTCCTCAGGCTTCGTCGGCGTTGAGGGCTTGCTTGAATCGATCGCAATAGCCGCGGGCAGCTTCTTCGGTTCCTCAATTGGCAACGGTTCGTCCGGCTCCAAGGTTCCTTCCGGCGAACGTGCAAAACGAATCCAAGTTTCCAGAATTTGGTAAGCCGGATGCGTTCTGGTTTTGAACGTCGCTTCCGTTCCGCCCCCATGCGGCATGACGGCCTTCGTGAGAAGAACACTCGCACCAGGATCTTTCGGATTCACATACGGCAACGCGGCCAGCAGATTCTTCGTCGCACCCGAACGGCCACCCAGGCGGGTCAAGCGGAAAGCCTTCACATCGTTGCGAGCATGGCAAACCGCACAGGCGTTGGTCAGGATCGCGTTCACCTTTGAAACGAAAAGTGGGTACGATTCGCTGTTGTAATCAACGACGGGAACTTCCGCGACCACTTCCAGAGCCGGCGTCTCCGCTTTCGCTTGCACAACGGCCTTGTCGATTTTCGGAGCCGGCGATTGCACGGCAAGCTCAAGGCTGGCTACCAATCGCTCGGCCGCAGCAAACCCTGGGCGCATCCGGATGGCGGCCTTTGCTTGTGCGAGTGCCTCGACAGGCATTTCGTTCATCCCACACCAACGGGCAAGTCGAAGTCGTTCGTCGGCATCGCGAAGGTTGGCACGATCCGCCACGAAGGAGAATGCTCCTTTGTGATCGCTCACAATGGCCAGCACTCGTTTGTTCGGAAGAATCAAATCGCCACCGGAGGCCCGACGAATCTGGTAGCCCCCCTCCACGCGCGTAATCTCACCTTCCAGAAGATTCTCGTTATCGAGCACGAGGATTCGCGAGGCCGAAGTGGGCTCGGACCTCGCGACAGTTCCCGCGAGAAGAAGAACGAACAGCGAACAGATTTTGGCTTTCATGGCCCGCGAACGATAGCCAGAGCGGTCGGACTGTCAAGCCGGAACAAATCTGAAAAATTGCTTGACTTTATTTTCTTACTAGTGTATAAATGTATATGTTCGGTTCGATTGGCTACATTTTATTGGCACTTCGTTCGTTACAAGTCACTCAGAAACAAGGAAATATAACAAAAGTTCGATGCAGAAAGCGCGTGCATGCACCTTGCGGGTCGATCCGCTATCCTAAACTCCTCACTCCCACCGACGGTGCCAAATCATGTTTCGCATCCTCCTAGCCTGTTCGATCCTACCGGCTCCGGTTCTTGCGGATGTCGTTGTTGCACCCGCCACGATCATCCTTCGCGGAAAGGAAGCGCGACAGCGACTGCTCGTGACCGAGACGATTGCCGGCAAGAACATCGATCGAAGTCGCGAAGCAGTGTACTCCTCGGATGCACCGAAGATTGCCGTCGTCAACGCGGATGGCCTGGTTACTCCAATCGGCGACGGTGTTGCCACCATCACCGCATCGGTCAACGGTCAAATCGCACGCGTGCCGGTGAAAGTGATCGATGGCGCGATTGCCAAGCCCGTCACCTTCGAGCGAGACATCGAACCGTTGATCGCGCGTCATGGTTGCAACGCAGGGGCATGTCACGGCAAAGCTAGGGGGCAGAATGGCTTCGCCCTCTCGATCCTCGGCTTCGACCATGATTTCGACTTTGCCGCCATCGTGACGGAAGGCAAGGGAAGGCGACTTTTCCCGTCCGCTCCCGAAAACAGCTTGTTGTTGAAGAAAGCAAGCGGCCAGATCCCTCATGGCGGCGGCCGAAAGCTGCCCGCTGGAGAACCGGGTTACGAGACATTCAAACGCTGGATCATCGCCGGCACTCCTCGCACGCCGGCAGATTCACCCAAGCTGGAACGGATCTCCGTCTCGCCGGGCGAACGACTGCTTACGTTCAAGGAAGAGCAACAACTCCTCGTGTCCGCCCACTATGCCGATGGCACAATCGAGGATGTGACTCACCTTGCAACCTACCAGTCGAATGAAAGCGTCTACGCCTCAGTCGATGCGAACGGCAAAGTGAAGGCCGGCCCACTTCCTGGCGAGGCCGCGATCATGGCCCGCTACATGGAAAAGTTCGCGGTTGTGAACATGATGATCCCGATGCCGGGCGAGGTGCCTGCCGAAACATACACGAAGTTGCCGCGTCACAATTTCATCGACGGCTTCGTGTGGGACAAATTGAAGCAGCTCAATCTAACTCCGTCTGCCATGGCCGGCGACGCGACTTTTCATCGACGGGCATTTCTCGATGTGATTGGTCGGCTACCCACTCCCGAAGAAACGCGAGCATTTCTCGCGGATCGGTCGGCCGACAAGCGAGCCAAACTGATCGAGCGACTACTCGAACGACCGGAGTACGCGGATTGGTGGGCCAGCAAGTGGGCCGACTTGCTCAGACCAAACCCGTACCACGCGGGCATCAAGGCCGTCTTTAACCTGGACGCTTGGTTGCGCGAATGCTTCCGACGCAACAAACCGTACGATCACTTCGTTCGCGAGTTGCTGACGGCTCAGGGCAGCACCTTTCGCGATGGGCCGACTGTGTTCTTCCGCAATCGTCGCCAGCCCGATGAACTCACGACGATGGTCAGCCAACTCTTCCTGGGTGTTCGCCTCGACTGTGCCCGCTGCCACCATCATCCGTTTGAAATCTGGAGCCAGGACGATTTCTACAGCTTGGCTGCGTTCTTTGGTCGGATTGGCCACAAGGGGCAGGGAATCTCGGCCCCAATCTCGGGTGGCGAGGAGATCATCTTCAGCCAGCCCACGGGCACCGTGCAGCATCCCGTAACCGGTAAAGTGCTCCCACCTCGGCCCCTGCTAGGCGAGGTGATGGACATTCCCCCTGAACGCGATCCCCGACGGGCCTTCGCCGACTGGGCAACTTCACCGGAAAATCCTTACTTTGCGAAAGTGATCGTCAACCGCGTGTGGGCAGACTTCATGGGACGTGGTATCGTCGATCCCGTGGACGATTTGCGAGCCACGAACCCGCCGAGCAACGGGCCACTGCTCGATGCTCTCGCAGCCGATTTTCGGAAGAACGGCCACGACCTGAAGAAATTGATCCGCACGATTGCGGCGTCGTACGTGTACGGCCTGTCAACGTTGCCGAATGAACGGAACGTTGGCGATTCACGCAACTATTCGCGACATTATCGCCAGCGATTGCGAGCGGAAGTGTTGCTCGATGCCATCAGCGATGCCACTGGCGTCCCCGAAAAATTCGACGCCATGCCGAGCGGCACGCGAGCCATGCAGGTGTGGACGGTGCGGAGTCCATCGCTGTTCCTCGATAGTTTCGGCAGACCCGATCCGAATCAGGACCCGCCGTGTGAGCGAACCAGCGACAGTTCCGTCGTCCAGGCCTTGCACTTGATGAACGCCCCGAACCTTCAGCGCAAGATCTCCGCCGACGAAGGACGAATCGCCAAGCTTGCGGCGAGCGACAAGCCGGTTCCCCAACTTGTTGAAGAACTCTACCTCCTCGCCTACTGCCGATTGCCGGTAAGCAACGAGCAAACCGCGGCGGCGAAACGCTTCGAGAAAACCGGGACGACGAAACGGAAAGCGGCGGAGGATTTGATTTGGGCGTTGATGAATACGCCGGAGTTTGTGTTCAACGATTAAGAATCGACTTTACAATGCCTGAAGTGAGTTTATGCTCAAAGAGTTGAGTTAGTTTCGGTTTGTGGCTTTGCCGCCTTCCGCTCATCCCGCCAAAGGGCCTGCTCATGGCCAGCCGTAAGAATTGCGAAGGTTTTTCCCGCCGCGACTGCCTCCAACTGGGCCTCGGTGCCTTGCTTGGCGGTGGTCTGGCCCACACGCTGCGCCTGAAATCGTTGGCTGGTGAGAGTTCTGCGCCCAAAATGCAGGCCAAGAGTTGCATTCTGATTTGGATGGACGGCGGGCCGACGCATTACGAAACGTTTGATCCCAAGCCAAATGCTCCATCCGAGTTAAAGGGCGAGTTCAAGCCCATCGCGACTCGAGTTCCGGGTGGTCATTTCTCGGAGCACATGACCCGCCTTGCGGGGATGGCGAACGATCTCGCCGTTGTTCGCTCGATACGACACGATCAAGGCAACCACGGGGCCGGCAACCATTACATGATGACGGGTGCCCCGCCGCGGATTCCAGTCGGCTGTGGTGCGTTCGTCTCGTTTCACCCCAGTCTCGGTTCAGTCACCTCCGCCGAACGCGGAGCACCGGCCGGGCTACCTGCTTATTTTTCGATGCCGGACATGTCGCGTTCCGGAGGGCCGAACTTCCTGGGTGCGAAGTATGCCCCCTTCGTCGTGTCGGACAATCCGAGCAGTGCCGACTTCCGCGTTCGCGATGTGGCGCTGCCTCGCGGCCTGACTGGCGAACGTTTCCTCGAACGCTGCGATCAGCGAGCCGAGGTCGATAAGTTCCAACGCTTCCTCGACAAGCAAGTTGCCGACCCGGCGATGGCACTCGACGAGCACTATGTGCAAGCAAACGAATTGATGCGATCCAAGGAAGCCCAGGCTGCTTTCGATATTGCCCGCGAGCCGGAACGCTTGCGTGAGACCTATGGCCGCAATGCGTTCGGCCAGCGTGCCCTGCTTGCTCGCCGCCTCGTTGAGGCCGGCGTGCCGTTCATCACGCTCTACGATGGCGGCTGGGATCATCACACGAAATTGTTCGAGACGTTGAAGAAACGATTGCCCACGTGGGACCAGACGGTGGCCGCTCTGATCGGCGACTTGAAACAGCGTGGGCTACTTGAAACGACACTGGTAATCGCCCTCGGCGAATTCGGCCGCACGCCGCAGATCAACAAAGATGCGGGCCGCGACCACTGGGCGAACGCGATGAGTGTGCTCTTCGCCGGCGGCGGCACTCCGGGTGGCCAGATTGTCGGTGCGACAGACACGAAGGGCTACGCAGCCGTGGAACGAGTGTTGTCTCCCGAAAACTTCGCCTCGACCGTCTATACCAAGCTCGGCATCGACCCGGGCAAGATCCTCTACAACCAACAAAGCCGTCCGGCCCACATTGTCAGCGACCCGACACCGATCAAGGAACTGATGGGCTGATCCAGCTTTTCACCACAATGACACGAAGGACACAAAGAATACAGAAGAGAGATGCACGTGCTGAGCATTACGCGATTTGGGTCTTCTCTCCTTTGTGGTCTTTGTGTCTTTGTGGCGAACGCCTCTTCTGCACCTCCGACTCTCACTTATCTCCATCCACCCGGTGCCCAACGAGGCACGACCGTTGAGATTACTGCCGGCGGCACGTTTGAACGCTGGCCAGTACAGGTCTGGACCAACGCTAAAGCCATCAGCGCGAAGTCTGGCAAGGACAAGGGGAAGCTCAGCGTCACCATCGCGGTCGACGCGGTCCCGGGGACATACTGGCTCCGCCTACACGACGAGCAGGGCGCGAGCACTTTACGACCGTTCAGCGTTGGGACGCTTCCCGACGCTCTGGAGCAAGAACCGAACGACGACATCGACAAGGCTCAAGTCATTACGACTTCGTCCGTCGTCAACGGCCGATTAGAAAAAGCAGGCGACGTTGACCTCTTCACTTTGAAAGCGAAGAAAGGCGAAACGCTGGTTGCCTCACTCGATGCCCATGGCACCTTTCGTTCGCCGATGGATGCCGTGCTCCAGGTGCTCTCGGCCGATGGGTCGGTTCTGGAACAGAACAACGACTGGTCGGGTCTCGATCCGCAAATTGTTTGCCCGATCACGAAGGACGGAGCCTACTTCGTCCGTCTCTTCGCATTTCCTTCCTCGCCGGATTCGAGCATCCGCTTCGCCGGTGGCGAGACGTATATCTATCGCCTGACGTTGACGACCGGCCCGTTCGTCGAATATGCGGTCCCACTGGCAGTGCAGCGTGGAACCAGCCCGACTTTCGCACTGCAAGGCTGGAATATCCCTGCGGGTGCAGTCGTTTCCTCGAAACTCGAGGACGACATCGCGATCGTGCATGGGCCGCACCTGTCAAACTCCGCTCGACTTCGCGTCGTCGATCATCCTTCTCGATCGTCGATTCCGCCAGAAGCCCTCGCTCCGCCGTTCTCGATCACCAGCCGACTTGAAAAGCCTGGAGTCGCGGAGAGCGTTCGCATCCTTGGCAAGAAAGGACAGAGTCTCAACATTCGTGTCGATTCGCGTGAACTTGGCCTGATGGTGAATCCCGTGATTCGCGTTCTGGATCAAGCGAACAAGCAACTGGCCCGCATCGAACCCGGTCCACTCAACAAAGATGCCGAGTTGAACTTCTCGCCAACCGCCGACGGAGAATACCGCATCGAAGTGCAGGACCTGCACGGCGGCAGTGGATTTCGCCATGCGTATCACCTTCGCGTTGCCCCGCCCGTGCCGGATTTTGCCCTGAGCGTCGCCAACGATCGCTTCGCGATGACTCCCGGTACGCCGCTCGACATTCCAGTCTCGATCACTCGCATCGCCGGTCATGCCAAGGAGATCATTCTTGCGGCCGAGGGACTGCCGGAAGGAATCAAGTCCGAAGTGCTGCCGATCGCGAAGGATGGGAAGACGGTCACCTTGCGACTCACGGCAGAAAAGGCGGGGCCATCGGGATCGTTCCGAATTGTCGGCAAGGCTAAGGAATCGGAAGCGAATCGAAAGGCGAAAGCTCCGCTCGCGGAATTTGAAACGAACACGACCGATTTCTGGCTCGCGGTCGGCGGCGTAGTGCCTCCGCCGCAAGCGAAGAAGAAGCGGTAATCTCTCTCGCCTTACACTCCGCGAAAGAGCGTGAGACTGGCCCTCGGAGAAAAGTTCGTTTTCGGGAGTAGTCTGCCTCGCGCTCTTTCGCGGAGCGAAAAACGACTATCATAAAGTTCGCTGCCACACATCCTCAGCAGGAACATACCCATGTCTTTGCGCTTGACGTCATTCGCATTACTCCTCTTTGGAACACAGGCATTCGCCCAGAAGCCGCCCAACATCGTCTTTATCTTCTCGGACGACCACGCCTACCAGGCGGTGAGTGCGTACGGCCACCCGTTGAAATTGCTGGAGACGCCGAACCTGGATCGAATCGCGAAGGAAGGAATGCGGTTCGATCGTTGCCTGGTGCCGAATTCGATCTGCGGCCCGAGTCGGGCCTGCGTGTTGACCGGGAAGTACAACCACGCGAATGGTTTTTACAACAATACCAACAGCCGATTCGACGGCACGCAGTTCACGTTTCCGAAGCTCCTACAGAAGGCGGGCTATCAGACTGCGATCGTCGGCAAGTGGCATTTGATTAGCGATCCAACCGGATTCAACTACTGGCACATCCTGCCCGGCCAGGGTGTCTACTACAATCCGCCGATGATCAAAAACGGCGAGCGAGTCAAGCACGAAGGCTACACCACCGACATCATCACGGACGTTTCGCTCGACTGGCTCAACAAACGGGACAAAGACAAACCCTTCCTCCTCATGTGCCAACACAAGGCCCCGCACCGCGAATGGTCCCCGGCCTTGCGGCACCTCGGACACGACAAGGACCGCAAGTATCCGGAGCCGGATACCCTGTTTGACGATTACGCCGGCCGTGGCAAGGCGGAACGCGAGCAGGACATGACCATTGCCAAGACCATGAACGCGAGCGATCTAAAGCTGACGACGCTCGCCACGCACACGCCGGAACAGAAAAAGGAATGGGACGCGTACTACGAGCCTCGCAACAAAGCCTTCCGAGAGGCGAAGCTGGAAGGCAAAGACCTCGTGCGCTGGAAATACAACCGCTACATGCACGATTATCTCGGCTGCATCAGGGCCGTGGACGAAAGCGTCGGCAAGGTGCTCGATTATCTCGAACGCGAAAAGCTGAGCGAGAACACCATCGTCGTCTATTGTTCCGACCAGGGTTTTTACCTCGGCGAGCACGGCTGGTTCGATAAACGGTGGATCTTCGAAGAGTCCGTGCGAACACCCCTGCTCGTCCGCTGGCCCGGCAAGACGAAGCCGGGAACGACGAACGCCAATTTGGTCAGCAACATCGACTTCGCGTCCACATTTCTGGAGGCGGCCGGTGTCGAGACCCCGAAAGACCTTCACGGCAAAAGTCTCGGGCCGATCCTGAAAGGGGAAACACCCGCCGATTGGCGCAAGAGTTTTTACTACCACTACTACGAGTTCCCCGGCCCCCACAGCGTCCGCAAGCATTATGGCGTCGTGACCGATCGCTACAAGCTGGTACGCTTCTACGAGCCCGGCGTCGATTACTGGGAACTCTTCGATTTGAAGAGCGATCCGAAGGAACTGACCAGCGTGTTCGACAAAGCCGAGTACGCGGCCGTGCAGAAGGAGTTGGAAACGGAACTCGCTCGACTGCGAAAGGAACTGAAGGTGCCGGACCCCGATCCGCCGGAAACGGAAATCAAGGCGAACCCGAAGAAGAAGGATCCGAAACCGAAGTAGCGGAGCATCGCTCGCCATTTCGCAGTGGCCAACCCAAATAGGACCAATGGGGCGGAGGGGACCAATATCAGCCACCTCAGTCCCATTGGTCCTTCTCTGCGCTGCACGCTAGATAAAGTGACATATGAAGCAATACCTCGACCTACTCCGCGAGATTCGAACGGCCGGCACCCGCAAGGCCCAGCGGGCGGCCTTACGCTCCGATGGCCGACGCCCGGAAGTTCTGAGCGTCTTCGGTCGCCAGATTCGCTTCGATCTCTCGGCCGGCTTTCCGATGGTCACGACCAAGCGGATGCCCTGGAACGCGGTCGTTCATGAACTCTTGTGGTTCCTCTCCGGATCGACGAACGTCAGCTACTTGCGTGAGCATAAGGTCTCGATCTGGGACGAGTGGGCCACGCCCGAGGGTGAACTCGGCCCAGTCTACGGTAAGCAATGGCGTTGCTGGGAAGGGCCGCAAGGGAAAGTGGATCAGATCGCGAACCTGATTGCCGGGATTCGCAAAGTGATCGAGAATCCGCATGCCTCGGAAGCACGACGCTTGATTCTCTCCGCCTGGAACCCGGCCGACATGCCCGACCCGAAAATTCCGACCGGCTGCCACACGCTGGTGCAGTTCAACGTCACGGAAGGCCGATTGTCGAGCCAGCTTTACCAGCGCTCGGCCGACATGTTCCTGGGCGTGCCGTTCAATATCGCGTCCTATGCGTTGCTCACGCACATCCTGGCGAAAATCACTGGCTTGGCGGTCGGCGAATACGTTCATACCTTCGGCGACGCTCACATCTACGACAATCATCTGGATGCCGTCGATGAACAACTCAGGCGAGAGCCGATGCCGTTGCCCACTTTGCAAATCGTCGGCGAGCTTAGCTCGATCGATGAAGTGAAAGCCGAGCAACTGAAGTTGATCGGCTACCAAAGCCATGGCCGACTGCCCGGCGAGGTGGCGGTGTGATCATCTCGTTCCTGGCCGCGATGGATCGGAATCTCGTCATCGGCGACGAGAAGGGCATTCCCTGGCATCTGCCCGCCGACCTCAAGCGATTTCGCAAGCTGACCCTGGGCAAGCCCATCGTGATGGGCCGAACCACGTTCGAACATATCGGCCGGCCACTCGACAAGCGAACAAACATCGTGCTGACGCGGAAAACGGACTACCACCCCGAGGGCGTGCTGGTCGCGCACTCGGTGGAGGAGGCTCTCCGACTGGCTGGAGTGGCTGAGGAATTGGTTATCGTCGGCGGTGGGGAAGTCTATCGGGCGTTCCGGTCACGTGCCAATCGGCTGTACATCACGTTTGTGGAAGGCGAGTTCAGAGGCACCGCACACTTCCCCTTGGAATTTCCTACTCCCCAGGGCTTCGCATGGGAAGTCATGCATCGCGAGTCGCATGCCCCCGACGAGAAGAACCCTCACGCTCATCAATATGTTGTGGTGGACCGGCGCGAACAATCCGCTAGCCAGGGCGGCGACTTCAATATCCCAATCCTCCTCTGATTTGAATCTTCCATGAACTTCGACCCCCAATCCGTCCGCCACCAGTTCCCCGCGCTGCGTCGCGATGCAGTGTTTCTCGATGGCCCGGCAGGCAGCCAGGTGCCGCAGTCGGTCATCGGCGCGATCTCGGGGTATTACGTCAACCATAACGCCAATCATGGCGGGGCGTTCTCGACCAGCCGGGAATCGGATGCTGTCGTGGACGAAGCCCGTCGGGCCTGTGCTGATCTTCTCGGAACCACCGACGATGGTTGTGTCTCGTTTGGCGCGAACATGACGACGATCACGTTTGCCCTGTCTAGGGCGATTGCGACAACGTGGAAGCCGGGGGACGAAGTGATCGTCACGCGATTGGACCACGACGCGAACGTTTCCCCCTGGGTGCGGGCGGCTCAAGATCGCGGGGTGACCGCACGGCACGTGGGAATCCATCCCGAGGACTGCACCCTCGACCTGGACGACTTTCGGCAAAAGTTATCCTCTCGCACGAAACTGGTGGCCATCGGTTGTGCGTCGAACGCCGTAGGAACTCGGAACCCGTTCCCCGAGATGATTCGGCTCGCCCATGCCGCGGGGTCGCTCGTGTTTCTGGATGCGGTTCATTATGCTCCGCATCTTTCGATGGACGTGACGGCCTGGGATTGCGACTTCCTTTGTTGCTCCGCGTACAAGTTCTTCGGCCCGCACGTCGGCATCCTGTATGGAAAGCGGGCGTTGATGGAATCGCTTCCCGCGTACAAAGTGCGGCCGTGTGCCGAGACGTTGCCCGATCGCTGGATGACGGGCACGCAGAACTTCGCCGCCATCGCCGGTGTCGGTGCTGCGATCGAATATCTTGCCCAGATTGGCCATTCTCTCGGCAAGCGCACGGGCAGAAGGCAGTCGCTGGTGCGAGCGTTTGCCACGATCGAACAGTACGAACGCGAGGCGGGAGGTCGGATGCTCACCGGCCTCGCCTCGCTACCTCGCATTCGCGTTCGGGGCATTATCGATCCAAAGCGTCTCAGCGAACGGGTGCCTACGGTATCGTTCACGCACATGCGAAAGTCGCCGTTTGAAGTCGTCGAACACCTTGCGAAGAGAAATATTTTCGCCTGGCATGGAAACTACTACGCCTTGCCGCTCACGGAAGCTCTCGGCGTGGAGCCCGACGGCATGGTGCGAGTCGGACTACTGCATTACAACACGTCGTCGGAGATCGATCGATTGATCGCCGCGCTCGCGGAACTCGGATGATGACGGACGTTCAGCTGACGAGTGACGCAAGAAACTCTGAAAAATACGGCTGATCCGCCTCCTGCGTTATTCGACGAATTGACCCACAAACAAAATCTTATGCGTTGCTTTGTGCCTTCACGATCCTCACGGAATCTTCGCATCCGCGATTTGTGGATGGCTCAGTCGGACATTTTTCGGACTCCGCAGAACGCATCAACATTGACTGATGCGATAAAAAAAATGCAAAACTGGACGGAAAGCACAAGAGAGAACTTGTGTTTTCGAGAGTCGACGTTACCATATCGTACTAACACGGTCGTATCGACATGCTTCGATCGATCAAATTGTACCCGGCGGTTGGACTGCGGGAGTTCTACTAAAGCCGGGAGCCATGATCTTGGAGGTCACCGCACCCGTATGAGCGAAATGGAAGTCAGCGCCACTCTGGAGCCCGCGACGGTCCCGCAAACCCCGACCGCCTTTGAAGATGACGAGCCCCCGAGTACCCCGCGCCGCCACCAAGCCTGGAAAAACGTTCCCAAAAAACAGTGGGACGACTGGCGATGGCAAATGCAGAATGCCGTTCGGTCGGTTCGTCAGCTCCGAACCTTGATCGAATTCAGCGAGGAAGAACTGGAAGTCATCGGCAAGCTGGAAGCCGAGTACAAGGTGGTCATTCCACCGTACTACTTCTCCCTCATCGACCCCACCAACCCAAAAGATCCGATTCGCTTGCAGTCGGTGCCTTCGCCTCTCGAGGCAGAGAACCCCTCTGGCTACGAACTCGAAGATCCACTCGAAGAAGACAAGGACTCCCCAGTCCCCGGTCTCACGCACCGCTATCCCGATCGTGCTCTCCTTGTGACCACGCCGGCTTGCTCCATGTACTGCCGTTTCTGCACGCGGAAGCGAGCCACGCTGACAAGGGGCGGATGGGATTCGGTTTCCCACGACGATCACCGCATGGTGGAGTACGTCGCCAAGCACTCCGAAATCCGAGACGTCATCGTTTCGGGTGGCGATCCGCTCACTCTCCCTACCAGCAAGCTCAAGTTCTTTCTGGACGGCCTCTCGGCCATCCCGCACGTGGATGTGATCCGGATCGGCACTCGGGTGCCCGTCACCTTGCCGCAGCGACTCTACGACAAGGACCTGATCGATCTGCTTGCTTCATCCGGCAAAGTCTGGATTCAAACGCACTTCAACCATCCGCGGGAAATCACCCCGGAAGCGAAGCGAGTCTGCAATGCCCTCCTGCGGGCAGGTATGCCGGTGAACAATCACTCCGTGCTGTTGCAGGGCGTCAATGACGATCTGGGTACGATGCGTTCGCTGCTTCGCGGCTTGCTGCGAATCAAGGTGCGACCGTACTACTTGTTCCACTGCGACCCGGTGATTGGAGCTGGACACTTCCGCACCTCCGTGTGGAAGGGAATCGAAATCATGGAAGGGCTGCGCGGGCACATGTCTGGCCTCGGCATCCCGACCTATGTCATCGATAGCCCGCACGGCGGTGGTAAGATCCCAGTCATGCCGAATTATCTGATCTCTGCCGGCGACGATGCCGTTGTCCTTCGAAATTTCGAGGGCCAGATCGTTCGTTACCAGGCCCAGGACAAACCAGCCACGACCGAGCCAACCTTTACTCGTGGTGTAAGTTCACTTCTTCAGGGAACACGAACGGTCATCATTCCCGAAGGCAACGAACGCATGGCCCGTCGAAAACAGCGGGCACTGGGTGAAGCAATGGGAAGCAGTTGCGGAGGCGGGTCCGCCCCCTCGCATCCCGAGCTGGCTCCTTCCCAGCCCAAGCAGCCGCTTCTCGAACTGGGACTTCGTAATCCCGTAAAGCGGCGGCGTAAAGTCGCTGCTCTCGCAGACTGAGCGGTTTGATAGGATAAACGCTGCCGGTCTCGCATGCGCGAGGCTGGCAGCGTTTTTTTGTGGAGTCATCAAGATGAAGATCGGGATCGCATTCGATCTCAAGCCCAAGGGCCCTCTTCCGGAGGGTGCCCCGGACGACCTCCACGAAGAGTTCGACAGCCCCGCTACCATCCAGGCGATTGCGGAAGCGATCCGTGCCATGGGGCACACGCCGGTCGAACTTGGCGATGGTCGTGAGCTTCTGACCAAGCTGCTTGCCGATCCGCCGGATCTGGTTTTCAACCTGGCCGAAGGTACGGGCACTTCACGCAATCGCGAAGCTCGCGTACCCGCCGTGTGCGAGATGCTCGGCATCCCGCACACCGGTTCGGACGTACTCACGCTCGCACTATGCCTCGACAAGGATATGTGCCGTCGAACCGTCCAGGACGCGAACGTAGTGGTGCCGGAAGGTCTTTTCATTTCGCTGCCTGATGGCGATTACGATGGAGACTATCAAGAATTTCCCGGCATGGTCGAAGAAACGGGCTTAAAGCTCCCGCTCATCGCCAAACCGGTATGGGAAGGATCGAGCAAGGGGATTCGTGCCACGTCGTTAATCGAACGACTGGAGGATGTAGGCCCGACAGTAGTTCGCCTGTGCAATGAGTACAACCAGGGCGTGCTGCTTGAAGAGTTCATTGCCGGCGAAGAGGTCACGGTCGGGGTCGTCGGAAATGATCCGCCACGCGTGATCGGCTGCATGCGCGTCGTGCCAAAGCAGAAAACCGACCGCTTCGTCTACAGCCTGGAAGTGAAGCGGGACTGGGAACGCCGCGTATCGTACGAAACCCCCGCAAAGCTGCCGCATGAAACGATAGTTGCGATCGAGACGGCGGCTCTGGAGGCGTTCGAGATCCTGGGCTGTCGCGATCTTGCCCGCATCGATTTCCGTGTTCGCGATGGCGTGCCTTACTTCTTGGAAGCCAATCCCCTGCCCGGCCTGAACCCCGATTCCGGCGATCTGCTGCTGATCTGCAAGGCAATGGGGATTTCTCACGCCGAGTTGATCAAGACGGTGATCACCGAGGCAATGGCTCGCATCGGGATGAAGTAGCTGAAAGCCCCGGGACAGCCGTCCCTGGGCTCAGCTACCTGAGCCTCATTTTCAGCCGGTTTTTTGCTTCCACCGCCGCTCGCGTGAACGTCGCCCCGGCCGCACCTGTCGACCAGTGGGCCAGTAGCGCAGCCGCCTCTGGAGTCCCGACCGCCTCCATCGCTTCGACGGACCGAATTAGGCGAAGCTGCTCTGGCGTTAGCCGGCCGTCCGCAGCAAGAAGCCGCTCAATCCGTTCCCGCGTTTCGGGGGGTAGCGTACGGCCGAGAGCGTCGCGGAGCGGGCCACGTGAGCGTTCGCCCATAGAAGCCAGCCCCTTCATGGCCGACTCTCGTCTTCGAAAATCGCGGTGATCGAGTTCGTCGATCCACTTGCGGATTTGCTCGGCATCTGGCGAAGCGAGAGGCGACGCGTTGATTTGCAAGAAAGGAATCGCGTCCTTCGGGCAAGAAGCGAACAACCGCATCGCGGCGAAGGCAAGCGCGGCATCCGGGGAGCGCAAATCCGCCCACGCTTGTTCGAGTGAGCCCGGACTAACGGGTATCCGCCAGCCACCCGCATACAAATCCCACAAGAAAATCGGGCCGCCACGAACACTGGCGGCCAGGGTTTTTCCATCTTCGGTGAACGCCAGCGAAACGACCGCCCCTCCGCCATCCAGGCGACGACGTAGGCTGCCGCTCAACACTTCCCAAATGGCGATCTTGCTCGCCACCTCTAGCCGGGCAAGCATCCGACCATCAGGCGAGATGGCGACACACTGCTCGCGTTGCTCGTCCTGCGGGACCTTCAGCGTCGCCTTGCCCGTGGTGAGATCGAAGACCGTGGCCAACCCATGCTGACCGAAGCGGCCTTGTGGGTTCTCGCCGGCGTGGGCGACTGCCAACCAGTTGCCGTCCGGAGTCCAAGCAAGCTGGTTCACGTCCCCGCTTGTCTCGAAACGGCGCACAAACCTAAACTCGAACAGATCAAAGATGTCCACGGCTCCTCGGCTGCCATTACTGTTGATGCCAACTGCAACGAGTCTGCCGTTCTCTGCCACGGAAATGCCGGAATTCATGCCGATCACTCCGGGTCGTGGGATCTTCCGAGATTTCGTCTCCCCCGCCTGAACGGTGATCAATTCTTCGGCTCGCCAGGCAATCAGAGTTTGTCCATCGGGCGAAGTCGTCGCCCCCAAGGATTCCTTCGCAATCCCGTCGCTTTTGCTACTAACCAGCAACGACCCGGTTGCCACGTCACGCAACTCAAAATTGGATTCTTTCTGGTACACGGCAGCTTTGCCATCCCGTGAAATCACGAGTGGGATAACACCACTCGCGTTTTTCGCCCGAATGTTTCGGCTGGTTTCGTCACGCAGGTTCCACTCGACCCACCCGCCCCACTGAGTCAGCCTGCCGGAGAGAGTGTTTCCGGAACACCGAAGTCGATCCGGCAGGCCGGGTGGATCGGCGCCATACGGAAGCTGCTTGCCCGTTTTTGCGTCGAAGAGGATCGCGGAATCGTCAGCCGTCGCTGCGAGGATCGTTCCGTCAGGTGAAAGTGCCAAATCATCTTCTGTGGGCACGTCGAACGAGCGTGACTTGCCATCGAGCAGATTCCAAAAGGTCGCCACGCCTTGGTAGTAGGTCAGCAACTCGGTTCCCGCTTTGTCGAAACCGATGACCTTGGCAGCCGGCTTGAACGTGTGTCGCAGCTTCGTGGCTTTGACGTCCCAGCAGCAAACGGTCTTGGCCTCGTCGCCGACGCTTGCGGCAATCCACTTCCCGTCCGGAGACGACAACGGATTTCGAACCCAATCCGTGTCCGCGACGCCAGGCTTTTCCTTCTTCGCATCCGGCGCTGGGACTTCGTATTTCAAGGTCGCAACCACTTTTCCCGTGGCCACGGCGTGGAAAGTGAGTGAGCCCCTATTTGCCAGCACGATCGTGGTGGAATCGTCCGTGAAACAGCAGCCGCCCGTGGATTCTGAACGAACCGACTCCTGCCACTTTTGTTTTCCGCCTTCGCTCTCGAACAGGGTGAGCCCTTCCAGCAGGACCGCGACCATCATTGAGCCATCGATCGAGAAGGCGGTCGATTGAGCCTGCCCGAAAACTATGGGAGGCGTAGCGGACAGCAACTTACCCGACACAAATTCGTAATGGCAAATCGTGGTGTGCCCGCCGGAACTGGGCCTCGCGAGCAAGGCAAACGTATCTCTCGAAGTGAGTCGTCCCGAGTCGACGTTCCTCTCCGCGGGATAGCTGACTCGAAAGAGAACCTTACCGGTCTTCGGATCCCAGGCGCGTAACTCCTCGCCGCTCGCAGCAACAAGCGTCGTTCCCTTGGCTGAGAAAGCCAGCCGATTGAGATACCCTGGCAAACGCATTCGAGTTGTGCCGAGTCTCCCGGTCGCACCACTGGGTAGTGCGAGGTCCTCATCACCCGGACGGGCCTTGAGGCCATCCTCGCCCTTGGCCTTGGGTTTGGGAGGGGGTGGCGATGCGGCTTGACCTGCGAGGGTGGCCAGTGCGATGGGTACGGAAGTGTGAAGGAAATTTCGTCGGTCGGGGACAGACATCGCGAAGTTCCGTGAAGTCATTCCTTCCACAAACTCTATCAGACCGCATGAGGGAACCAAAGGGAAGCAAAACCTGCCATGCATCAGTTGCGTCCCTTCGTATAATACGCGAGTATCCTTGTTCGTGTTGTCGTCGAGGCCGATATGCATTTTCAGTACGTGGTGGCTCCCCCTACGTTCGCTTTCCAGGCTCCGCCGCAGATACCTCCCGTTGAGTTGGAGCAATCGCTCCTTCGCGAATTGATCGACGTTCAGCGCGAACAACTCGCTTATTTGCGTGCCGCACACGAAGCCCACCATTCCAGCAGTCGCTGGATCGCCTTCTTCAGGCGTTGGTCGGAAGAGTTTCCCAACGCCGGCGACGGTTGCCTGAAGGCGTTCCCACACGTCGAGCGGGCGTTCCTTCGTCTGGTCGACGACCTCTCCAACCGACTGACGGATCACGAGGATAGTTCGATCGACGATGAGTTTTCGTTGGGAGAGTTTCTCGATCGTTACGGGATGCGGCTATCGCAACTTGGAAATGTGCTCAATATTCTCGGGCCGCTCGCAGAGGCGGCCCGAATCACAGCGACGGAGTAATGGCTGGCGTTTTCAGGATCGCAGCGTTGCCACGAGTTTGTGACCCGTCCTAAGAGAACGCATCTGGAATCGGCATGGAAATACCCACGGCGGAGTTGGCCCCGATCCGCGATCTGTATACTCGCGGCTTGTACATCCAAGCCTTGCGGATTGCCGAACAATTCGGCCCGTTCGCGGAATGGTCCACCACTCCAGCTCGACTTCTTGGCGGACGATTGGCGATCCAACTCGGGGCGGCCCGACCGGGTCGCTGGATGCACCTTCGCGCCTATCGGGAAACCTCGGCTCATCCGGAAGCGATTTACTACCACGCCCGCTATCGCCTCGAAAAATTCGGGCCGCTCGGTTGCTGGAAATTTCTCCGCTCGCATCCGGAGCAAGATTGGAACGATGCCGCCCCGGAAGTCCGGGCCGACTGGTGCGGCTTGCACGCGTTTGTTTGTGCCCGGCTTCGAGACTTCGACCGAGCAGACCGCTGGCTGACTCGCGCGGAGAGCATGTCGCACGACCGGGCCTGGTTGAGCGTTGAACGTGCGGCCGTGCTTGAGTTCGCGGAACGTCCCGAGGAAGCGCTCCTCTCCGCGCGACGTGCCCTGGATCTGGTGCCGTTCTTTCGTCCAGGCGTCCAGGCCGAAGCACACTTGCTCCAGGTGCTCGGACGCGAACGGGAGGCTATCGACCGACTGACGGAAGCCTCCTCGCAAATCGAGAGCGGGATCGTCCTGGCCCATCTCGCCGCGTTGCAGATGGACTTCCGCCACTATCACGATGCCCGGCAGAGTTACGAGCGTTACGCCGAACTCTCGCCCTTGCGAGACGCAGAGACCGAGAAATGGCTGGCGGCCCGGCGAGCGGACACCGCCTACTTTCTGGGAGAGTATGCGTCCGTCGGCGAGCAGGCTCGCAAGGCTGAAGAATCCTTTTACACAGAATTCGCCGAGCGAGTGGAGAAGACGGCAACGCCGCCTCTGCCCGTTCGACTCGATTTTCCAATGGTCGGACCGGGTGGGAAGACCGTCACGGTTTACGATCTCCTGGCACGACACTGGAAGGTGGCGGTCCAGCCAATCTCGCAAGAACTCTCGTCTCAGGATGGATTGCAAGACGTTCGCGAACGCATGTGGGGAATCGAGAACGGTTTCTTGACTGCGGAGTTCACCGCCACGGCCGAGGCTTGCTATTCTCTGCTCGAACGTGGTGTTCCGTTCCTATTCACGCTGATCGACGCGGGCTACAGCCACACCCAACTAGCCGTGGGCAGCGACCGAATTCGGGGAACTCTCTGGCTGATTGATGCTGCCGAGCGACGGCCGAACGAGTCACCGTTTGCGTCATTGATCGAACGGTATTCCGCTTCGGGCCCCCGTGGTTTGTTGTTGCTTCCGGAATCGGAAGCTCATCGCCTCGATGGGCTCGAACTACCGGATCGTTCACGATACGAATCCCTGCACGAAATCCAGTTGGCGATCCATCAGCACGAGCGACCCAGAGCGATCACCATTTACGAGCGGATAAAGACGGAGGACACTGGGCATCGCCTAACGCGGCTGGCACGCCTGGCAATCGCAAGGTACGACGCCAATCCCACCCTGCTGCTCGCCGCAATCGATGCTCTGCTGGGACTTTTCCCGGAGGACAACACATTTCTGCTCAACCGTTTGAATGTGCTCCGGGAACTTGGGCGAAAAGAAGAGCGGGCCGAAACAACCCGACGGCAACTCGGACGCAAAGACGCGGATCCCTTGTTCGCACATCACCACGCTCAAGCTCTCTTGACGGACTTCGATCAGTTGGAAGAGGCGGAGGGACTGATGCGGCGGGCCGTACGCCAACGGCCTTACGCCCCGGCAGGCTACTACATTCTCGGCAACGTGCTCTGGGAGCAGCGACGATTTCAAGAAGCGACCGAGCTGTATCGATTTGCCGCATCGCTCGAGGATCGCGACGAACAATTCGCCGAGGCTTATTTCCGGGCCGCCCGGGCAATCGAGCAAGCACCGGAGGCCATGCGCTTTCTAAAGGCTCGCTATGAACGCTCGAAGGGCAAAGTCGCAGGACCAGCGCGGGCGATGTTTTATGCCTTGAGTGAAAACGATGAGATGGACGCAGCTTTCGGTTCGCTGGAGGCATGCTGGGCCCCACCGGACGCCAATCGAGCGGGACCATGGAATCCGCACGAAGTCGGCGAGGTGTTGCTGTTTGCCAGCGAGATGAAAACGAACTACAACGAGCCGGCCGAAGGACGAAAGTTACTCGAACAGGCTCGCCCACTGGCCACCCGAGCATCCTGGTTGCGTTCCGCGGCACGCCAGGCGTTGGTACGGGCCGACCTCACGGAAGCCCGACAGTCGTGGGAGGAGATTCTTCTCCAGGAGCCGCTCTCGGCCGACATTCACCGGAATACCTCCCGAGCAATTGCCGACCTCGAAGGGAGACCCGCGGCCATCGCCTGGGCGCAAGCCCTCTGCGATCGCTTCCCGCTCCATTATCCCCTGCAGCAACTGTTGATCGACTGGCTGCGTGGCGAGTCGGTTCCGGACGGAGGCCCCTCGCCCGCAGAGCCTGCACTTCGACGACTGATCGACATCTGTCCGGATGATGCCTGGGCTCACCGCGAGTTGGCTCTCCATCTCGCGAACCATTCGCAGCCGGACGAGGCCTTTCCAATCCTGGAAGTTGCCCTCCAGCTCGAACCGGACAGTCCTTCGTACTACTACGCTCTGGGCCATGCGCTGACTCGTGCCGATCGACCGGGCGAATCCCGCGAGATATACGAGGAAGCCGTTCGCAAATCGGTCGACAACGAAGTCGCCATCGTCGAACTCTTCTCGATGGCACGTGGTGAAGAAGAGAAGAATGAGATGATCGAGTTCGTCGCCGAGGAATTAAAGCGACAACGAAAATTCGGCGATGGGCTGCTGGCATTTCGGGAGCAGGCCGCCCAGGCTCACGAAGCCATCGAACCAGACGACTTGATGCGCCTGTTGCAGGATATTTTCGATGAGCATCAGGAACTTTGGCAAGCGTGGTCCGTCACGATTCAACAACTCTGCCTGGTTAGCCGCGTCGAGGAAGCACGCGAACTGGCCAAGGAGGCCGTCGAACGATTTCCGCTTTTGTCACGACTGTGGATGGACCTTGCCGAAGTCTGCAATGCACAAGAAGATCGCGAGGCTCAGATCGAGGCCCTGCGCCAGGCCGTTCACGTCGCACCGGGATGGAGCTATGCCGCACGCGAACTGGCCGATGCCATGGAGGCAAACGAGGAAATCGACGAGGCTCGTGTCATTCTCGAGCAGGCCGTTGCTCGTTCGCCTCTCGATCCCGTGAATCACGGCTACCTGGCGGACAATTTGTGGTCGGTCGCCGAACAAGACGACCTCGCCGATGCCGACGAAGTGCAAGCACTCCGGAGAGAAGCGGTCGATCGGCTGAGCATCGCCTTGAAGATTGACCCGGGATACGACTGGGCTTGGCGACACCTGAGCATGTGGACGGAGCAAATGGACGAGCCGGCCCGTGCCGCGGACATTGCTCGTGAGGTTTGCCGACTGCGACCAGGCGACCCACGCGGCTGGCTGGCTCTCGCTCGCACTCTGCAGGGGCCGGAGAACAACGAGGAAGTTCTGGCGTCCTTGGACCGGGTGATCATCCTGAACGCTCGCGGTCTGGAGGCATACGACCTGAAGGCCGAGCGACTTGCCGAGATGGGCCGCTACGACGAGGCCAAGGCATCAGCGACTCCGGCGGTCTTTGAACACGACCCACCCATGATTCTTCAGGGGCGGGCTGCCTGGGTCGAAGCAAGGCGAGGCAATCTCCCGCTTGCTTGCCGGGAAATGCAAGCACTCGTGACCCTGGAGCCGACCTATTACTGGGGCTGGCAACAGTTAGCCGAGTGGTACAACGAGGCTGGCCGGCCGGTGGAATTCCTGGAAGCGACGGAGAAGCTCGTGGACTTGCGACCGGACAACCCGATTGCACTGGCCATGCGCGGCGAAGCACGCTTGCAAAATGAAGATCGCGACGGCGGCAAAGAGGACCTGCGCGATGCTCAGGAACTGGAGCCAGACTATTCCTACCCAGGGATGCTCCTGTTTGATGCGCATTTGCAAGATGAAGAATACCCCCAGGCTCAGGCCGCACTGGCCGTGCTCGAAGAGCACATTTCCGGTGGCGGTCGTCCGTACATCCTCGCTCGGATCGCTCAACTTGCGTCGCGCACGAATGACCAGGAGGCAGGCGAGAACGCTTTTCGCGAACTCGTCACGCTACACTGCGATTCCACCTGGCCCATCAACTCGTCGGCCAACGAGTTGCGGCAGGCTGGCTGGAGCGAGCAGGTCGATCGTATTCTGCGAGAAACGTTGGAAACCGCGAATGATTTTCATCCCTGGATCCTCATGGCCTGGCTGGAAAGTGCAAGCGGGAGCGAGAGATCTCCCGACGAAAAAATCCGGCTGGTACAGCGTGTAACCGAGATTCATCCGCGTTACGCCCAGGCCTATGACGTCCTGGCCGAGTTGCTGACTCGGCTAAGCCGATACGACGAAGCGATTCGGACTTGCCACCCGCCGGCTTGGGGAGATCGGCCGCCGCTAATCTTGCGCGGCCGTGCGGGGTGGATCACCTGGCAACGGGGCGATCATGCCAGCGCGATTGCTCAGATGCGCGAAATTGCGAACACCGACCCCGATTATTTTTGGGGCTGGCAACAACTCGCAAATTGGTACGAGGAAGAAGAGTCAAACCCCGAGTATCTGGAGGCAACCGAGCAACTCGTGCGATTGGCACCGAACGATCCATCGGCATTCGGCTATCGAGGCGAGGCACGAGCAACCGTAGGGGACCGTCGCGGTGCCAAGATCGACTTTCGCAAAGCCTTTGAACTTGATCCAGCATACGCCTTTGCTGGCATCAGCCTATTCGATGCCTTGTTGATCGACGAAGAAACGGACGAAGCGGAACGCGTGCTCGCTCGCCTCGAGGAGCACGTGGGCGGATCCCACGTCCATCTGCGCTCGGTCCGCCTGAAGTGCCATCGCGGCGATCGCGACGGAGCAGGCGAGGCGTTCCGGACCCTGCTCCTCGCGAAAGATGTGCCTCCATTTGTCGTCACTAAGGCCGCTTTCGCCATGACTGAAGTCGGTTTCGGCGATGCCGTGGATCAGGCCGTCGACGAGGCAGTGAAGACCCAAATGTCACAGCCGATCGCTCGGCTAGTCGTCGATCGGGCCATGGCCCGGAACGATTGGACCTTCCTGGATGCGCTGCCCACATACCTGAGTGTGGGCGAGGACGGCCGCGAGGTGCTATATGCCGCACTCGATTCGTTGGCCGTGGCGACACAGCGCCACCGACTGCACGAGCTGCTCCGTGCTCACGACGACGAAATCCGGAAGACGCATCGCGGCTGGGCGAAGGCACTCACTGCCCTCGTGAGCTTGCGCGACTACCAAATGGCTGTGACTTGGGCTGCCGACTGGGAAACTCGCAGTCTCGACGAGCCCTGGATGCTGCATCCACTGGTCAACGCGTTTCGGCATCTCGGAAAAACAGACGACGCTCGGCGCGTCACCGTTTTCGCACTGGATCTCCCAGCGGACGATCCCTCGATCGAGGATTTTCGAGTATGGCTGGCCTTCGAGGAGGCCTTGGAGGGGCGGACCGAACGAGCAGCCTCGCTGGTAAAAAACGTAGACGAAGACGAACTCGACGATATCCCGAGAATTCTGCATGCCTTCACCGTGTCCCTGATCCGAGTCCAACGAGTAGGACGGACGGCATTTGTCGAGGCACGTAAGCAAGGCGAGGATGCGGTTCGCGAATATGCCCCGACGGAGGGAGACGAGGATCTGTCGATCTCGTTTCGGCGCTGGGCCACTCGGCTAGCTCGTGACGCCGGAGGCTTGAGTGCGTGGTTCTGGTCGGCTTTTAAGGCAAATCGGCTGCCAAAAAATTAGCCTTCCAAGGGCGAGGCCGCGAGTCGCGATCCACCCTCCACGTAAATCGATCCTGCCCGCATGCGCGACACTAGGTCCGCGCAACCTGCGCAAAAACCTCGCAAATGGGCTTAGCAGGATTAGACATTCGTTCAGCTGAACACTTGGTCAAAACTGACTTTAAACCGCTCACGACCACCAATTTGGGATATATGAGTGGTCTGGGATGATATTTTTCAGTAAGACTGCGTCGTCTGAAGCGTATTACCTACTGAGTTTGCCAAATCCCCCGATGTGGTCTAGATATTGCTTAAAGGAATAGTGTTGACTGTCGTCTGTACAGTATGGGTGTTGTCACCCCAACCAAGGAGGGTCATCATGTTAGTCCTGTCCCGTCGAGTTGGCGAAGAGATCATCATCAACGAGAACATCCGCGTGACGGTGGTTGCCGTGAAAGGCGACCGTATTCGTTTGGGCATTGAAGCCCCCCGTGATGTGTCGGTTGACCGGGCCGAAGTTCACGTCCGACGGATGCAGTTTCAGCTGGATCCCGTTGGCGCGGCCGTCGATAGTCATTCATCGGATGCGGATGTGCCCATCGGTGTGATGCCAGGGAAGCACGAGGACGACACGCTGGTCCATTAGGCCACTTGCCGTTCGCACGACGAAACCGAAAGAGGGCAAGCCGCTAGTGCGGGCAGCCCTCTTTTTTCGTTGATTCCTAGCATTGATTCAGATGGGAGCCAACTCAAGTTCCCGTTCCCCGGATTCGTTCGTATCGATTTCATATGGCGTATCCGCTTCCTCTTCTGAAGCGGGCTGTGTCGGGTCGGCCATTCCGTCCGGCCAGATGTGGAAGCCGCCTGTGAATACCGCCCCTTCCCAGTGCATCTCCCACGTTCCCCAGATGCCTTTGCCTTCATTGAAGCCGCGATAGTCAACGGCATGGGCATTGACGTATTTCTTCACCCACTCACATTTTCCATCGTTCAGATCGTACTTGCCGTTGAATGTAAACGTGCCAACGCGATCTCGTCCATCGCCGGTCATTTTGCCATTGGCGAACAGCAGCGTGAGTTCCATCTCCTGCTTGCCGGGCATCCGCTTGTCGACGAAGAAGCCAACCCACTTTCCAGATGGGAATCGCGAATCGGTTTCCAAATTCACCGGCTGCGACATGGGGTCCTCCCGGGTTATCGGCTCAACAGCCCGCTCCCCAATTCTACCGCCTTCGCGAGTGCTTCCGTGAGCCTACTCGCGTCTTTTCCGCCGGCAGTCGCGAGATGTGGCGGCCCACCACCCTTGCCTCCGATCAACTCGGCAATCGGCTTGATCACATCGTTGGACTTGATCCCTTTCTTCACCAAATCTTCCGAGACTCCCACCGCGAGCCCGGCCGATCCATCGTCGTTTTTCCAGGCCAGGACGATCAACGACGAGCCCGCTTTCTGTCGCAGCCGATCAATCTGGCCACGCATCGCGTCGACGGGGCCGCCGGGCACTTCGCCGACGACGAGTTTGACTCCCTTGATCTCGGCTGCCTGCGTCAGAATCTGGTCGGCGACATTGTTCAAATCGCCTGCGGATCCCTTCTGAACCAGCTTCTGAAGTTTTTTTACTTCTTCCTGAAGAGACTCGACTCGCTTGGGCAATTCATCCAGCGAGCAGTTGAGTCGTCCCGTAAGCCCGCTGACGACGCCGGCCAATTCTTGAACATATTCGAACGCCCGTTGTCCCGTAACAGCCGTGATTCGGCGAATGCCCTTGGCAACGTTTTCCTGGCCTGTCACCTTGAAGAGCGCAGCCTGACTCGTGCGGCTCAGATGAGTGCCGCCACAGAATTCGACTGACATGTCGGCTGTCACCTGGCCCGGCTTTTCCGATCCGATCATGACCACGCGAACCGGGTCGGGATATTTTTCGCCGAACACCGCACGTACGCCCGGCAGTTTCTTGGCTTCCGCCAGCGGCATGTTGATGGCCGTCACCGGCATATCCCGCAAGATTCTGTCGTTGACAAGTTCCTCAATCCGTTGTATCTCGTCAGGCGTGATCGGCTTGTCGTGGCTGAAGTCGAAGCGAGTCTTGTCGAGATCGACCAGTGAGCCTTTTTGTTCGACGTGCTCCCCTAGCACCTCGCGAAGCGCCAGGTTCAGTAAGTGTGTCGCCGTATGATTGCGAACGGTCGACGAGCGGTCGGTCACAGACGTTGTCACCGTCTGGCCCACGGTGACCTTGCCATCCGTCAACACACCGCGATGCAGCACACTATCGCCGAGCCTTTGCGTCCCTTCGACGACGAACTCCATGCCATCTGCCTTGATGCGGCCCATATCGCCAATCTGTCCGCCCTGTTCCGAATAAAAGTTCGTGCGCTCGAGTAGTAGCGAAACAATCGCTGTCGCTTCCAACTTGCCTTCGCGGAAGACGGTATTATCCTTCACCCAGCCGACGACCTTGGCAGCGATCGACGAAGGGCCGTATTTGGGTGAATCGTCAGTTTTGGGGAGTTCACCTTGAATTGCGGAGACGACGATTTCGGTTCCACCCTCGCGTGACTTGTCTTTGAAGATCTTGAAGAGCTTCTTGTAGCCATCGGTGTCAACGCTGAGCCCAGCATCCGAAGCGAGTTTGCTCGTGATGTCTAGGAAGAAACCTTGCTCCGTATGTAGGTCAAAAGCATCCTTCGCACTAATAACTCCTCCCGATTTTCTCGCTCTCGATTCGGCTTCACCATAAAGCTTGAGCCCCCGCTCGATGGTTCGCAAAAAACCCTTTTCCTCATCGAGGATCGTCGCGATCACCTTTGCTGGGTTCGTCTTCATCTCTGGAAAAGCCTCACCAAATTGGGAGACCACCGCTGGGACCAATTTGTGAACGAACGCCTCACGCATCCCGAAATCGAGCCAGCCGAAAAGGCACGCACGACGGAGGATGCTGCGGATCGTGGACCCCGCTCCAGCGTTGTCCGGAACACCGCCATCCGTGAGTGAGAACGTCAGCGAACGAATGTGGTCCGCAATTACGCGATAGGCAGTGTCCCTGCGATCGTCGAGTTTTCCGGTGTACGGCGACGCCTTCGTCACTTCGCGAATCGCATCAATAATCGGCAAAAACACGTCCGTGTCGTAGTTGCTGCTCTTGCCCTGAATGACCTTCACGACACGCTCGAAGCCCATCCCGGTATCGACATGTTTGGCAGGCAACGGCGTGAGCGACCGATCTTCGTTGCGGTTGAACTGAATGAACACAAGGTTCCAGATCTCGATGACCCGATCGGTTCCCATATTGACCAGTTTGCCGCCCGACTTGTCCGGAGTGTGGTCGTAATGCACTTCCGTGCAAGGACCGCAAGGGCCGGTGTTGCCCATCTCCCAGAAATTGTCCTTCTTGTTGCCAAGATGGATGTGCTTCTCTGGAACGCCAACCGCCTTCCAGAAACCGGCCGCCTCGTCATCGCGGGGGATTTTGTTTTCCAGATCGCCTTCGAACACTGTGACATGCAAACGCGTCGGATCGAGCTTCCACACTTCGGTAAGCAACTCCCAGGCCCAGGCAATCGCTTCCTTCTTGAAGTAGTCGCCGAACGACCAGTTGCCGAGCATCTCGAAAAACGTGTGGTGGTAGGTATCCTTGCCGACGTCGTCGAGGTCGTTGTGTTTGCCGCCGGCCCGAATGCACTTTTGCGTGTTCGCCACGCGCACATAGTCGCGTTTCTCCAACCCGAGAAAGATCGGCTTGAACTGGTTCATGCCGGCATTACTGAAGAGCAATGAATCGTCCCCATGAGGGATCACACTGCTCGACGGCACGAAAGTATGGCCATGCTTCTTGCAGAAAAAATCGATAAACTGCTGACGAATTTCATTCGCGGTGAGCATTCAAACCTCGGTAACACAAATGGTTGACGATAGCTAAAAATACGGCAAAACTACTCAATCGAGAACCTCGAATTGTTTTGCGTTGGGTTGGGTTTCGCATCAAATCCCAAATCAGAGCCGCGCACGTAGCGAAGCGGAGTAAGCAGGCGTAGTCGTTGCACTCGCTTACTCCGCTTCGCTACGTGCGCGGCTCTGAAAATGCAATCTAACCCAGCACATCGCGAATAAACCGCACGCCGTGTGCAATGTCATCGAATCGCTGCTTCTGATCGCCAACTTCGCGTTCGATGAACAGCGGGCCCGTGTAACCGACCTTTTTCAGGGCAAGCAGAAACTTCTTCGTGTCCGTTTGGCCCTTTCCGAGCGGCACCTCCTCGCCCCAGGTGCCGGGAACCGTGGGTCGATTAGCGTCCTTCACATGGACCGTGCGAATATCAGGGCCTAGCAATTCGACCGCCGCGATGGGATCGTCCTTGTCATAGAGCAGCATGTTGGCAGGATCAAAGTTTACCTTCAGGTTCGGGCACTTCAAGTCGTCGAGCGTTTGCCGGAGCAGCTTGGAGCTTTCCTGGCCTGTTTCGAACGCGACAGTGATTCCTTTCTCCGCGGCTAGCTGGCTGACTTTTGCGAGTGTGTCGAGGAATGGCTTGCGGGCCGGATCACCGACCTCAGGGAGAAACCCGGCATGAAGCATCAGATCCTTCAGGCCGAGTTCCAGCGTGCGATTGAGCGCCCATTTCAAACGTTCAATCCGTTCGGGCCGAAGGGCAGGATCACCGAAGCCGCCGGTTCGTTCGATGTGTTTGGGTGTCGTATAGTCCTCGCCCGGGAAGCCAAGCATAGCCCCGCCGAGTTGAAAGCCCACTGCCAGAGCCGCCTTGGGCATGGCATCCCCCTCGTCCCAGGCCGCATGGTGCGGATCGCCACACGCGATTTGAACGAGGTTTATCCCAAGCCGATCCGTGAAGCTTTTCAGCTCCGGGATCGACTTCACTTGCAGGGACCAACTACAGACGCCGATTTCCATCGCCATGGTGACTCCTTAATTCGCCGGTTCAAGCCGACATCGCACCGGTCCCAGAACTCGTTGGTCCTGCCAGTGCTTCTCGTGATAGGTGCAAATCTGTTCCAACTTCAGTTCAGCTACTTCCTTCGCACCCGTCCACACAACTGCCTCTCCCGATTCCTCGGCGGCAGCCATCAACTGAATTGCCTTCGGTTCATCGTAGCCGAAGACTTTTCTGAGTACCATGACCACGAACAACTGCGAATGATCATCATCGTTCTCGATGAGAACATGGTAGGGCGGCAGGATCTTGGCCCGCGACTCGGCTCTCGGCTCGGCAACAGTTGGCATGAATAGATACTAACCGCGACAGGCACGAAATACACGCAAAAAAGGGCGAGCCTGACGCACAAGCGAAGGAAAGAATTTTCCTTCGCTTGTGCGTCAGGCTCCAAGTTCTCTCCTTACGCCAGTTCCACCTCTGCAGGCATCACCACGAACTCATCCTGGCCATCGGCCGGTTTCGGGATCGTGTGCCCTTTCACCCGCCAGCCGGCGTGTTGCAGAGTGCCGTTAAAAGGAGGCTGGCCGCTGACGTTGCCGACGAGACGAATGGCCGATGGATCGAAACCGGCCGGCACGGTGACACGCGTCCCTTCTTCCTGACCAAGAACGGGCTCCAATGTCAGATGCTTCTTGATGACTGCTTGCGACTTGGCGTGAATGTCCCGCACGGAAGCACCGATTTGTCCGTCGTCGTAAGCAGAAAGATTCTCCATGAGGAAGTCGAGAAGCCTGGCATCGCGCTGTAGCATTCCGAGTAAACGGAAAGGTTCTCCAGAAGGCTTGACCGGGGGCGGATTGAATAGCTCGTCAATCTTCTTGGCAAACGCAGGATCGGCAGCAACCCTCGCGGCCACCTTCTTGCCCAGATCGATTCCCATTTGGCCGCCAAACTGCCCGGCGAGCAACTTGCGGCAGAGTACATAGCCAATAGCAAGGCCCATGACCAAACCGATGCCGGCTCCGATGGCGTATTCCACGAGGGTCTCTCCGAATTTGTTGTTTACTTCTTCACAGGCGTGGTTTCATCGAAGACGCGCACTCCGGCCTTCTTGAGGGCCGCGAGTTGGTCCTTCTTCGCGGCTTCCGAAAGCGGATTGCCATCGACATACAGCCGCAAGTAAGGCGCAAATCGCTTCACCCCAGCAGCATCGGCCTCGCAGGCTTTTACGAGAGGCGTCAGGTCCGCGATCTTGTTCTTGCTCATCATCAGTAGCGAAAGGTCTGTGAATTTCGCGAGCGGTGCCAGATCACTCACCTGGTTCTCCGCGATCTCGAGAGTTTGCAGCTTGGTAAGCCCCGCCAACGATGCGATGTCCTTCAACTGATTCTTGCCCAGATGCAAGGACCACAGCTTGGTGAGCTTCGCGGCCGGTGCAGCGTCGGCGATCTTGTTGCCCGTCAAGTAAAGCGAGGTCAGTGCGGAGAGCCCTGCAACGGCATCAAGTTTTTCAATCTCGTTGTTCGACAGTTCCAAGTATTGCAACTTGGTCAGCCCCGCAACAGGTGCGATGTCCTTGACCTTGTTGTTGGCCACATCGAGCGATTGCAGGTTCGTGCAGCCCGCGATCGGCTTGAGGTCGCTCACTTCGTTCTTGGTCAGCCGCAAAAGCGACAGGTTTGGGCACTTCTCCAGGCCGGAAAGATCTTTGATTCCCTTGCCTTGTGCATCCAGGATGAACACATTTTTCAGCTTCTCATCGGTCAGGTCGCCGGTCGGCAATTGAATCACGACACGAATGGCGGCTTCGAGAGCCGGGTCTTTCACCGGGCCCGCGGCGGAACTGCGCGATTCAATCGCGACAAACGCAACAGCACAGACGCACAGGGGGAGGAGTTTCATCGAGTGGCCCTTGGCAGAGAACAAATGACACAGGTCGTCGGAAAGCTATTGTCGGAACCTGGGCCAGCGAGTCGAGGGGAGATCACAATTCTGGTACGGCATGGCGATTGGCCACGACCAGAATCTGTTGACGAGAGTACATGTCGTACCGTCTGGAGATAATCCGGACTGGAATCGTTAGCGATTTCGAGAACTCGTCCCAGACGTTCTCGGGAACGATCAAATAGGCAGGTCGTGGCAGTTCGAGGTACTCGCTCACACGGCGAAAATCATCGATCCGGGTGATTTCCCGGCGGGCATAGAACACCATGCTGTGCCGAAGCCAACGGCACGACGCGATGCGAATATCCCGATTCGGCTGGTAAAGACCCGCTTCCTCCGCGAAGTGACTCGGCACCTTACTGTCTTGCAACGACACCGGGGAAATGGCCGCGACGAGTGCTACCATCGCGATGGCCCCAGAAACGAACGACATCACGGCCGCGTCACGTCGTTCGGCTCGAACAAACTTCCAGGCAACAAGGGCAGTCGCGAACGGGATCAGGCTGATTGGAATCGAACTTGCCAGGCTAGTGAAGGCGTAAAAACCTTTCACGGAAACCGGCACAGCAAGGATGCCGCTCATGAACAAGAGCCCGAGAAGCATGATCACGCCAACGGACACCGTGGCCAAAATCGTTTCAATGATCACCCAGCGAGGCACCTGCAAGAGTCCGAGTCGCCAGCGATCGAGAAAGCGGGCAGCCAAAATCGCAAGTGCGGGATAAAGCGGCAGCACATAGTTCGGCAGCTTGGTGGCCGCTATGGAAAAGACCATCAGGAACGCCAACACCCACACGAACAGGAAACGGTATTTGCTCGCGGCATCGTCGCCTTCCGCCTGCGGCCGGCGAGCTTCGCGAATGCCATACCAAATAGCGGCCGGAAGAAATACGATCCACGGAGCGAACAGCACGACAATCGTGATTACGTGATAGAAGGGCCCGCCCGAATGGTTGTCGAGTGGCTGGCTGAAACGCACGAGGTTGTCGTTCCACAAAAATGTCTGTAACCAGCGCCCTTTTGTGTCCAACGTGACGAATCCATACCAAGGGCCCGCAACAGCAAGAAACGTCATGGCTCCGTAAAATAATCGGCGATCCCAAAGAGTTCGCAGGCGACCGGTCCAGGCGAGATGACCGAGCACCACCAGGCCCGGCATCCCAAGCCCGATCGGGCCTTTGGTCAGTACCGCGAGGCCTGTCGCGGCTCCGAACGGAACGAACCACCATCGCCTGTTTCCTTCCGATCCAATCCAGTACAGGTAGAACGCGCAGGTCAAGAAAAAGACAAACGGCGAATCGGGTGTTGAGGCATGAGAAATCAGACAAAACTCGAAGCAACTCGCCAGCGCAACCGCTGCAAGAAGGCCTGTGCTCGCTGAAAACATCCGTCTGGCCAACTCATACGTGACCAGCACGGTTCCCAGACCAAAGATCACCGACGGCAGACGAGCAGCGAATTCGTTGATGCCGAAGATTTGGAACGAGAAGCAGACGAACCAGTACATCATCGCCGGTTTGCCCGTGCGTAGTTCGTAATTGAAGTACGGCGTAATCCAGTTGCCGGACTCGAGCATCTCGCGGGCCGCTTCCGCGTTGATGCCTTCATCCATGTCCCAAAGGCTATGTGCACCGAGGTTTGGCAGTGTCATCAACAGATGTGCGGCGGCCAGGAGTGCGTAGTGCGACCATCTGGCCTGTAGCCGAAACATCCTGCATCCTCTGCCGCCATCTGTGGCCGGTCGCCGACGATAGTGGATTCCGGCAAACTGGGCAAGCCCGGTCTCTCTTGCGGGATTCGGCCAGGACGCTACTCTGTCCCCTACAAGTTCACCGCAGGAATTGGCATGAGTTCCCCATTGCTGTATGTCGGCCTGGACGTTGGTGGCACCACCATGAAGGCAGTCGTCGTGGACGACCACGGCAAGGCTGCCCGTTCGGCCACCATGCCGACCGAGGCATTCAAAGGACAGGAACACGGCCTGAACCAGATGTGCGCCACGATTCGCAAGGCAATCGCGGCCGCCGGGAAGACCGAAAAAGACATCGCCGGCATCGGTGTGGCCACCCCCGGCACGATGGATATTCCGAACGGCATCGTTCTCGATCCACCCAATCTGAAACCGTGGCAGAACGTACCCGTCCGCGATCACGTCCACAAAGCCTTCGGGATTCCAACGGCCTTTCAAAACGATGCCAATGCGGCAGCCTTTGGTGAATACTGGGTGGGTGCCGGCAAGGTAGCGAAGAGCATGGTAATGTTCACGCTTGGCACGGGCATTGGTGGTGGCGTGATCATCAACAATCTCGTACTGGAAGGTCAGCACAGCCACGGTGCCGAAGTCGGCCACATGAAGATCGACCTCGGCAAGAATCGCCGTTGCGGTTGCGGCCGCTGGGGTTGTCTCGAAGCGTTTGCGAGTGCCACGTCCGTCGTGAAGCGTGCCCAAGAAGCAGTTGCGAATCTGACCGGCCCGTCCATTCTGCGCGATTTATTGAAAGCCACGGACGAAGAACTCCCGGCGAAAGTGGTCTTCCAGGCCGCCGATCAGGGCGACGAAGTGGCAAAGAAACTCGTGCTCGACACGGCCTACTACCTCGCCGTCGGTGCCATGAACATGATGCACCTGATCGACCCGGACATGATCGTCTACGCGGGCGGCATGACGGCGGCCGGGGATCCATTCCTGAATCAAATCAAGCACTACATCAAGGAACTCGCGTTCCCGGTGCCGGCCGAGAAGACCATCGTTCGTTACGCCAAGCTTGGCAACGATGCGGGCATGATCGGGGCGGCGGCGTGTGCCAGGCAGTTGGTGATGAAAATGAGCGGAACTCCGTAAGGAGTCCGCTGAAGCTGGAATAGTGCGTTTTTCCGCAGGCGACAAAAGCGGAGTTCTATCGCCACGAGACGTGTAGCCGCGTTCGCCAGAACGCGGTAATCACGCGAACTTTGAAGTTCTCCCACACTCTGGCGAGCCCGGCTACGATTAAAGCCCAGCCGCTCCATCACCCTGGGAACGAAAGAGATCAGGGCTGCCCCTTCGCCGATTCCGCCTTCAAGATGGCCGTCATGTTTTTCTTGTAAGCTTCCACCCCAGGCTGGCCGTATGGATTCACGTCCATCAGCCGGCCTTCCACCACCGTTGCCAGCATGAGCATCTGCATCAACTGGCCCATGCTGTGCTCGGAGAGCGTAGGCAGAGTCAGGTCCGTCGTGGGTCGGGCCGATTCAGCGTAGGCCTGGTTGGTGCCACGGAATGCCGCATTCAGCACGTCGGGCATTGTTTTTCGGGAGAACTGGTTCAGATCGTCTTCGTTCCGATCGGACATGCCGATCGGAATCGGTGCGTGCTTGGTGCTTTTTACGACCAGATTGTTGATGAGTTTGTCGCGCGCCCCTTCCTGATGCTGCTGGCCACGGGAGTGCAGATCGCGAGTTTGCACAACCGTAAACGGGGTCGGGCCCTGCCCCTGCTTGCCGAGCGATTCCGCGAGTAGCTGATCGTACCACAGGCCCAGGGCTTCGAGTTTTTTCGACCACACGGCCAGCACACGCGTGCTTTTCCCCAGTTCGGTGGCCATCAGATGATTGATGGCCGCGTATTGTAGAACGGGATTGCGATCGAACGGCTCCGACAAGAATCGCTGTGTCATGGTCGAAGCGCCGAGCAAGAGAGCCGGCACATCGATCCCAACCACGGCAGCGGGTAACAACCCGACGGCCGAGAAAACTGAGAAGCGGCCGCCTACACCGTCCGGGATTTTCAGAATCTCTTCGTCCTTGAATCCATCGGCCCGGCTGAGTTCACGAAGTTTGCCGGACGGCCCGGTGATCGGCACCAGTCGCTTTCGCAGTTCCTCGGGCGAATGACCATAGTAGCGAATGAGTTCCTGGCGAACGACGCGATACGCGGTCGCTGTCTCGATCGTCCCACCCGACTTGCTGATGACGACGGCCCCCCAGCGTTCTTGCCGCATGGTGGGTTCGACGCAGAGGTTTTCCAGGAGATCGAGCAAATCTTGCAAAGCGTCGTTGTCGACGTTGTTCCCTTCGAAGTAAATTCGCGGCTTGTTCAGCCTCATTTTGGCGGGAAGTTCGTTGTGGTACGTGTGGCACAACGAATCGAAGAGGGCCTTGGCACCGAGGTACGACCCGCCGATGCCCAGCACGACGACGCGATCCACTTCTCCTTTCAACTTCTCGGCTGCCTGGATGATCTGGCCCAACTCGCTCGACTTTCCTTTTTGGCGATACTGCTCCATCAGCTTGCCTGGCAGGTCGATGAATGCACTATCGAGTGGCAACATCTTCGACGGCGGGCTGACCATCGTCCGCTCGGAGGCGACTTGCTGGCGAACAGACATGAGTTGCTGCTTGACCGCCTCGACTCTTTCTGGACGCAAGTAGTGCTTACTCTGCAACTCGGCGAGCGGAGTCCATGCCTCGGCATGTGGAAGCAAGACGCCCGAGTAATCGAACTCGATGGCTTCGTCAGGAAGTTGCATGGAACGCCTTAGTAGGACAGGCCTCCCGGCCTGTCATAGCCGCGACAGGCCGGGAGGCCTGTCCTACATCATTTACGCTGAGACAAAACAGGGCGTCGTGCGTGGCCAAAACTCGAGACTCGAATCTTGCGGATACTTTACGTCACATTTGAGCGTCCGTAAACTCCGCTCATGAACATCCACGAACTCGTCGCCGAACTTCGCGAAACCAACGACTCCAAGATCGTGCTTCTGGTAGCCGATGGGCTGGGGGGCTTGCCCCTTCAGCCTGGCGGGAAGACCGAACTGGAGACTGCACGCACCCCGAACCTGGACGCTTGCGCTCGTGAAGGAACATGCGGACTGAGCATACCTGTTTTGCCGGGCATTACACCGGGAAGTGGCCCCGGACACCTTGGGCTATTCGGCTACGACCCGCTCGAATATCGCATTGGCCGGGGCATCCTCGAAGCATTGGGCATCAATTTTTCCGTCGGCGCAAAAGACGTCGCGGTTCGGGGGAACTTCATCACCCTCGAAAACGGCAAAATCAAGGATCGGCGGGCGGGCAGGCCTACGACCGAACGCTGCGTGGCCATGGTCGAGAAGATGCGGCACGTGAAGATTCCGGGAATTGAAGTATTCGTCGAACCGGTCAAGGAACATCGCTTCGTGGCCGTCTTCCGCGGCGACGGACTGGGCGACAAGGTCAACGATACCGATCCCCAGGCCGTAGGCGTACCAACGAACGTTGCCGAGGGGGCTGATGAAGCCTCCAAGCGAACTGCCAGCGTGGCGAACGAATTTGTCGCTCAGGTTGGCCGAATCTTGAAGGACGATGCTCCGACGAACGGCTGCACCCTGCGAGGTTTCGCACGGTATCCGAAGATTGGCACCATGAAGGAGGTCTACGGCCTACGCTGTGCCGCCATCGCGGTCTACCCGATGTACAAGGGGCTGGCTCGACTCGTTGGGATGGATATTCTCGACGCGGGCGACACACTTGAATCGCAAGTCGCTCGGCTCAAGCAAGCGTGGAACGATTACGATTTCTTCTTCCTGCATTACAAGTACACGGACAGCACGGGCGAGGACGGCAACTTCTCAAAGAAGGTGGAGATGATCGAGAATCTCGACGCGGCCGTCTCTGGAATGCTCGAATTGAAACCCGATGTGTTCATCGTCACTGGCGATCACAGCACGCCGAGCAAGATGAAATCGCACTCCTGGCACCCGGTGCCCACGTTGATTCGTGCCACGATGGCCCGCACGGATGGCGTGACGGAGTTCAGCGAATCGGCCTGCTTACAGGGAGGCCTAGGCCAGTTTCAGGCTAAACACCTGATGCTGCTGGCGATGGCTCACGCGAATCGATTTGGCAAATACGGGGCGTAGCCTGGCTCGCAGGCGGCTATTCCAGTAGCTGCAACAATAATAGAAGCTCAAGCCGAGAGACGGGAGATTCACGAACGACTTCGTCCACGACAAGGCACCGTCCTTGTACGTAGGCGATGCGTCGGCGATTTCGACCGGAAGGCTCAGGCTGAACTTGCCGAGGATATTCTGAAAGTAACTCGTCCAGACGTTGGCGATGTTTGTGCCGAGGTAGCCCCGACGCCCATGGCGTCAGGGACCAGGGACCGAGGTCCGGCTGAGATGATGGACTTCGCCTACACTTTGGGCCACGCTCAACGGCTTCTTGAGAAAGAACCCGCTCATCCAAATCCCATAAGGGATTACTTGAATCGCGTCTTGGACGATGCGCGATTGGTCTTGAAGTGCGTGTTTTGAATCCGCTTCTTACGAATCTTCGTGGCTTTGCGGCGGGCCTTACTCTTCTGCATGAAATTCTCTCCAGTATTGCGTCTCGATGATTGTAAGACGATCACGCCAGTTGGCGAGGGCAAATTGGCGAGCTTTGAGCATGAGCGACCGCGAGACCCTTGCTCAGTCACGCTTTCGTGATCGTTTCCTGCTGGACTGAGCCCTGAAAGCAAAGCAGGTGTGGCCAAAGAATCATCCGAACGTCAGATCGGTCTCGCCTTGAGTTTGCACCTTCGGGATTAGCACTTATCGTCCGCGTGTTGTACGCTGCCGGCAGAATCGTTACCGCCAACTCACTCGGAACGCGTTCCGGGCCCGACCATCATGCACCACGAATCAGAAGTTCTCGATGCCCCGGCACCCACAACAACATGCGACTTGCCGACCCTGCTGATCATCGGAGATCCGAGCGGGCTCAATACTGCCCGGGAGACTATCATCGAGTTGGGACTGGGTTGAAAGTCATCTGCGCCAATTCCGCGTTCGATGCTCACAAGGGGTCCCGCGATTGCCCGGCGTCTGGCACAGGCGTCGATCAAGACAGGTCTGTGCGATAGCCCAGCGGCCAATTGTGTTAGTCGCCCCTGAACCGAGCCTGCTGAATTCCATCACTCACGGAAATCTGCAGGTCTCGAGCGACGGTCAACAGTTAGAACTCCATTTTCCAACGGGGGGCGCCAAGCTCGACGAAACCTTTCGCGCTGAGCTTAGTGAGAAGGATCCTCTGCTCTTTCACGACGTCACCGAGACTAAGAGTGCACCGGTACAGAAGTCCCTGTTTTTCCTATCCCCGGGTTCGACACCTCCCATAGGTCGCCATCGCGTCCCGCCGACATAGAACAATCGGTTGCCGATCCAGGCTATGGTCGCGGCTGGACTCTGCCGTAGCTGAATTCGTGAGAATTCAGCACTGCGGCCTGCCCAATCCTCTGAATTCTCACGAATTCAGCTACGAAAAACCGGAGCATGCGGTGAGCGAGCGATTCCTGTTTACGAGCGAATCGGTTTCCATGGGCCACCCGGATAAGGTGGCCGATCAAATTTCCGATGCCGTTCTCGATTTCTGTCTGAAGCACGATCCCACCAGCCGCGTGGCCTGCGAGACACTCGTCACCACCAACCTAGCCATCGTGGCCGGGGAAATCACGACGCGTGCTCCGCTGACCGTCGGGGCCATCCAGACGCTGGCTCGCGAAACGATTCACGATATCGGCTACACCGATCATGAGATGGAATTTACTGCAGACACCTGCAACGTCATCAGCTATGTCCACGCCCAGTCGCCACACATCAGCATGGGCGTCGATGTTGGCGGGGCCGGCGATCAAGGCATGATGTTCGGCTTCGCCTGCGACGAGACGCCTGCCCTCATGCCGTTGCCAATCCACGTGGCCCATCGACTGGTAGAAAACCACGCCAGCCTGCGTTCGAGCGGCAAGCTGTCGTTCCTGCGTCCCGACGCCAAGAGCCAGGTGACGGTCGAATACAACCCAGATGGCACGCCAGCCCGCTTCGACACCATCGTTCTTTCCACCCAGCACGACAAGAGCGTAATGCTGACGAAGAACGGTGCCGAGAGCTTCACGGACGCCGCCCGCCAAGAAATCATTGACAAACTCATCTCCCCGACACTGAAGGCGGAACGGCCCGATCTCATGAAGGGCCCGCTCGTGATGATGACGCCGGAAGACCCGAACAAGCGTGTCCCGGATGGCGGCATCAAGTGCTTCATCAATCCGACCGGCTGCTTCCTCGTCGGCGGGCCGCACGGCGACTGCGGGCTGACAGGCCGCAAGATCATCGTCGATTCGTATGGCGGTCGTGGTCGGCACGGTGGCGGAGCATTCAGCGGCAAGGATCCGACCAAGGTCGATCGCTCGGCCGCGTATGTGGCTCGCTACATCGCCAAAAACATCGTGGCCGCCAAGCTGGCCCGGGAGTGCGAAGTGCAACTCAGCTACGCGATCGGCCACCCCGATCCGCTGAGCATCTGGGTGAATACGAACGGCACGATGGTGAAGGGCCTGACCGAAGAGAAGCTGATCGGCATGATCCGCGAACACTTCCGGCTGACGCCAAAAGGCATCATCGAGAGCCTGGACCTACGAAGGCCGATCTACAAGGAAACCGCGCGACATGGCCACTTCGGCCGCGAACGAGCCGAGTTCACCTGGGAAAAGACCGACAAGGCCGAGGCCCTCAAGAAAGCGGCTGGCCTGTAATGCGTGGGGGCAGACCTCCGCTCTGTCCTCGTGGGGACGGACCTCCAGTCTGTCCACTCCGTTAACTTGGGAGCTTAGAGGGACAGACCTCCGGTCCGTCCCCACGGTTTTTTGAGACTCATCCAATGCCCCTCCGCGTTCTTGCCGATCTTCCGGTTTCGCCCACCGTCACCCAATTGCTGGCGGGCAATGTGCAACTAATCCCGTGGGATACGCGGGATGGCAAGTTCGATGCGATTTACACCTACGGCCATCCGAAAGTCGATGCCGCGTTGATGGATCAACTTGCGGGCATTCGCGTCATCAGCAATTTCGGTGTCGGCGTCGATCACATTGATGTCGCTGCTGCAACGGCTCGTGGCATTCCCGTGGGCAACACTCCGGGCATTCTCGATGGAGCCACGGCCGACCTGGCGTTCTCGCTGATCCTCGCAGCCGGTCGCCGCATCGTTGAAGGCGACGTCTATGCCAAGGGCCCGTCGTTTACGCATTACGATCCGAGCTATATGCTAGGCCGCGAGGTCCACCATGCCACGCTCGGAATCTTCGGCCTGGGCCGTATCGGCGAGCAGGTTGCTCAACGGGCACGCGGCTTCGACATGCACGTGCTTTACCACAACCGCAATCGCCGCCCCGAGGTCGAACAGCGGCTCGGAGTGAAGCATGTCTCGAGAGACGAATTGCTCGCAACTTCCGATTATGTGCTACTGATGCTGCCGTTGACGAATGAGACGCGTGGCATGATTGGCCCGGCCGAACTTCGGCAGATGAAGCCGACGGCCGCCCTCATCAACGCCGCACGAGGTGCTCACGTTGACACGATGGCACTGACGGAAGCATTATCGAAGAAGACCATCCGCATGGCCGCGTTGGACGTGACCGATCCGGAACCTTTGCCCCGCGATCATTCACTGTTGAAGCTTGACAACGTGATCATCACACCTCACCTCGGTAGTGCCACGGAAGAAACTCGACGCAAGATGGCGGAGATGTCCGTGGAGAATTTGCTTGCTGGATTGGCGGGCAAGCCATTGGTGAACCGGGTCGGAGCCTGAAGCGTCAGCGAAGGCGACCACACTCGCCTTCGCTGACGCTTCAGGCTCTACTCACTTCCGCTCAAACTTCCCCTCTGCCCCGGCCAGTTTGTAGATCGCCGCCGTTTTGTCGAAGGCCTTATCCTTCGCGTTGATGAGCGTCAGCTTCACATCCGGAGCCAGCAGACCGAGGGCCGTCGGCAAATCGATCACGCGATCGATGTTGAGGAAGTAGGGGCCATCGCGGTGAGAGGTAGGGGGATCGAGGATGACGAGTTCCTTGACCTTTGTGGTCATCATTAGCGATGCATAGGCAGCAAGAAGTCCGCCGCTACCACGGCCGACAAGTCTGTGTTTATTTCCATCAGACGCTAGAAGCGAAGCAACATCCCGAACTCGTCCCGAGTCAACTGTCTGGCCAATTAAGGCGAGTGACCTCTCAACCGTGTTCGGCGGGTTTTTTCGGCTCCAACGACCAAGGCCGGTTCCACGACTCGACAGGCCAACGAACGAGTTGTCACCCGCGATGATCTTTAACCAATACTCACTAGCATCCTTCGCGATTTCATCATCCTTCAGAATGATCAACACTTCGTCGGCGAATCTAAACTTGCTGCCCTTACCAATGGAAAAGACGTGGGTGTAGATGTCGAGCCCGTCCTTCGTGTCCCAGCGAAGTTTGGACCAGTCTTCATTCAAAACCTCGAACGGTTCCCCGGCTGGCACCTTCTCAGGCAACGCCCGAAAGCTCGTCTCCCGCAACTTCTTCACCAGTCCCGCCTTCCACGCTGCGAAATCCTCCTTCTTCGCTGGCAATTTCACATCGACCGCCGGCACGAACAATTCATCCACGCGATCATTGATTTGATCCTTCGGCAGATCCTTGTCTTCGGGGAAGACGCGCAGCAGTTTGCCATCGATCTTCGGGAAGTCGGGATCCTTGACCTGCACCGGCGACCCGTCGCGACGGAGGTGGAAGTTGAAGGTGCCAAAGATCGCGACCCGCAAATCCGGCCTGTAGTCGTGGCCACCTTTTGATACGTGCTCCATCAAGTTTTCTTTCGCCCCGAGCATGTCGTAGCACTTACGCATTCGCTCCATATTGCGGCGATTGCCGTCCATTGGGAAGATCGGGTCGTTGTCGCTGTTCGCGAACAGGAGCGGCTTCGGGGCGAACAGGGCGAGCGAGGTTGTCCATTCCCACTGGTAGGTGTTCACGAAGAACATGCAATCGCAGTGGCCGTTGATGACCTTGTTGGTCACGTAACTTTCGAGATCGCTCATGCCGGAAACGGGCACCGCTACCTTCACCCGCTCGTCGGCGGCCGCGATCCACACCGTCGTTGCTCCTCCGCCGGAGATGCCGGTGACGCCGATCCGCTCAGCATCGACTTCGGGCCGGTTCACGAGATAGTCGATGGCACGAATGCCGTTCCAACATTCGACTCCCGCCGGCGTGTAGCCACGATTCTGCCACCAGAAGCGGTTCAGGTTGTAGGTGCCATGATGCTTGCCCGTGACTTCGCCGAGTTGCAACGTATCGACGACGAGACATACGTAGCCGTTCGAGGCGAACCACAGGCCGTGATCCTGAAACGCAGTCTTGTTGCCATCGCGACCTTTGCCCGAGTGCCCGCAAACATAGAGGATGGCGGGATACTTCGGCTGTTTGCCAACCCGGACGTCGGCCGGGCGATACAGGTTGCCGGTCACGTACAAGCCTGGCTTGCTCTGGAAATGCACGTTCTCGATGGTCACGTTGCCGCGATCGAACTTGCCAGTCACAGTTGCCTTCAACGGCGTCTTCTCCGGCAATGGCCACAGGCCGAGCATGTCGAGAAACTGTTCCTTCAGCTTCGGTCGTTTCGCTTCCCATTCGGCCTTGGTCTTCGCCCCATCCATGAAGCGTTCGCTCAGTTCCTTGGTCTTGGCCGTGAGATACTTGTGCATCGCCTCATCGGCCTTGGCGGTATCGGGTGGATCGGCAATGGGAGTCATGGCGATGATGGAGAGTAGAAGTGAATTGGTCATGGCGAATCCTCCTGTGGGAGTGCTTATTCGTTTGTCAACACAACCGTCCGAGAGTCTGCTTTGGAACCTTTCAAATGTGTCAAAACAGACAGGGCGAGAGATTGGGACCCCTTCGAGTAGTAAGCGACCCAATGCTTACTTTCAACAATAGACATGTATTTCGCAACCTTCAAATGTAAACAGCAACTTGAAGAAAATGGGCAAGTTCTTTTGAGTGATCAGAATTCCTCGCTTAATTTGTCTCCGCAACATCCCTCATGCTCACCAGCCTCAGCCGACCAAACGGATTGTGCATGGGACTCCCGGGCGGCATGTCCTTGGTTTCCTCCGCGTCGGTGCGAAAGCGCGGGCCGTCCAGGTCGGCGATGATATGCCCGTCATCGACCGGTTTATCGCTGCTTGCGAGGTAGCGAATGACGTCGATGATGTCGAAGTCGTCCGCGTCCGAGCGTTTCATCACCACCTCACGCAAGCCGAGCACGTGCATCCCCATCGTCCACACTTCCGTTCGGGACTTAATGATGGAGACAAACGCGAAACTGAGTGCGTCCGGGCCGCCGTCGTCGGTCATCTCGAGCCAATTTTTCCCGCCATGTGCGAGTCCGCTGTTATCGATGAACACGCCTCCGCCGCCGGCCCGGACAAAGGCAGCGCCGGCCTGCATCATTCGGTGGGCTGCCTGCATCGAACCGCCAGGGCCGCTCAAGAAGACATTTACTTTGTAGCCGTTGACCGTTGCCAGTTCGTCCTTGGTCGCTGGTCGTCGGCAGGACGAGCGGAAGATTTCGGCGAACTGATCATCGGCCTTCGCCGCACCAAAATCGACCTGCGTCCCGTCCGGCATGATCAATGCTTCCGGCGACAATCGAAAGTCAGCAGGAATGCTATCGAGCAGTTCGCCCGGATGAGACCATGTGCCCGGAATGCGAAAGGCGATTTCGACTGAGGTGACAGGCAATGCGTCGGGTTTCGGAACCGGCATCATGACAGCAAATCTCCGAACAGGGGACCACTGACGAATTGCCCGTAGCTGAATTCGTGAGAATTCAGCTACGGGGCAGGCATCGTTCGGCAACGGCGACATTCGCAGGATCATTCACTTGGACGAGCTGTTTTTCTCCGCGATGGCCACTTCGCGCATGCGGAACTTTTGAATCTTTCCAGTTACTGTCATGGGAAAAGAATCGACGAATTTCCAGTACCGTGGGATCTTGAACGCAGCGATTCGGCCAACACATTGTGTTTGCAGTTCTTCGCCAGTCGAAGTGAATCCCTCTTTCAGCTTCACCCAGGCCATGACTTCCTCGCCATAGTGCGGACAGGGCACGCCAATGACTTGTGCATCCGCGATCCCAGGAAGCGTGAACAAGAATTCCTCGACCTCGCGGGGATACACGTTCTCGCCGCCACGGATGATCATGTCCTTCAATCGGCCCACGATGCAGACGTAGCCCTCGTCGTCCATCGACGCCAAATCTCCGCTGTGCATCCAGCCAGATGCGTCGATCGCACTCGCCGTGGCCTTGTCGTCTTCCCAGTAGCCACGCATGACGAGATAGCCACGAGTACACTGCTCGCCCGGAGTTCCTCGCGGCACAATTGCTCCAGTGGCCTGATCGATGATCTTGATCTCGACGTGCGGGTGCGGTCGGCCAATTGTCTCGACTCGTTTTTCAAGCGGATCGTCCGGGGCCGTCTGCGTCGAGACCGGCGAGGTCTCAGTCATGCCGCAGATGATGCCGACCTCGCTCATGTGCATCCGCAATTGCACGTTCTTCATGACCTCCACGGGGCACGGCGATCCGCCCATCAAGCCCGTTCGCAAACTGCTCAGGACGAATTCATCGAAGCGAGGATGGCCCAGTTCCGCGATAAACATGGTCGGCACCCCATACAGCGACGTGCAGCGTTCCGCCTGAATCGTTTCCAAAACCGCGAGCGGGTCGAAGGCCTCCGCAGGAACGACGATGCAGGCACCTCTTGAGGTGCAGCCCAGAACGCCGACGACCATGCCGAAACAGTGGTAGAACGGCACCGGCACACAAACGCGATCGCGTTCGTCCAGACGTTCCAATTCGGTCACGAAGTAGGCGTTATTCAGAATGTTGTGGTGCGACAGCGTGGCCCCTTTCGGAGCACCCGTCGTTCCGGACGTGAATTGAATGTTGATGGCGTCGTCGAATTGCAATTTGGCTTCGATTGTCTCGACATCCTTGCTCGGCACGCCGTTGCCCGACTCCAGGAACGCCTCCCATTCGGAGTCGAGCAACAGAACGTCTCGCAAAGCAAGGCATCTTCCACGAACCTCGGCCAGCGAGGCCAGGTAATCGTTCTGCCGAAATCGATTCGCGAGGCATAACAAGCTCACGCCGCTACGATTGAGGGCATACTCCAATTCACTTGCACGATAAGCGGGGTTAATGTTGACGAGAATCGCCCCGATGCGAGCGGTCGCGAACTGAATCACCACCCACTCGAAACGGTTTGGCGACCAGATGCCAACACGGTCGCCGGTCTTCACGCCACGAACGAGCAACGCTCGTGCTGCTCGTTCGACGAGATCCCAAAGTTCTCGATAAGTGAAGCGAACTTGCTGATGCCGAACAACCAGAACCTCACGATCGGGGAATCGCTCCACGGCGCGGCGCAGATTCGCGCTAATGGTTTCGCCCAGAAGCGGAACGGACGAGGGGCCATGAGCGTAGGAGAGTGAGGGCATCGCTCGATTATTGAACGCCAAACGATTCCGCGGGGCTCTTGCCGAGTTTGCGAGCTTTCAGAACCAACGGCTTCGCTTCTTCACGCTTGCCATCGAACCAGAGTTCGTGGCCGAGCAGGAAGAGCAAGCCTGCATCATCCGGGAATGCTTCAACCGCTTGAATCAGGGGACGAAGATGGTCGTCAAAGATCGCGGGCTTCTTCCAGTACAGGTCGCGCGCGACGAAGCGGGCATCCGACCAATCGACGCGGAGTGCAATGCCATCCGCGATTGACGACACGGCTTCGCGATATTTGCCGAGAGCGAACTGAGCTTGCGAAATCAGGAAATGGACGGAGGGCTCGTTCGGCGTGATCGTGGCCACACGCTGAAACAACTCCAGAGCCCGGCCATACTGACCATCGGCAAAGGCCTTTCGTCCGGCTTCCGCCACACGGTCCGCGTCGGGCTGTCCCAACATCGGCTTGGCGGGCTCGACGAGTTTTTTGGGTACGGGCGGTAGTGGTTTGGGGGCAGGGAGCGCAACCTGGCCAAATTCCGCGGGAATCACCGGCGGTCGAGGCGGGACGACGGCCGGGGCTTGGGGTGCCTGAATGATGTTGTTGACAATAATCGGCGGTTGCACCTGAATGGGATTATTGACGATCGGGATGCCGGGATAACCGTAGTACCAGGAAGGAACCGGACCATAGATCGATCCGAAGCCGTAGCCATACCCACTACCCGAGTACGTGAACGAACTGTACGGACCCGTGCGAACCTGGAAGAAGGCGTTCTGTCGCTGGCTATAACCATAACCGCCACGGAACTGTGCTTGTGCGGCATCCGCGACAAGGAGTAACGCGGCACTCAACAAGACGATTCGCAAGAACGACATGGCCGTTCCTCGGTAATGGAGATGACCGGCACCTTGGTCATCGAGGATGATGAATTATCCTGCATAACGGTTCCGGAAGCAAGTCGTTAGTACTCGATTATGCAATCCGGTGCTCTCGCGTCTCGTCAATCAGTTGCTGCAGCCACTCCCTGTAAGGTGTGCCACCCGTTCCACGCGGGTCTTGTACGTTGCGATGGATATACAAGTCGGCCCAGCCGAAATGCACTTCGCGGAACGCGGCAATGGCTTCCAGCAGATCGTTGAATGCCTCTTTCCCGGCCAATGGTTTCACGGGCGGCAAGGCCTCGACCTCGTCGAGTACCGCTCGATGGTCGGCTGGCATGAAGCGTCGCATGTCCGCCAGGTGATTCATCAACATCGAATTCTTGTGCGGAATTTTGAGGAATGCGACCAGCATCGGCAGGATGCTCGACTGGGCACCCGTTTCGCCCCGATAGCTCATCGGTGCAGTTTCGACCCCTTCATACACAACGTTTTCGAAGAAGCGGATGTACGGCCGAAAGGTTTTGAAGTAGAGATGTGGGTCCATTTTCTCCGGAATGCGGCGAAGAACGGCGACTTGCTTCCACGCTGCTGCCGCGATCTCCGCGATCAGTGCATCAATCTCCGCACCCGGCATGCCCGCACTCAGAAAAGGTTTCAGTCGCTCGATGGCCGAGAGAATCGTCGCAGCAATCGCCTCGATCTCGACGTGCACCAGGATGAACCAGTGCTCGTCGTACATATGCACGAAGTTCTGAATCGTATCGATATTGCCGAGCGCGATCGGGCCATCCGGTCGGATTCGCTTCCAGTTGAACAGGGCGTAGCCGTCGTAACTCAGGATCGGTGGACGATTCAGCAGCTTGCACGCATTGCAGAAAGGGACGGCAATATTTTTCGGCAACGTCGATTCCGGAGGCAACGGAACCTGATTGATAAACGCGGACGTCAGAAACCCGAGCCGCACGTAGTAGAGTCGCAAATAGGGCAACTGCACGGGCGAGACCGGACCATCGGGCCACGCGGGAATCCTGAGTTCACGGGCGTACGTGCGAAAGCTGCCATCCTGAAGCAGGCTTGGAATATTGCGGCCAAGTTCATCGAGTTGGGCAAACTCGGAACCGAAAGGAAAGTGCGTGGCGGGGTCTGCTTCGGGAAGGAAGCCCCGACGAGTGAAGGTAGCGTCCATGCAGGAATTATAGCATGGAACAAGGAACAGAAACTATCAGAGCCGCACACGTAGCGAAGCGGAGTAAGCGGTCCGGGCGTCGCAGCCCGCTTACTCCGCTTCGCTACATGCGCGGCTCCGACAAGCATGCGCCTAGTGCTTAACCTTTGGCATCACCTTCGGTGGGCCGATCGGCTCGAAACCATCGCCCTTGCCAGCGGAGACTGGCGCACGCGGGCTGACAACAGTCGGTGCAATCCCGCCCGGCGTGGTAGCGTGATGGGTCACGTGTGGATTGTGGCCCCTGGAATCGCCGGGGATCGGTGCACAATCGCACTCGCCGCCAACGTGCTGGCAACCGAGACCGAATGGCAAAAGCAACATACTGGCCGCGAACAACTTGCGCATGGGGTTCCCTCCCTGGCCCGGACCATGGCCAACCATCCTGGCGGCTTCGGAAGCGGGTGACAACGCGGCCTCCCGGGACCGCCTATTTCACCTGTTCTTTCGTCAAACGTGGCTTTCGTGCTTTACCCATTTTTACCGGACCACCCAAAAGCCGAGATAAGATGGGTGGGTTACGCAATCGGAAATCTGGAGAAGACATGGACGCCATCGTTCTCGCGGCCGGGCTCGGGACTCGCTTGAGGCCTCACACGCTGACCGTGCCGAAGCCGTTACTCCCCGTGCAGGGCCGGCCGATTCTCGATTGGATCATCGGTGCCTTGCCACCGGAAGTCACTCGCTTGATCGTGGTGACAAATTATCTTGCGGTGCAGGTCGATGCCTATCTCGCGAAGCAAACGCACATCCGCGACTGGACGACGGTTCGACAGGAAGTGCCACGCGGCACCGGCGACGCACTGCGAGTATGTAAGCCGCACGTGAAGTGCGAGCAGTTGCTCGTACTCAACGGCGACGATCTATACGGAGCCGCCGACCTCGCCAAGCTGGCCTCGAAGCCGGCCGGCATCCTTGCTCATCCCGTGGCGGAGCCTCGCAACTTCGGCGTGCTCTTCCCGAAAAACGATGACAGGACGATCCTCGATCGGCTGGTCGAAAAGCCCGACATGGACGGCCCGGCCCTGGCAAACATCGGGGCCTATGTGTTCCCGCGGTCCGTGTTCGATATCGAACTGACGCTCTCGAAACGCAACGAGTACGAGATCACGGAGGCCATCGACAAGCTCGCTCAGTTGGCTCCGTTTCACGTCGTCGAGGCGACCTTCTGGCTGCCGATCGGTACCGTGGAAGCGTGGAACGCAGCACAAACTGCCGATCTGTCGAAAGCGAAGCGATGAGCGAGCACGACCAACGCGAAGACTACGACGACAAGCCCGACCGTGGTCGGCTGGCCTCGAAGGAAATTGTCGCCTGGCCAGCGAGCGTCATGTGGGTACTCGGGCTGATGCAGTGCGTCTTTACGCAAGTCGGCCTGGTGTTTTTGGCTTGCATGTTTGTCGCCGAGGGTCTTGATGCCGGCAAGTCGTTCGGCGAGATTTGGCAGACGGCATTTTCAGAAGAGGCTGAAGTTCTGACATTGCTCGCTTGGCCTATTGTGACGGCCTGCGCGGTATTGGTCATGCAGGGTGCGAACGATCTTCGACGCTTTCGTCGATACCCTTTGGTCATCGCCAGCGTTGTGCTCACGTTCCTATCGATTCCGTTCATATACCTCGGAGTGCTGGGCATCCCACTGAGCATCTGGCTCGCCTTGCTTCTCCTTCGTCGCGACGTTCGCGCTCGTTTCGAGGCCGTCGCCTGTGGCAACATTGTCAACCATTCTGGCGAAGAATCAAATGCGCGAAGTACCAATGCCACTTGAATCCAGTTCACTTCTCATGCTGAGCGGGCATCGAATATGCATCCATCGTTCGTCACCCAACAACCAGACTGTCCGCATCGAACACCGGGCCTTCGGTGCAAACTCGCTTGTAGTCCCATCCCGTTGCCGTCTTCACTTTCGTCACGCAACTGAAGCAGACTCCGAAACCGCAGGCCATCGGCGTCTCCAGTGAGACGTAACACTTCGCCTTCCAGGAAGCCGTGAGCTTCGTCAAAGCGTGTAACATTGGTTCCGGCCCGCAGCCGACGAAGGGTCCAGCGGGCCGATCACGTTCGAGCAACCGCGTGACGAAACCACGTTCGCCGATGGAACCGTCGTCGCTAGCCAGGTGAACTTCACAGCCTGCCGCCTGGAAATCCTCTACACCTGCGGCGAGACTGGCGGTTCGCACACCGTAGTAGAGCGAGACTCGCTCTACCCGCTTCCTGGGTCGCTGACCGGCGTATCCCCGCGTCCCTAGCAATTCGCGAACGTATGCCAGGAACGGCGTCTGGCCGATGCCCCCCGCCACGCAGACACCGTGCTCGGCTTCGAGTTGTGGGAAGCCGTTACCGAGCGGCCCCCAGAGTTCAATCGGTTCCCCCGCCTTTACCTCGGCGAGTAGCCCGGTCATCTTGCCGACGACGAGATAGACGACATCGAGAGCGACCGGAGTACCGGACGGGTCGAGAACCGTGTCGTAGAGAGCGAATGGTCGGGCGAGAAGCGGATCGGATGTGCCAGGCAACCGCAACATCAGGAATTGGCCGGGCCGGATTGCTGCCGCGATCTCCGGACAATCGAGCCGAATGCGAAAGGTTCGTTCCGCGAGGGAAACGTTTTCGATCACCTGGGCAGTGCGTTGCAGGATCATCCGTTTGAAGTGGCCGATTTGGTTTCACGTTGCCGCACGCTCTGGCGCAGTCCCTCGATCTCCGCAATCGCCAACTTCCGCGATTTCCCCTTGGGAAGTCGATCAAGACAAACCGAGCCAATGGCCACGCGTTTGAGCCGCATGACCTTGTGGCGAAGCTTGGCCAGCATGCGGCGAACTTCGCGGTTCTTGCCTTCCGCAAGCACAATCTTGAGCCAGGTGCTTTCGCCCTGACGCTTGAATCGCTTGACGAACTTGGCTTTCACGCGGCCGTCGCTTAGCCAGACGCCGGTCGTGATTTGCTTCAATTCGTCGGGCGTAGGCGAACCGGCAACGAGGACTTCGTAGGTTTTTTCCACGCCGTAACGCGGATGCATGAGTTGCTGGGCAAGATCGCCATCGTTGGTGAGCAGAAGCAATCCTTCACTATCCTCGTCAAGCCGACCCACGGTGTACACTCGCTGATCGACGTGCGGCACCAGATGAAGAGCCAACGGCCGACCGGCCGGATCGTGGTTCGTGCAGAGATAGCCGCGCGGCTTGTTGACGGCCCAGTAAACGAGTTTCTCTACCTGGACTGGAGAATCGTCCAGGAAGACTTTCGTAGTAACCTGGTCGACCTGGACACCGAGATCGCGAACGATCACGCCGTCGATCTTGATGCGGCCGGCAACAATCAGGTCGTCGCAATGACGCCGAGAGCCGACACCGGCGTGAGCGAGATATTTATTCAAGCGAAGCATGAAGACATTGTAGGGCGCAGTCGATAGTCTTCGTTCGCTTTGCGACCGGGATCGTCGGGGTTTTCGTCGCTCAGGTTGGAAACCTGAGCCAGGAATCCAAGAGCACTACTTCGGGACTGCGATCCCGGGAGCCGATTCCACGGGAATCTCTTTTGAAGCCTTGCTCGGTGGCAAAATCTTCGACAGGGGCGTGGAGTATTCGACCGGAGCAGGCGCTGGTTTTTCTTCGCTAGCAACCGGCTTTCGCAAACTCGCACTGGGTACTTCGGGTTTCACGGCCGGAGTCTCAATCGGCGGCAATTTCAAGGTCGCGCCTGGCGCGGACCTCTCGTTCACATCCGACGGAACGGCAGGAGCCGGTAACTTTGGGCCTTCGCCTGGCGAGCCGAACACGACAGGAGTCTCTTCTCGAAAAAGCGGCGGCACACCCAAACCGATCTTGGGCGGCTCATTTGGGATCGTAACAACGCTTCTCAGAGGACTCACGTACGGCACAGCACCTGAATAAATGGGGGCATTCCCGAAGCCGTTGTGGCTCGGCGTGCCGTATCCGTACCACTTCCATGCCTGCGCTGAGCCAGGAGCAGGGACATCCGAGGTCATCAAGGCCGGAACTTCGACCGGGCGCGAGGGCTGTCGCAAAACAGGTGCGGAGGCCGAAACTTCAGCCGGCCGCATCGGCTGCCGAAACGTCGGGGCCGGCATGGAAACTGGGACGGAGGCGTTTTCGAATGGAACCGGGGCAGGCTTGGCTTCAGACGCCTTCGGCGGAGAAGTAAAGACGCGGAACGGATCATACCAAGGGGCTTTTCGGCTGCTGTAAACGGCAGGGTATTCGCGAGAAAGCCCTGGGTCGGCAGCGACCGAAACCGAGTCTAAGGCGCACGACAATGACGCGGCCAGGATGGCTCGTCGGATGAATCGTGCGGTAGTTCGGCGATCGCTCACGTTCCTGATTCCCATAGTAGTTCGCACACACCGTGTGCGGAAGGTCGGCACACGGTGTGTGCCGACGACTTTGAACTAGCGGCGGCGTTGTTGCTGTGCCCCACGAGAGAAATACTGCCCCGATGTTGGCCCGAAATAATTCAGGGTGTTGTTGAACGTCGTGCCATGCCCGGTTGGGGCGACCTTGCTCGCATCGCGAGGATCGTCCGAGAAATCGGCCAGCGTATCGGCTCCCGGGAAGTAGCTCATCCTTGGACCAGCGCCGGATTGGCCGAACACCGCGGAGAAGGCGGACGGCTGGGTCCCCGGTCGTACGCCGTAAAAATAGTTCACGGCCGTATTCCCGCCACGCAACAGATTCAAGTACGGGCTCAGCGGCTGGGCACTGCGGTTGCTCATGTTGGGAGCATAGCCGCTACCATTCGTCGAGCCCGTGATCTGAGCGGAAGCGCTCGTCGTGAGCAGCAAGATCGAGGTCAGTGTCGCCGCGGCAACGGCAAGGATCTTCATGGTGTGTCTCAGTTGTTGTTGAAGTTATTGTTGTTTCGCCGGTTGGTGATCGAGTTGTAGGTCGAACTGCTCAGCAACGTCACCCCCAGGATCCGTTCGATTGGCGTGAGCAACTTCTGCAAGTAACCGTCCATGCGGAAGAGCCTGTCGGCTCGCACATACACGCGGTCGCCTGGCAGGATCTGGTAGTTCGTTTGCGTGATGCCGTGCTGAGTGATGCCGACGTAGTCCACGGGCATGACCTGCTCCGGCTGATTCGCGTGTGGCGTCCGTCTGGCGAGCCAGATGTGCGCCTTGGAGCCGACCGAAGGCAATCCGTTGATGTTGGCAAGTGCGTCGAGCACGGTTTCATGCCCTTGAATGGGGAAGCGGTAGATCTGCTCGCCGAAGCCGGCACCGTCTGTGATCACGTAGTAGGCCTTGCTGTTGTAGCCTACCACATCGACGACCACGAAGAGCTTGTTTGGGTCGTCCGGAGCGGGTGTTGTTTTGCCTCCGGTCGTCACATTGATGGTTTTCAGTTGTTCGTGCACGTGCTTCCGAACTGCGTCCTTGGCCTGCTCGGTTGTAAGTCCGGCCACGCTCACCGAACCATAGATCCCGAGATTCACCGTGCCATCGGGACGCACCAGATGCTGGCCCGTGATCGGCTGAGGCGAAAGCACGGCCGCCGGGCCCAGATTTTCTCGCGGCAGCGTGTAGACTTCGATGAGCAAAAGATCCGGACTGCCGATAGCATAGGGCGGCAAAGCCACCATGCTCAGTTCCGAAGGGACATTGGCTGGCGGGCCGATGCTAGCGGCCGGCGGCTCAGGAATTGCCACCTGGTTTCTGTGGGTCACGCAGCCAGCGCTGACCAGGCTTGCAAGGAACAGGCAAGCGGCAACAAGGCGTCGATGGCCACGAACGACGAGCATCCAAGATTCTCCCGAGTTCTCCGACTTCGCCTCTATCGGCAAGCGGGGAGGACCCACTTCAACCCGTTCGACCGGAACGGATGGGAACATCACAAGAATTGCCACGACCGGAAAGGTCTGGGAAGGTTGCAAGCGATTTTTCGCAAACTGGGTAAGATTTCCTCAAGTGACGGACTTCAGAGGCCGGTTCCTTTTCATATTCCAGCGAAAACACAATACACCCAGGCGAACGAACCACTAAGCTAACCCTGTTCGTCACAATCGATCTCTCCCTGTTATTTTTTGTGGAGCCCCGCACCATGCCCAACTCGCTAAAGGGCTTGTTCGACCGGGTTCGTCCGAAAAAATATGGTCGCAAGCAGCCCCTCATCCTGCTCAACGGCTTGGCCGAACAGGCGGAATCGTGGTATCGCAATGCCCGGTTTTGGGGTCGGTTTTACGACGTTCACGCACCGAACTTCATGGCTTACGAAGGCGATGCCTTGCATCGTCGCATCCGATCGGGCGAACCTCTGTCCATCGACTATTTCGTCGAGCAGTTGCACACGTACGTGGACCAGTTTGTCCAGCGTGCACCCTACCATATCGTCTCCAGCAGCCTGGGTGGAAAGGTAGCCGTCGAGTTCGCCGTGCGATACCCGACACTAGTGGACCGGCTCGTGTTGCTCTGCCCCTCCGGCATGGGTGACACAGAACGCTTGCCAATTTTTGAAGGCAGCCGCGTTAACGACTATGAAGCCATCGTGCGTGCGGTCTTCTTCAAGCCACGCAAAGCCGACCGGACGATGCTGACCTACTACAAGCGCTGTTTTCAAAGCCGGCGCTGGAAGCTCGGGCTGATTCGGACCGTGAAAGGGACCAACGATCACGTCGTCCGCCCGAAAATTAAAGACATTCAAGCCCTGACACTGTTAATTGGCGGCAAAGAAGATAAGATCGTCGATCACCTGGAAGGCGAACGAGCCGCAGTTGAAATTCCGAATGGGCATTGGCTGAGCTTACCAAAATGTGGGCACGCTCCTCAGATTGAATTGCCGCGATTGGTGAACCGCCTGGTGGTTCACTTCCTGAGTTCGCCCAATCCGAGTGCACACCCCAGCTTCGTCAAGCTTCTGATGAACAAACCGAGCCGAGTGCTTTCATGACCCACCCGCGATCGACCACCCGCAGGCAGAAGATTACCTTACGCGCAATTCGGGGGCCAGAGTGGTGGCTGATGGTTAAGAAGTTCTTCGTGCATGGAACCACCATCGCGTCCTTCGCGCCAAGTTCACGCTTCCTCGCTCGAAAGATACTTCGCGGCATCGACTGGGTGAAGGCTCGGGTCGTGGTCGAGTTGGGGGCAGGAACGGGGCCGATCACGAAGGAACTGATTCGCGCGGCGGGTCCGAACACCAAACTTGTGATCGTCGAACAAGACCCGGACTTCTGCCGTGTACTACGAAAAAAATTCCCCGGCCTGGATATTGTTGAAGGCGATGCCTGCAAGCTCGACGAGATTCTGGCCGAGCGTGGCATCAAGTATGCGGATCATGTCATCTCCGGCCTGCCCTTACCGTCGTTTTCCCCTGGCCTGCGTGATTCGATTCTCTCCATGTCGGCCCGAGTGCTCGGTCCCGAAGGAGAGTTTCGCCAGATCACCAGCATGCCGTGGGTTTATCTCAAGCTCTACAAATCCTACTTCCGCGATGTCTCTTTCAAGCTCGTGCCCTTGAACCTGCCACCAGGCGGCGTCTACTTCTGCAAGGGTTACCAGCACACGACCGCGTGAGATTCGTTCTTTTTCGGGATGGGCTTCTCTCGTCCTTTCGGCCAGGCAAACCGCCTGGCCGTTTTCGGATCGTAGCCGGTCGCACATCTCGCCAATCTGTACGAACCGGCATGTGTTCTCGATCATCGCCTTGCGAACTTCCGGCCGAGGGGCTTATGCCAACAACTCGTTGATAACGTGGCCATGAACATCGGTTAAGCGGCGATCGATGCCACTGTTGCGCACGGTCAATTTCGTGTGGTCGATGCCGAGCAAATGCAAGATCGTGGCATGAATATCGTACACCTCGGTCGGCTTCTTGCGATCCGCTGGCTTATAACCGAAGTCATCGCTCGGACCGAAGCTCATTCCCCCCTTGATACCCCCGCCGCATAGCCAATTCGTGAAGCAGTAGGGATTGTGATCGCGACCCTTTCCTCCCTGACTGGAGGGCATGCGGCCGAACTCCGTCGTCCAGAGCACGATCGTATCCTCGAGCAGCCCCACGCGTTTCAGATCCTTGATCAGTGCTGCCGTGCCGTGTGCCATGCCGCGAGCCAGCGGGCCATGATCGCGATGCACGTCTTCGTGGCTATCCCAATTTCGGCGGGGGAAGTTGTTGTCGTTCCCGCTCCAGATTTGCACGAAACGTACGCCGCGTTCCAAGAGCCTGCGGGCAGCCAGGCACTTGCGACCGAAAATGTCCGTCTCTTCCAGGGGATTGATGTCCTTGTCGAAACTCGATTTACCGTGGTCGAGTCCGTAGAGCTTCAACACTTCTTTCGACTCTTTCGAGAAATCAAGGGCCTCTGGTGCCGCAAGCTGCATCTTGGCCGCGAGTTCATAACTCCGTATCCGCGAATCCAGGCGATCATCCCCTGCCCGGCCCTTGGCATGTTCTCCGTTTAACTTGCCCAGCAGATCGATTCCAGCGAGATCGCCCGAGCGATTGGTAAAGCCGGCTCGCTCATCCGGAAACAGATCGGCCACCGGGGTTTTAGTACCCGGATAGATCATCGTGCCTTGATGACGAGCAGGGAGGAAGGCGGTATCCCAGTTCTTCGTGCCGTTTGAAGCCAACCCACGATGATCGGGAAGAACGACGAACGCTGGCAGGTTCTCGCTGAGCGAGCCAAGCCCGTAGCTGATCCACGCGCCCATGCCGGGAAAACCGGGGCGATTGAAGCCAGTCGTCTGCAGAAGCGTGCCCTGACTATGCACGCCCGTATTGCCAACCATGTTGTGGACGAACGCGATCTCATCGACAACGTCGCCGAGCGGCCAAACCGGTTCGCCGAGCATCTTGGCACACCGGCCATAGGGCTTGTAGTCGAACACGGGTTTCAGCCAGGGCCCGAGCCCATTCTGAAACGCTTCCACATGTTCTCCAAAGTCGGAGGCCTGCCCGTGCCGCTTCACCAACTCCGGTTTGTGATCGAACAGGTCAATGTGGCTGGCGGCACCAGCCATGAAGAGCTGCACGACTCGCTTGGCCTTCGGCTTGTGATGGATGCCGCCGTCCGGCCGAAGCTTCTCGCCCGCCCAGCCGTGCTGACCCAGCAGCGCGGCCAGCGAGATGCCGCCAAGCCCGCCGCCTGACTGAAGAAGAAAATCACGTCGGTTCATGGCACTACTCCCTGGCCTGGGATGCGGCGTTGATTTGAACCACCAATCGGCGATCTCCAGCGAACGACTAACGGAGGGTAAACTGGAAGATTGACTTCGACCATTTCCTCGCCCACTTCCAGATGCGCAGATCGGTAAATACTTGGATGCCCATGACTCGCCACGGAATTTGGAGTGCGGAGTACGCAGTAAAGACAATCCACCCTCAATTTGACTCCACCAACTTCAAGTACTGAGTACTCTCAATCCACAAACACAAACTCATTCAAATTCAACACCACCCGGCACGCGTTGGCCGAACCGTGTTCGTTCGCATACTTCTTGAGCATCTCGCGCTCGTTCACAGTTGCGTCTCGCCCGGTGGCCAACCGAAACGCATGCTCCACGCCGCCCGACTTCTCGACCCGGGCCGCCAAGTGTTTCGCCTGCACGAGCATGAAACCGTTGTTGTAAAGTGCCAGCGCCTGCAAGGGCGAAAGCGTCTCCGTTCGCTTGTCCACCTGCATCGACGGATCGGCACAGTCCAAAACCGACATGAACGGCTGCGGCTTCGAGCGTACCAAGAACCGATAAATGCTACGCCGTCGAGCCTTGGGGTCGTCCGGGTCGTGCAAGTGATATTGATAGTGCGGCGAATGCTCCGGCCGCTCGACTTTGAAATCTTGAAACGCCGGACCATAAAGCGTGCGGTCGAGTTTGCCACTCACCGCCAGCACGGAATCGCGAATTGCCTCGGCCTCGAGCTTGCGACGGTTCATTCGCCAGAGGTACGCGTTGTCCGCATCAAGCTTCTCAAATTGTCCGTTGCTTGCCGAGGATTGCCGATAGGTCGCTGACATGACGAGCAGCTTATGCAGAGACTTGATCGATTGTCCGCCATCGCGAAACTCGACGGCCAACCAGTCGAGCAACTCGGGATGTGTCGGAAGCTGGCCCATCCGGCCAAAATCGTTCGGCGTGCCGACAATCGCCCGACCAAAATGATACTGCCAAACGCGATTCACGATCGATCGCCAGGGAAGCGGGTTCTTCGTACTGGTCAACCACTCGGCAAGAGCCGCCCGGCGTTCCCCTTCCGCGTGAGTCGGGCCAAGCTTGAATTCACCAGGAAGATCCGGGATGACCGAGAGAGTTGCCGGTGAAAGTTCTTTGCCCGGTGCTTGTACGCTGCCTCGCTTCAGGAGAAAGATTGATCTAGGCTTGCCGCCATCGGGGCCCGTGCCACGAAAGGCTGCTCCGCCGCCGTTGTGAATCGTGCCCGCATACACCAAACCGGTCGGCGGGACCTTTGCCAACTCGGCATCAAGGCGTGCAATTTCGGCATTCACACTCGAAAGGTCCTGAGCCGTCGCCGGGTCGGTCACGCGGGCAACCAGCACGGCTCGCTCCTTCTGGAGTTTTGCAAGATCGCCCGAGCGAACTTGGCCGGGGGCATAACCGTCCGTGAGATTCTTTCGGCCCCAACGAGGCCCGGCCTCGATCGAGTCGAGAGAAGTGACCGCAGCACTGCGTGCGATATTCTTGCCACTGGCATCGAAAGCTTCCAGTTCCGCGAGAGCGAGCATGAAGTCGTTTTGTCGGGGCGCAAGTTTCGTGGCCGTCACGCGAATGTAGCGGCCCTTCCCACTCTTCGCGGCATACGATTGTGCGGCCACGCCAGGATTTTTTACGTCAACAGCGGTATGATCCGCGACGACCGTGATCTTGGCTTTGAACGCGGGATCGTCGGACATTTCAATCTTGAAGCGGACCGGGAATCCAAATCCGGCACCGATGTTGTTGAAATTATCGTGGCATCCCCAGAGTACGACCTTCTCGATTTCGCTCATCTGGCCGAGATCGACCTGGACCCATTTCGCCTGGTCCTGCTTGGCCTCCAGACCACTGTGAAAACCGTATTCCGCTCGTTCGGCCGACGGCTTGCTTGCCAAGCCGATCTTGCGATCCAGTTCCGCCAACTCGGCTCCCGCGAGCTTCCCGATCTTTACGTCCAGTTCGAGTTGTCGCTTACGCAACGTGGTTCGCTGAATCGTCAACTCTCCGTACTTCTTCGCGGCCTCGGGATCCGTGTGATACGGGCGGTCGGCTCGATCCAGTGCCGCGAACACGGCTTGCAGTTTGTAATAATCCTCCTGCTGAATCGGATCGAACTTGTGATTGTGACACTGAGCACATTGCACCGTTATGCTGGCGAACGTGTTGATCGTGTTCGAGACCATGTCATCGCGGTCGAGGTGTCGGGCGACTTTGCCATCGATCTTCGTCTCTGGCACTTCCGCGTGGCCGATCAAGTCCCAGGGACCTGCCGAGATGAAACCGAGAGCGGTCACGCCATCGCGAGTGCCTGGAAATAACACATCCCCCGCAATCTGTTCGCGAACGAATCGCGCGTAAGGTTTGTCGGAATTGAAAGCACGAATCACATAGTCGCGATACGGCCAGGCATTCGGGCGTGGCTGGTCCTTGTCGTAGCCGTGCGTGTCCCCGTAGTGCACAACGTCCAGCCAGTGCCTCGCCCAGCGCTCGCCATAGTGTGGGCTGTCGAGCAGGCGGTCGACGAGTCGTTCGTAGGCAAGTGGATCGGCGTCCTTCTGGAAGGACTCGATTTCTTCCGGCGTCGGCGGCAAGCCGATCAAATCAAAATAGAGCCGGCGAATCAACGTCCGTCTATCCGCCTCGGCCGAGGGCACCAGGCCTTTCTCACGCAACTTCGCCAGGATAAACCGATCAACCGTATTGCGAACTCGGCCTTCATCGGTCGGCGTGAGTTTGGGCAACGCCGGTCGATTCAAAGGCTTGAGCGACCACCAATCACGTGGATCGGCCGACTCTGCCCCTGGCCAATCGGCTCCTTGATCGATCCAGGCTCGCAGGATTCCGACTTGTCCCGCCGTCAAACGCAAACCTTTGGGTGGCATCACGCGATCGGCCTCCAGGCCGGCGGCTAGCCGAACGAGGGGGCTCTCCGCACTTTTGCCGACCACGATCACTTTACCATCGTCGCCCCCCTTCATCGCATCGCTCTTTCGATCCAGGCGCAGCCCGGCCTTCTGTTTTTCAGAGCCATGACAGGCGTAGCAATGTTGAACGAACAAGGGGCGCACGTCGCGTTCAAAGTCGATCTTGCGAGTCGCCGGCGGCGGAAGTTCCGCCGCGAGAGCCGGCGAAGCGAGGAATGTGATCGGGAGCAGAGCGAATCGAAGCATCAGGCATTCCTAGATGCGGGATGGTGGGACCAAGATAGTTTACCGCATTGGCCGAAATGCACATCCATGTTCGCGCGGTATACTGAAACATTCTGGCCCCACGAGGCTTCCGGATGCGGCTTGCACTTTCAGCGGTTTTGGCCATCGGCCTTGTGCTTCCCCTGCATGCTCAGGGCCTCGATCCCGAATCGAAAGCCCCTTATCAACTTCGCGTGGTCGTCCGCACTGCCGATCACCCGACCCTGACGAAACACTTCCGGGCCGAGATTATGAAGAACGTATCGAGTTCGCTTCAGGCGGCACTCGGAGCGATTGGAACGGTCGAAGTGATCGATCTCAACTCCACACCCGTGGAAAGTCGCGATCCGCTTTGGAAACTGGTAGACGAGAAAGGCCTGGAAGCACTCGACAGCGTGAACACCAGTGCTACTGGCAAAACCCATTTCATCTCGATCGACTTCGTGGATGGCAAGTACGAGTTTCGCACCCGCCAACACGATGGCACGATTGGCTTCAGCACGCCGATCATTCGTAAGACCGTGCATGGGGATCGCGGCTTCGTCGGGCGTCTCGCGGGCTTGGCGGTTGCACAAGACTTCGGCCTCGTCGGCACGTTCGATCCAAATGGCCCACAAGTGAGCCTGGTTCTCAAAGCCGGTGAACTCGGACCACTGGATGCGTGGGTGAAGAAAGGAGACGTGTTCGCCGTCGTGCAAGTGAAGCAGGGCCGCCGAACTCTTCCCAAGGTGCCGAAAGGCAAAGCGAAAGCCGAGAAAGTGGAACCGGCCGCCCCGGCGATTTCCGGGACGCGCGTGGATGGTGTACTTCTGCACGTGATCGACGGGCCACGAAATGGCTTGTGCGTCTGCAAGGTTTACAACCGATACAAGGATTGGTTCCCCCGCGATGGATTGACCCTGGGCTATCGGGCCGTGCGACTCGGCACGGGCGAAGGACTCCTGAAACTGCAACTGACTGATTCTTCTGGCGTTCCGCACCGATCCGATTCTGTGCAAGCACGCGTAGGCGTGAACGACTTTCCGGACGCCAATCGCGACCGTGAAGAGATGAAATTCTCCGAAGGAATATTTACCTCCCGCGAGACTTTCAAGAACATCGCCTTCGTGGTGGTGAAGTCCGGCGACTTGCCGTTGGCCCGCATCCCCGTCGAGATTTATCCGGATCGCTTGGCCGTACTCAAGGTGAACCTGAGCCCATCTGCCGAGCCAGCCCCGGCCATGTTGGCGGCCGCGGACATGCTCGATCGCGCTCGAAGTGCTCGCGTCATGCAGGCCCGCGCGTTCGAGCAGATTGCCACCATTCAAGAGAAGGAACGACAGAAGGCCCTCGAATTCGGGCAGGCGGCATTGGACAGTCTCTCGAAAGAAGGGGACGCCCTGCGAGCCGACATTGCACGACTCCGCGAACGCTACAAGGCCGACTCGCCTCCAGGGCTATTCGAACCGTCCGATCGAGAAGTCAAAGCACTCGAGAACAAGACGCGAGAACTGCTTGGCCATCTGGCCAAGCTGGCGGAAGTGATTCGCCTCGAAAACGATCCGATGACCGCGGCGGCTCGAAAGAAGATCGAAGGGCTTCTGGTGGATGCCAAGGGGCACGAGGGCAACCTGGACTTGGACAAGGCGATCGCGAACTACGAGGAAGCCTTGAAACTCGCGATGGCGTCGGAACCGGCTTCCGTCGAGTCCACTCAGACAGCACTCACGGGACTGAAAAAACTTTGGGAAGTGAAGAGCCCGGAGCATGCGGCAGCCCGCAAGTTCATCTACGCAACCTGGGTCAATCTCGCCCAGCCTCTCGACGTCAAGAACGCATTGCCCGAAGCACGTAAGGCGTTTCTAATCTGCAAGTCGGCAGGCGATAAGTTCTCGGTTCGCAAGATGTACCTGACGGGCCCACAGGTCTTGGAGAAGTATGCCGAACATCTCAAGAAGATGCTCGATGATGCGACCGACGACGAAGAGCGCAAAGCCCTGGCCGCGTATGAAAAAACCACGGAAGAACTCAACAAGCTACTCAACGATCTCGGCGACAAGTAGTTGTTTGTGACGCGACGCTCCGCGTCGTGCCACTTTGTTAGTCCATCTGCTTCATCGGCTCGATTCGATCGAGAGCAATCTGTGCAATCGACGTCGATTCGGGGTTATTCCGAATCATCTCACGCAGCTTGGGAGCCGCAATGACCGCATCCGGTCCGAACATGCCAAGCGCCTCGGCGGACGCTTCTCTCATGCCGCGTTCCGAATCCTTCAGGGCATCTGTCAGCGGGCGAATCGCGCCGCTCGCCGAGGACGCCATCCGGCCGAGCACCTTGGCAGCACGTTCGCGAACTTGGCCCCCACTGGGCCGTCCGGTTAGCGATTTGTCCTTGAGAGCCTCGATCAATTCCGTCACGGCCGGCCTACCCTTCGCCCCCAGGAACTCGACGAAATCGATGGCTGCGACACGCCCCATTTTTCCAGTCGGCGTTCGGTCCTTCAATGCGTCCATCACGATCTTGGCATTCGCGTCGGCATCGGCTCCGAAGGCGACCAGCGTGGCTGCAGCCGAAATTTTCACGGACATGTCCTTCGTTTGATCGAACATGGTCTTCACTTCCGGGGCGGCCGCATTGGCTTTCGGCCCCATGATCGCCAGGCCACGAAGAGCGGATAGACGCACGGACATCTGCGAGTCCTTCAGTGTCTCGCCCAACTTCTTGATGGCCGCCGGATCGCCGATGCCAATCACGGCAAGCGTTTCCACGGCGGCCCCGCGAATTGTGGAGTCGCTCTTCATGTCGGCCAGTTTGTTCACGGCGGGAATCGCATCCTTCGCTGGCGGGCCGATGGCCGTGAGCGCGTTCAGCAACGCAATACGTTCTTCGCGTCGCGAAGCATCGTCGTTCAGGTGCTTGACGATCGCCTCGACTGCACCGACACCATCTGCACCGATGGCGGCGATTGCGTTGGCGGCCTCCAGGCACACTGCATGATCGTTCGAGTCGAGGGCCTTGCAAAGCGAGGGAATGGCGGGGTTCGCGGCCGGGCCAAGGTTTTTCAGGGCGATCGCGGCCGCTCGGGCCATGATCGGGTCTTCGACTTCAACCTTCTTGCCGATCTCGATCACGGCGTCCTTCGCGGCCGGTCCAACGGCGGCGAGTGCTTCCAACGCGGCCAATTGAACCTGAGCATTCGCATCGTTGAGCAATTCCGTTAGCCTCGGCACGGCCGGGGCCGCGCTTCGACCCGCCCGTGCAAGTAGCTTCGCCGCTCGATAGCGAACGGCTTCTTCCTCGCTCTTCAACAGTTCAATCACGAACCGCGTGATCTTTTCTTTGTCACCACCCAGATTGATCGCGCCTGCGGCTAGTTCTTCAAAGACGTACATCTGACCTGTTCGCAGGCCGCGTTCCAACTCCATCGCTTCTTGCACCTGCGGCAGGGCTTCGGCGGCATCGGCCAGACTCATACCGCTCAGAACAGCAGCAGCCTGATAACGAACGAGGGCATCGTTGTGCTTGAGCAAAGGCGTGACCGCAGGCACGGCCGCCTTTCCGATGCGACGCAACGCCAGCACTGGCCCCACGATGTTCGAGGACTTATCCCCTTCCTTCATGGGGCGAAGCATTTGCTCCACGTCGTCCTTCTGTGCCTTGAGCAGCAAATCGACCAGTTCCGGAATCGCTTCCTCCGCACCCTTGCCGACATTCGCGAGTGCTTCCGCGGCGGCGTTCTTGACAAAGCGGACATCGCTTGGTTCCTCCTTCTCACGAGGCTTGCGTTTCACCGCCTCGATCAGCGGCCCGATATTTTCCGGTCCAGTCGGCTTGAGCCAAGTTTTCAAGGCGTTCGCCGCTTCGCCGGCGATATCCAGGTTCGGGTTGTTGAGCAGTCGGACGATCGGCAACGACGGTACGTTCTTCATTTTTTCGAGTGTACGGTAGGCCGCAGCACGGACTTCCTTCTCCCTGTCCGTGCAGAGTTTCATCACGGCCTCCGCGGAACTTTTCGCATCCGGGCCGATCATGCCGATCGCGTTGACCGTGTGTTCGCGGACGTTTGGCTCTTTATCCTTTAAGCCGTTTTCGAGTGTCTTGAGCCCAGAGTCCTGGAGGCCTTTTCGGCCTTTCTCCTTTAACTCGAGCAAGGCCATCACGGCTGTCTCGCGTGAACTATTCGGGCGCTCCGACGAGCGGCCCAGCGTGCCGGCCGTCTTGTCCTCCAAGGCCTTCAAGAGGGCGGGAACAACGTTTTCGCCGCTCGCGTCCATATCGACGGCCTTCTGAATCACCCGCACCCGCTTCTCGGCCGTGTTCGCAGCCTTGATGTCGGCGGTCAACTTCACCGCGTCGTAATCAACCTTGTTCACCGCCACGCCAGCGGAAGTCTTGGCCGCGGTACTTCCACCCGGCCCGGAAGACTTGTTGCAACCAGTGACGGCGATTCCTGCGAGTAACACAAGAGCGGAGAGCGTTCGAAGCATGGCGGTACCCGAGAGTTGTTGAAGAGTGATTGTCGCCAAGGACCGGCTGAGAGGCAAGCGAAACTCGTCATGAACGTGCTTCGGGAGAAACCCAATCGCGACAGGTGTAGACACCTCCCGAAGGCAGATTCCAAAGCACCAGCTTGAAAGAAACGTCGCGAAAATACCGTCGATAGAGCTTCTTGTAGAGCCAGGGTGCGGTTGTCAGTTGTCGAAACTCGCCACCCGGTGCCAAGACTTTCGCGGCCTGATCGATCACAAAATCGCGGTCAGCAGGCGAAAAATGCGTGAGGGGCAAGCCAGAAAGAACGTAGTCCACCTGGGTGATCCCTCGTTCCGCGAGCATCTCCGCCAACCGGCATGCATCCCCTTCGACGATTTCCACACTCGGAAACTTGACCCGCAATGCCTGACAGAACTCGGGAAGAAACTCATTCACGATGAGCCGTGTTCCCGGCGGAGCGGCCTTCACTAATTGCGCCGTGATGGGCCCAGTGCCGGCCCCGAGTTCAACGACGCATTTCGTTTTCGCCCAGTCGATCCCTCGAAGCATGGCCCGCGAAAGCGCACGCGAACTCGGAGCGACCGTGGCGACCGCCTTGGCGTTCGAGATGAGGTTGCGGAGGACGAGTCTGAGATCGCCCATATGTCCCCCCAAGAAACCGTTAACCTCTAGAATCGCAATCCCAACCGCCCCAGCCTTTCCACTGTCTCCGCCATCAGCGCATCTTCCTCCGCCTCGTCCTTGGCGATGTAGGTGGCCGAGAATCGCAGGAACGCTCCCGCGTCGTCCCAGGGCACACAGCAGACCGATTGCTCGTGAATCAGAAACTGCGAGGCATCCTCGGCCGTTTTGAATTCGCGGCCCGTCGAGGCGATCGGAGTCTTCGCATAGAGGAAATACGTGCCGCCAGGCATCTTGCACTGGAAGCCGACCTTTTGCAACGCGGCAACCAACTTCGTCAATCGGCGACGATACTTCGTGCAAATCTCCTTAGGAATCTCCGGCGTTCGCAGAGCCACGGCCGCGGCGTTCTGGATTGCCATGAACTGGCCGCTATCGCTGTTGTCCTTTACGTCCGCATAGGCTTGAACGATCTTCGGATGACCGCAAACCCATCCGAGTCGCCAGCCGATCATGTTGAAGCCCTTCGACATCGAATGCACTTCGACGCCGACTTCTTTCGCACCATCCATCTGCAAGAAGCTCAGCGGATCCCCTTGGTAGCTGAGCAGAATGTGGGCCGCGTCCTGCACGATCACAACTTGGTGCTTGTGAGCGAACTCAATCACGCGCTTGTAAAAGTCCTTCGTCGCAACCGCGCCCGTGGGACTGTTCGGATAGTTGATGACGAGCAGCTTGGCCCGCTTCTTGATATCAGCCGGGATGCCCTCCAGGTCCGGGAAGAAGTCGTTCTTTTCGAGCAATGGCAAGCGATGGACTTCGCCTCCCAGATACTTCGTGTGCGTGCCGGCCACGGGATAGCCGGGCACCGTCATCAGCGTCACATCGCCCGGATTGACGAAACAGGCCGGCAGCATTGCATAGGCGGGCTTCGATCCGATGCAATGGCAAAATTCGGTCACGGGGTCGAGTTTCACGCCGAACTGTCGCAGCATGAACTCGGCAGCGGCATCCTTATAATTCTGGATGCCGTTGTCCGCATAGCCGCGATTTTCGACCTTGCTCGCTTCGCGGTTCAGCGCTTCCCGCACAACCGGGGCGGCCATGTCGTCGTTCTCGCCGATGCCGAAATCGAGCAACTTGCGTTCCGGATGCTCGGCGAGGGCTTGGCGTTTCGCCCGCTTGATCTTTTCGAACTTATAAATCTCGGTCCCCTTGCCGTATTTCACGCCACCCAGGCGATCGGCAAAGAGGCCCTGAAACCAAGGATCGGGAGTCGAAGTGGAGTCTGCCATGGCTCGGTAAGTAAGGGTACTCGCTTCAGGAACTACGTCTTTCTTACCTATCAGGCGATAGGTGGAAAGCGGCATTGCTCCATTGGGCCGGAAAGTGTTAGGATTATCCCTCACCCACGGAACGGAATCCGAGGCTCTAGGATGCTGTCTGCGCTGAATCGATACCTCGCACAGCCTCTTCGGGCACACCGGGATCGTAGCCCACACCTGCGTTACCTCAAGCTCCTCGAACGCCGACAGTTCGACGCACCAGAGCAACTCCAGAAACGGCAATCGGCCACGGTCCGCGAAATCGTTCGCCATGCCTGGGAAACCGTCCCCTTCTATCGCGAACGCTGGGCGGCTCTTGGGCTTCATCCGGAAGTCGTGCAAACTTCGGAAGACTTGCGGGCCTTCCCGATCCTGACCAAGCTGGATATCCGGGAACAAGGCGAGCGTCTGCGTTCCGATCTCTATCGCAGTTCCCAGGTCGTCCGCAAAACTACTTCCGGCTCCACGGGTGTGCCACTCACGATCTTCGTCGATCCCGACGCCTTGGCCTGGAAACGAGCCTGCACGATTCGTTCCGATCAGTGGAGTGGCTGGCGACTCGGTCAGCGCGTGGCACGGTTGTGGGGGCATGGCGTCGCGGATCGTGGCAACTGGAAGGCACGCCTGCGAAGACTTTTCTTCGATCGCGAGAGTTATCTCAACACCCTCGATATCGACCGGGGCCGCCTGAAAAGATTCGCCGACCATCTGAAGCTCAGTCAACCCGGCTTGCTGTTCGGCCACGCCCATTCGCTCTATCTGTTCGCCGCTTATGTGCGATCGGCCTGCCCCGGGTCGATTCGACCGAAGGGAATCGTTTCGTCCGCCATGATTCTGCACGACTGGCAACGAACGGTCATCGAGGAAGCCTTTGGCGGGCCGGTCACGAATCGGTATGGCTGCGAGGAAGTCAGCCTGATCGCCAGCGAGTGTGAAGAACATCGTGGCTTGCACCTCAACGCGGATGGAGTGTTTTGCGAAGTCGTGCCCGATCGCCGGACAAACGCGGGCCGACTGCTGGTTACCGATCTGCGAAACCGGGCCATGCCGCTGATTCGCTATGAGGTTGGCGACGTCGTCGTGCCGAGCGATCGTGTCTGTTCTTGTGGCCGCGGCATGCAGATGATTGAAAGTGTCGTGGGACGCGATGCCGACTACGTGCTGACTCCCGAAGGTTCACTCATTTCGGGGATCTCCTTGACCGATCACTTCGCGACGGAGATTCGCGGTGCGGCCCAGTTGCAGATCGTGCAAGAACAACTGACGTTCTTGCGACTCCGGCTGGTTGCGGGCGAAGGCTTTGGACCAGACTCGCATCGAGAAATCGAATTGCTCGTTCGCAGCACGTTCGGCCCACGCATGAACTACGAACTGGAACTCGTGGACGCGATCCCGCAGGAAGCATCGGGCAAATATCGCTTCTGCATCTCGCCCGTAGCGACGGCCTACATGAAGTCACTCGCACCGTGAACCACATGCCTGCTGTCAGCGTTGTCATCGCGACTCGGAACTACGGCAAATATCTGGCCGGTGCGATTCGATCCGTACTTGAACAAACCTGGACCGATCTCGAACTGATCGTCATCGATGATGGATCGACGGATGATACCCCGAGAGTCGTTCGAGAATTCAACGGCGATCTCCGAATGCGATACATCCGCGTAGACGGCCTCGGCCAATCGCGGGCCAAAAACCTCGGCATCCTTCTTTCCGCATCGGATTTGATTGCCTTTCTCGATGGCGACGACGAATGGCTGCCAACGAAACTCGAACGCCAGTTGCCGTTGTTCGTCGATGCGGATGTCGGCGTCGTCTATTCGCATCGCGTGACGATGGACGAATGCGGCCACGACTTCGAGCGAGCGACCAGCCCCCTCGTTCGGGGCCGAATCTACGATGACCTGTTGCGGGCGAATCCCATTTGCTTTTCCTCGGTCATCGTTCGTCGATATGCGCTCGAAGCCATCGGCATGTTCGATCCGAATCTGTCGCTGGCCATCGACTACGACTTGTGGCTACGAGTCGCACGCCACGTTGAATTCGACTTCGTTGATACGCCCCTCGTCCGCTACCGCACGGGCCACGCTAATCTTTCCCGCCAGATCACGGAGCGAATCGCCAGTGTGCTCTCGATCCTCAGTCGTTCCTTGCTCGTCCGTGGCAATGCGAATATCGCGGACAAATCTGCACAAGCGGAAGCCTGGGGATCAACCTGTCGGACAATGGGATACGTCCTCCGATCCGAAAACGCTGTTCGAGCGGCAGCCTGGTATTGGCGTGCCGCCCGTCACGATCGAAAATGGTTCGCTAGTTTGAAGTCCATACTTCGTGGTCTCATCCGGCGATAACAGGCCACCAATCTGGCACGACGTTCCGCGTCGTGAATGTTCGAAGCACACGTGTGAAACACTTTGCCCCGGACTGACGCATGCTTCACGACGCGGAGCCCTTTAACTTCCATGTGTTATGGGTGCAATGTCGACACGAAATCCTTCCGAGTATGAGCGCCAGTAGACCTGTATTTCGGAGGGTGTCAAAAGTTAGCCGGGCTTGGGAAAATTGTCGGACTCGTTCAAACCGAGATGCACCAATCAACATTTGGCCGACTTTCGCTTCTTGCCAACGGTCCGGCGTTTCTGGACCTTTTGGATGTACTCCGGGGAGTACGGCAGCTTGCAATCGCCTGCTAATTCGACTGTCAACTTGCCAATTTTCGTGCCGACTTCCAGCGCGAGGGTCGTCAGTCCCTTGACATAGCTGCCGACCGCGATCACGAATCCATTCATGACGAAGCGCACGCTGTTCGGCTGGTCGTGAATTGTCTTCTGAACTCGCTGGAGCAACTTCTTCAACTCGGGCAGATCGAGGTCGGCATCGTCCTTGATGGCCACGAGACTGCTAAGTGTCGCCCAGCCGGAGATGGCCACGCTTTCCTTTTCCGACTCGATCCATTCCAGGGCCAACTCGTGGCCATGATTGCTCTCGGCGGCAACCCAGGCAACGGTGTACGTGCTGATCGCGTTGCAGTTCGCGTCCTCGACCCAGCGGTGAAGGTCCTTCTTGGTCATCTTCATGTCGTCGGCAATGAGGCCGGCCAGATACATCGCATCGTAGATGCCGGTATCGAACAGATCGAGAGCCAGTTGGTAGTCCTTCTTCACCCGCTTCTGAATCTTCTTCATCTCTTCGATCTTCACGCCAAAGAAAGGCTCCTTGATGCCATGGTTAAGCAGCACGCGCTTGTAGCCATCCGTGCCGAGGGCCTTGAGGTCTTTCACGATTTCGGTTGCGGTCATGATGGGCCTCCGAGTGGTGGGATGTCGTTTGGAGTGCGGCGCGGTAAGGCGGCTCTCTTTTGCCTTTTGTATTTCTTGTTTGGGGGGTGCGAACAACCGATAACTCTCACCTACCCAGCGGGCGAGAACATCAAGCGGAAGCGATCCGACACCACCGAAGTTGATCGTGACCCAGCCAGTGGCCCCGACCTTGTAGCGGCTGGGTTTATTCGCAGCCCGCTCGGTCGCCTTCGGGAGCGATTCGCGAAGTTTGAGCATCGCATTGGCCACGCCCAAGAAGAGGAACGCTTTGTTCCGCACCTTGACCGTTCGCTTTTTTAGCGCGGTCCCTTCGCACGCGATACCGTCCTCGGCTTCGGGCCACTTCACGGCTGCCATCCGCAAGGCGTGCAAAGGTTCACACGTCTTGGCGGGCTGCTGTTTCATCTTGACCTCGCGCGTTTAGATTCTTACCTGTGAACTTCTCTGCAAGTTGCGGTGAAGTACCTCATAGTAGTCGGCACACTCCGAGCTTGTGAATGTTCAGGTCGATTCCTACCGAGGGTCACTCGCGGATGAGGAGCGGGGCGTTAGTCTTCTTATGGGAGCGGACTTTCCTCGCAGGATGCACCCCTTGGATGACAGTGTTCCCAAAGCCAAGGCGGCCCCTCGGCTGCGACTTGCCGAACGTTCGCAGGGCCGGATGATCACCGAGTCCCTCGGCCAACGTCTCGACGCCAACCATCCCGTTCGCAACGTTTGGGCCTTGGTCGAGCAACTCGACCGGTCGCCGCTTCACGACCGCATCTGAGCCGTTCGCGGACACGTTGGCCGCAATGCCAATGACCAGCGCCTCCTCGTGGCTGTACGCCAGCATCGAAGGGGACTGGATGGGCTTGTCCGAAGCGAAAGCGATGTACAAGTGGCGAGGCCAAACGGAGGAGTGGGTGAACGCACGCGGTCACAGTTTGAACATGCTGCGAGTTCGGGGACTGCAGAAGGTGCAGGCGGTGTTGTTGATTTTTGCCCTGGCTCACAACCTACACAGAGCAACGGAAAAGCCCCACGGAGCAGACCTTGCGGGTACTGATCCGTGAGGCAGGATGTCTGACCAATCAAACTAGCGAGTCGCCTTCTTCCCATCCAATTCATCCGCCAACCCGCCTGCGTCATAGACCTTACGCAGGGCTTCGATCATCGCCCGTGAATCGACGCTGACCGCACGAGCCACTTCATCATCGAACATGAAGTCGAGCACGAGCGATTGTAGGTTGCCGTCGAAAATCAGCCCGACGACTTCGCCGTTCTTGTTCACGACCGGGCTGCCGGAGTTTCCGCCGATGATGTCGGCCGTGCAAACGAAGTTGAACGGGGTCGAAAGATCGAGCTTGCTTTTGCGCTCTTCCCAGCGGGCCGGTAGATCGAATGGAGTTTGATTGTTGTGCTCCTTGGATCGCTTGTATAGGCCCTCGAAATTGGTGAATGGTGCCACCTGTTGGCCGTTCTCCGAAAAGCCCTTCACGGTGCCGAATGCCAATCGCAAGGTGAACGTTGCATCCGGATAGGTCTTGGTTCCATCGAGAGCGAAGCGTGCGGCTGCAATCGCGGCGGCCGCCTGGTTCTTTGGCTCTTCGACCCCGTTCTCGAACTGCTTGCGAACGGCTCGGGCCTCGGCATCAATCGCCCGGGCCAACTCAATGAGCGGATCCTTGGCTGCATCGACCGCGGCTTTGCCGCCATCGAACAGTTTTTTGCGAAACTCGACATCGCGGACCTTCGTGCCGTTGATCAACTCAAAGGCCCGCTCCTTTGGCGACTTGCCCGCGAGGAGTTTCTTCACCAGTTGGTTGTCGGCCCCGTAAGAATTCGCCAGATAGGTGAGGGACTCAGCCAATTTGAGAGTATCCAGGTCCTCGTAAATCGGCTCGTCCGAAAAGAGCTGGAACTTCAACGAACCGAGTCGGGCATCGCCGAACTCGCGTAGTCGTTCCCCGGATGGCTTGGGAAGTTCCTCGCTGGCACGAAGCAACATCTTTGCGATCGGGTAAGAGGCGGAAGCGAACCCATGCATGTTCTCCAGCATGTTCATATCGCGAGCGAGTTTTGTTTTCAGTTTCTCAGCCTGCTCAATTGTTGCGAATGCCTTGGCTGCGTCGGCGTAGCCTTGCTTGGCGATGAATTCCTTCAGCCGCTTCTCGTCCTCGATTTTCCGGCCCATCAACTTGGGATCGAGCAAGCCACCCAACCCGCCGATGCGGGCTTTGCGGCTATTCTGCACGCCGAACAGATCGTCCTTGACGCGCCGGCGATTCTCTTCGGAGCGATCCGCCCACGAGCCAAACAGCACTTCCATGCGATTGAGCCGGGCGAGTTGATTCGGGTACTGCACATCGCGCAGATACTTCAATTCATCAACGGTGAATTGCCGATTCGTTCGCCCAGGATGCCCCGAGACGAAAACCAATTCGCCTTCCTTCGAACCCGCAGGACTCCACTTCAGATAGTGCTCAATCTTCGCAGGCTTGCCGTCCTCGTAGACGCGGAAGAAGCACATATCGAGGTCGAAGCGGGGATACTCGAAATTATCCGGATCGCCGCCGAAAAACGCGATCTGCTGCTCCGGAGCAAAGACGAGCCGAATGTCCGTGTACTTCTTGAACGTGTACAGGTGGTAGGCTCCGCCGGCATAAAGGGTCACGACGTCGGCGCGAATTCCCTTGGCCTCGTCGGCCGTGCCCTTTTCGATCTCCGCGATGATCTTGCGGCGAGCGGCGGCCGCCTCGGACGCGACCGTTCCTTCCTTCACGGCCCCGCGAACTTTGGCTGTGACATCCTCGATCTTGAGTAGCACGTTTAATTCGAGCCCCTTGCAGGACTTTTCGTCGGCCAGTGTCTTGGCGTGGAAGCCTTTTTTCAGGTAATCATTTTTTTCGTCCGAGAGCTTTTGCAGATCGTCCGCACCGACGTGGTGGTTGGTCATCACCAAACCATTGGCCGAAACAAACGAGCCAGACCCACCTGAATTGAAACGCACGCTGGCCTGACGAAGATGGTCGAGCCAGGCATCGCTGGGCTCGAAGCCGTACTTCTTCTTCAGGTATTCCTTCGGGGCATTACTGTAGAGCCACATGCCCTCGTCGCCGTGGAGCGATGAATCGATCATGCCAACTCCCGCAATCGCGGCAACCAAAGTTGCCAATAAGAACCGCTGCCTCATGGGAAGCCTCTCTTCGTGAGTGGAACAGGGTGGTCCGTGAGGAAAGTTATAGGAGAGAGGCTCTCGTCTGCCGCTGTCTGCCAGGCCAAGAAAGGGAAATTCGGCGAAGTGGGATCAAGCAATTCTCAGCGTCATGCAAGCCTCCTCGTAAGCCGATTCCTGTTCGAGAGCAACCGCATCGTTTTCCGCTAACCAGAGAGGCAGCGTTGGAACTTCCTCTCCGAGGTTCAACGTGTGCGACCACATCCAACGTCGCTTTCGGCGGCAGGCGGGACTGCCGTGGCAGTCCCGCCCTCTTCGTTTAGAACTCCAAATGAGCTTAGCTCTTCTGAATCCTTGTCGAACGCAACGACATCGATTTGCGCGAGCGTGCCAAGGTGGACATTCGGTGCCGCCACATATCGTGGTGGAAGTTTCTGACAGAGATTGCGAACGACAGAAGGATTTTCGGCTTGGGTTTCGTGGTTTTTTAGGCCCGGTAACGGCCTGGGCTGTCCTGGCCCCTTCAGGGTAAAAACCGGCTTGCTGTCGCCCTCGAACCGCAAGTAACAAATCCTTCCCGGCGCGGAGTCCTTAACAGTCATCCACGCTAATCTTCGCTAATCAATGCATTCGAGCCGGCCCATTTCGTAAATTAGCGTGGATCAGCGAAGATTAGCGTTCTCAATGACACGCCGCTGCGTTACCGAACAAGACCTATGGCTTCACCACGCGTGGCACGATCGTGAGGGGCTCTTTTTTCGCGTCGTCCTTCTTCGGTTCTGTGTTTGCCCCTTTGCTGGATGGAGACTTCGGCTTGTCGCGGGGAAGGAGGGCCGGCAAATTGGCGATGCGCATGGCCGTCACAGACATGACTTGCGCCCCCTGAATCAGGTTCGGCTCCTTGGCCTTGTCGAACGTGTCCGATTGCGTGTGGTGCGTGAGTCGATATTCGTCGATGTCCTGATCGCACGCGAAACCCGGCACGCCGACATCCTCGAAGGACAGGTGATCCGTCCCACCGGATCCACGTAACGTGACGCCGCTGAAACCGAGATTCTTGAGCGACACGAGTTCACGCTCCATGGTGGGTTGAATGGCCGCTCGGCCTTGCAGGCCGAAGCCGAGGACTTTGCCCGTGCCCGTATCGTGAACCAAGGCGACCGACGTCTTGGCCATCTCGTCCTTGTGCCGGATGCAATACTGCTTGGAACCGTGCAATCCCTGTTCTTCGCCGGTGAACAGCACGAACCGGATCGTACGCTTCGGCTTCACGCCACTTCGCACCAGCAGTCGGGCGGCCTCGAGCACCACGCACGATCCCGTCCCGTTGTCCGTTGTTCCTTGTGCCAGATCCCACGAATCCAGGTGGGCACCGATGACCACGAACTCGTCGGCCTTCTCGCCCGGAATTTCGCCGACCGTGTTGTAGACCGTGATCGGCCCCGGCACGAACGTGTTGGTGATCTCGACTTCCACCTTGGTCTTGGCGGGCTCCGGCCGGGTGGCCAGTCGATACAGCAACGCGTAGTGTTCGTGAGTGACAAACAGACTGGGAAGTGGTTCTGAAGCGTTGCCGCGATCGTTGCCGCGCCAGCCGCCGGTGGTCACCAGCAAGTTGTGCGGCTTACCCGAATCGCGGAGAACAACTGCCACACCTTCCGCACGGAAGAACTCGGCCAGTTCACGTAGGAAGGTCGGATCACCGAAGCCGCTCGGCCGGCCGCTCGGTCGCTTCTCTTCGGGTTTTTTGTCTTCTACCTTTTTCTCGTCAGGCTTCTTGGTGTCGTCCTTCTTGGCTTCCTCTTTCTTGCGTGCTCCTCCTGGCCCGTAGCTCAGATCGGTAATCGGGGCGACTTTCGTCGGTTCACTGCGAAGGATGACGGCATTCTTGAGCTTGCCCTTGTACTTCTCGAGGTCCTCTTTCTTTCGAGCATTCACCACGACCACGTCCGCAGAGATTTTGCCCTTCGTGCCGGGCGTCCACCCCGCGGCACACACCGTGAGGCTGCGACCGTTGTCAGGATCGATCAATTTCATCGTCGCCGTGCCCCGTTCCCAGCCGAGGGGAATCTCCCACGGTTCGAGCTTCACGTTCTGCAGCCCATAGCGTTTCATCACCTCGGCCGACCACTCGTTCGCACGCTTGAGGTTCGAGGAACCGGTAAGCCGTGGCCCAATCACGTCGCTGAGATAGCCGAGATTCTTCATGATCTCGGACGTCTTCTGAGCGTCCGCGATGATCTTGGCGTCGAGTTCGAGCGCTGCCTTGGCTGGCGTGTCTTGTGAACGCACCGGTAGCGTGAAAGCGAGACAACTGATGGCGGCCAACATGGCAACGCGTGGAGGAGAACGGAACATGGGAGCCTCGAATGCGGAAGGTGCGTCGTGCGGTGAGAGGACGCTGTGATTCTGCCGAGATCGCCCCCGGTTGGCAACCTCGATTCCTCTCTTTGTTCAACTTGAGACGGGGAGCCCGAAGTACCTGGACGCTTCCGCCGCCGATACTCTCGATCGTTATTTGCGTGGCCGCTTGAAGTTCAGCCCCAGTAGGCGATAGGCGGTCGAACCCCCTTCGCTGACATCGAAGATCAGGAAGGCTCGATGCAAGAGTTCGTTATCTGCCTGCACCTGAAACACGTTGCCTCCGTAGTGTTTTAGCGGCAGCTTCCAGGGGCCCCATTCCCAGACGAGGTGGTCCTTGTCGAAGGAGATGGAGGATGATCCGTATGCCGGTTCTTCGTACTTCCCGGCAAGTTGCTCCAAGGGAATTTCAGGCAACACGGTCGGTCGGCGCGCAAGGTCCTCGCGACGGGCCTGAAGTTTTTTTGCTAACTGTTCTTCCTCGATGAAGTCCCCAAAGTGTCCGTTCCAATCCTTGGCTGGCAACCCGAGCAGGAGATCGACAACGGAATTGCTCAGCGCCAGGTTCATCCGCGTGGCCTGCCGATTCGCGAGAATCGCGAAGGCGTATCCCCGCTTTGGTAATAGTGTGACGTGGACGCGAAAGCCATCGATCAGGCCCGCGTGTTGAACGACCAACTCGCCCCGATAATCCTGAACGACCCAGGCGAGCCCGTAACTCATGAGTTGCGAGTCGGGCTGCAGTTTTTTGGCCTCCCCGCGGAGCGGAATGGTCGTCTGCGGCTCATGCGTTTCCGCCAGGGCCGATTCGGAAACAAGTTGCCGTTGGCTGTGTTTGCCGCCATTAATCTGCAACTGCAGCCAGGGAACCAAATCGCGGGCATTGGTGTGAATGGAGCCGGCGGGATTTGGCACGGTCTGTTCATACCAGGGAACCACCACGAGCTTGCCCTCGGAATTCATGCGGTGGCCGGAGGCCAGGTCTTTCGCCTTGGAAGCCGCGAGTGTGGTGAGGGTCGTTGCCTTCATGTCGAGCGGCTTGAGGATTCGTTCCGCGACAAGATTCTCCCAGCGATCGCCACCGGCTTTCTCGATCGCCTGGCCGAGTGCCAGGTACATGACGCTCTGATATTGCATGTCCTGACGAAACGGCTTCGACAGTGGAAGTTTGCCGACTCGTTTGACCAGATCGGATTGCGTGAAAGGCGAACGATACCAGAGCATGTCGTGGGCGGCGACTCCCGTGCGATGCGACGCAAGATCGCGGAGCGAAACGAGAGCATCCGCGGCAGGGTCCGAGAGATGGAAGTCCGCGAGGTGCTTGCGGACGGGGTCGTCCCATTTTAGTTTGCCGTCATCAATGAGCATGGCTCCAAGTGTCGTCGTGAAGGCCTTGGTACACGAAGCGAGCGGAAAGGTCGTGTCTGGTGTGACAGGTTCAGTACGTCCAAATTGACGCAGCCCGAATCCCTTCAGGTGAAGTGTTTTTTCGGAGGAGACCAGGGCAAGAGCGACGCCGGGCACGTCCCAGGATTTCCGGGCAGTTTCCACGAGTGCGTCAAGTTGTTGCGAGGTTGGATCGGCCGCTGGGCATAGTGCGAGAAGGAATGTTGCGAGCGACATGAAAGTCTCGCACGGGGTAAGTGGGAAATGAACGGGGCGAAGGAATACTCCTTCGCCCCGTGGAATACTCGATGTCGAATGGGCCTAGAGGCCAAGTGCTCCGCTGAAGCCGAACTTGCCGCCACCACCGCCAAAGCCGCCGCCCATGCCGCCCATGCCGCCCATGCCGCCCATGCCTTGCATCATGCCGCCCATCCCGCCGCCCATCATCATGCCACCCATGCCGCCGCCCATTCCACCCATGCCTTGCATCATGCCACCCATCCCGCCGCCCATCATCATGCCACCGCCCATTCCACCCATGCCTTGCATCATGCCACCCATGCCGCCCATGCCGCCGCCCATCATCATGCCGCCCATGCCGCCCATGCCGCCGCCCATCATCATGCCGCCCATGCCGCCGCCCATGCCGCCGCCCATGCCACCCATGCCGCCTTGACCCATCGCTCCCATCATACCAGGCGATCCGCCGAGGTAATTGCCCGCCCCAATTTGTGGCTGGCGGACACCACCGCCCATGCCCATCATGCCTCCGCCCATGCCTCCGCCCATTCCGCCACCCATTCCGCCACCCATTCCGCCACCCATGCCTCCGCCCATGCCACCCATTCCGCCGCCCATCATCATGCCGCCCATACCGCCACCCATGCCACCCATTCCGCCGCCCATCATCATGCCACCCATGCCTCCGCCCATACCTTGCATGCCTCCGCCCATTCCGCCCATACCTTGCATGCCTCCGCCCATTCCGCCCATACCTTGCATGCCTCCGCCCATTCCGCCTTGACCCTGGAATCCGCCGCCACCCATGCCTTGGTTGCCCTGTTGCCCTTGTTGGCCCCCGCCTTGCTGGCCTTGAGCTCCCGCGGGCGGCGGGCCAGCTGGTGGCCGAGGAGCACCTGGTCGGAAGCCTCCGTTATTCCAGCCTCCGGGTGGGCGACCTCCGCCGTTATTGCCCTGATTCCCGTTTACGCCCTGATTTCCGTTTGCGCCCTGATTTCCGTTTGCGCCCTGATTTCCGTTAACACCTAGATTGTTCTGGGCATGACTGCTTTCGCTAACGGCGAGTGTGAGCAATCCCACTGCTAAACCCATAAACCCACGCGAACGTGGCTTGTAAAATCCCATATAAGCCCCTTGGTTCGTTTTGAAGAACAAGTCGGCCCAGCCAATGTATGGCCGGAGACCGTGGCACCTGGCTTCCCCAATCGACTGTTACCACTCATAACACCGCTCTACAGCAATTGTGAGCGGAAATGCGGAAAATACTCAACCTTACGTATTAGCATTGTCATCCCATCCAGGGAGCAGGTCAACTCAATTCTGACAAGAATCTTGCTGAGCTTCCCCAATTGTCTGGCATCCCCCGCTTTTCCGTTGCGTAGCAGGTTCCCCGAGGCTCTCTACTTTCGCCATTTTTTGCCTCCTGGGCGGGCTCGAAAAAAAAGACCCCTCACAACCCGAGTTTTCGGCAAATCTGGCATTGACCACCTGCCGAATAAAGGTATGTCCCGTCGCCATTCGCACGACCGCGCTGGCCCAACAGGGTCGGCCCGGCACGAATCGTAAGCGACCGGAAACTGCACCGGGCCTGAGGTGGGGGAAACCACAGGTCGGTCAACCGGACGACAAGGGGGAAGCGGGTTATGCGCAAACGATGGATTATCGCGGGCCTTATGGCTGTTCTGGGCCTGCTCGCCGTGCCCGCTGCACCACAGGCGCACGCCCAAGCCACAAGCTGGGACATTTCCGGCAACGAGTCCGTTCCCGTCTGGGCACCGATCGGCACCTATCAACACGATGGCTCTGGCCCCTATCTGGGGATGGAGGTCGTGATGATGAGGACCCCGCGCTCGCTGGGCAATCAGCCCATCGCCTACCGTGGGGTGCTGCTGAACTTTGGCTCACAGGGCACGGGCGCTGGGCTTCCAACCGTCGCACCCGGTGGGATCCTTGGAAGTCGGGAGGTTGCGCTCGATACCGAAAACCTGGGCCGGACATCGTTTGGTCCAGGCTATCGCCTGACTCTCGGATACCGGCTCGACAACGGCTGGAACTTCTCGCTCAGCTGGCTTCACATGTTTGACGTGAAGTCCTCTGGCGGTGCCGGTCCGCAAGGTCCGCAGCTCACGAATCCGGGCGATTTCAGTGCCAATACGTTCCTCACCTCGCCCGTGTACAACTTTTCGACTGACTTCTTCGGACGCAACCCGTTCCCGAACCCGCCGTTCACGAGCAACCCAACGGCGGGCATTTGGAACGCGGCTTCGGACATGACCATCCTGTTCACCCAGCGCTACGATAACTGGGATGCTACCGGAAAATTCCCGGTGTTTGAAACGGAAAATGCTCGTTCCTACGCCATCGCGGGTGGTCGGTTCGCCTGGATCTGGGAACGTTTCCAGTGGCGGACAAGCAAGCCTGAACTTGTACTCAACAGCAACGGCGAGTTCGGCTTCCAAACCAGTCCCGACAGTGCCGCTCGTTACTTGAACACTCTTTCGCAACGAATGTACGGCCCGATGGTCGGCGTGGGGCATGAAGTCATGCTCTACTCCGGAGCCGCTGGAGCCTTTGGCTTCGGCACGGAAATCACGGGGGCTGCCCTCATCAACATCGTGAAGGAACGATCCAAGTACATCCGCGAGGACGAAGCGACCCAGGCCAAGCGGGTCTGGTCACAGATGACTTTGGTTCCGAACTTGAACATTGCCATGAACTTGAACTGGCAACCGTTCGACGGCATGCATGTACGACTGGGGTACAACTTCCACAACTACTTCAACACGTATTACATGAAGGAACCGGTGAGCTTTAATGTGGGTGCTCTCGATCCGGCCTACGACATCAAGCTCTGGCGCATGATCCAGGGCGTGAACGCGGGTGTGTCGTTCACCTTCTAAACGAGCAGGGTTGAAGAACACAGAGGCCACGGGCCGAATCGGGATACCGATTCAGCCCGTGGCCTTTTGCGTTCCCAGGGTGTCGCGAATGTCGGTTGGGAAGCGGCCGTGTACGTCGTGGTAGGTGTGCAGGGCCAACCCGAATCGATTGAAATTGTTCGCGCTCGGATTCAGGGTACTACCACGCACGTGATTTTGTAACTATATGCGTGTGACACGCGTGGAACTGAAGCCGTTGGGCGACACAGCCATCCTGGCCTACCTGCCGGATGAGGCTTCCGCATTCCAATTCGCTAACGCGGTTCGTGGGGCCCAGTACGATTGGCTCCTGGATGTCGTCCCAGCATATGCCTCGGTAGGCGTATTCTTCGATCCGGAACGGATTGCTCGTGGGGTGGTTCGGCGGCTATTGGGAAAGCTGAAGTTCAAAAAGGAAGCCTCCGCTCTCGGTTGCTTGCACCAAATTCCGTGTTGTTACGAATTGCAACTCGATCTGGCTCGGGTCGCGGAACATCGCGGCGTGACTCCCGATCGCGTCATTGAACTTCATACTTCGCAAGAATTCACGGTCTACGCCATCGGCTTCAGTCCCGGCTTTCCCTACCTGGGCTACTTGCCCCGTGAACTTGAAGGCGTGCCTCGCTTGCCAGCCCCACGACTTCGCGTGGAACCGGGAAGTGTCGGCCTGACCGCGAGGCAGACAGGTATCTATCCGCTCGCTCGACCTGGTGGCTGGAACATCATCGGCCGCACGCCGCTGGAACTCGTGCACGTGGAGGATGGCTACTTCCCGATCCGCATCGGTGATCGGGTTCAGTTTCATCGGATTGACGATGCGGAACATGAACATTTGAAGGGAGAGCGGCTAAGCTTGTGACGGTTCTTGATTCGTGTTCTAGAATGGGGCATGAGCGGAAGGAATCCGATTGCCGTCTCAATTGGTACGGCCGGCTATGCGTGGCCGGACTGGGTTGGCCCGTTCTATCCCGAAAACCTGCCTGCCGAGCGCAGGCTCGCTTTTCACGCCTCTCATTTCCCCTTCCTTGAACTGCAATCCACCTTTCACCGGAATCCTTCGCCTGGGCAACTGGCTGCACTGGCAGACCAGACTCCGGCGGGTTTTCAGTTTAGCTTGAAGGTTCCAAAAACCGCGAGCCACGAACAGAGCGTTCACGATCTTCGCCCGTTTCGCGAGGCAGCGGATGAATTGGCCGCCAAGCATCGTCTGCTCGGCTTGGTGCTGGAGTTTCCCGAACGATTCACGGACACACCGAACCATCGCGACTGGGTTTCACGCATCGCCACGGGATTAAGGCCTTACCCGACCTGGGTTGAGTTTCGGCATCGCTCCTGGCTACGGCCACGCCTGGGCGAATGGTTGAGGGATCGGGGCATGGAACTGGCGACGCTGGATGGCCCGGATTCGCCAACTTCGTTCCCACGCGGAGCCTTCGACCTGGGCACCCAAAGTGCCTACGTTCGGCTGCACCCACGAACAGCACGGGCGGCAGTAGAGTCTCCGGACGCCTTACTTCAAGAATGGATCGCCCGAACGGAGGCGGCCCCGGCCGAAGTCGAATCCGTCCACATTGCATTGAACAACATCCACGGATTTGAGGGCGTGCGCGACGCACTTCGGCTATCCGAATTGATTCGTACGGAAGGAACTCGGCTTCGACTCGTCGAACCCCCTCCGTCTTGCCAGCTAAGCCAGGGACTCTTGTTCGTGGGAGCGTGAACGACACTGTTTGCTGCGAGGATTGGGACATTCCAAACTAACCCGACACGTAAGAGAGGGAGATAAATTGCGTCCCTCGCTCACGCACCGGGTTCGTAGCTATTCACGGCCGCACGCTTAATAATCCGCGATCGAGCCATCTGCCAGTCGGCCGCGGGTCGGCCATTCCCATTTGCTCTTGTCGGTCTTCGGGTATTCGGCCAGCACTTTTTCATCGACCTCCACGCCGAGGCCTGGACCTTCGGGAAGCGAGGCAAATCCCTCCGCGTCCACCTTCCAGTTCTTGCGTAGAAACTGGTCCGCCCCCTTGAGCAGATTCGGATAATACTCGTGAATCACGAAGAACGGCACGGAGGCCGACGCGTGGAAACTGGCCGACACTCCGAGTTCGGAAGTCACACAGTGTGGAGCGATCGGCACATGGTACGCTTCCGCAAGAGTCGCGATCTTCTTCATCTGTGTGATTCCGCCGGTATGTGCACAGTCCGGTTGAAGCACGTCGATGCAGCCTTCGTGCAGATACGGCAGGAATTCCCAGATGGTGCGATCGCGCTCGCCCGTCGCCAGCGGGATGCGAATCGAGTTCTTCAAGCGCTTGAAGACCTCGATGTTCCCCGGCACCGCGACTTCCTCGATAAACAGGATGTTGCTCGGTTCGATCATCGAGGCGAGTTGAATCAGGAACGGTGGCGGTAACGCACAGTGAGCGTCGAAGATCAGGATGCCATCCGGCCCAACCTTCTTGCGTTCGCCGGCAATGTAATCGACGTACCGTTGCAACTCCTTGGGCGTCCCGCAGAACTCCGCCGGTCCCGCGCCGGGCTTGCTCGCTTTCGGCGAAGGATAGACTCGAATCTTGTCGCGAGTTGGCCCGCCGAGCAGGCGATAGACCGGCGTGCCCCAAAGTTTGCCGGCAATGTCCCAGAGGGCCATGTCGATGCCGGCAATGGTGTGAACCATGAACGCCCCGCCGCGAATATCGCGATGTGCGCGATAAAGCTTCTGCCACAGATGCTCGATCCGCGTCGGGTTCTCGCCATCGAGCACCTCGAACAGCGACTTGACCAGGGCGATGGCCACGTTCGGTTCGAGTTGATCGATCTCGCCCCAACCCGTGACGCCGAGATTGGTCTCGACCTTGACGAAGACCTTCGGCCCGGCCCGGAACGTGGTAAGGGCCTTGATGCGAATCGACGAGGCCTTGTCGGCCACGTTCGCGGCCGGGTTGTTCTGGGCAATCGCGTCGGCCGCCAGTGCCATCGCGGCTGCTCCGGCAATGCCCCCGAGCGCCTGTCGCCGACTGAGCCCTTCATCGTTCGATTCAGTTGCCATGTCAGACTCCTGGAGATGGGAAGTAGCGTAGCGTCTCGTGAAGGCAATGTCGAGCGTTATACCATTCGAAGTGCAAATTGAGACGAACCCGAGGCGGAAGTTCTCGTACACCTCGCTCACGCTTAATTGATATCCGTTAACCTCGCTCGCAGTACACGAAGCGGCCGAGGGGTTTCGAGGTTGCCATGCGCCGGAACCAGACTCGACTCGGAGAGGCAAACTACGATGAAGGCCGCCTTGAGGTCGGCTGGCCAGGTGCGCGTCGTTGGGCGAACGATTGGCGATCAGTTTGAAGGCCGGATCGGTACGCAGGGTGTCGAGGTCGTTCGACGACCGTGGGTGCTTTTGTTGTCAATTCAGGTGAATAATCCGAGCGGGGATAGTTGGAGTCGGGAGGATACCGCCATCTTCATTTTCGAGTGCTCGCAAAATTGACGCTCATTCCCGCAAAGGGGTTACCTTGCTCCGTCGTCTGTTTTCACCTTAAAAAAGGCGTCTTTGGCGGCCGAGACCAACCGGAGAAGTGCCATCACGAGAATTGGAAACTTTATTCCTGCTCGGCACCCGTGAACATGCCCATGTAGCTGTGGTAGCGGCGGAGGCTGATCTGCTTGCGATCGACGGCGAGCTTGACCGAGCAGTTCTTTTCGTGCGTGTGGCTACAGTCGGGAAAGGCACAGAGGGCGACGAAGGGGCGGAACTCCGGGAAGAAGCCCTCGACTTCCTCGGCGAGTGTGTCCCAGAGTTGCAGTTGCCGGACGCCAGGCGTATCGACGACCCAGCCGCCGAACTCCAGTTTGATCAACTCGGCAGTGGAAGTCGTGTGCCGGCCCTTCTGCGTCGACTCGCTGACGGTGCTGACCCTGAGGGACAGCCCAGGCTGAATTGTGTTCAAGAGTGAAGACTTGCCCACGCCGCTCTGGCCCGAAAAGACCGTCGCCCGATCTTTGAGCAATTCGCGCATTCGAGGCACGCCTTCCCCGGAACGCGCCGACGTGAGAATCGTCGGGATCGCAAGCTGCGAGTAGAAACCGATCAGCGGCTGCAGATTGGCATGTTCGACGAGGTCCGATTTGTTGAGACAGAGGATCGGGGCGAGTTCGCCCTGTTGAGCGATCGCCAGATAGCGGTCGATCAGGTGGGGCTTGAGTTCCGGTTCGACGAGGGACATGACGATGATGAGTTGATCGACGTTCGAGACGAGAACGTGTTCCTTGCGACGCGACGCCCTGGTGAGCACGCCATGCCGGGGTTCGACCCGCTCGATCATCCCTTCGCCCTGGCCCGCGTCGCGGAACCAGACGCGGTCGCCGGTCGTGACCAGACTTCGCTCATCGGTGGCGATGCTTTTGAGCAGCCGTCGGACGGCACAGCGAACGAGCGTGCCATCCGGTGCTTCGACGACGCTCTTCTCGCCATGGATGCGAATGACCCGCCCAGGCCGACATTCCAGTTGATCGGCGGTCGGCATCTCCGAAGGGGCACTTCCGTCGGCCACTTCATCCTGAGTGATGGTTCGATAGCGGGACAGGTCCCCTTTGGCCCGAACGCGTTCATCGGCGGAGGTGGCAATTTCTTCGAAGCCGTGGGCCTGGAAGCCGCGTGTGAAGTCGCCTTCCCGAGGCGGCTTGGAGCGGTTCTTGCGAAGTGCGACGCGAATTTTTTTCTTGGCCATCAACAGAAAGAATATCGGTTGAGAGAGGTGTTCTCAAGGAGAGGCCGCAGGGCCGACGAATGGACCCTGCGGCTGAAAACAGACAACCTTTACCCGACACTCCCCGGCGTGCTCCACGAAACGAGAGCGATCACGGGGATCATGAGGTGAATCGAATTGAAAATCATGTTTGCGCGTAGAGAAGAGCGATCCGTCGAGCCAGTGTGGCGGGCTCTCAATTTGAACGGGGCAGACCGTGTGGTCAGCCCCGTTCAGAAATGTCCGAGTGAAGATTTCCCCAAATTACTTGGTGATGATGCCGATCTTGCTGCCAAGGCCACCCAAATTCTTGCCGCAGCCCAAGCTGAAGCCGCAGGAGGCGCTCTTGACAACTGGTGCAGGTGCAGCAGCGACGGTGCCCTTCTTGAAGCAACCGCTTAAGAAGCCGCAACCGCCGTGGATCTTGCCAGTACCAATGCTGATTTTGCCTGTGTTGCAGCAAGCGCTGAGGCTGGCTTGAGCGGCGACAATGGCCTTCGGTGCCGGGGCTGCTGCGGGCTTCTTCGCGTCCTTGGAGTCAGCGTCTGCATAGACTGCTTCCGAAACAGGTGCCGGCGCGATCTTGGCCGACGTAAGGCCCATCGACAGGGCTGCAATTGCCAAAGCGGTGTACATCTTGATGTCTCCTCAAATGGTGTAAGAACATATGTCCGTCCTGCCGGGCCAAAACGGACACCGATAGGTCACCTGCGTTCTAACGGGTCAGAACGGGGTAGGCAACCCTCCAAATGTGCTAAATACAAAATAAATAGACACATAACCTATGAACATAGTGGTCAAATGCGATGTAAGTAGACAGTCTCATACATGTTGATAATTTGATATGTCGGCAGAGTCTGGTCGGACTGGGTTGTTCCAGAAAGCACTAGAAAATAGGGGTCTTGCGAATTCGGGGAAGGATGCGAAGTTAGTAGCGATGCCATCGTTACGGCCCAAACGATGCTATGGCAATGCTGGTAGAATGGCGAGGTATCGAGAGGCTGGGCCCGAGGCGAGGAGAACGATTGAGCGACGATCGTACTAATGACGAGCCTTTTACTGCAGCTGATAAGGTCAAATCCTTCCCGGCAGCCCCGGGCGTCTACCTGATGAAGGATGCGGACGGCAAAGTCATTTACGTCGGTAAGGCCAAGAACCTCCGCAACCGGGCCGGCTCCTACTTCACCATCCAGGCCGCCAGCGATCGACGCACGGCCGAACTGGTCAAAGTGATTGCCGACATTGACTTTATCCGCACGGCTACGGAGGTGGATGCTCTTCTAAAGGAAGCCCGGCTGGTCAAGGATATCCGACCGCGATTCAACAGCGATCTCAAGGACGATAAAACCTTTCCCTACTTGCAGATACGGATGCGGGAGGAGTATCCGCGTGTCGAGTTCACGCGGAAGCCACGACGAAAAGGGGTCAAACTTTACGGCCCATTCACCAGCGCTCGCAGTCTGCGGGCCGCCATCCAGGTTTTGCAGCGGGTGTTCAAGTTTCGCACCTGCTCGCTGGACATCAGCTCAAAAGACGAACGTTGGCGGTGGTACCGCCCCTGTCTGCTGCACAGCATTCGGCAATGCACGGCCCCGTGCAACTTTCGAGTGAGCCGTGAGGACTACCGAAAGCAAATTCGATCCCTTCGGCTGATACTCGAAGGCAAGCGCTCGCGTCTCATGCGGGAGATGAAAGCCGAGATGGAGACCGCGAGTGCCGCCCTGCAATTCGAGAAGGCGGCCAAGATCCGGGACGACATGGCCTCTCTGCAAAAGCTTGAATTGCGGGGCGACGCGAATCGGGACATTCAGCCCGAGGTGTTCCACACCGACCCCAAGAAAGGCTTGCATGGTCTTAAGAAGGTGCTGGGCCTCGCCGAGGTGCCTCGCTCGATTGAAGGCATGGACATCGCCCACCTGAGTGGAACGGACACCGTTGCCTCTTTGGTGGCTTTCCTTCATGGTCTGCCATTCAAACAAGGCTACCGGCGATTCAAGATCAAGTCCGTCGAAGGGGTGGACGACTTTGCCTCGATGCGTGAGGTCGTCAGCCGACGATACTCTGCCCACAATCGAGAAGAATGGGGCATGCCCGATCTCCTCCTTATCGATGGTGGAAAGGGCCAACTCAACGCGGCCGTGGATGCATTCCGCTCTCTCGGCATCGAGCCGCCAACCTTGATCTCCCTGGCGAAACAGGAGGAAGAGATATTCCGCCCTGGCGAAAGTGAGTCGATCAAACTCAGCCGGTCCTCGGCCGCCCTTCGTTTATTGCAGTTCGTGCGGGACGAGGCCCATCGGTCTGCCCAGCATTACCATCACCAGTTGAGGAAGAAGCGGCTGATGGAAGACCTTCCGGGCTGAGCCAACTGGATCTCGAACATACCATATCACCATGCGCATACTTCTCACCAACGACGACGGCTTCCACGCCCCAGGCTTGCAGGCCCTTCGCAAGGAACTCATGCAACTGGGCGACCTCGTGGTTTGTGCCCCGGCCACCGAGCAATCGGCTGCCGGGCATTCCGTGACGCTGCTTTGGCCGCTGATCGTGCAGGAAGTGCTGGACGAGCAGAAGCGGTTCGTGGGCTGGGCAATTGAAGGCCGGCCTGCTGATTGCGTCAAACTCGCTCTCGTTGACCTCTTGAGCGAGCCGCCTGATCTGATCGTGAGTGGTCTGAACGCGGGTTCGAACGCGGGGATCAACGTGCTTTATTCGGGAACCGTGGCCGCGGCGATGGAAGGGGCTTTCTTTCGCCGAACCGCGATTGCCGTTTCGCAACAGTGTGGTAAGCCGAAAGAAGTCGATTTCACCGCCGGTGCGGCCGTCGCCCGCAAGGTGATCGAACAAATCCTCGAAAGCAAGCCGGAGGCGGGCTCGCTCTTCAACGTCAACCTTCCACGCCAGGAACTCGGCTCCCCGAAGGGACTAAAAGTGCTACCGCAAAACGTGGCCATGTACGAGGAAAGCTTCGTCAAGAACGTCGATCCGCGTGGCCGCACTTATTATTGGCTTGGTGCCGATTACGGCTGTCCGATTCCCCATCCCAATACGGACGAGGCCGCATTGATTGAAGGATATGTGACGCTGACACCGCTCCATTTCGATCTGACGAACCATGCGGTACTTGAGCAAATGCAGCAACGGAAGTGGAGCTTATGATGCCAAAACGCCTCGCCTAGCACTCGCGGTTCCGCCAGTATGAACTTGGCCTTGCCAGATTCCGCTCCCCATGTTCCAATCTCCCCTTGGCGGTGGTACGGATTCCCCGCAGTACGGCACGGATATGCCCCTGAGTTCTCAGCAACAACCGCAATTTGCAGCGCCGCCGGTGCGCGTCGAAGTACGCCATGGGGCTGCTCCCCCTGTTGGCTTCGACGTCGTTGGCGACGAGTTCGTCATCGGCTCCGTTCCGGGCTGCGATCTGCGGATTCCCGGTGCCAATCTTCCGCCGCAAGTCTGCATCATTCAACGCACGCACAACGGGGCCATCCTCCGCAAGCTCGCCGCCGCTTTGCCGATTCTCTTGAATGGCAGCCCGGTCGCTCCGAATGGAACGGCCGACCTGAAGCACGGCGACATCATCTCCGTCGGCGCCGTCGATCTGCATGTCTCGATCGCATTTCGAGTTCCGGTTTCGGCACCAATCACGGAGCCAGCCAGGCCGACGAAGGACTTCCGCCACGAAGAATGGGAACGCAAGCAGCGGGAGCTCGAGGCACGAGCCAAAGAACTCGAAGAGCAGTCGCGCGAACTCGATGCCGACCGCGTTCTCTGGTATGAACGCCGACAGGAGATCGAGGCGGAGATTCAGAAGTCGCGCGAAGAAATCGAAGCGGGTCGACGAAACCACGACGATGAAAATCCCGCCGTGCTGGCCAAATTTCGAGTCAGGATTGAGCACGAAGTCGGCGAGGAGTATCGAGCCAAACGCGAAGAGCTGGAACGAATGCAGTTTGCTCTCCGCGAAGCATCGGTCCAGATTCGCGAGAAGAAGCAGCAACTCGAGGATACGCTCAAGAACGCCGATCCTCGTCTCAAGGAACTCGCGGAACACGAGAAGACTCTGGAAGGTCAGCAACGGGCACTGGTGGCGTTGGCCAACGACCTGAAGCGACAGCGAGACGCCGCGGATTCCACGGAAAGAGTGCAGGAAGTTCGGCTTCAACAACGCGAACAAGACCTGGCTCGCCGAGAAGTCGATATTGCGGCACGCGAGTTGGCTACCCGGGATTTAGCTAACCTGGCCGAGAAGGACCGGGGCCAGTACCACGAAGACCTCGTTCGCGTCGACCGTCTCTCCGTATCGCTTGCAACGAAGGAATGTGCTCTCGACCTGCGAGCTCTGGAGATCGACGAGCGCAACGAGCAGTGCCAGCGAGACGCCCGCGATTTTGAGGAGCACCTTGGACAGTTCGACGAGCGTGAGGAACGAGCCAAGGACGAGGATGTTCGGCTTGCGGCGAGAAAGGAAGAGCTGGATGCCCGCGAAGCTCGCCTGAATGGCCGGATTGCCGAGATCGAGACCCAGCAAACCACCCTGATCGGATTGCGAAGCAAGCTCGAACGCCTTCGCGATGAACTTCGTGCTCAGGAATCGCGAGTCAGTGACGACCGCGTCCGCACCGAGGAAGAAGCACGGACCACCAGCGGGCGGTTGCGGCAGGTCGAGGCCGAGAAAACCGGCCATGAGGAGGGCTTGCGGCTCCAACAGGAGCGCTCGGCACTGATGTCGCAAGCGGCCGAGCGATTGCGTGTGATGCAGGGGCAGATCGAATCCGAGGGGGCCCGTCTCGATGCCCTCGAAGCAGAACTCGCCAAAAAGGAAGCCGAGCAGGCCGAGCAGAGTGGACTGATCACGGTCCAGGCTCATCAATTGCTCGAAGCCCAGGAACGACTGGAGGCCGATCGGCTACTGTTGCGAGAACGCGAAAATGTCGCTCGCCAATCGGAAGAAGCACGAGAATCACTTCAGGAACAATTGCGACTCCGCTCGGACGAGTTCGCGACCCGTCAGCGTGAAATGGACGAGCGGGCCCGGCAACTTGAATCGCAGGCCCAGGAACTCGCCGAACACGTCGCCCGACTGGAAGACCTGCGGGCCGATGCCAACTCTGCCCGACGGCTCACCGACGAGGAAGCCGCGATCCTCGCCCAACGCGATGAGAAGATGCGGGCGGCCGAGGACATTATCGCCGAGCAACGCCGGCAGCTTGAAGAAGCCCGGACGCTGTTCGAGGACGAACAAGCCGAAGCCAACGACCGGCTCGCCAAGGCCCGTGTCGAGATCGACGAGTTGAAGGAGGCTCTCTCGGCCCGGACGAAGGAACTCCTCGGTCAGATGCCGCACCTGGAACAACGAGCCCAGGCGGCTTTGGATCGCACGGCCCAGGCGCGGGAAGCAATGCGCTCGCAACTCGGCGAACTGCACGCCTATGCGATGAAGAGCCAGGATGACCTGCTCGCAATCCGCACGCAGGTTCAGGAAGAACTCGGTCGATTGCGGGAACAAGAACAGACCCTGAACCGGGCGAAGTCCGAGCATCGTCTGGCCGTCTCCTCGTTCCGGCAACAACTCATCGAATGGCAGGGCCGCTTCTCGGGCATGAAGCAGAGCCTCCATCTGGGCGAAACCCGCCTCGGGCGCCGCGAGAAGGAAGTCGAGGCCACGGTCCAGGAACTGGCCGAGCGAGCCGAGAAAATTCAGCAGCAAGAGCACGAAGTCACGGAGAAGCGAACTGAGGTCGATCGGCACCTGGGCGACATGCAATCGTGGTTCCGCCAAAAGTTCCGCGAGATTGCCGGGACGCGGTGGAGCAAACACAGAGGACAGAAGTCAGGAGACTCAGGGATTCTGCAGCTTCCGGCCAGAGAGCAAGTAGTGAGTACTGAGTACTCACTACTCAGTACTTCACCGCAGGACGAAGTGATTCTGCCGATCACCGATGATCTCGATCCGGCCGATCGCAAACTTGGGGAATTGTTGCGGTCGCTCGACATTGTTGATCGCGACACCTTGCTGGCAATGTGGGACGAATCTCGTCGACAGCGACGAACTCTGCGACAGGTCCTTCTTTCGGGCGGATATCTCACGCTTTATCAGCTTGCCCTTATCGAGTCGGGCAATCTGGCTGGGCTGATGCTTGGACGTTTCCGTGTCATCGATCGATTGCTCTCCACCCCGCGTGAAGCGATCTATCGGGTGTTCGATCCGCTTTCGCGTGGCTCGGAAGCAAGCCAGGAAGCGGGAACTTGTTTACTGCGTCATCTGGGCGAAGCCGAAATGCTCGACGCGGTTCGGCCCGATGAATATCGCCAGCGATTCGGGGCGGCACGCGATTTGGCTCATCCGAACGTGGTTGCGACTCTCGAAGTTCTGGACATCAACGGTCGACCTGCCGTTACTCAGGAATGGTTGCATGGCCTGCCGGGTGCCGATTGGCCGGCAGCGGTTTCCGTACCAGGTGTTTGGCATCGCCTGATGATGCAGGCAGCGCTCGGGCTACATGCCGCCCACTCCGTGGGGTTGATCCATGGCCGACTCGCGGCCGGTTCGTTCTTGCTAACGAAACCAGGTGTGGCGAAACTGGTTGGCATCGGTGAGCCACCGTGGCTGCAAGCGGGGAATCTGGATCGTGAAACGACCGCCGAAGACGATCTGCGAGCATTGGGAGTCGTCGCACTCGGCTGGATGCATGGCGGCCGACGCAAAGGCGTGAAGCCGAAGCCATTCCCAACCGGATTGCTCGACGTGCTCAGGAGTCTCGGCGTCACCCCGGAAGAGGGTGGTGTGCCCCTTGCCGTATATCCCAACACGTCCGCGTTGCTTGAGGACCTCGATCGCGCGGCAGCCGAGGTTCCATCGGATCGAAGTGCCTGGGACAAGTTGCTGAGCTATGTTGCCGAGAATGCGGGCGACGCGCCGGTGCTTCGCCAATCGGCCTGACATTATCCTGGATCGGTACTGCACATCCCACCTCCGGTTCCCTAATCCAACTCTTAGAACGGTTGTCTCACGAGGTTCATTCATGCCAAAGCTCACGGTCGAAGGTGCGGGCACGTTCGACGTTCCCGCTGGTAAGCGTCTCGTCTTGGCCTTGGAGGCGGAAGCGGGCATCGACCAATTGCATGCTTGCGGCGGGAATGCCCGCTGCACGACCTGCCGGGTCGAATTCATTGCGGGCGAGCCAGCAACGCAGCGACCTGCCGAAACGGCGGTACTGGCTGCTCGGGGCCTTACCGGAGTGCGTCTGAGTTGCCAGATCACCTGCGAGAACGACATGACCGTGCGGGCCATCAGCAGGCTCGCGGGAAGCGGCCGCAAGGACGCCGGCACCCGCCCGGCGGATATGATTCCCTGATTGAGACCTTCGCGCTCGACTGAAAGGGCCAGCATGGCCGAGAAGGTGAAACTGCATCGTCCGTGGATGGTGGCCGTATGGCCCGGAATGGGACACGTCGCGCTCAACGCGGGCTACTATCTCCTTTCCAAGTTGGAAATGGGCGTCCTCGCAGAACTCGATGCCGGCGACCTGTTCGATATCGATCATGTGGAAGTGAAAGCCGGCATGGTTCAACCGGGCCGCAAGCCACGCAATCGATTTTTCGTTTGGAACGATCCAGAGAAGGAACGGGATCTCGTCGTGTTTCTCGGCGAGGCACAGCCCCCGATCGGGCGATTTCCGTTCTGCAAGCAACTCGTGGCTTACGCCCAAGATCTCGGCATCGAACGAGTGTTCACCTTTGCGGCCATGGCCACGCGGATGCACCCGGAATCGAGTGCCCGCATCTTCGGTGCGGCCACGGACGAAGCCAATCTCGCGGAACTCCGTCGGCTGGATGTGGAATTACTCGAAGAGGGCAACATCGGAGGTCTCAATGGCGTGCTCCTCGGCGTGGCCATGGAGGCCGGCCTGCACGGAATGTGTCTCCTGGGCGAGATGCCCCACGTTTTTGCTCAATTGCCGTTCCCCAAGGCATCGTTGGCCGTGCTGGAAACCTTCTCGACGATCGCTGGGATCGAAATCGATTTCTCGGACCTCACGGAGCAGGCCAAGAATGCGGACGAGCAACTCGGCGAACTCCTGGCTCGCGTCGAGGAAGCCTACGGACGACAGACGGGCAACGAGGATGACGAGGGGATACTTTCCTCGGATGCCTCCGAGTCGGCGGAGGAGAATGAGCTTACTACGGCCGACCGCAAACGCATTGAGCGATTGTTCAATCAATCTCAAGAGGATCGCTCGAAGGCATTCTTGTTGAAGCGAGAACTAGACCGGCTGAATGTCTTCAAGCAGTACGAAGATCGATTCCTGGATTTGTTTCAGAAGCCGGGGTGATACTCACTCCACGGTCTTGAGTTTCTTTTCCACCTCTTTGCCTCGCACTTCGTCCTTGCGCCGGCTACTCGTGGCATACAGCTTGCCCGACATTTGCCAGGCTTCTTTTGCCTTTGCGGGCAAGTTCAGCTTCGCATAGACATCGCCCAGGTGGTCCCACACCGTCGGATCGTCGGCCCCATCGGGCAGTGCGGCGGCTTTCACCAACCATTCGCGGGCTTCATCGAATTTTCCTTTGCGAAAGAGAACCCAGCCGAGACTGTCCAGATAGGCCGCGTTGTCGTCCGATCCGCCGGTATCCCGACGTGTTCCGCGATCAACCTCCATCGCTCGGCGGATCAGACGTTCGGCCTCATCCAGGTTCACGTTGCGGTCGGCCATCTGGTAGCCGAGGTTATTGTTCGCCAGGACCGCATCCGGATCGGTTTCCAGAATCAGTCGCAGTTGTTCTTCGGATTTGGCGTGATCCCCTTTCAGCGAATATGTGTTCGAGAGAGCATAGCGCACGGCACGCACTCGCTCCGATTGCGGAAACTCTTTCATGGTTTCCTCGCACTCACGCACTGCTTCATCGTACTTCTCGATACGAGCCAGAATCTCGGCCCGGCGACAGCGGGCGAGCACCTTGCTGAACTCAGAAGTCAGCTTGATGGCTTTGTCGGCGTGTTGCAGGGCTTCCTCGAACTTGCCCAGATCCGCGAGAGCCGCGGCGAGATTGGCTTCGAACAACACCGCATTCGTGTTTCGGGCCGCGAGCCGGCCGTCGATCGCGTCCCTGCAGAGAGCGACAATCTCCTTGTTCTTGTGCTGCCGATGGAGCAGATCGAGCAACCCGGAGTAGATTTTGTGTTCGTGTTCGGGTGAAGGCGTGAGCAAACATTGACGGTACAAAGTCTCGGCCTCTTTCAATTGCTTGGTGTGTGCAGCCAGGGCGGCCAAGAACATCCAGGTTTTGACCGTCCGCGTCTTCTCGGACCGCAATTCCGCCAGGGCTTCCGGCAATAAATCCGCGACCAGTTTAGGCTCGGCGTGCAAGACAGACAGCATGATTCGCGATCGTTCCTGGGCGGCATCGCGGGCGTCCTGTTTCACGTCGTCCCCAGTCGCTTCGGCCTTCTGCAACGACTCGTCGAACAGGTCCAACACTTTCTTCATTCGATCTTGAGTCTGGTAAAGCCGAAAGAGACCGCGATAGATGTCGGGCTTGATGTTCGTTTCCAGAAGCGACAGGTACAACGTTTCCGCTTGCTTGCGGCTGGCGGCATCACGTCCGAGCTCGCGAGCCAACACCAGTTGCAGACCAATGTGGTATTCGTCTCGGCCGGAATAGCGTTTGATCGCCGGTATCACATCCCGTTCACGGCCGAGCTTGCGCAAGAGTTCGATCTTCTTCTCGTACGGCTCAACTTCGATCGGTGAGTATTCCAGGTACGCGTCCAACGCTTCCAGTGCCTCGGCCCATTTCTCCTGGGCGACGGCGATTTCGCTGAGGTTCCAGCTAATGCGAATCGCCTGGTGCCGAGAATCCGCATCTTCGCTTTTCAAGAGAGTGTCGCGTGCACTTCGGAATGCAGCCGTGGCCTTGTCGAATTCCTTCGTTTGCACCCGGGCTCGGCCCAGGCGTTCGTAGGCTCGGGCCTGCGTCGCTTGCAGATCCTCTCGCGAGAAGCCGTTGCCAAAGAGCAGTTGCTCCCGCTTCGCTTCAATCGTGCGAATGATGGCCTCCTGAGCCTTCGCCGCTTCCGCGTGTTCACCCTTTTTGTCGAGCAACTCGTACAGGTCCGAAAGCATGTACAGCAGGCGTTCTGGTCGTGCTTGGGCCTCCTTCAGCACGACACCTTTTTGCAGGGCCACGATCGCTTCTGCCGGTCGGCCATCGCGCTTCAACAGGCGAGCGAACTGGAAGGCGATTTCCACTTCGTGCGGATCCTGATCGAGAATGCCCCGGCAAAGGGAAATGGCATTCGCTTCACGGCCGATGGCAACGTATAAGGGTACAAGTGCTTTCTGAATCTCAATCGAAGTTGGGTCAATCGCGGCTGCCTTTTCGAGAGTGGTTGCGGCTTCAATCAGTTTGTCTTGCCGCTGACGGATCACGCCGACGGCGTACAAGGTTTTCGCATGGCGAAGGAGTTGGTTTGCTTCCTGCTGCTTGAGTTCTTCCTTCGAGGGCGTCTTTGGCTCGAGGACTTTTGGACGTTCGTCGATTTGGACTTGCGCCAGGCTCGCAGCAACAACGAGAAGAGAAAGAGGAAACGCAAGGCGCAGCATGGCTATCTCCGGCAAACGGACCGAACGCCCGCCGATTGTATCCTCGCCGGCAATTCCTGCCAACCCGGATTCGCGGAGCTTGAAGCGTAAGCGAAGGCGGAGGTTCGCCTTCGCTTCAGGCTCGTCAATCCACTTCCACGACAAACGAACTCGACATCCATCCGGGCGTGCCGTCTGGAAGTTCGACCTGCAGCCAGCCGCCGCGTTCACCCAGCACGCGAAGCTCTGTGCCTGCGGGAAGTCGCACGTCCAACCGTCGCGGATATTCCTCGCTATTCCCAGAACGCAAGTCAGTTGCTGAGACGACGACGGCGGTCGGTTCTGCCCAGTGCAAACGCAGCCGATAATCCTCGCATCCGAGCCAACCACCAATCGCTGACGCGACGAGGATTGTGCCAAGACCAACCCCGAGCAACCCGCGTCGGGAAGCTTTCCATCCGCGAACCAGGTTGAACCAGCCGATGGCCGAGAGCGCAATCGCTCCCCAGGCGAGTCGATACCAGGAGACGCCACGAACGGGCAGGGACTGTGCCTCATTCGGAACCAACGACGAGGCACGGTCCGCTGCTTGTTCGCGAACGGCATTCAGACCCTGTTGCAGCTCGCGGTCGTGAGGGGCCATTCGCAAGCCGCGTCGATAATCGCGGATTGCTCGACCCAAATCACCCGCGAGAAATCGCGATTGGGCCATGTTTCTCGCGATTTCCGCTGTGCGTTCTCCGGCATTCCAGGCACGTTCGAATTCCTCGGCCGCGAGCAAGAAGTGCAGCCTGGCTTCGACCGCATCCGCACGGGATTCCAGGCCGGCACGATATTTATCGGCCGCACTCACCGGGCTCGCAATCATCGCGGCCGTGAAGAGGAGGGCTATCACGCATCACCCTCCGCGAGCCGAATGAGCCGTTCCGCATCGGCCATCAACGTATCGGAAATAGGCGAAGAGTTCGGCGCAAATCGGGTGGCATCGGCGCTGCGTAAAAATGCTTCACTCTCGGCGATGATCGTCTCGCCGGCTCGTGCTTCGCGCAGATGTTGGCTCAATTCGCCTGAGGTCCGAAATACTCCGGAAAGGTGGTAGCGATGTGTCAGGTAGTTGGTCGCACACCGCACGACGTCGACGGGCGACGCGGTTGTACTTCGCGTCAGTAGCTGCAACGCCCGCAACGCGGAGCGAGCGGCCCGGCTGCGCTGTCGTCGTGCCAATCGTACACCTTCCGGATTCATGAGCCGCCAGATGATGCACCAACCCACCGCGAGGAACGGCGGTGCGAAAAAACCTAGCCAAATTGTCCAGGAAGGTATCCGGATGGCTGTGGGTGCCAGGCTTTTCGCGAAAGCCGGCACTTCGAGCGGAACGATCGCGCGTGGCGGAATCGCGGCCTTGCGAATGCTGATGGAAATCGCTGTCGTGCGTACCTTGCGAAAGGGAAGCTCGGGCCGATCCGGCGGCTGGGTGATTCCCGGATCGTAGTAGGGAAACACAAACTCCGGGATGGATTGGATTTTCATCCCGCGAGGCCGGAGGCGATACCGAAAGACTCGCGTATCTGCCGCTTCGTTGGCAAGGTTCGGCTCATCCTCAATCTGAAAGTCGCGAGAGTAGAGTTCGATGTCCGCCAGCTTGGGTCGCTCGACCTCGGCTGCGTTCAGCAGACCCTCGATTCGGAGTGTGAGAAAAATCGAATCGTCGAGCGTCAACTCGGTCGGCGTGGCAGTCGCTTCAATCTTCACCTTTTTCCCAGCCGCACCGTAGAAGGGTGAGGGTTGGCCAACGACGGGGATGGAGACTTCCGCTAAAGCCGACTGAGCGGGGACGAAGGAGACGGTAGCAAGAATGACGGTGAGGGCGACTCGGGCCACTTGACCCCTCCCCTCAGCCCCTTCCCCGAAACGGAGAGGGGATGCCGGATTACCAATCGTTCGCACGGGGGCGTTCTCCCAGGGTCGCTTCGGCACGAAGTTTCTGCCGTTCGCGTTGCAGCCGCTCGCCTGTTTTCTTAAGCACAGCCCGGGCATCCTCCGGCGATAACGATGGCACATCATCCGTGTCTGGAATCACGGGGAGAGTTCCTTGGCCAGGCACCGTCTTGGGAACTTCTTTGGGTGCCGTTCCTTTTTCGTTGCCTTTACCCATCTCGACTTTCGCACCCTTGTCTTGCTTCGCCGAGCCGTCGTCGATCTTTTCGCGATCCGGTCCGGGCTGCTTCTTCGGATCGGGAGGCGGGTCCTTGGGGTCGGGTGGATTTTCCCAGTCTGGGTCACGTTCACCCGGCGGCCGCCTGGCTCGGGCCTTGGCCCAAAGCAGCTTGGCGATCTCCAGATTGTCCGATGCATCGTCCTTTGTGCCCTGGTCGTCTGTCCCGCGGATTGCCAGTTCGTAACACTCGATTGCCGCTTGCAGAAGTTTCATCTCCTTCTCGCCTGATTGCTGAACGAGGGCGTTTCCCAGGTTGTACAGCCCCTTGGCCCGGCGTTCCCGTGGAATCGCGGCATCGCCAAGCGAGCGACGAAAACAGAGTTCCGCCTTGCGGAAGTCGCCTCGCCGGTACAGGACCATGCCCTTGTTGAACGCAACCAGGCCCGGATCCAATGTGCGGTCTTCCGCTTGTTGGTACAGCAACTCTGCCGAATCCAGATCGCGACGATAGAACGCTTCGGATGCGGAGCGCAACAAGTCTTCCGGGGCCGGGCCAGGTCCCGCTCCGATAAGCATGAAAGCAGTTCCCGCCAGAAATAAGGTTTTCATGGCTCGATCACCCACGCCAGAATGAAGAACAAGGCACCAATCGCGATAAACCAAACCGCTCGATCGCGGGGTTGGGGTATCGCATCATCGGACAACTCGCGACTTGGACGCGGCTCGATGGTCGCGGTGAACCAATCGCCCAGCGACGGTACGTCCTGTCTGGAGGCGAGATACTCACCACGCGTCAGACGGGCAATGTCCCGCAAGACGCCTTCCTGCAACTTCGTGCCAACGAACTCGACACGATCGCCCTCGCCAAAGGCGAGTTCCGTCGGCTGCGTCGGATTGCCCAGGCCAACCGTGTACACCGGCACCTGACGATCGGCAGCGTCCTTGATGCCCCCTTCGGATTCGACATCGACCCCGGGACCATCGCCATCACTGAGCAGGAGAGTATCCTGGTAGCCGGGAAAGCGTGGATCGTGGGCGGCCAGTGCCATGCGAATCGCGGCTCCGATTCCCGTGCCCGATACGATCTGCTCGTCCGGCTCCGGCCGAATCTCGGGTGGAGGAGCAGTCGGGCTAAACTCTTCCAACCGGGCACGAACGTGATCATAATCGGACGTTAACGGGCAGACGATCCACGACTTGGCCGCAAACACGACAAGGCCAAGACGGTGGCCGCCACGTTCCTGAACCTTCGCCAGCAGGGACTCGACACCCGCCCGGGCGGCCTGCCAGCGTTGTTGGTAGCGCGGGTCGGCCATGTCGTTTGCGGTCATGCTGCGGCTGAGATCGAGCACGACGACCAAATCGCGGCCGACAACAACTCCGGTCTCGCCTCCCTTGCCCCAGCGTGGGCCGGCAGCCGCGACGATGAGGGCGGCTAATCCCGCGAACAACAGGAGGAGGGCCCGACGTCGCATACCGGGGCGAAGCGACGACAGGACTGACACCGTTTCTAGTTGGCCAAACCTCGCCAGCAAGCGTGTTCGTTTTCGGCCGGCGATGATCGACAGCACGCCAAACGCAGGCAAAAGCACCAGTAGGAACAGGTGTTCGGGTCGAGCAAAGGGAAGTGAGAACGGCAACATGCGTTGACTAGTTTGTGATCTCGGCTGGCTAGATTTCGACCTTGCCATCGAATGATTGTCGCCTTTCGCTCCGCGAAAGGGCGGGGCCAGCGTCGTTCTTTCGCGGAGCGAAAGGCGACAATCACTAAGCTCGCATTTCCCGCGCCGTTACTCCGACCCAAGTGCCCGGCGAATGTGAACGACCAAGTTTTTCATTTGGAACCCCTGTTCCGGCTGGATGTCCACTCGGGCCCCGATTCGCTTCAGGGTCTCACTCACGACCGGCCCAACCGAAGCGATCTTCACGCGATCGAGCCCTTGCTTCCAGCGATCTTCGATCTTGCGTTCAACGGCCACTTCGACCATTCGGTCGATCTGCGGCGAACTCGTGAAGACGATGGCGTCCACCTTCCCGTCGGCCATGCGCGTGATGAGGTCGGCCACGCGTTCCGAATCTGCGGCAGGGGCATACACGTATGGTTGCACGGGCCGGCCATTCGCACCGGCCGAGGCTAGAAAATCCATCAGTGGCGGATTGCTCTCGCTATAGAGTTGCACGCCGACCGACTTGCCCGAAAGAGATTCGCTGCGGAGTGTCGCGATCACGCCATCGGTCGTCGGAGCGCTGGCCACCAGGGTTGGCTTGAGCCCAATTTCGCGGAGAGCCTGGCCCGGCTTCGGACCGCGCGTAACGACAATCGTCGATGCGAAGGCGGCAACGACTTCGTCTTTCATGCCCGCCCGAGCGGCAAAACCAATCATGCGGCGAAGTCCTTCGCCGGTGAGAAGCACAACATAGTCGTATCGCTTGGCTACGAGTTCCTTCAGCCACGCAACGACGGGCTCGGGATTGGGTGCGTCGAGGATGCTGAGCATGGGACAACGAAGCGTACTCGCCCCCTCTTTTTCTAGAAGCGTCGCGAGTTCTTCGAGCTGCCTGCCCTCGGCCAGGGCGATTGTTTTTCCGGTGAGTGGTAAAGCCATGGATCGGAGTCCGCACGGTCGGGGAAGTAAGGTTTTTTATGAGAAGTCGGTGTGGGCGTTGCAGGTTCTTGGCATGGGGGTGAAACGCGCTTCGTGCTTACCGCTTGATGGTCTTCGGAATCGGCCCCGACGCGTGCGGCCAGTCGGTGGGCTTATAGGCAATCTTCAGATGCGGCGTATCGATCCGCTTGCCTCCCTCTTTGTGGCTGGTCATGATTGCGTCCAGAATGCCGGTCGTCAGGAGTGTTCGTTCGACCGGATACGGCGGATGGTTCGTCAGTATCAGCTTTTCAATGGCCTTCGTCAGTTCGGAGAAATGTGCGAACGGATCGGGCTGCTGCAAGTAGAACTGGCACGAACGCGGCTTGGCTTCCCCTTTGATTTGCCCGGCGAAGCAGAACGCCCCGCCGTCTCCCTCGTAAAGAAACCCGTTCAGCAAGGCCACGCTGGCCTTGAGACCATCGAGATACTCGATGAGCCAGACGGATGACTCCTTGTTCTTGAGCGTGACCTCACGATAGTCCCCCTTCGCGGTTTCCGGCGCGTGTTGAATCGATTCTTCCAACAGCGCCTTCGAGAACTCGCCACGATCGCAAGCCTTCCACATTTCTTCGCCCTTCAGAACCTGAACGGACTTCACACCGACCTCGCCACCCTTTCGGCGTTCGACCATGCACTGCAAGCCTTCCAACGCGTGGAACCCGTACGCTTCGAGCGGGCCGTAGCCAAGCGCAAGGGCTTCCGTCAACGCGCAATCGCGTGGCAATGTCAGGCTGGGGCGTCGCCAGGTCACTGGAATCGACGAGCCGGCCAGGAAGGGAATCATCAATTTTCGGGCTTCGTCGTACATCCACTTGGCATCGTCCCAGCCTGGCGAAAGATGTTTGTCGTTGAAGACCGGAACCGCACGCTTCAAACGTGCGAAGACCTTGGTCGCCTCCTCGAAGAATTTGCGGCGTGGGTACTGAATCTGGCCTTTCTCGTTGTTCGGATATTTGCCGTGCTCCGCGATGCTGATGAAGCCTTCGACGGCGAGTTTGTCGCCTCCGAGCGTCAGTGCTTCCTCGATCGACTTGCACAACCGCACGCCATGCTTCTTGGCGAGGGCCTGGCTCATATCGTTGTCGGGAAATTGATCGACATAAAGTGAGACGAGCTTGATTCCGTAGAGGTCCTTGCCGTCGTGATTCGGCCCTTCCAGGATCTTGCCCAGGATGATGTCGGAATGCGAATGGCGGAAATACGCCGTAGTCGCGGCAGCAACGGGTTTGGGATCCGGCATGATTCGATCCGGTAAAGCACTTACGATTGGCGATCGGGGTACGTCTGAGCACTATTCGCTTTCGCGTTGTACTTGGCACGATTCGGATCGTCGGCAGCGAGGGGCGTGAGGTATTCTTCCGACGCGGGGATATCGTACCAGGCTCCATCGCCAAAATCGACGATGGCCTTGCCCGACCAGTTTACGGTCACGACCCGGCCGATGCGGCCTTCGAATCGCTTCAACTCTTCGCGGTCGGCATTGGCGGTCACGATCCGATCAGTCCAGAGGGACTTGAGTTCTTCGGCAGTGTCCCAGTTGAATTTGGCCATGTTAAATGGACCTGGCGTTGATGTTCTGTTCGGGCCGCTGGCTCGCGCTAAACGTCATGGATCATTCTTACTTAAAAGCCGCGCCGCCAACCGGTGTCGCCGGCTCAAAATCCAATCGCTTGACAAACTCGCACGCTTCGCGGGCACCGGCCTCGCGGTCCATGCCACGATCATGATATTCGACGGCGAGCGGACCGGTGTAGCCGACTTCGTTCAACGCACGAATCACGCCTTCCCAATCGATGCCGCCACGGCCTGGGGAGCGAAACTGCCAACCACGCCGCGGGTCGCCGCTCGGGAGATAGCCATTCAGTACCCCGGCCCGTCCATTGAGCGTCAGAACTGCGTCCTTGACATGGACGTGAAAAATGCGGTCGCCGAATCGGCGGACAAACTCGATCGGATCAATCCCTTGCCAGTGTAGATGACTGGGGTCGAAGGTGAAGCCAAACTCGGGCCTGCCGTGAAGTGCGTCGAGAACCACCTCGGTGGAATACAGATCGAAGGCAATTTGCCCCGGGTGTACTTCAAACGCGAATTTCACCCCTTCATCGCGAGCCACGTCCAGCACGGGAGCCCAGAGTTTTACGAAATCCTGCAGACCGGCCGCGATGATCTCCGGCGTCGGCCCCGGATAGCCCGCAACGTAGGACCACAGTGGCGATCCCGTGAAGCCGCCAACGACGGATGCCCCGAGTTTTTGGGCTGCCTGGAACGTGGCCGCCATCTCCTCGGCTGCCCGTTGACGCACGCCGGTTGGCTTGCCGTCGCCCCACACGTATTCAGGCAAGATCGCTTTGTGCCGAATGTCGATGGGATCGCAAACAGCCTGCCCCGTGCGATGATTGCTGAGAACCGGCACCTGTAGATCGTGACCCGAGAGCAAATCCAGCTTTTGCGAGACGTAATCCGATTCGCTCAGGGATCGCTGAACTTCGAAGTGATCGCCCCAGCAGCAGAGTTCCAGGCCGGCGTAACCCCAGTCGGCCGCCCGCGAAGCCAGGTCCGCGAGCGGCACATCCGTCCAGCCGTTAGTGAAGAGAATGACGGGACGCGGCATCTACCACCCATAGTAGTCCGCACATTCCGTGTGCGGACCTGCCGACCAAGTTGTGAACTGTCGGCACACGCGAGTGTGCCGACTACTAAATTACCGGGCCGGCCCCATCCGCAGGCGGGCTAGGTTGCTTCAAGGTCGGAGCATCCACGGGCACGGAAACCGGTGCTGTTGGTGTCGGAATCGGAGCAGGCGTGGGTGACGGCGCGAACGGCGGAGCATCCGGGGCTTCCTCCTCCACATACACCTCGTCCAACTCCGTTTCGTCCACACGTTTTCGCATCAACAGGTAGATCTGCGACGAGGCCGTCCAGAAGTAGCTGTAGCTGAAACCGATCACCATCAGGAACACCAGCGTGATCCAGAAGCTTACCATCCCCGCCCCGGCGTGGTTGTACCAGGTGTAGTCTTCCATGTACTTGTCGAACTCTGGATGCGTATGTTCACCGCGATCGTTGATTTCAGCCGGGCTGCCCTGCGTGAGAAGTTGCTTCCAGCCGAGCGATTCAGGGGAGTAGATGAACAAATACTCCGGAGAGCGATCGGCGCCCCAGGCCGGGAATTTGCTTACTCCCCACTTCGCGAAGTAGGTCGTCAGCGAGCCGACGACGACGACAAACAGCGTGAGTAGAGCACCGTAGGCGATGGCCACGATGCAATACCACAGGTAATGCCAGGGAGATTCGTACACGTAGTTGTACGATCGACTCATGGCATCGAAGGTATCGCTCCCCTCGGCACTCAGTGTGGTGTACATCATCGGATAGCCAATCATGCCGACGAGGACGAGCGTCATCACCAGCCCAGCGATCAGCGGTAGCCACCAGAAGAGACCATCGAAGATATCGCCTACTCCCGGGATCCAGTGGATCACGCCGAACAACATGCAGCAGAGTACCAGGAAGCCAATCAGGAAAATCGGCACCAGCGGGGAGAGCAGGTACGAGAGGTAACGCCGCTTCACATAGGCGATCGATTCGCGAAGGCCTCCCCCTTCCTTGCCGGCCAGTTGCATCAAGGCCATTCGGGTCAGCACGCCACCAAAGAACGCCCAGACCACGAGCAGCCAGAAAATGAGCGACAGGACGTAGATGTAGCCCCAGAAACTCGCTCGATGATCGAAGAGGTAGTAAACCGGGGTGAGGAATTTTAGCAGGGGTTCGACGAGGTTCGGAAACTGATAAGTCCCGATCTGTTTAACGGCCTCACGACGTTCCGGGCCCGATCCACCGACAACGGTCCGCGTCAGGAGGTAGGGGTTAGGCCCGCGATTCTCATCCCAGGGCATGGTGCGATACTTACCGCCATAGCCCATTTCGAGCCGCTTGTTACGCGAAAGCACATCGGGATGCCGTTCCTGGTAATATTTGGCATAGCGATCGCTGTGTCGGTCGGTTGGTCCAGCCAACTCGTGCATCAATGCCCAGCTATCCAGAGACCTGGCGTACTCTTTCGCGGCCCAGCGTTTCCGATCGTCTTCACTTTCCAGCTTGGTCTCTTTCTTGGCCTTCTCCTCGAAAGTGCTCAGATTCGGCTCGGCCCAAGCGGTATAAAAGAGTAACGAGATGAGCCACCAGCCGAGGGCGGTGGCGAGAATGCCGCCGGCAGCGACGATCAGCTTGAATGGATCGAGCGCCACCAGAAAGGTGCCGAACACTTTTGTCCAGGAAGCAGGCTTGGGCCTCCAGGCGGAATTACCCTGCGAACCTGTGCGCTCCTCGGCCATGCTCCATCCCCTTACGCGGTTCCATGTTGCTAATCACACGCGGTGCGGCCCGCGCGACGATGGAACATTTATAGGTTTAGGGGAACGGGCGGCAATCTCGGCTCGTCTTTCAGTGATTTCCGTTGACACGATCCGGCCGATTGAGCGATCATGTGGCTGTTCAACTTTCCTCTTGAGGTAACATCCATGTGGTACGTACGTTTCTGCTGCGGGATTGCAATTGTGGGCCTGTCGGCCTCACTGCCGGCCGCGGACGATAAGGTTCGCTCGCCCAAGGAAATCATGGCCAGCACGCACAGCTTCAAGGGCCTGCTCAAGCAAGCCGAAAACGGCGTGAAGGCCGACGAGCCAAAATGGGAAGACTTGCAGAAGGTCGCCACCCAATACGCCAAAGAAACGGAAGAATTCAGTAAGACCAAGAACCCCGTGGCCGGCAAGGAAGATCTCTGGAAGGAACTGACGCTCAAACTGGCCAAATCCGGGAAAGAAGCCGAGGCCGCAGCCAAGAAGAAAGACGCGGCAGCGCTGAAGAAACTCACGGCCGACATCCGTGGCGAACAGTGCGCCAGGTGCCACGATACGTTTCGAGTGAAATGAGAATGCTGCGGAGAGGGATCTGCGGTCTGTCTGCCTCTTAAACTCGATCGCCGCGATTGGACAGACCGGAGGTCCGTCCCCACATGGCGACTGTCGTTGCTTGGTTAATCCGGATTGGTTGCCAGTTCGCCAACGAGTAGTTTGTCCTTCAGGCTCCAGCAACGCACTTTACCAGTGAAGTCGCCGACGAATACGCGCTCGCCGTCGTGGGAGAAGGTTGCACGCGAAGGGAGGTCGGTAAACCCTTCGAGCTTGCTGATTTGGTTGCCATCCGACCCCCAGATGCGGGCGGTGTTGTCACGACCGGACGTGACGAGTTGCCCCTTGCGGGAGTACTGAACGGTCAGCACTCCAGGCATCTTGGCCCGAGCCGCTGCTCGAACGTCGGCCTGGGCGTTGAATGTACGGGTAGGGAAACCATCCTCCGCGAACCAGAGAATCACACGGCCATCTTCGCTTGAAGAGGCCAGCATCTGCGAATCGCCACGCCAACTGAGGCCCGTGATCGAGTCTTTGTGATCGCCGAGCGTGAAGACGATGCCGCCAGTGGCCGCTTCCCACACGAAGGCCCCGCCATTGCGGTCGCCGGTGGCCAACATGGTTCCGTCCGGACTGAATTCCATCGACGTCACCCAGTCGGTGTGTTTCTTGATCCGGTGCTTCAGTTCGCCGGTCGCCGTGTCGAAGACCTTGATCAATTTGCCCGGGCCGCCCAGGGCCACGAGTTTGTGATCGGGGCTGACGTCGGCTGCCAGGACGATGTCGGCTTCGTCGCCGATCTCTGTGACTCGCTTGCCGGTGGTCACGTCCCAGATCACCACTTTGCCCGAAGCGGCTCCTCGACCGCCGGCGGCCATCAGCCATTTACCGTTGCGGCTGAATTTCAACACGTACGGGATGCGTTCGGGGAATGCCAGAGTGCCCAGTGGTTTAAGCGTGTCGGTGTTGTACAGCAGCACGCGCTCGTGCCCGGCGACCGCAAGCAGCGGCGACCACGGACTCGTGGCCATCGCCGTCACCGGGTGCGCCCGTTCGGTCTTTGGCAGGGAGATCTCGGGCAGCTTGCCAGGCATCGGCGGCGGGCCCTCTGGCTTGCTGGTCGAAACGGCGACCGGGTCAAAATCGACCTTACGAGTCGCGGCCTTTGCGGCACCGACGGCTGTCTCGGGCGCGCCGCCTTCGATCCAAGTTTTCAGCACGAGCAGTTCGGCCTCGGCAAGTTTTGGGCCCTTGGGCGGCATTTTCGGTTCGACCTGGTGAGTCGTCACCTTGTAGAGCAAGCTCTGGTCGGGGCTGCCTGGCTTCACCGCTTCACCGCTCGATCCGCCGGCCATCAAAGATTGGTACGTGGCAACGTTCAGGTCCGAAGACGACTTGTCCGCGTTATGGCAATTCAGGCAGTGCTTGCGCAGGATCGGCAGAACGTGATCCTTGTACGTCAGTGCCGGCTTGGCGGGATCGGCTTTTGGAACCTGGGCGTGGGCCAAACCAGAGGTGAGTAGGAGGAACGGAAGCAAACGGATCACGCGCGTAATCATGAAGTCAGTTCCAGGTATGACCAAAGTAGTCGGCACACTCCGTGCGCCGACTACTTCTCTGTTAGTGGTTGAACGTAAACTCGGTCGAATTAAACAGGCCCCAAAGGATGTCGCCGTAAATGGTCAGGGTCGCGTTGGCTTCAAACCGTTGTCGGGTGGCGACGAGCGTTAGTTCGATGGCCTTGATCTGCTTGTCCAAAGTGGCCGCCTCCTTGCTGTCTTTCGGCAGCTTCGCAAAATCGCTCTTGAGATTCTTGACTCTGTCCTCGGTGCGAGTGAACACCGGATCGAGCCCTTGCTGCAGCTTGGCCAATTCTTTGATTCGGTCCCCGTCCGTCGTTTCACGGCGGATGATTTCGACGAGTTTCTTCGTCTCGGCTTCCGTGGCTTTGCGGCAAAGCGTTCGGACGTAAAGCTCTTCAATCACTTGTTCGGGCGATTTCTTTTCCGCGAGCAGCCCGGCAATCAACTTGCCCTGAGCGATCTTCTGCGTGATCGTATCGCCGTTTACCAAGTGCAAGGCCTGAGAAAGGTTTGCTTCGCGATTCACTTCGCAAGAGCAAGCGGTCTCACGCGGGGCTCGTCCGAACGTGCTCAAGAAGTAAGTGGACACTTCGCCTGAATGAATCTGCACGGCACGAGTGCCAGGAGGCGACTGGGGGAAGCGATCCTCGGTGCCGGTTACGCGCGTGATCGTGTCGAGCAACACCTCGGCCCGCAGTCGGCGTACGTAGCCGTGCGAAAAATATGCTTCGTCCAGTTCGTTGGTCGGGTTCGGCGTCGCCGAAAGCTGATAAGTCCGCGAGTTGCAAATGTCGCGAACGAGTTTCTTCTTGTCGAAGCCATACTCGACCAGTTTTTTACCCAACTCCTCCAGCAGTTCCTTGTTGCTCGGAGGATTGCTGATGCGCACGTCGTCGACTGGCTCGACGATGCCACGGCCGAAGAAGTGCGACCAGATAATGTTGGCCATCGTCTGTGCAAAGGCCGAGTTCTCCGTCGAGGTCAACCAGGTTGCCAACGCTTTGCGTGGGTCCTTGCCTTCGACATCAGGGGCATCGCCCCCCAGGAACTTCGGCTTCATCGAACGGCCATCCACCGGATGCGGCACCGTGTTCGCGGCATTGTTGTTCGTGACCAGAACCTCACGCCCTTCGACGCCTCGCTTCAAATTGAGACCGGCGAAGAAGGCGGAGAAGCCGTAATAATCGTCCAGAGTCCAGCGATCGAACGGATGGTTGTGGCACTGGGAACACTGGATGCGAGTTCCCAAGAATACCTGCGCAATGTCCTCGGCCGTCTTCTGTGGCGTCAGTCGTTCGGCAGCGGTGTAAAGGTTCGATGGCGGGGATTTGAAGTTGCTTCCTGCACCAACCAACAATTCGGCAGCGAACTCGTTGAGCGGGCGATTTTGTGTCATCTGTTCCTTGACCCACGCGGCGTAGGTGTACATCGCCTTGGCGTCACGCCCATATTGCGGCACCTGGTTGTACGCTCGAATTCGCAGTAATTCGCCCCACTTCATCGTCCACATGTCCACGAATTCGGGCCGCTCGATCAGCGTGTCGATTAACTTGGCCCGTTTCTTCGGATCCTTGTCGGCAAGAAAACCGTTGTACTCCTCGCGGCTTGGCGGGAGGCCGACCAGATCCAGGTACACACGGCGAAGAAACGCCTCGTCCGAAGCTAATTCGGAAGGTGCCATGTGCAATTTCTTGAGCTTGTCGAAGGCCGGCTTGTCGATCCAGTTGTGCTCCGGCGTGTTTGGCCAGACGAACCTGTCGTCAGTCGGAAGGACAATGACTTCGGAACCGACCGTGAATTTTCCGAAACGTGCGAACACAAACGCTCCGCCACGTCCGCCCCCCTTGACCGCACCATCCTTATCGATGGCGGCGATGGCTTCGTTGTTCGTCATGTAGAGAGCGAGGCGGGTCACGTCGCGAACGGTGTTATCCGAGTATTTCGCGAGCACTACGGTCTTTTGCGATTGTTCCTTGCCGGCAAACACGACCTTGGAGGGAAGCAAATCGACGCCAACCGGCACGGGAGTGTTGGCCCCGTCGTCCGGCGCGCCGGCTTTCAGCCAGCGGAGCAGGGTCTTGTAGTCGTCATGATTCGTGTCGAAGAGCTTGCCGCCGGTATGCGCGACCGTGTTGGTGACTTTCTCGAGCATCAGGCTTTTTTCTGGAACGGCGAGGTCCACTCGGCGACCGATGATCGCCCGGGTCAAACGGAAGTAATCGCCAGCCGGATCGTAGCCGAACAGCGACAACATGAAGCCGTCCTTGCCGCGAGCCGCCCCGTGGCAACTGCCGTTGTTGCAGCCGTGCTTCATGAAAATCGGCATGACGTCGAGCCGAAAGCTGACGGGCCGCGACTTGCTGGCTTCCTTGACTAGCACCGGAACTTCGGCCGACAGTCCATCATGTTCGACAACGAGTTTGGTACTGCCATCCTGCTTGGGTGAAAGTGCCTGGCTTGCTAGAGTCGCAATCGCAGGGTCGATTAGCCGGAACTTGGCCGTTGCGGTAACGTCCTTTGTCCCACCGTCGGCATCGACTAGCTGAACGACGAGAGACTGCCGATCATCCTGGCCTTGAAGTTCGACCTTGGCCGGGAAGACTTTCAGCGTGGATGCCGCTTGTGCCCCCGCCGGGAGCAGGGCGATGGCGAGGATCAAAAATCGTGTTCGCATATCTAGGTTTACCTTCGTTGATTTCATTTTGCTTGTAGGGTGGGTTCCGCAAACCCTTTAGCCACCCTACTTCTTCACGCCACGTTCAGCGTCGACTCGCAAGATGCCGGAACCCGTCAGTTGCCGCACTGCCTGGCCGTTATCCGTCACCGTGACGTCCAATACCACACCCTGATAGTTGCCGAGCAATGCCTCGGACGTGGCCCGGAGGGTAAAGCTCACTTCTTTGTCGGCCGAAGAGATCTCGCGCATCGGCTCGACCAATTCCACTCCACGCGGCAGGCGTGCGAGTGTCACCTTGGCTTTGCCGTCAAATTTCTGCAGGTGATTCAGCTTGCATACCAGTGTTGCCGTCTTGCCGCGTTCGATCGAGGTCCGGGGAATGCGAGCCTCGATGTGCGGTTCTGCGATGGTCAGCTTGAACGCCTGCGAAGCAACATAAGTCCGACCGTCGCCATCGGTGTACCCTCGACGGGCCGTGCCAGTCATCGCCGTCAGTGTGATCTGGTGGGCACCGGCCGCCGCGTTGCGGGCTGCTCCAATTAGGTAGGTCCCCTCCGTCTGACCGGCCGGAACTGTAAACGGCGTCGCCGTGCTTACGCCGATCGGCTTGTATTCCAACTGCACCGTCACAGGCCCCTCGAAATCTTTGGCTCGCAGAACCTTGAACTTCAGCGTCATCTCACCGTTTTGCACCAGGGCAGATTTCGGCTCTTCCACCTCGACTTTGAACGGTGCCGGATCGGTCACGGCCAATGCCAGCCGGTCGATCGGCGTGTGCATGTAGTAGTCGTTGTTTCCATAAGCGTTCATCAAAATGGTCTGGCGATAACCGCTCGTTAGCGTTGTCCCGCCCACGGGGCGAACGATCAGATCAATCAAAGCGGCTTCCGGCTTCGCGTCCGCGGAGGCTTCGAACACGACAGGCACCCGTGTCATCCCAGAGGTCAACTTCGGGGCACGAATTGTCACGCCCTTGGGCAGGTTCACCCCCACGAGTTCCAGTTCACCCGCAAACGGCCGATTGGTGGCAAAAATGCCCACTTGAACCGTAAAGCGGTTGCCGGCCGCGACTGAAATGGCCTGCCGAGCTTGCGGCTGGAACTGATTTTCGGGTTCCGGCGCGATGTAAGTGTAGACGGCATTGTCCAGGAGTTGGGCCTCGACGCGATAGACGTAATCGCTGCCCCCCTCACCACGCTCGTCCTCCACGCCGAGAATAAACTCGCCATCGACCGCAGCAGTGAACTCAAGGACAGCGTCGTGACTTTCTCGATTCAAGCCGCCCGCCGGAGCAAGCCCAAGCTGATTCGGTCGCGAGTCGGCTGCCCGCAGCACAGGTCCGTTCGCCGGACCGCCAATTCGCTTGATCCATAGCACGGGATCAACCGGTGAGCCAAAGGCGTTCGCGAGAGCGTGAAACTTGAACTGCTCCCCCTTCTTGGCTCGAAAGCGGAAGCAATCGACATCGCCAGGCTTGTCGATGATCCCGTTGAAGGCAACTGGCAGGCTGGAAGTTGTGGAAGTGGCACCGGCCTCCGGTGTGTCGTTCGGTTCGGTTTCGAGGACGTTGGCAAACGTCGATACACGTAGCCGATTAGGCGACGGGGCCGACCCATCTGCATCAACAGCAACAAACGCGAAATCCCCAGTAGCTTTGGGCATCCGCGCGGTGTGATCCCAGGCTCCCTTTGGGTCGCCGAGCACGCGGAGTTTCAGTTCTTCTCCAGCCGGTCCACCGGCCGGATAAATCGCCGTGGGGCGAGTAAAGGTTCCGAGGTGTAGGCGGTAGACTTCGCCGGCTCCGTTGAACATGCTGTGCCGAACTTCGACAAAATAGGCCCCGTCACGCGGCACCATGATGGACAACAGCGGGTCTTGAACGAATAGAGCTGAATCGTCGGCGGCGGCCAACTTCTTGCCGTCGGCGTCGTAGATGGCGAGGTGCAAATCGGGAATGCCACGATCCACGCCCAGGCGTGCGGCTTCAATCTCGGCCGACACGCGCTGGCCGCGTTTGGCTTCGACTCGATAGAGATCGACATCAGTCGGATCGTTCAGCCGGCCGTGCACCGTCGTGTTGGCCAGCACGTCCATCGCCGTTTCACGCTTATCGTTCCGCACCTTGGTTGGCTGTTCGTTCTCTTCAACCGTCGGAAAAGGGCCAACGAAGAAGCGATGGTATTCCGTGAGTCCCTCGCTCGTTCGGAGCCGCAGCCCATGTGGACCAAGCGGACAATCGGCCGCAAGCTTCAACTTGACTCGAACTCGGATTCCACGCTCGATCGATTGAGATTTTCCGTTCGGTCCGGTGATGCTCTCAACGACTTCGAACGATTCAGCAGAGATGCCCGACTCGTAGAAGAGCACTTCACGCGGCTGGTCCAGCCCACGTCCCGTGAAATCGACTTCGATGGTCTTGCCTTGCTGGCCGCCGGGAGGCGTGAGCCTGGCGAGACGCGGAATGCCCGCGTCGACTTGACTCGCGAGCAGCAATAGTCCAACGCTGGCAACAATAAATCGCATTGCAGCTCCTGGCGGAGTCGAAGTGGCACGGGGCGGGAGAAAAGCTAAAGTAGTCGGCACACTCCGTGTGCCGACTTTCAACGGTCCGCACACGGAGTGTGCGGACTACTATCCGATGAGATCCTTCACAACCGTCCCGCCGTCGATGATCTCGATCGGACGGCCACCGGGAGCCATCAGTTCCTTGTCGGCGTTGATGCCGAGCTGGTGGTAGACGGTTGTTAGCACGTCCTCGACGCGAACTGGGTTGTCTTCGGGTTCGCTGGCGGTCGAGTTCGACGAGCCGTAAACGAGCCCCTTCTTGAAGCCACCACCGGCGACGGCCAATGAGAAGACACGCGGGAAGTGATCGCGGCCCGCGGAGGCGTTGATCTTCGGCGTGCGGCCGAATTCGCTGGTCACGAGCACAATGGTCGAGTCGAGCAACCCGCGATCGCTGAGGTCGCGAACGAGCCCAGCGAGGGCCTCATCCAGACCAGGGGCTTGGCGACGCATCGCGTTCTCGATGCCGGCATGCATGTCCCAGCCGCCGTAGCTAACGGTGACGAAGCGCACGCCAGCTTCGACCAATCGTCGTGCGAGCAGAAACCGAGGGCCAGCGTCCGACGTGCCGTACTTCGCTCGGGTCGCGGGCGTTTCCTTTTCAATATCGAACGCCTGGCGAGCGGCCGGCGAACTGATGAGGGCATAAGCCCGTTGGTAGAACTCGTCCGTGGCCCCGATCGCCTCGGCTTTTCCGGCCTGGTAGCGGAAGTGATCGTCCACCACGCTGCGAATCTCGCGGCGGGTCGAAAAGCGGCGATCATCCACTCCGGGCGGCAACATCAAGTCGCGAACCTTGTAGCCATTGCGGGCCGGGTCGGCACCGATGCCGAAGGGACCAAACTGCGAACCGAGATAGCCGGTGCCGCCGTATTCGTTGGCACTTGGGACAGCAACGTATGGCGGCAGATCTTTGCGTGGGCCAAACTCGTGAGATACGACTGCACCCAGGGCCGGGTGATCGATGGCCGGGCTCTTCCGGTAACCGGTGAACATCGTGTACGACGCCCGACCGTGGTCCGCATCTTTGCCGGCGATCGAGCGGATCACCGTCATCTTGTCCATGACCTGGGACATCTGCTTGAAGTTCTCGTTCAGCACGATGCCTGGAATTTTGGTCTTCGCGATGCCGAACGGGCCGCGATATTCGAGTGCTGCCTCCGGCTTCGGATCCCATGATTCCTGATGGGCCATACCGCCTGGCAGAACGATCTGGATGACGCTCTTGGCGATACCTTCTTTGCTCACATAGCTCTTGAGGTCTCCACGAGCCTGCATTTTGAAGAAATCGCCAAGGGTCAGGCCGAGCGAGCCGATCACGCCAACACGAAGGAATTCGCGGCGACCAGGCTTTTCGAAATGAGCGGGGTCTTCGTTCCAGGTAACAACGTCAGAGGACATGCGAGGAACCTTTCAGGTGGAATGAACTCTTGTTATCGTCGGAAGGTAGGCCAACAAATTAAACACGGGGACGGCAAGGAGGTCTCGGTTTGCCACCCCTAGAGGAGAGAATAGTATTCTCGTGGGGTCGGACTGGCAAAGCAACAGGATTTTTCGAGAAAGATCGGGGTGGTGAGAGCATCTGAAAAGTTGGTGGAACGTTTGTACCCCTACGGCTCCCGGTCGCTTGTCCATTCATCATCAAAATCAGCCTCGGCGCTGGATCTGAATTCCGCAAGTACCTCGCGCGGCGTCGCACCCTCGGCTACTTTCGCGAACGCCTGCTTTACCTGCGATCGCGACAGCACCAGCATTCCGTAGGCCACGACCGGTAGGCCCGTGAACATGCAGCAGGCGATCAGCAAAACCAAAATCCAGCCTCCTCCTTCATGGAAGGTTGTCAAAAAACAACCGGGCAGAAACAGCAGGTTCAACAAGAGCACGACCCGAACGAAGCCTCGAGACCGGAGTTGCTTCAGCCTTCGACTTGCGACGAGGTGGAGAATTCCGACGCAGATGATCCCGAAGCCCATCGCAATGTAGACAAATTGCATCGCGAAATCTAAGTCCGACCAGACGTAGGGCGGAGTCCGAAGGCTCACTCTGTAAAAGCCATAAATCGGAAATCCAAAGAGGATCAATCCGAAAAAGATCGCGATCACGCCTTGAAGGATCGTCACGATTCGGACGAATTTGAAATACCAAAGCATTGATAGCCTCACGATTCCACGTAATCGGTGGCGATATCAGCGCCGGAATTTCGCTGAAATGCCTCGATGGCGGCGCGATCCGAGAGAATCGCTGAGCCGTAAGCGATCATTCTCCTTGTGGAGTACCGTGCGGCGAGCGTTGCCACGGTTCAGGACGAGGTAGCAATCGCCGCCCTGCGAGGGTCGACGAGTGCGTGGTAGCCCGAAATGATCGACGACACCGAATGTCACTTCAAGCAAAAAAGTAGAGTGTCCCCGGGTCGAAGGATTTTCTCTTCGCTTGCGTGTCAGGCTGGCCGATGCCGGTGAAGCAGATCGATCTGTTGGATTTCCTCGGGCTCCAAGTGAAAGCCGAAGACGTCCAGATCTTCCTGCATATGCTTGGCATCCGTCGTGCCCGTGAGCAGCATCATTTGTACATCGAGAGCGAACCGGAACACGATTTGGTTCATGGTACGCTGATGGCGTTTGGCGATCCGCTTCATTTCAGGATCGGCGAGCGTCGAGCGATTCGCGGTGAGCAGCGAGAATCCCTGATAGGCGATCTGGTTGGCCATGCACAAATCACGCACTTCGCGATCCCAGCCACGCTCGGCATAACATCGATTCTGGACAAAGGTTGGGCGCACACGGGCGGACTGGCAAAGTCGATCGAGTTGTTCGCGTGTGACGTTGCTTACGCCCAGGAAGCGCACTCGTCCCCCATCGTGAATTGTCTCCATCGCTCGCCAAGCTTCCCAATCCATTGAAGATAGGCCAAGCCGTTGGCTCGGCCCATGAAGCAAATAAGAATCGATCGTCTCGACGCCGAGGTGTTCGAGCGAACTGGCAAAGGACATTGGAACCTGCTCGGTGATCGACGCCTTCGGATCGTAAGGCAGGCGATGGTCCTGGCTGGCCTGAAAGGTGAATTTGGTCTGCAAGAACAGATCATCTCGAACGACCAGGCCTTTCGCGATGGCTTCCGCCACCGCAAGTCCTACCCCGGCCTCGTGATAGTGGCGACGCTGGTTCGCCGTGTCGATCGCCCGGAAGCCCTGTTGAATCGCGAGTGCAACCAGGCGTTGCGTCTCGTCCTCCTTCCAGGCGGTTCCGTACATGAAGCGGGGCACTGAATGGCCGTTGATCGATCGTGTTTGGTTCGGCATGATTCTCAGTGTAGCCGACTGCCAAGTTGGCAATCGGCCTGGGTTGCCTTCTATCTCGTGGTGACTCAGGCGAAGCATCGTGAAGCGACCGCGCGTGATGCTTCGGCTTTGACAGTCACCACATCAAGCCAACTCGTGGCAGGGGCTTGTTTTCACGCAGCATTAAACACGTCTCGACTGCTGCGGCCAGCACGGCAATCAAATTCGCGAGGACTGCAAGCCGGAGCCAAATGGTCGTGCGGGCATGGAAGTAGCCCTTCTCCGAATCAACGTTCATTTCCCATCGCTGCATTTTTTCCGGTGTATTGGCCTGACCCTTCTTCTCTGCGTTGCGATCCTCGATCTTGTCGGAGACTGCCTTTTGCAGAGCGAAGCCTGATGCCCATTGAGCGAGAACGAATAGGAGCATCATGAGTGCAAATAAACCAATCGCAGCGGGCCGAAACTTCCAGGCGGTCTGGAAATTGGGTGGAATCTTGATCTTCAAGAGGTCGACCACCAAGCCGCCAAAGGCGAGTGCCAGGGCCGGGAACATGAGAATCAAGAACGGCAACAGCCACCAACTCATGTGCAAGCGGGTATTGAGATCGTCACCAATTTTCATTTCGTCGTCCGAAACCGCGTCTCGACCAAGCGAGCCAACCGCACCATACCAGGCGTTCTGCGTGTAAGCCGAATACCCGCCGGGGAAGAGCCCATTCCACGAGAAGAACGTGAGCACGAAGACTACGAACAACGCCGCGGCCGGGATGAAGCGAATGACTTGCGGCTCGAGGGTAAGCGATCTTATGCTGTGAAAGCCGGACAATTCTTGATCCGGGGCCGGCAGCTCGGGCAATCGCGGCTGGGGGGCGTCCAGCTTCGGCTCGGGCGTGTAAGTTTCAGGAACCGCCAGCGGAACTGGAAACGAGGGCTTCTCAACCGGCGGCGGCGGAACACTCGGTGTGGGAGTGTAGAGTTGTGGGGCCGCGAACTGCTGATTGCACTCGGGGCAGTTTACAGCCTTGCCTGCCTCGCTGTCTGCGACAGTGATGGCTTTCTGACAGTAAGGACAAAGCAATCGCATGTTCGGTCGTTGGGTAGTAAGTGTTGAATCGTTGTAGCACATCGACACGCTATCGTAGTCGGCGCTCGGAGTGTGCGGACTACTTTGGCCGACTGCTAGCCGCCGACTTCGCGTAACGTTGGTGGAAGATACGTCAAAAGATCGCTCGCAATCAAGGCCGTTTGGCCAAAGTGCTCGGCCGCGAGGTCGCCCGCCCGGCCATGAACCCAGGCTCCCAGGACGGCCGCATCGAATGCTTCAAGTCCCTGGCCGATGAGTGCCGCGATCAGGCCGGTCAGCACATCGCCGCTGCCGCCCGTGGCCATGCCCGGATTTCCCGTCGGATTGACGTGGGCACGTTTGCCGTCCGTTACGAGCGTGTTGTGTCCCTTCAGGACAAGCACTACCTGCTGGTTGGCGGCATACTGAGAGGCGAGTTCTTGTCGCCGAGAACGCACATCGTCGCTGGAACAACCCGTGAGGCGTGCGAATTCGCCGGGATGCGGAGTGAGTACGATCGGCATTCGATGTTTCTGCCACGAATGGGAATCAAGCTTGGCCAGTGCATTTAGCCCGTCCGCATCAATGACCAACGGCTTCACGAATCGTTCCACGACGGCCGCGATGATCGCAGGCATCGCTTCCGCCTGGCCCAGTCCGGGACCAATCGCGATCACGTCGGCCCAATTCTCCCCAAGTGCAACCAATTCGTCGATGGCCGAGGATCCCAGCCGGCCACGCAGGTCCTGGGCCAACGGCGTGGTCATGTAGCACGGATTGCCCGCCGCCACCGTGCTCAAGATTTCGCCAGGCACGGCCACCTGCACCAGGCCCGCACCGCCGCGCAAGCAGGCGGAGCCACTCAACACGGCCGCTCCGGACATACCACGGCTGCCGGCAACTATCAAGGCTCTGCCGTATGTCCCCTTGTGCGAATCCGGCGCACGGGGCGTCAAGCGCGGAATGGCGACCGACGTTTCTAGGGGTGATTGCGACACGCTGAAATTGTAGGACTTCACTCGCGCGGCTTCGGCGAATATGCTCTCACTCACTGTTCTCCGCATCACCCAGTTGAGCCAACAACATGAGTACCTCCGCCCGCAATGGTTTGGCCCTCTTCGACATGACTGGCCGGGTCGTCCTCGTGACGGGTGGCTCAAAAGGGCTAGGCCTCACTATCGCCTCCGGACTGGCTTCGGCCGGAGCAGACGTCGCACTGGTCAGCCGCAACGAGGCCGAGGTGCAAGCGGCCGCCAAGCAGGTTGCTTCCGCGTTCGGTCATCGAGCCATCGGCATCAAGGCCGACGTGACGGATGAGGCCGACGTGGCCCGAGCCGTTTCCCGCACGCTCGCCGATCTCGGTCGCATCGATGTGCTCGTGAATAATGCTGGCATCAACATCCGCGGGCCGATCGATTCGCTCACGCTCGAACAGTTTCGCAAGGTGCAGCAGGTGAACACGGAAGGCGTTTGGCTTTCGAGTCGGGCCGTCGTGCCGCACATGAAGGAACGCCAGTGGGGGCGAATCATCAATATCTCGAGCGCCCTCGGCGTGGTCGGCCTCGGAGAACGCACTTCGTATTGCTCCAGCAAAGGGGCCGTCGTGCAAATGACGCGGGCGTTGGCCATCGAGCTGGCACCGTTCAAGATCACTGTGAACGCGATTCTGCCGGGCCCATTCTTGACCGAGATGAATATTCCGATGAAGGACGACCCAAAATTTGTGCAGGCCATCGTCGGAGCGACGGCCCTCGGCCGTTGGGGCGAACTCCATGAAATGCAGGGGGCGGCCATGTACCTCGCCAGCGACGCGGGCAGCTACACGACCGGCAGCATGATCGCAGTGGATGGCGGCTGGACGGCACGCTGAGTTTGCATTCTTGAGCTATGATTAAACGTCTCTCGCTACCGGTTTGACACGCCGGTAGAATGGAGCGAGAAGCATTTCGACGGCTCCGATCCTCTCCGCACGGAGGTCGCTCATGGCCCTGACAGCCGCGCAACTCGACCAGCAAAAGAAACAAGCCGAGGAACTATTGTTCTCCGGACCGGAGACCCTCGGCCTGGCCAAGGGTTTCTTCTTTGGGCATTTCAGTTCCCGCTTCGTGTTTCCCTATCCGCAGCTTGCCCCAGGCGTTCAGGCAGCCGTGGATCAGGCTGTTGCCAAGACTCGGAAATTTTGCGACGAACGAATCGACGCGGCGGCCATCGATCGGAACAAGGATATTCCGCGTGACGTGATCGATGGCCTGGGTGAGCTTGGCATGCTGGGCATGACGGTGCCGACGGAACTCGGAGGGCAGGGCTTCAATCAACAGGGCTATACGCAAGTGATGGAAGTGTTGGGTGCCCACGATTCGTCGACGGCCGTGTTCGTGAACGCCCACCACAGCATTGGCATTCGGGCGATCATGTTGTTCGGCACGGAAGCACAAAAAGCTCGCTGGTTGCCGGACCTGATCGCAGGTCGCAAGCTGGGTGCGTTTGCCCTCACCGAGCCTCAGGCAGGATCCGATGCTGGCAATGTGCAGACGCGTGCCGTGCTGACGGAAGACGGGTCCGCCTACATTCTCAATGGCGAAAAACGCTACATCACGAACGCGGCCATTGCTCAGGTTCTCACGGTAATGGCCCGCACGCCGGCCCCGACGGCTAACAAGCCGGACGACACGCGAATCACCGCCTTTCTCGTCACGCCGGACATGCCGGGTTTCGAAATCATCGAAGCCCGGGCCGATAAGTGCGGCATCCGCGGCACGGCAACCGGAAAGTTGCGATTCACGAACATGCGCGTGCCGAAGGAAAACGTCCTTGGCCCCGTGGGGAAAGGATTGAAAGTCGCCCTCACGGTCCTGGATTTCGGCCGCACGACCTTTGGGGCCAGTTGCACGGGTGCCGCGAAAGCCTGCCTGGAAGCGGCCGTCAAACATGCGAAGTCGCGAATCCAGTTTCAGCAGCCGCTCGCCGAGTTTGAGTTGGTGAAGAAGAAGATCGCGTTCATCGCCGCTCATACCTTTGCCATGGAATCGGCCACGCGGGTGTGTGCCGCCCTGATTGACAGCGGCGATGATGATTACATGCTCGAAACGGCCATCCTGAAAGTATTCTCGACCGAGCATCTCTGGACCTGCGTCTACGAAGTGATGCAGGTGATGGGAGGCGCATCCTATTTCACGGATCGGCCACAGGAACGCTGGATGCGCGACGCACGCATCAACACAATCGGCGAGGGGGCGAACGAGGTCCTGAAGGCGTTCATCGCTGTCGTCGGTTGCCGTGGGCCCGGTATGAAACTCGATGCCATGCGCAAGAGCCCGATGCGCAATTTGCTTCGTCTCGCGGGCTACGGTGCGAGTTATGTGTGGAAGAAGACTGCCCTCTCGGGAGGGCCGGCTATCCTGGTTCAACGTGCCGAACTCAGCGGTGCCGCTTCTCGATTGGCCAAGCAGATCAAACGTCTCGGCACGGCGCTGCCCGGAGTCTTCTTGAGGGCAGGCAGTGAAGCCAAGTTCATCCAGTCGCAACTCGTGCACGAGCGATTGGCGGACATCGCGATTGATCTGTATGTGTCAAGCTGTGTGTTGAGCCGGCTTGATTCGATGCTGCGAAACGGACCGGCCGAGAGTAAATCGATCGACACCGTCGGCGAAGTGGAAGCCGGAAAATACTTCCTGGACCTCGCGGCTCGGAGAATCGAGGAGCGTTTCGCCACGCTGAACGACAACGACGATGCGTTGACCGTGAAGGCGGCCGATGCGGCACTGGCACGCTGGTAAGCTAGCGCGCAACTCTCACTTAACCGCCTTCGCCTTGGCAAGCAGCACTTTCATTTCCCTCACAATCTCCGCCGCCGCCGGGTCCTCCGCCAGATTCTTGAGTTCCCCCGGGTCCTTCTCGTAGTCGTAAAGCTGGCTGCCCTTTTTGCCGTCGTCCCATTCGGTGTACCGATAGCGTTCGTTGCGAATGCTGTAGCCCATGAACCAGGCCTGCTTTTTTGCGGGCAGCTTATCTCCGGTCACGGTCGGCGTACCTCGGCTGACTTGCGTCAATGCAGGCTTGTCCCACTTGGCTTCTGGATTGTCGAGAAGCGGCTTCAGGCTTGTTCCTTCCGGCCCCTTTGAAATCGGGATCCCGCACAAGTCGGCCAGGGTCGGATGCAAATCGATCAATTCCACGGTTCGACGCGATGCCTTGCCATTCCCCTTGGCACGCGGGTCGTAGACGATGTAGGGCACGCGAGCCGAGTTTTCGAACACGCTCATCTTCTGCCACAGCCCGTGCTCGCCCAGATGATAGCCGTGATCGCTGATGAACACGACGATCGTTTTGTTCGCAAGTTTCAAGCGTTCGAGTCCATCGAGCACGATGCCGACTTGAGCGTCCATAAACGACGTGGCCGCGAAATAAGCCTGCATCGCCTGCTTGCGAAGTTCATTCGTTAGCGTTTCCTGTTCCTTCTTCGCACTGCCGAACGCCGGCACGGGGGCGGATTTCATGTGGTCGGCTGGAACCTCCGCAAGTTTGATTCCGGATGTTGGATGCATGTCGAAGTATTTCTTGGGTGCCACGTAGGGCGTGTGGGGCCGAAAGAAACCGCAGGCCAAGAAGAACGGGCGATCCTTGTTGGCTTCGAGTTGCTTGACGACTTCGTTCGCAATCAGGCCATCGGTTTGTTCCGCGTCGGCTCCATCGGCGGCCAGCCAACTCAACGTGCCGCCGAACCGGGCGGGTCCTTTGCCCTTTGGAAGCAGGGTGAAGATTTTCTCCTCGTCGTCCTTGTCGCGGCCCTTGGGATTGATGACTTTTTCCCACGATGGCTCATCGTCCAGTCCGTCGGTTCCGATCTGAGCGGGCACGCCATAGTGGTAAAGCTTGCCAACGCGAGCAACGAAATAGCCCGCCTTGCGAAAGGTTTGCGGCATCGATACCGCGTCCGGAACATTCTTGCGAAATTGGGTGGCATTCTCGTAAACGCGAGTAGTATCGGGCCGCAAGCCCGTTAAGAATGAGGCACGGCTAGGATTGCAGAGCGGAAACTGACAGTAAGCTCGATCAAAGCGGACGCCTTTGGCTGCCAGCCGATCGATGTTCGGCGACTTGCCCGTCGCGCTGCCGTAGCAGCCAAGTGCGTTGTTCGTCAGGTCGTCGGACACGATGAACAGAACGTTCATCTTCTGCTCGGCAACGGCCGTGAAGGGAATCACGAGCAAGAGTAGCAAGGTGCGCATGGTTGGCATTCCGGGAGGGGGGAAGCAAAAGGCATTGTAGCCGCACTCGCCAGAGTGCGGGAGACACACGCATTGGCACGTCCCCGCGTTCTGGCGAACGCGGCTAGGAGGACTGGCTAGGATCGCTGATGGCCCTGTTCAATTTCCATCATGCTTCGCACTCTCCTCCTCTGCCTCGCTTCACGCCGCCCCTGTTGATTACACCCGCGATGTGCGGCCGATTCTTTCGCAGCATTGCTTCAAGTGCCACGGACGATCTGGGTTACAGCATCGTCGAGAAGCTGGTTCACATTCACGATTTGCAAGCGACGCTTTTACATTGCCTGGGGCTTGACCATGAACGCCTGAGGTTTAGGTACGCCGGCCGCGATTTCCGACTCACCGATGTGCATGGCGAGGTGGTGAAGGACATTTTGATGTAACGCGTCTCTATGGCAAAGCGAAACGCTTCAGAACACTAGTCCTCACTGATCTCCGCTAATCAATCGCTCGATCCGAAAAACATTCTTCTTGGATTAGCGAAGATCAGTGAGGATTAGCGTTTTAGTTTCTTTCTGGTTTCTCCGGGATCTTTCGGAGAACTTCACAAGCCAATGTCCAACCTCCGTTGACTCTCCTGGTCCGTTCGATCTACCATGAGTGTGATCGGTTTAGTCGTCTCTTAACTCGCGAGCATTCCCCATGAACGACTTTAACGAGAGCGTGGTCGTCAACGGCAACGCCAGCCTCAGCGATCGCGTGAAGGAACTGCGACTGACCGGCCGAATGGATTCGGGCTCCGCGAATGCTGGCAGCACGGCCTGGCTGCCGTGGCTGCTCTGTTTCTTTCTTGCCGTCGGCTGGGCGGGCTTCGGCATCAAGTGGCTACGCGGCACGGATACCAAAGCGACCGACGCGGCCACCGATGGCTCAATTGGCACAAGCACAGCCAAGCCAGGATCGCCCGGCGTCACGGATGCTGTGATGCTGGAAGTGAAGGGTTATCTGATCCCGACGCAGCAAATTTCGATCAGCCCGATCGATGTGGCCGGCCGCGTTACCAAGCTGAACATCGAAGAAGGGATGTCCTTCAAGAAAGGCGACATTCTCGCCGAGATCGATTCGACTCCGTTTGAAGCTCAACTCGCGGAGACCCGGGCTCAGGTAGCCGGGGCCAAGGCCAAGCTCGCGGAACTCCAGGCGGGAAGTCGCCCGGAAGAAATTGCCCAGGCATTGGCGGAACTCGACGACACGAAAGCTCAACTCGACCAGCTCAAGCGAGAATGGCAGCGATTTGAGAGCCAGAAAACGCTGTCGATCACGACGCGGGAATACGAACAATCCCAGGCGAATTATTTATCCGGTTCGAGGCGAGTTGAAGCGAGACAGAAGGCCTACGACCTGGCCAAGCTTGGGCCACGCAAGGAACGCATCGAGGCGGCCGAGGCCGAGCATAACGCCACGCTCGCACGCCTGACTCAGGCCCAATGGCGGCTCGCCAACTGCACGATCACATCGCCAGTGACTGGCGTGATTCTCACCAAGAAGGCCGAGGTTGGCAGTTTGATCAACCCGGTTGTGGGTGGCGTCTCGCCGAACCTTTGCGATATCGCTGACTTAAGAAAGCTCGAAGTGGATCTGGAGGTTCAGGAACGCGACATCAGCAAGGTGCGACTCGATCAGGTGTGCAAGATCAAGCCGGACGCGTACCCGGATCGGACCTACGATGGCTACGTCGAACGCGTGATGCCGATCGCCAATCGTGCCAAGAGCGTCGTCCCGGTTCGCATCAAGGTCGTTCCACGTGAGGACGAGAAACAGGGCCAGTATCTCAAGCCTGAAATGGGCGTCACGGTGACGTTCAGCAATCGAACGGTGACGGCCGAATACAAGGCGGACGTAAAACGCAAGCTGGAGGATGATTCGGAGAGTTCGATTGCTCCGAAGAAGTAAGTCGAATCAAGCAAAGTAGTCGGCACACTCCGAGCTTGTGAATGTTCAGGTCGATTCCTACCGAGGGTCACTCGCGGATGAGGAGCGGGGCGTTATTCTTCTTATGGAAGCGGACTTTCCTCGCAGGATGCACCCCTTGGATGACAGTGTTCCCAAAGCCGAGTCCGCCCCTCGGCTGCGACTTGCCGAACGTTGGCAGGGCCGGATGATCACCGAGTCCCTCGAACAACGTCTCGACGCCAACCATCCCGTTCGCAACGTTTGGGCCTTTGTCGAGCAACTCGACCGGTCGCCGCTTCACGAACGCATCTGAGCCGTTCGCGGACACGTTGGCCGCAATGCCAATGACCAGAGCCTCCTTCTGGCAGCTTGGAATCAGGCTCCACGAGGAGCTAAAAAAAGTTCGCGACCGCCCGGGAGGGCGGAACCGTGATGAGGGTGGCCAGCGGACTGCCCAGTCGGCTACCAACGGAGTTTTTGAAAAACCTCGCCTTGAGCGGGAAGCGAGGGCACGACAGTGGCATTTGTTCTCACGCTCGGAGTGTGCGGACTACTATGCTTGCGGTTCAACCGCGTTTAAGACCCCAGGCAAAATAACTTCCGGACTTCAGCCTTCGCAGCATCCGACTGCCCGCATGGACGCCAGTATCCGAGATACGCTCTGGCCTTCAGTCCAACGGACTGAAACATTCCAGCCCAGGGCAACGCCCTGGGAATACGTGCAATCAGGCGGCAAACGCCCTGTAAGGGCAAAAGGAACCTTAATCCCAAAGGAGCTTCTCATCGAATTCGATTTGTGCCTTTGCGGGGATCGCACGGACTCGGAAAAAATGAGTGGTTGCTGCTCAATACTCGCTATTTTTTCAGAGCGTCTGCGATCTCTTTGCCGGATTTTGCCATGGCCTTGGTCAAGACGTCGAGTTGGCCCGTTTCGGCCGCCTGGAACACTTCGTCCATCCGTGCCAGAGGGTCTTTCAACTTTTCCTGAAGCATCGTCAACTCGTTGCCTGCAAGTGTTCGCAACTTCTCGCGAGCGCCATTGAGAGCCGCATAGAACGGTTGGCGTGCCCCGGTGTGCGCCAGGGCAAATCTGAGCCGCATATGCCGCAATCCAAAACCATCCGGGCTGCCGCGGCCCAAAGGGGACGCCATACCCAAGATGGCAACCGTGATCTTGTCGCCCGGTTTCGTGGGCATCGGTGCGTTGCTCATCCAGGTGGTTGGCGGCTGGTTGGTGGCCGACAACATCCCATCCTTGCTCCACAGGCCTGCCGATTTGCCGTTGTTGTAGGCGTAAAATTCCCAACTTCCGAGCACGTTGGTTTCGATGCCGAGATTGTAGCTTTTGAACGTGAATTTTCCGATCTTCTCCGGCACGACGAAGCTCACCCGATACCAGCCGGCCGCACCAGGCTTGCCCTGCCCATGCACCTCGTAGGGGTCCTTCAAGATCTTCATCGAGGATTCATTGCTGTCCAGCGCGTGCAGCGACGGTTCCAGGCCAGGACGAAACTTCACGTCCTTGGCCAGGTCGATGGAATCCAGTTCGATCAGGCGCTGGATCAGTTTGGTCAGGTCCGACTCGCTCTGCGCTTGTGCGGAACCAACGGGGAGCAAACCCAGGCTCAAGAGGAGAATCATCCGATAGGAACGCATGTATTTCCTCCGATGCAAACAATCGAGACTGTTTACAGGTGAAGATTTCAACCCGGATCTGGTGGAGGAATCACTACTTCTTCTGCCGTTTTTTCCAATCTTTCTCCCACTTCTCGGGGTCCCAGTAGAACGGCTCGCGTTCTTTGAAGATGTACGCGTGAACGAAGGAACGTGGTCGTCGTCGTTCGGCAGGAACCTGGTAAGCGGTCGAATCGATCTCGAAGGCAAACCCTAATGGCACTGGCGTCTCGCGAGTTGCTTCCTTCCAGCCATCGTTGCCGGCAAACCAGGAGCCGGCGTAATCGCCGAGGGCCGCCATATTCCAGCGCGTAATACGCTTGCCAGTTCGGTCGTACTCTAGCACTCCCTGCATTCGGGCGTCGTAGCGGTTTTCGACGGTCTTCAACACCTTGCCCGTGGGATAAAGTTTCAGCGGGCCAGTGCCGGATAGCAGCACGGTCCCTTCAATTCGCAGGCTAACTTTTTGGGCGGTGACCTCCTCGACCGTGAGATTGAGTTCGGCCTCGCGCACCGAGTTGGGCTGCCAGACTTGTTCGACGACCCAAAGAGTTTGCGGCCACATCCCATACAGACAGATGCGTCGGGCCAGCTTTGCGGGGACCTTGAAACTCTGCCCCTTTTGTGGGTCTTGCGGGATGAGCGAACGGCACTCTTCTTCCGTCAGCCACAGCGAGCCGCGCTGCCCGTGTGGTGCGTGGGTGCGAAAGCCGCCAAGATCTTTGCTTTCAGGGAGGCGATACTGTCCATCGTTGGAGCGACCGAGCGGGCGGTCGTAAACCGTCAGAACCAGGCCGCCCGGAGGAGGCGCGGGGACGGGACTCACTACGCTGTCCACCGATTTGGCTCGCCGTTCGTCCTCCGGAAGTTTCGCGTAATCCGCCAGAACTCCCTTGAGTGCCGGCCCCAGCCCGTTCTTGTCGCCGTATTTCACGGCCCCTGAAAGAAGGCGGCCGGTCGAGGTCATCAGCACAAGTTGCGTACCTTGCAGCCAGCCCTTGCCTTCCGTTGGCAGTTGTTGGGCAATGTAGAATCGCTTCCACGCGGCTTGATAGACGTCATCTTTGCTGTTGATGTACCAGCCGGGCGCGAAGCAGGAGAACTTGTCGTTGAGGATTTGAATGGCATCGTCGGTGTAGTTGGCGGAACCACCTGACAGGTGGTGAGCGGCAGCGCTTCAGCAAACGCCGAGAGGCTCGTTGTATCCCGCCCCGCCCGTGTAGCAGATGATAATCGGCTTGTCCTCGGCCGCCGCCTTCTTGCGTGCCGCCACCACGTCTGTCAACCACTGCACCTTGAGATGCCGCCATTCGTTGTCATGCGGTCGAATCAGGCTGTAGAGTTTCTCGAAAGCCTTTGGCGTCAAATCTTGCTTCGTTGCCTGCAGCGGCTTTTCAACCGGCGATTGTGCGTGCAGGCCAGATGTAGCCAGGCCAGCGAGCAAGACAGTGGCGGCCGTGAGATGTGTCATCCTCATGGTTCGGTGCTCTCCCAATCTGCGGTGGTGAGTCGTTGTTCAAATCCACGCTCATTGTACCCCGAAGTGGAGAGCATCGTCGAAGTCTCGGATCACACCCAGGGCGAAAGTGTCAATCGAGCCGGTCGCGGTTTCGCCCCAGACTTGCTCGGGGGCCATGTAAACGGGCGTGCCAACTGCCGTACAATTTCTCGCGGGGCAGATGGCCCGATACGAACGCGGCTACTGGAACGACATCATTTCGCCCAAACCTGGGCCAACTCAACCAGCACCTTCACGGCCGATTGCATCTCTTCGAGGCAGGTCCATTCGAGCGGCGAGTGCAAGTTGTGCTCGGCCGTCGAGAGGTTCGGGGTCGGCAATCCCTTCGCGGTCAGTTGCGAGCCATCGGTGCCGCCGCGGATGCTGCCGAGTTTCGGCTGCAGTCCGGCTCGGCGAATCGCTTCGAGGGCGTACTCAACGGCACGCGGTTCGGACTTCATGCCGTCGGCCATATTGCGATATTGCTGCTCGATCTTCACCTCGATACTTGCACCCGGATACTCCGCTTCAATGGTTCGGGCAATCGTTCGCAACAATTCCGCTTCTTCGCCCAGCTTGGAGGTGATGAAATCGCGGAGCAGCAAGTGCAACTGCGTCTCGGCGACTCCGCCCTCCATTTTGTACGGGTGGATGAAGCCCAGCCGGCCTTCGGTCGTCTCCGGCGTCAACGATGTTCGCGGCAAGCGATCAAGAAACAGGCCTGCCAGCCGAATCGAGTTCACCATGCGGCCCTTGGCAATCGACGGATGAATGTTCACACCGCGGATCGTGACCAGTGCCTTGTCAGCAGAGAACGTCTCCGCCTCGATTTCACCCTGGCCCATGCCGTCAAGCGTGTAACCGACCACGGCCCCAATCTCCTTGGGATCGGCATGATCGACGCCGTGGCCGATCTCTTCGTCACACGTGAACACGATTCGGATCGGCCCATGTGGGATGCTCGTGTTCTTCACGAGATACGCGGCCGTCTCCATGATGACTGCCACGCCGGCCTTGTTGTCGGCACCCAGGAGTGTCGTGCCGTCGGTCGTGACAATCGTCTTGCCCACGCATTTCTGCAGGTCCGGCGAATCAGCAAAGCGAATCACTTTGGCCGGGTTGCCAGGAAGCACGATGTCCTTGCCGTCGTAGTTCGCATGAACAATGGGCTTCACATTCTTGCCAGTCGTTTCCGGCGAAGTATCGACGTGGGCGATCCACGCAATCGTCGGCTTGCCGGAAACAGTTGCGGGAATCGTGGCCATCACGATGCCGAACTCGCTCTGCTGCGCGTCGGCGAGGCCGAGCTCCTTCAACTCGCCCAGTAACATGCGACCCAGTTCGAGTTGACCGGGCGAACTCGGATACGTCTTTGAGCCTTCGACTGCCTCCGTATTTATCCGTGCGTAACGGCAGAAGCGATCGAGAAGCGTGGGGGTAGGGATGGACATTTGTGAATTCAGATGTAAGGGGATACTGGCTCTTCACATCATTGTGGACGTCCGAAGCTGAGACATTTTCAGAGCCGCGACCGTAAGGGAGCGGTCGCCATTGACCGCTCCCTTACGGTCGCGGCTCCGATGTTGCCCGCGTCGGGCATAGCTACTTCAAGAACTCCATCATCGCACACTGCCCGGCGTTGATGAGGGCTTTGACTCGCTCGGAGTGTGCCGACTACGATGCCTGCGGTTCAACCGCATTAGGCAACGGTCGAAGATTTCGAATGCCAGGACGAGTCCGATATCGTTCGAGTGGTAGCCACGCTCGTCCGAGTGCGCGTCTCCCGCGTTCGGACGAACGCCGTCACGAGTGAATCCGCCTAAGCTTAGATCGGCTTGGGCAGCCCGATCCCGAGCGTGCCGCACAGTGCCTCAACCCCTTGCCGCGTACACCAGTCGCCGAAGCTTTCGCTCGAAGTGCGATCGGTCTTGTAGCGATCCAGGAGCTTGCGGAGCGTCGGCACAATCTGACCACGAGGCACGAGATCCTGCAGCACGAAGTTCAGCCGCTCACCACGGGTGCTGCCGCCGACAAACAGCGTGTATTTGTCGCCACTGCGACCAACCAAGCCGACGTCCGAGTTGTACGGCCGGGCACAGCCATTCGGGCAGCCGGTCATGCGGACGCTGAGGGCCTCGTCGGCCAGGCCCATCTCGATCATGGTTCGTTCGAGTTCGTCGATCGTTCCGGGTAGCGAACGTTCGGACTCCGTGAGCGCCAACCCGCAGGTGGGAATCGCCGGGCAAGCCATGCTCCACTTGCGAACCTGGGAAAGCGATTCAGGCCGTGGGATGCCGTGTTCGACGAGAAGCTGATCAATGGCCGGTCGATTGGCTGAGTCGATGTCGCCCAGCAGAATGTCCTGTTGGGCAGTGATGCGCACGATCGGCTTGAAGCGTTCGACAATCGTTCGCAGTCCGGTGCGCAGGCGCAGAGCGCCCTCGTCCTTGATGCGTCCACTTTCGATGCTCAGACCCAGGAACGATTTGCCATTGCCCTGCGAGTGCCAGCCGTGATGCAGGTCGGTGCCGGCAATCGGCAACTCTCTTGGCAGGCGAAGCGGTTTCGACCAATAATCTCGGGCGAATACCTCGCGAACTTTTTCCATGCCCCAATCGTGAACGACGTACTTTAGCCGGGCTCGTTTGCGGTCGCCTCGATTGCCGTGATCGCGGAAGAACTTGATTACGGATTCCGCGGCTTGCACGACCTCATCCGGCTCGGCATAGAAGAGCGCTTGGCCGAGAAACGGGAACGTGGTTTTGTTGCCCGAGGTACGACCAAAGCCGCCACCAACGGTCACGTTGTAGCCGATGGTGCGACCATTCGCGATCTCGGCCAAGAAGCCCAAGTCGTTCGCATAGAGATCGACACAATTATCGTGAGGTAAGCCGAAGGCCGCCTTGAACTTGCGCGGCAGATAAACCTTGCCATAGATCGGCTCGACGCCGTCTGCCTGCCCAGCATCGGGACTGAGTTTCTCACCGTTGAGCCAGACATCGTGGTAAGCGTTGGATCGCGGTGCCAGGTGCGCGGCCACGGCGTCGGCCAGACGCTGTGCCTCCAGACGGGGCTGATCATTCAGAGGAGCCGGGCAGGCCAGCACGTTGCGATTCACATCGCCGCAAGCACCCAGTGACGAGACCAAGGCCGCGTTCATATCACGCAGCGATTGGCGAATGTTGGCCTTCAAGATGCCATGAAATTGGATGCTCTGCCGCGTGGTCAACCGGAGCGTGCTATTGGCATGACGGCCCGAAATGTCGTCCAGAGCCAGATACTGCGCACTTGTAAGTTTGCCGCCCGGCAACTTCAAGCGCACCATCATCATGTAGTGCTTGCCAACCCCTTCCTTTGAGCGCGTCTTGCGCGCGTCGCGGTCTTCCTGCTGGTAGGAGCCATGAAACTTGAGCAGTTGCTTGGCATCGTCGCTAAAGTGGTCGGTGTCTTGCGCGAGTTCCTCGGCCAACGTTCCTCGAAGCCAGCGGCTGGACTCCTTGAGACCTTCCACGGCCGAAAGTTTCGGTTCTTCACCATCGACAACTGGTTCAGTGGCCATCGCGTTCAATCCTGTCGAATAGAAGTCACCCTGGGCTCAGACGCAAACCAAGTAACTTATATTATCGGCGAAATCAAGATTCGTCTGAATCCGGGCCAGATTCGAGGCTATCCCCGCTTGGTTTCGTACACTTCACCCCATGCGTCGTTATGCTCGGTTGGCTTGGAAGTATGGTTTCCCTCTCCTGGTGGCTGCCGCCGTCGGGTGGTATTTCTACGACAAGCTTAGCCAGCCCGCCCTATGGGCCGGCGGCTTCCAGTTTCGCTACGAGTGGCTGCTCCCCGCAGCGATGATCTATCTGATCGCCTACGCGGTGTGGGGCCGTTACTTCGTCACTCTGCTTCGCAACCAGGGGGCGACGGTCTCGACAGCGACCGGCATGCGTTCGTACTTCATCAGCCAGACGGGCAAGTATGTACCTGGCAAAGTCATGGTCATCGTGATTCGAATCGCCATGCTCGGCAACATTGGCATCTCGCGAACGGCAGTTGGCATCGTGGCCGCCTTTGAGAGTATCGTCTGGGCGGGTTCCGGGGCGTTGGTCGGCATCGTGCTCCTTCCCGAAGAACTTTGGGACGGACTGCGGCAAGAACTGCGGCAACGCAGCGGCGATTTACCGGACTTCCATCGCTACTGGTTGATCCTGCCCATGGTGCTTGCTCCGATCGGCCTCGTCGGGCTCAATCGGTTCGTGAATCGCATCAACCGTTGGCGCCACGGTCCCGACGCCCGCCAACTGCCGCGAGTAAAATTGCACATGGTGGTACTCGGCCTGGCCTGGGACTCGTTGGGCTGGCTGATCATCGGCCTGAGCCTGCTGCTTACAATGCACGGCCTGCTGCCAGGTGCAAAACCGCTGGATTCGAATGATGCGCTCGACCTGATTTCCATCGCCTCCATCGCCTACATGATGGGCTTCGTGGCCTTCTTCATGCCGGCCGGCGTGGGTGTTCGCGATGTGGCTTTGCAATTGCTGCTGGCAGTTCAGATGCGGGCACACATCGGCCCCGGAGTGCCCGTGGAACAAATCGACGGCTTGGCCGCCATGATTGCAATTGTCTTTCGTTTGCTCGGCACCATGAGCGAACTGATTGTCGCGGGCATCATGTTTCGATTCGCACCCTCCGCGGCCAAGGCCGCCCTCCATCGGGAAGCGGACGCCTTCAAGGAGGCAGTATGAGCGAGCCCTCGCTGAGTTTGGTCATTCCGCTTTTCAACGAGCGTGATAGCTTGGTCGAACTGCATCGCCAAATCTCTTCCGTTGCACAGCATGAAGGGCTGAGCATCGAGATTGTGTTTATCGACGATGGCAGCAGCGATGGCTCCTGGGAGATGGTGAAAGAACTCGCCTCAAACGATCCGCGCGTTCGTGGCCTGCGTTTTCGCCGCAATTTCGGCAAGGCGGCCGCCCTGCAGGCCGGGTTTCGCGAGGCACGCGGCACACGCATAATGACGCTCGATGCGGACCTTCAAGACGATCCCGCCGAGATTCCCAAGTTCCTGGCCGAGATGGACACGGGCATCGATCTCGTCGTCGGCTGGAAGAAGATTCGCCACGATCCGTGGCACAAGGTGCTGCCCAGCCGGTTGTTCAATGGCGTGGTGAGTTGGACCACCGGCGTAAAATTGCACGATCACAACTGCGGCATGAAGGCGTACACGGCGGACATCGTGCGTGAGATTCGCCTGTACGGCGAAATGCATCGCTTCGTACCAGTACTGGCTGCCGCCCGAGGTTTCCGCGTCGGCGAAGTCGTCATCCAACATCGGGCCCGACAACACGGACACTCCAAGTTCGGCCTGAATCGTTTCCTGCGTGGCTTTCTCGATCTGATCACGGTGAAGTATCTAACGACTCACGGTCGGCGGCCGATGCATTTGTTTGGCGGGTGGGCGTTGTTGGCAAGTATGATCTTCGTGCTCATCGCCATCGCCGGCGTATGCTGGTCGCCGCCGCTGTCAGGGCTCACACTGCTCGGTATCCTGCTCTCGCTCATCGTGCCCCTACTGTTCTTCGTGAACGGATTGCAGGCGGAACTGGCCGTTGCCTCACGCACGGATGATGCCTTTAGCATTGCGGAACGGGTGGGGCCCTCCCGCTCCGCTCCGTAAAGCCTTCGCGTCGCGGCTAACCAACCTCAACCACCGCCCTGCCCAGCACGTCCATCCTCGGGGAGATACCCAATCCAGGGGCCAGTGAAGCCGACATTCGCCCATTCACTCGCTGCGGCGCACCATCGGCAATGCTCTTCGTCACATAGCTGTTGAAGTCCGTGCTCGTGAACAGAAACTCCGGCGGGCAACTATGGGCGAAATGTGCGATCGCGGCCGTCACGATGTCGCCGCCCCAGCTATCTTCGAGGGTCATCACGACGCCCAAGGAAACGCACAAATCGCGGGCCTGCCTCGCTTTGGTCAGGCCGCCGAACTTGCTGATCTTGATATTCACCACGTCCATGGCCCGATCGGCATGGCCACGCACGAGCACATCGACGCTGTCGATCACTTCATCCAACACGAACGGATGATCGGTGTGCTGTCTAACCGTGAGGCACTCTTCGTATGAGAGGCACGGCTGCTCAATGTACACGTCGATATCGCGAACCGCTTTCACAACCCGCAAGGCATCGTGCATCCGCCAGCCGGTGTTGGCGTCGGCCACGAGTCGATCGCCCGGTTGCAGCACCGCCGAGACCTGACGAATGCGTTCGATGTCCACGTCGGCCTCGCCACCTACTTTGAGTTGGAAGCGTTTGTAACCCTCAGCCCGATAACCCGCGACCTTGGCGGCCATGCGGTCCGGGGCTTCCTGCGAGATGGCTCGGTACAGAACGAAGTCTTCGCCATAGCGGCCGCCCATCAACACGCACACGGGTTGACCAGTCGCCTTGCCGAGAATGTCCCAACAGGCCATGTCGATGCCGGACTTGACGTAGGCATGGCCCTTGAGGGCCGCGTCCATCGTGCGATTCAGTTTGCCCAACTGCGTTGGGTCTTCGCCTATGAGATGTGGCCCCAACTCCGCGATACCGGCACGCACGCCGTTCGCATAGGCCGGCAGGTAGAACGGCCCGAGCGGGCAGACTTCACCGTAGCCGGTGATGCCCGCATCGGTCTCGACACGCACGACCGTGCTATCGAATACCGTGACCGACTTGCCGCCGGACCATTTGTAGTCCCCTTCGTGCAGAGGGAGGTCCACGCGAAAGGCGGAGATTTTTGTGATGCGCATAAGTGATCATTACCTTAAAGTCAGCGATGCGAGAACGAAAACCACTCCTGGATCGAGTGAAGTTCCCGGCACTCCGGGCAGTGAGTGGCGGCATAGTGCTGCCCGCACGCTGGGCAGGTTCCTCGTTGAGCGAACATGTCGAACGACGCCCGGCAATTCGCACACGTCCAAAATTCCCCTTCGAACGGATGAGCGCGACACGATGGACAGGCCGCGTCCGCATGTCGCGGAAGTTGATCGAACTGGCCGAGGAGCCTGGCTTGCTTAAAACCGGCCCACGCTTGCATGGCGAGGAAGATGGCCATGATGACGAGGAACCATTCACCGAAAACGAGTGCCACTCCGATTACGCAAACGGTCACCACCAGGCTGATCACACTTACCACGTGCAAGCTCTTGGCCCGGCCAATCACGAACCAAAGCAGCGATTGCAAAATCTGTCCGCCATCGAGCGGGTAGACCGGGAGCATATTGAAAATCAGGAGCATCAAGTTGATCCGGAATACCTCGAAAATGAAATGATCGAAGTCCTTGTTCGTTTCAGCCAAGCCTTGGCTGGCGGACAAGGCGGCCGCCGCAAAGGTCAAGGGCAACAGGACAACGTTCACCAGCGGGCCGGCAGCAATGCTCCACAACACCGCACCCGGTCGCGGCGGCGGTTGGACAAACGCGATTCCACCCAGCGGCCAAAGCAAAATGCGGTCGGATTTGCCGCCTGTCTGTCGACAAGCAAATGCGTGTCCGAATTCATGGAGCAGGACGATTGCGAACAGGGCCAGGTACTCGGCCACGTTCCATACTTGAGAATCGTATTCGTTCGCACGATGCTGAATCGAAAAGTAGGCGACGAGCAGCCAACTCCAGTGGACCTGGACGGAGATGCCGGCCACACGGAACAAACGAATAGACCCGCCCATTGCAGGAACCGGCTTCGCGGGTGCCATCCGTATTCCTCTTCGTCGTGCATGAGTCGTGATCGCGCCTCACTCGTTTTATGCACGAATGTAAGTTGTCACATCAAGCGTCGCGATTGTCGCTCCAATCCTGCCACCGTCAATCGGACAACAGTGGGGGCCAGGCCATCGTAGTAGGACCACGAGTGGCCGCAAACTCGCGTCGTGAAGTCGAACGTATGCGGAACGCCGATACCCATTAGCTTTTCGTGAAGCCGATCGTTGCCGCGAAGCCAGGGGCTATCGGGATCACAGGCAAACCAGACATGCGGAGGCCAGTTCGACGGATGCACGTGCAGCACCACGCCATCCTGCCGGCAATGCTCGCGGCTCGGGTACATAACGTCGAGGGCCGTGCCACGGCCATACAGTTCATAATGATCGACCGAGCCACACAGACTGGAGGCGACGCGAAAACGATCCGGATATTTGAAGCCAAAGCGCAGAGCCCCCTGCCCTCCCACACCTACGCCGGCAAGTGCAATGTTGGTTGTGCCGAAATGCTTCGTCGCCCAGGGAACCACCTCTTCGAGAAAATAGGCCTCGGCAGACTTCCTCGCATCGAACGACGAACAAACCCGACTCGACCACCACGACTCACCACCATCCGGGCAAACGCAAGCCAGGCGATGTTCATTGAGCAGAGCGGTCCAGACAGCGCTCTCGCGAAGAGTGACCCCGTCGATGTCCGCGAGGAAAATCAAAACGAAACGAGCCCGGTCCGCCGGCGTAAACACGTCCGCGGACCGAGCCTCAATGGTTGTCGATGCCCACATTGCGCTACTTCTTCTCGGCGGCTGCGAGCTTTTGCTCGACCTTCTTGCGGCGTTCGGTGTCGCGCTTGGTGCTGTCTTCGATCTTCAGGCTTTCTTTCCACACCTTGATGGCCTCGGCTTTTTCACCGAGTGCCATGTGCACGTCGGCCAGGTGATCGAATATTTCGATGTTCTTGCCACCTTCCAGCTTGATCGCCGTGGTCAAATGTTGCTTGGCTTCCTTGTATTCCTTCTTCTTGAACAGCACCCAGCCCAGGCTATCGAGGTAGGCCGGGTTATCCACGTCCTCATCCTTTGGCAGGTCTTCGATCTTCTTGCGTTGCTCGCGGTCCTTCGCGATGGCCTTGCGGATGAGCTTTTCGGACTCTTCGATCTTCAAATCGTTGTCGGCCCAGATGAAGCCGAGATCGTTCATGAAAGTCGCGTTTTCCGGATCGTCCTTCAGTAGGATCTGCAATTGCTCGGCACCCTTGTCGATGTCTTTCATGTCCACGTAGACACCGCTCAAGGTGTAACGCATGCGTCTGATGTAGGCGTCGCGGGCTTCGTCTTCGAGTCGCTTGCTCTTCTTCAATCGCTCGATCGTTTCGAGGTAAGCGTCGGCCGCATCCGAATACTTCTCGTTGTCGCGGAAGACCTCGGCCTTCACGCGGACGAAGTACCAGCCACCCTTGTCCTTCTCGATCAGGTTCTCGGTCAGCTTGATGGCGTCGTCGAGTTTGCCCTTGCGCCCCGTGGCCAGGATCAGCTTTTCCATCATGAACGGCTTTTCCTGATTGATCGGATTCTCAACATCCTCGATCTGAATGTCGAGAAACTCCTGGCAGGCCTGGATGGCTTCGTCGTACTTCTTGGTGACCATATATAGGCCGACCATGCCATTGAAGACGTCGATGATTTTTTGCGCACTACCCAGCTTGGTCGCATCCGTGGCGCAGGCCTTGTAGAAGACGAGTGCGGCATTCGGGTTTTTCTGAATTTGGGCGGCCTTGGCCAGGATAAAGCAAGCCGTGTAGTTGAGCGGGTTCGGCTTCTCGTCCTTCACCATCTTGGCGGCCGTTTCCAGCAGCTTCTTGGTGCCGGCCTCATCCTTGAGCAATTCCGAAAGCCGGCTCGCCATGGCCGAGGTTCCGGTCGTCTGATTCAGCTTGAGGGCCTTCTCGCGTATCGGATCATCCGCGGCAAACGCTGAGCTTGCAATCGCGGCGACAACGAGGGCCAAGAGTGGCCGATAACTTGCCGGTATCATGTGTATCTCTCGAATACAGGTTCGTTAAACTCGAAACATTCCCTTGATCGTCCGCATCTTAGCGAAATCAGCCAAACGATGCCACGCCGAGTTACGCCCGGAGTGGAGCCGAGCACTTCGGTCCGCCGGCCCCCTTTTTTTGTTCTAAGGTTAGGACGATTGGTCCTCCCCCCTCCCAAGGGCCTAACATCGTGAGTCGGATCCGACTAGAAGTTGGAAGCGAGCCTTTTCCAGGCCTGAAGCTCGTGCAACTCCGCGGACGCGGAGGGTTTGCCGATGTCTGGGAGGCCATCGACTCCAAGGGCGAACGGATAGCCGTCAAGTTCATGGCGAGCCGCAATTCCGAGAGCAGCGTCAAGGAGATGCGGATCATCCAGTCGATCCAGAAGCTCTCTCACCGCAACCTGTTACGCATCTATCAGGTCTGGAGCATCCCAGGATACATTGTCGTTTCGATGGAGCTGGCGGATGGCAGCCTGCTCGATCTGCTGGATGTCTATTTGCAGGAATATAGCTCGCCGCTGGGGGCCCCGCTGGCGATTGCCTACCTGAAGCAGGCGGCTGAGGGTCTCGATTTTTTGAATGGCCGGCAGCACGAATTCGAGAATCGAAAAGTCGGCTTTCAGCACTGCGATGTCAAGCCCAGCAACCTGCTTCTCTCAGGCGAGGTTGTGAAACTGGCAGACTTTGGGTTGTGCACGCCGTTGGTTGCCCTTCAGTCCAGTTACTCGCGGGCCGGCACACTGGATTTTTCCGCTCCGGAGGTTCATCGCGGATATTTGGCTGAAACCAGCGACCAATATGCGCTGGCGGTTACCTACTACTACCTCCGAACCGGTCGGTTTCCATTTCTTGTCAAGCAGACGAGCTTCAACCGGGAATACAGCTATAGCCGTCCGGCACCGGACCTTGGCCTCGTGAATCCTGGCGAGAAGTTGGTGTTGGAGCGAGCGCTCGAACTTGAGCCGACCAAGCGGTGGCCCAACTGTACTACCCTGATGGCGGCTTTGGATCATGCCACCCAGTTGCCCGATGCGGAACCTTCACCAAGCAGTGCAGAAAAACAATTTGTGGGAGCCACCGCTCGTTATTGATTCCCCCGCACATGCTCATTCCCTTCTTCACCCTGGCAATGGCGGCACCAGCGCGGCAGTTGGCCTTTCGCCGTGCCGCGATCGCACATCTGCTCTTTTTGTCGGCATGCGTCGGCATCGTATTGTCCGATCCCACTCCGCAAGTTCCGCAATTTCTGGGTTACGGCTTGCTGGGAGCCGGGATCGTCCAAGGAGCCGTCCTGATTGGCTGGCGATTGACGCAATTGCCCAAAAGCCAAGCCCTTGAGTTCTTGCTTGTTTCCCCGCTTCGGCCCAATCGAGTGTTTCTCGGGGAAGCCTTGGTTGGGTTTTCACGCTTTCTGCTCATTCAGCTGGTCGGGATACCGGTTTTCTTGCCACTCGTGGCGGCAGGGATTCTACAACCGCTCGATTTGTGGCTTCTCCTCGTCATGCCGGTCATCTGGGGTCTCCTGGCCGGTCTTACGCTGACAGTCTGGGCGTACGAAACTCGGCTCATGAGACGAATCGGCGAGCTCGCGGCCTTGCTTGGGATCCTTCTCTATCTCGCGGTCGGCGTGCTCGCGGGTGAACATCTGAAGACCTGGCTGGATGTTTTGCCGTCCGAGATTGGCGAGCTCTTCTTTACGCTCTTCGGTGCGATACACACGTACAACCCATTCGCGGTCATGCAATTCTGGTTCGATCCTATTTGCGTTGTTCCTGTGATTGCTCGCGAACGAGCCCTCCTCGTCGGCGGAAGCGGCATATTTCTGACTCTGGGTCTGTTCTTCCGCGGCATGGCCCGGCTTAAGGGGCATTTCCAGGATCGGCACGATCGACCGATTTCGAGTGCACGTGCGGCACAGACGGAACGCATCGGCGAGAAGCCCCTGGCATGGTGGGCCGTGCGGCGAGTCATGGAATACTCGGGCCGATCGAATCTCTGGCTGGCCGGTGGGTTTGGGCTCGTCTATTCCGCGTACATTCTTGCCGGCGATCGTTGGCCGCCGTGGATGGGGCGTGCCGTGTTCATAATCTTCGAAAACCTCGGCGGGGCACCGATGCTGGTCACGGGCCTCGTCGTACTAGCGGCGGTGCCGGCCGTGTTTCAGTACGGACTCTGGGATTCGAGCGTGCCCGACCGTTGCCGGCGGCTTGAACTCCTGCTGCTCACGAATCTCGGTCCGATCGATTACTGGCACGCCTCGCTCGCTGCGGCCTGGCGGCGTGGGCGTGGTTATCTGTTCGTGGCCGGACTCATCTGGTTCGCTTTGCTGATTTCCGGACGTGCCTCGCCCGCACAAATCGCGGCTTCCATGTCGGCGGCCGTCTTGCTCTGGTGCTTCTCATTCGGCGTCGGCTTCGGGGCGTTCAGCAGTGGGATTCAGGCGAATGGACTGGGTTCGTTGATGACTCTCGGCCTGCCGTTATTGGCCACGTTGCTCGTGCGGAGTGGCATTCCGATCTTGTCGGCCCTCACGCCGCCGGGAGCCGTGTATGCCGCGTTGGCCCAACCACTGAGTTGGACGTGGCTTCCCGGACCGTTGCTGCTTGGAATCCTGACGATTTGGCTAGCCCGACGCGTGCTCGCCCGCTGCGATGGTTCACTGCGAACTTGGTACGACCGCAATCAGGGTACACAGCCCGCCACGGCCTGAGCCGAATGTGGCACACCCGGATTATCGACACGGATCGTTCGAATGCACGGCCGGCGGTGGCGCATTACTGCTGCGACACCCATCGTCGCCGAATAGCCGGCGCGGCGGAGGCGAGTTGTCGTAATTGCAGTCTTGGCGTGCTCGACGATCGCAGTAGTTATCGCAAAGCACACGGCAGCCACTGCCAGCCAAGCATAACGAAGCGAGCGCCATCGCGCTGAGTAGTCTCTTCCCCATGGCCCCAATTCCCCCTTGATCGCCTATTCAAGGGGTGGGAATAACTTGCAATCGAACGCGGGTCAACCCCAACCCAAGGCTTACGTCCCGGTTGGATGGGCCGGTCGCCGAAGCCGAATGTTGACCATCTCAATCACCACGGCGAAGGCCATTGCGAAGTAAATATAACCCTTGTTGATGTGCTGGCCGAGCGACTCGGCCACGAGCATCACACCGATCAAAATCAGGAAGGCAAGAGCGAGCATTTTGATTGTGGGGTGCCGATCGACGAAATTGCTTATGGCTCCCGCGAACGCGAGCATGACCAGCATGGCCACGACCATGGCCACGATCATCACCCAAACCTCATCGACCATGCCGACCGCCGTGACGACGGAATCGAGCGAGAAGACAATGTCCAGGACGGCAATCTGAAGCAAGACCGCTCCGAAAGACGCGACCTTCGGGGCTCGTTTCAACTCATCCTCGGTCGATCTAGCCGATTCGAACTTCTCGTGCATCTCACGCACGCTTTTGCACAAGAGAAACAGGCCTCCCCCGAGCAGTATCAGATCCCGCCAGGAGACTTCACGGGCTTCCAAATCGTGGAAGTAGGGGAGATCGGGTACGATGAAGATGGGCTCGGTCAGGCCGAGCAGGAACGAGAGCGAGAGCAGCAGCAGAATTCGCGTTCCAAGAGCAGCCACAAGGCCGATGCGGCGAGCCTTGGGTTGTTGCTTTTCCGGAAGCTTACCCGCCACGATCGCCAGGAAGATGATGTTGTCGATGCCAAGCACGATCTCCATCACCGAGAGCATGACCAGGCCCATGATGATCGCCCCAAGGCTCAGTTCCGGCCTCTTGGTGAGCTTGATTTCGCGGAGAGAGCCTGGCCCAAAGGACTCGATTACCGAGTTCGCCTCGATCTGGATTTTGTCCGACATGAGCTCGCCACGAACGTGATGGCCATCTGTGAATTCGACCACGTCGTGCCCCGGTTCTTCGCCAGGGCTGAAGGTGAGCCGTTGAACGACCTCGGCCTTGATCTCGTGGATGCCGTACTCGGTCTTCAGGCGAATCGTCTTGTTGTGCAGAACGCCCGTGACCACGCGACGATCCGTCGTCTGGGCCGTGACTTCGGGAGCGGAGTCGTCGGCCGCCAACGAGAAGGCTGCGAGAGCAACAAAGCCGATTAGCAAGAAAAGACGCAACTTCATGGTTCGATCATCTCTCATGAGTAAGTTCGACACGCTCGCCGACGCCGTTTTTCGGACACCCCAGCGCCAACGAACAGGATGAACATAGCGGTTTTCGTGCCGCACAGACCTGCCGCCCGTGAAAAATCATGCGATGGGAGAAGATGGTCCAGTCCGCCTGTGGAATGAGCCCCATCAAATTCTGCTCGACCTTGACTGGATCTTCATGTTCGGACAGTCCAAGTCGGCGACTCAAACGGCCAACGTGCGTATCAACGGTAATTCCTGGTACACCGAAGGCGTTGCCAAGAACGACGTTCGCTGTCTTACGCCCCACTCCCGGTAGTTGCACGAGTTCATCGAGCGTTCGCGGCACCACCCCCGCATGATCCGCCACGATTTTCCGACAACACCCGATGATGTTCTTCGCCTTGTTGCGAAAGAAGCCGGTCGAGGCGATTATCGTTTCGAGTTCGCTCGGCTTGGCACTCGCATAATCCTGGGCCGTGGGGTAACCAGCGAACAACGCAGGCGTCACCATGTTGACACGGACATCGGTGCATTGAGCCGAGAGAATCGTGGCAACTAGCAATTGCAGCGGGCTCTCGAACTTGAGCGCACAATGCGCATCGGGATAGAGGGCCTCCAGCCCATCAAGTATTTTGCGGACGCGGCGACGATCGGCGACGGAGGGTTTCATGCTGAGTGATTCTACAAACGACCGAAAGAGATTCCTCATGGTTGAGGAAGCAAGAACATGCGTGCGAAACGGGAACAAACGGAGCGTGGTCCGAATGAAAAGTGGCCGGTGAGGCCATCCGCCACGCACTCGATGAGTGTGGGCATCTACACTAGCAAAGGAGACGACTTCTCCTACAGATCCCAAGACCGAAAGCGGCAGGGATCATGGAGTGGGCACAAAGGTACGCTTAAAATGCGTTCGGCAATGATCTTACAAAACAATGGGCAGAGCCGGGGTTGAACCGGCGACCTAGCGATTTTCAGTCGTTTTCAGCTAGTTCGCCGGTATCCGCAGGCGTCCGTATGTTCGAGAAACCTAGGCATTCCGTAACATTGCCATCCGCCCATGTCCGCCAATATTCGTGCCATTGGCTACAGATTGGCTACAGGCTTCGTGGTCAACTATCGTCACGACGGTTGATATGCCAGAAAGCCTGAACGACTCTGTCGAATGGAACCGACGACAAATAATATCCGAGTTAGAGTGAGCGGTCGTGCCTCGGCCACGTCCGATTCATTATTTGATTCCAACTTTCGGGCACCCATCCGCGATCCACTTCAAGATAACCTCCCGGCTCCAGCGAATCGCACGCCCTATCTTCAGCGGCGGCGGCATCTCGCCTGTGTCTCGAAGTCGAGTCACGTGCCGCTGGGACACCTGCATCAAAGCCGCTACCTCTTTCATCGTGATGAGCGTTCCTTGATCAGTCGGAGGTTCCTTGCCCGCGAAAAGGGGATTCTTCTGACCCGATCTGTGTTGAAATGACCCTTGGTGCCCGTTCCCCTGGTTGCTCAGGGCTTTCTCAAACGCGGCTCCAAGTAAGTCTGCCAGGGTCTTGAGAGTGTCGTCGCCGAGAGTGACAGCGACTTGAACTTGAATTGTCGGCATTCCCTTTCTCCTGAATCCGAGGCCTTTGAAAAGGCGAACGTACCCTCCGATGATTACAGCCGCGAACCTGATTTTCATCCTCCGCATATTCGACAGGTTTGCGGGGAGAATTCGAGAAAGGTGTTCGTTGTCGTGCCGAGTGTTCCTCCCAGCCTCGTAGAGATCAGGGATCGCCGGGAGGATTCACTAAATCCTCAAGGCGCTGACGGATCACTTCCGGCTTGAAGCAGCTTGATCTTTCAGCCTCGACCGCGAGGTCATCCAGGATCGCATTCCCAGTCGCAATCGCGAGGCAACCGAATGTGCCCGAATCCATCTCTTCGAGCATAACGAATGCTTCCGTGGCGGCGGCGAACACTAGGTCCCGAGCGGTTTGATTGGCAGCATCAACGCTGGTCAGATAGCGGTCTGCGGCATTCGCAAGCCGACCGTAAAACTCGATCTTCGACATGCTGTCGATGGCGGGCATAAAGATGTCTCGAAGAACCTCGAATAGCCCGCTGAGTTGAATCGCGAAGCGAGTGACAACGTACCGTGGGTCCGGATACCAATTATCGTTGCGTGGCTCGGGCTTTTTTCTGGTAATCACGACATCGGCCCCGCCCCAGTACCTGCGCGCTCGTCGTAACGGTCGGCCGTCCAGCAATTCGCGGGCTAGCTCGACCAATTCTGTCCGTATGCCGGGCCTCGGATCAACCATTGATGATTCTCCTATGCTTTGCGAGGTCGCCCCGGCTTCGGTCCTTCTGGCTCCGATACTGGAGTCTCACCCTCGGCTTCCACGGCGGCAAGCAGCTTGCCCATCGTCGTCCCGAGTGCCTTCGCAAACTTCTCGATAACAAGAAGGCCCGGTGCTTGCTGGCCACGTTCGATGAGAGAGACATGCGTGCGATGCAGGCCTGCTACCTCCGCCAGCTTCTCCTGAGCCAAGCCTGCTTTCTTGCGGAGGCGGCGGACGACTCTCCCAAATCGCACTTCGAGTCTGACCACGAGATTGGTTTCCCATGAGGAAACCCGTACTCCACTCGAATGCCGATAATGATTCTTCAGATTCGTATTTGTCAGATTATTATCTACATTAAAATCGCGGCTCTATTTGATCGTGTGGAGACATATTCAACTCCGTCACGACCACTGCGTGGTTTGACGATCTAGCCCGCAATTCGTCTGTCTATTGGGCAATTTCGGGCCGGACACGACCACCGACAATCATTCTTCGGAGCAAGCAGATGGATGATCTCGACCTGCTGGCCACCTTCATGGCTGCCCGATCCGCCCCGGACATCGAGACGTTGCTGGCTGTCCTGCCGTACCTTGGCCATGCGCCCGATCCCGAGCAACACCGGGCAAACCTGGCCCAGCTCCAAGCGAACAATTGGTTTCATGCTGAGCCGATCCGACTCGCCAACCTGGTGGGACGGCTGCAAGGTGCCCAAAACGCTTGGGCGAACTTGGCAGCCGCGTGGAATGGCCTTCCAGCCATCCATCCGGCAAGAGCATATCTCGCCCAAGAGGGCATCAGACTGCTTTGTGTCGCTGTACGGTTCGCCGATGCGGCACGATTGTTGATCGATGCGCATTTCGTGCAAGCGAAGGTAGACGCCGGGCTGGTGTTCGACCTCGCGAACGAGGTCAGGAAGGTTCTCGAACACTTGCCGAACGGGGCCGAGAATTCCGGCCTAGCCGACCTCGGCGACACGCTCCAGCGCGACTTGCACTTCATCGCTCGACATCCCGAGCTTCTTTTCGCCTGCGTTTGGAATAACGCGAGCCGCCCGATGAGTGTGCCATTCCGTCTGTCGCTGCGTGCGTTGGGCAATCGACCGCTGCCTCCCGAAGAACGCCGCTGGGTCCGCTCGGTCCGCACCACCACCGCGACCACTGGCATTGCGCCCGTCGCGGTACACAGAGTCCATAGGTTTGGCCGTCTGGCGATGGCCGCTTCTGAGGCCTGTACGTGGCTCGTTACAGGTGGCGGCGGCACTGACACCTCAGTGCGGCTGTGGGACGTTCGCAGTTGGGAAGTTCAGGTGGTGCAGACCGGATTGGACAACATGATAGCTGCCGTGGCAATCTCGGACGATGGTTGGCGTTTCGCTTATCTGGCTAAGGAGGGAGGTCAGTTGCTGATGCGGGTTCTCGACCGGAGGAATGGGACCGAGTTGGTATGCCGCGCAGTACATCCGGTCCGCTCAATGCCACCGAGGCGAATTTCTCTGGGGACGGGGGGCTGCCGGGTTGCTTACCCTGCGACGGCTGAGGGGCAAAGCGGTGTCCGAATTGTCCATGTCCCCGAAACCGGCCAGGTGACAGACAGTTTCCTCCCGGCGAAAGACGCCGGATCAGTTATTTTCTTTCACGACGGTGCGCGGCTGCTCGTGGTAACGTTGACGGCTTGCCAAGTCTGGGACATCAACGGGAATCTCCTAAATTCCATCCCTTCGAGCGGCCATGAAAGCGTATTGGCCGAAGCTGTTTCGCCAGACGATCAACATGTTGCCCTAAGCGTTGAAGCAGGAAGAGTCGGCGTGTGGGAGATCGCCACAGGCACCGAGGTTGCAAGGCGACCTTCGCCCGAGGATCGCATCGAGTCCCTATGCTTCGTGCCTAAGCGGGATTTTTTGTGTCTGTGCGGCAGGGGCACTGTCACAGTGTGGAACTGGCGCACCGGAATTGACCACTGCATTTTGACTGCCGACCCCGGCTACAGGTTGCGTGACGTAGCAGCACTTCCGGACGGGCGCACAATCGTGGCATCGGCCTGGGACGGCGCGATTCGACATTGGGACCTCGATACACCTCCCGAGGCGAGAAGGGTTCCAACTGGGCCTGAGCCAACCGAGGTCGTATGGACCGAACGTGGCTGTCGAATAGTCGAACGCGGGCCAGACGGTGTTGTTGTGCGAGATGAAGAGCACGGAAGGGAATTGCTTCGGCGCTCTGACGACCGCCTGCTGATCAGCCCGGATGCCCGCCTATTCGTCGAATGGCCAGCCGAGGGCCAAATCTGCGCGCGGGACGTTGTCACTCTCGCGGAGCGGTGGACCGTTGGTCCGCTATCTCCAGGACCGAATCGCGCCGAGTTCACCGGTGATGGCGAGCGGCTAATCCTTTCGTCGGAGGCCGGGCTTGTGGTGCTGAATATTTTTGACGGACGCGAAGTGCTTCGCCTGGACCATGAGATCGGTCGCCTTCTGCCTGACGACCGCCTGGTTGCACTCCAGGATGGTCGTGTCACGCTGTGGGACCTTGGTCATGGTCACTGCTTGGCTCGTCAATCTGATCCGTACATCGGCCTCGATGCCGAGGTTCACGCGCTCAGCCCCAATCTCATTGCCCTTGGATGTCCCAGGCGTGGTGTCCTAGTTTGGGAGACAATGGGCAACACTCTCGTGCTGCACGCCTTGTCGCAGGGGGACACTCCGAGGCAAGTGTCCTGGTCCGACCGGGGCCGTACCCTAATGGTCGCCGAGGAGTCCGGAGTCGATCTATGGATGCTTCCGGACGGCACTCACTTTCGCTTCACCGCCAATCGGCCTGATCCAAATGCGCCTCCACATCGCGCCCACCTGCCGCAGGTTCCAAGCGGAAACGATGCGGTCGTGATTTCGTTGCCCGAGGGTGGCCAACTTCGCGGGAGTCGCGAAGGTGCCGTTGAGCGTAGGAACGAGCGTTCCGCTCAATGGGAGCCAGTTGGCCAGATGCCGACCCGCGTGACCGCGATTGCGTCTAGCGGCAACGGGCGGTTCGTGGCCAGTGGTGACAGTGAGGGAAATGTCAGGTGCTGGAGCGTGGCCACCGGGACTCTTGTCCACGAATTCCGAATCGAGACACCGGATGCGGGCGGGCTGCACGCCATTTATTCCGTAGCAGCGGGTCCTGGTGGAGAGGTCGCTGCGTGTGCGGCCAGCGGTGACTTAGACGTTCACATCCGCACCACCGAGGTCGCCTCGGTACTTCGACTCGCCGACCAGATCGGGCGTGAGGAGCAGTATCGCTTGTTTGACGAGCCGTGTAGGGCATTCAGCCGCTTGGTCTTCGACGAGAAGGGGGCTTGTCTTGCAGCAACTGTGGACGCGGGCCGAGAAATTCCTTTCGCCGTCATTTGGGACCTCACAGCAGGCAATTCACCGAGTGTAGTGCGATTTTCTCCTCCCCTCACGCGGAAGGATCGAACTCCTCCATATCAATGGCGGGCCAGTCCTGATGGTCGCGAGACAATCGTAACCGCGACCGGGACACGTGAGGTCGTCGCACGTTACCCGATTCCAATCACTCCACTTTGCACATGTCCTAGTGGGCGAGCAGTTGTTGCACGCCCCCACACGATGATCGGGTCGTATAAGGGGCAGACCCGATTCGTGCTGGCGCTGGAGGATCGCTGGCCGAAAGCAAATCAGGCCGGTGGTGCGACCGACAACAATCAGTCACCGGTCATTCCGACACGTTCGTTGTAGCGGGAGAAATCGCGGTATTCGCTCAGAGCGACAAAGAGCCAAGTTCAAATAACCTCCCCCCTTTGGAGTTGCCACGATGTCTCTCGCCTTCGTTTGTCCCGAGTGCCAATCCCCGCTTCAAATCCAACCGGTTCGCGTCGAATCCATCATCCACTGCCCAGCTTGCCGTGCGGCAATCATCATCCCGGCACTGCCAGTTGCCAAGCTGATTTCGGACGCTCCTAGCCACGATGTCGTCCATGTTCAGCCAGTCGTCGCACCCGATGCTGTTTCGCAAACCTTTCAGGAAAACGAGCCTTTCCCGGAAGACATCATCAATTCCGGCTATGGATCAACGCCGCGCCGACGACGGCGTGGAATGCGGGCTGGCCCGCTATTTGGCTGTTTCGTGGCGTGTGTCGCCCTGGCATCAGTGGGAGTTGTCGCGGTTTTGCTTATTAAGCAACGAGCCAGAGATTTGGAAACTCCGGTCGTGAAGCATGGTGCCAACGCTGCCGGGCCAGACGCAAATAAGAATCAGCAACAAGATGATGTGGTCGATGCATTGGGCCTTATGTCTGGCTCGATTTGCGCGGTGCTTACCGTTCTGGGGTGCGTGGCGATCTATCTCATCCCGTGGTTGATCGCACTGTCCCGAAAGCACACCAATTCGAGCGGCATACTTGCTTTGAACTTCTTCCTTGGCTGGACGGGTTATTTTTGGGTGCTGGCGTTGATCTGGGCCGTCTGGAACCATGCGCCAAGATACCACGTCCATCGCCACTATCGCGGCTAAGTAAGCTGGAATATCGACTCAATTCTCGCCGTTTTTCGGCTACTGGCGACTAGCCGTGGACGGTCCTCACAAAATACTTCCTCCGCCCCATCTTGAGCCAGCGCCACTCTCCCATCCCCACGAACGCGGGATCGCCCCGGAACTCGTGGCCAGTCTTCAGTTGGGGGCATCACTCCTTCATCTTTTCCCGGATGACTTTCAACCTCCGTAACAGTGCCTCGACATGCCCGTTCTCGAACATCGCTGCCAAATGCCCTTCGCAGAAGCGATCCTTCCGAGAATGTGTGGTGAGTAACTTCTGGATCGTCGTGGCGTCGGCCTTTTCGATCTTCTTCGGCGAGTTCACGAACTCCTCGGCGGACTCCTGCCACTCCATCCAGTCGAAAGCATCTGTCACCCAGCCGTTGTCGTAGAGCGCCCTATGGAACTCCATGACGACTTCGTTGAACTCGAACCAAGGGAACTGGCCTTGGGGCATTTTCATGAAGCCAGCAGAGAATCCCTCGGCCTCGAAGCGGTCGAGGTACGGGAGGATCGCGTCAATCTTCTTGGAAGCGATTGGGACCAGCCCTTCGGTTTCCTGCAACTTGTGCATCACCGACCAGACATCATGAAGTGAATGCTCGTAGGCGGCTCCTGCCTTACCCTGGTGGCGGGCGACCTCGGACTTGAAATTGTCGTAATCCGTCTCTTCGGCCAAACCCGCCAGAACTCGGACCCACGTGGGCTTCTGCACGAACAGACGGAAGGCGTAGTCCGTCCCGGCAGACTCCTTAATGTCGCACTCACCGAGAAGATCGGAGAATGCTTCCTGGAGGGCCTTCAGGTGCGAACGGAGCCTTGTCCGAATCATGATCCGGTCAGGATCGACGGGCTGGCCGTGCTTGCCGCTTCCCTTGCGGGCGCAGACGGCACTGAAGAAGCC
>SIAJ01000107.1 GCA_009691845.1 Gemmataceae bacterium
ATTGAATCAGCCACGACCGAGCGTGCATTCTCGTTGAGAGAGCCGATCGGGAACTTTAGCACTTGTCGAGCCGCCTCGTAGAACGCGCGAATCTCACGGCCGAGCGGCTGCACTTGTTTGCGGCCGTAGTGGAGTTCACCCAGTTCGGCAATCGCGTTGCAACGAATGAACTTCGAGGTCGAGCCACGTGGGTCATTCGGGAGCCAGATACCGTAGCAGGTCCAAATGATGTGATGGGCGATTACAATCGGTAGTGACATACTTTTCTTCTTTGCCGCTTGCGGCGTAGCGCTACGCCGCAAGCGGCGGGTTACTTGCACGCCCGCAGAAACGCCACCAAATCCGCCAGTTCCTGCCGTGTGAACTGCTTGTCCAACCCATCCGGCATGATCGACACTTTGCCGGGCCGAACGTCTTCGATGTCCTCGCGGGGAATGCGCACTTCCTTGTCGGCCGCGATCACGAGGATCATTTCATCCGGTGCGTCCTTCTTGGCGACGCCGCTGAATGTTTTCTGGTCCTTCGTGGTCACAATCACAGGCTCATAACTCCGCACGAAGCTGGCACTCGGGAATAAGATCGCTTCGAGCAGATCGCGTTCGGTGCGGATGCCGCCGATTCTTGTGAGATCGGGGCCCTGCTTGCCGCCGACGTAGCCGATGGTGTGGCAGGCAATGCACGAGGCCTTCGTGCTGTTGAACACGGCTTGCCCGCGACGAATGTCGCCCGTGGCCAGTTCCTTCGCCACCTCGTCGAGTTTGGTTCGCTGTTGCTCGTAGTCCTTGTTCAACGCGGCATAGAGTTTCTCGGCCTCCTTCTGGACGACTGGGCTGAAGTGCTTGATCCGTTCCTTCACGCCATCGACGCGAAGAGCAGGTCGCAGTTCCGGTGTGTCGAGGGCCGCGATGAGCTTCTTGCCAATCTCGTCGTCCTTGGTCTGGGCGAACACGCTAAGCACGCGATCGAGTTCGAGCGGGCCGATTGTTCGCAGGGCGTCAATGATCTGCTTGAACATGGCCGGTTCAATCTGCACCCGAGTGAGTCCTTCGACAGCGAGGTTGCGGAGGCTGGCAATCGTGTCCCGTTCGGCGGACGACAGGATCGTGTTCAAGTCCCCGGTTGAAATCTTGAGGGTCTTGGCCGGAAGTGCCGCGAATGTGCTTAATACCAACTCGCGCTCGCTGTTGCCACGCGCTGTTTCAACGACCGTTTTGACCAACGATTCCGGCATCTTCTTGGGTGCCGGCAACGCCCGCAGCGTAATCAGTGCCGCCTTCTTCAGTTCCAGAGATTCCGCGACATCCAAGGCCGATTCGATGGCCGTGTACCACAAGTCCGGCGGAGTTTTCAGGTTCGCCCCGACCATGGCCTTCATCGCGGCCATTCGAGAAGCATCTGAAGCCTTCCCATCCCAGGCGACTTCCGCAATCAAATCCTGAATGGCCTTGGAGCCGCCGAATCGGGCGAGTTGAGCCGGCAGGTCCTCTTTCGGATTTGCCAGGGATTCGCGGAACGTGCCAACCAGACTCTCGGCCCACTCGGGATGGCGGCCAACGATCCACGTTGCTGTTTCCTTCAAGGCCGCATCGGGCGACTTCATCGCGGCAAGCACAAGCTTCGGATCGAGCTTCTCGCCGAGTTGGTCGAGGGCGGTGAGGCAGGCCCGGCGGACACGCGGGTTGTCGCTGGACAGACTATCGTTCAACACCGCGCGGTTGTTAAGTTCGATGAGGGCGTAGATCAAGGCATGGTCGATTGCGTGGTCGTTTGTCGGGGTACCGATTAACTTCACCAATTGCGAAGCAGCCGAGGCATCTCCAATTCGTCCCAGCGCATCTGTTACCATCCTGCGAGTGATGGGACTCTTGTCCTGGAGCAATTTTGTCAGGCAAGATACAGCCTCCTTGTCCCTGCAAAGACCCATCGAATAAATGGCAGCTTGTCGGAGCGGATCGCGATTCGCTTCAAAATCAACCACTTCAATCTCAGCGATTGAGTCACGCACGAACTTCCTGGCCTTCGGTGTGTTGATCCTCGTAGCAACTCGAATTGCTCGAATCCAAGTCATGATGTGTTGCGCATCTCTGTCTTGGAAAACCCCGTAGGACATGTGTTCGATCGTTTTGTCACCGGTCTTTGCACGTTCCTCAACTACCCTATCTAAGAATCGCGATGGGGCGGCTACTGCCTTCATCGCGTAATCGAGATCCTGGATTTTTGCGTTCTTCCAATCGAACTTTAGTCCCCACGGATCTTCGGTCTTTTTCGCTCCCACCTTTCTGACCCGATAAATCGCTCCTAGTACATCCGCCTTCACCAACTGCGAACTCGGGCAACAAAGCTTGTACCAGCCGCCGGTGTTCACGATCAGCAAGCTGCCGTCCGCGTCTTCAATCACGTCCGTCGGATGAAAGTCCGTGTTGTCGCTGACGATAAAGTCGGAATCAATCGTCTCGTATGTTGCACCTTTTGGCTTCAGCAGGTGCCGAGAGACTTTGCGAAGGTTGAACTGGCAGGCGAACAGGTTGCTCGTGAATTCCTTGCCAAAGGCGTCGCTCTCGTAGCAATGCAGGCCGCACGGTGCCGCTGGTCCCATGTGGGTCATCACCGGCATCAAGTTCGGGCTAGTCCACTTGTGATCCGGGTCGCGGATCACGTCGTGGTCCTTGCCGTAGATGCCGCCATAGACCGCGTGGATCAGCCCATCGCGTTGTCCGGCCGCAGGATGCTGGAAGAAGGTCGTCGTGAAAAATCTTTCGCCATTTGGCAGGAACGCGACATCGACCGGGTTATCCATGCCGCCGGTCATCACTGGTTCTATGCCGGAGCCATCCGGCCGAGCGCGAAAGATGTGCGAGGCCCGCGTGGTGAACTTTTTGCCGTTGGGCAGCGTGTATTCCTGCTTTGCGAATGCCCCCTTGCACCAGTAGATCCAGCCATCCGGCCCGAGATAGGGGCCGTGCAAATCGTTCGCACAACCGGTGAGTGTCTTGCCGTCGAACCAGATTTCTCGCTTATCGGCCTTGCCATCGTCGTCCGTGTCGGTCAGCTTCCAGATGTGCGGTGGGGCGCCGCAGTAAACATGACCGCGATGCCAGAGCATGCCCTCCGGAAACATCATCTTGTCGGCAAAGACCGTGGACTTGTCGAACTTGCCATCGCCGTCGGTGTCTTCGAGCCGCACGATCCGATGCGTCGGGTTCTTGAGTTGCTCGACGACCTTCTCGTTCGAACCCGACGAGTCGGCCACGTAGAGCCGACCGCGATCGTCGAACGACGCTACGATGGGCCGATCGACGAGCGGTCGATCGGCCACCTTTTCGATGGTGAAGCCTTCAGGCAGCGTGAAGGTGTGCTCGTCCAGTTTGATCTGGTGCGTTTTCGGCTGGGCGAGGGCGACACTGGTGAAGAACAAAACGATTAGGAGACGGGACATGGCTGCACTCCGGTGAGATGAAGTGAAAATACGCGATGGCGGGTCGGGAAGCGAGGGGAAGCAAACCGTCTTTTTCATCCCTCAGCAAAACTCGATAGCGAACATCTTTTACCTGATGGGACATTCAGGGCCTCCGCTGAATATGAGCCACTACGAACACCTAAGCAATAGCGCGAAGGGCATCAAAAGGTAAGGGGACTTTGGAGAAAATCTGGAAATTTCGAGAGAGTTGGAGGTTGGCCGAACTTCAAGGCCGAAGCGCGAGCGAGGCTGTTCGTAGCAGATCCCAAGAGTAGCCATTTCGCTCGACTACTTCGTGCGTTTGTTCGGTCAGCCTCGGGTGCGTTCAGATACCGCGTCATCCGAAGTTCGCTCGATCAGCCGCGCTGGAGATTCAACCGCGAGTTACACCAAGCTCAGCGCCCCGTCGCCGCAGAAGTTCGGGTTGCCGAACGCTTCGATCTTGTGGCCGAAGCCCTGGGCCAGCGCGAGCAGCAGCCGATTGTGCGGCACCTTCGGTAACTTGAGCGACCGGCCCATCTTGAAGTCGAGGCCATTGCCGAGCAGGACGAACGGCGTGTTGTCCAGCGTGTGCGAGTTGCCTTTGCCGAGTTCGTTGGTCCAGATGATCGCGGTGTTGTCAAGCAGACTCCCCTTGCCGCCTGGTTCCGGGGTTTCGCTCAATCGCTTGGCGAGATAGGCCATCTGTTCGGCGAACCACTTGTTGATCTTGGTGAGCTTCTCGACGGCCTTCGCGTTGGTGTCGGGTTCGTGGGAGAGTTCGTGATGCCCCTCGTCGATGCCGAGCCAACGCATCTTGGCCCCGCCGACCGAGTTCGTGTATTGCAGCGTGGCCACCCTTGCGAAGTCGGCCGCGAAACTGCTGACCATCAGGTCGATTTGCGTCTTGCTGATCTTCGGAATATTGTCGTTCTCTTCCTTGATGCCTTTTTCGATCTCAGGAACCTTGTGGCCAATGCCTGCCGATTTGGAGGCCTTGAGTTCCTGCTCCATCTCGCGGACGAACGTGGCATGTTCCTCAAGAAGCTTTTTGTCCTCGGCACTGACGGCCGCCCCGACTTTTTTCAAATCGTCCTTCAGATCGTCGAGGACGCTGGCCAAGGTCTCGCGATCCTTGGTGTTGCCGTACAGCTTGTTGAACATCTGGTACGGATCGTCGATCGGGGCCAGCGGCTTGTTGGCACCGGCATAGCTCATGCGCGTCCAGGTGTCGGCACGGTCGGGGACCATGACGCCGAATTCCAGGCTGCCAAAGCGGGTTTTCGTGGCCACGTCTTTCTGCAGGAAGGTCTTGATCTCCTGATCGATCGAAATGCCCTTGGCCCAGCCGGCCGGCGTGTCGGACCCGCCCTGCACGTTGCCTGGGTAGAGTTCCACGCCGGTGAGCAAGCAGCCAATGCCTCGCATGTGGGCGTCGCCATCGCCACGCACGCGATCGCAAATGCCGTTGAGGATGAGCGTCTTGGATTGGAACGGAGCGAGCGGTGTGAGGCTTTCAGGGAGTGTAAACTTCTCGCCTTCTTCCTTCGGCCAAAAGGCCCCGGGGATCACGCCATTGGGCGAAAACATGATCACCAGCCGCTGTTTTCGTTTCGCTTGATTGGCAAAGCCCAGGCTCGGCAGGTTCAGGACGAACGGCATCGCCGCTGCCCCGATGCCCAGGTCGCGGATGAAGTCTCGGCGGGAACGAAATAAAGGCACGGCGAACTCCTGTTTTCTTCTTATTATCCTACCATGCGAAGGCGGTTCGCGTCCATGAATATCGTTGGTGCGGCGCAGACTATCTGTCCGGCGTAAGATAAACAATCCCTGGCAATTGGCAGGATCGGTACGCTTCCAGAGCGAGGGCTCTCCATGATCCAGTCCGGCTTCAACGGTACCGCACCCGCTCGTCGGCCCGGCTTCACGCGGATCGAATTGCGAGTAGTCGTCGGGATCATTGCCGGTAAAAGACGTGTTCTGCACGAACGGTGGTAATCAGCAAAGCGGCTTTCCTCAACCAGCGACTTCGATTTCTTCTTGAGTTCCTTATGACACCGTCGGATCTCGGTTTTCTCAACCTGCTCGTCGACTGCGCACTCACGGAAGACCTGGGCGACGATGGCGACGTGACCAGCCAGGCCACGATTCCGGAAGGCCTGAAGGGGAAGGCGGCGTTCGTTGCTCGTTCGCCCGGCGTCCTCGCGGGCCTCGAAGCCGCCCAGCGTGTGTGCCAACGTGTTGACCATCAACTCGAATTCAGTCCGCTGCGTGAGGATGGCTATCGACTCGCCAAGGGGGAAGTGATCGCGACGCTTGAAGGCCCAATGCGTTCGATCCTGGTCGTGGAACGCACGGCCTTGAACTTCCTTCAGCGACTCTCCGGCATTGCCTCGCTGACGCGGCAATTCGTCGATGCGGTGGCCGGCTTGCCGGTGCAGATTCTCGACACACGCAAGACCACGCCCGCCTGGCGACGGCTCGAAAAATATGCCGTGCGCATGGGGGGTGGCACCAACCACCGCGTGGGCCTGTTCGATATGGTGCTGATCAAGGACAACCATCTGGCAGCGATGAACGGCGACATCCGAACCGCGGTTGCGGCGGCTCGATCTCAATTCCCAAAACTGCCTATGGAAGTGGAAGTCGACTCGCTGGAGCAACTCGAACTCGCGTTGAGTGCCAGTCCCGATTTCGTGCTGCTCGACAACATGAACGTGGAGCAAATGCGTCAGGCCGTGGCAAGGAGAGACGCACTGGCCCCTTCGGTAAAGCTGGAAGCATCCGGAGGCGTGAACCTGCAAGCCGTGCGTGCGATTGCCGAGACCGGCGTCGATCGGATCAGCGTCGGGGGCTTGACCCACTCCGCGAAAGCTCTGGACATTGCCCTGGACTGGACGGAGTGAATTTCAAAAATGTTAGTCAGTTCTTCTTGCCGCCACCCCACAGCGGGGGCACGTTGTCCTTGTTCCACTTGTCCCAGGCGGCTTTGAGTTCTTTCACTTTCTCAGGATTCTTGGCAGCCAGATCGGTCTTCTCGCCGATGTCGTCCGCGAGGTTGTACAACTTCGCGTCGGAGGGTTGTCCCTTACCGCCGTCGGCCACGGGGTCGTACTTCACGAGTTTCCAGTCGCCCAGGCGAATCGCCATTTGATTGCCGAATCGCCAATAAAGTGCGTCGTGCGGTTGCGAACGGCTGCTCTCGCCGGTCAGGAACGGTCCCAGGTCGACGCCGTCCAATTTCCATTCCGGCTTCACGTCGATCCCGGCAGCCGATAGAGCGGTCGCGGTCAAATCGAGTTGAATCAACGGCTTGTCGTAGGTCTTGCCGGCCGGGAACTTGTTTTTCCAGACGACGAAGTAAGGCACACGCACGCCCCCTTCGAGCGTAGTGCGTTTCGAGCCACGCAAAGGTGTGTTGATCGAACCATTGATGGTCACACCTTGCATCGTCGGTCCGCCGTTATCGCTGATGAAGCAAATGAGTGTGTTTTCTTCCAGCTTCTCGCTCCGAAGCTTGTCGATCACTTTGCCAATTGCATCGTCCATCGCACTCATCATGGCCGCGTACGTGCGGCGGGTGTTATCCTTGATCGATTCGAACTTCTTGAGCCGAGCGTCGGTGGCTTGCATGGGCGTGTGAACCGCATTGAACGCCAGATACAGGAAGAACGGTTTTTCCTTGTGCTTGTCGATGAAGGAAACAGCCTCGCGGCCAAAGGCGTCGGTGAGATACTCCTTCTCGTCTACAACTGCAGTGCCCCGGAAAATCGGCGCACCCTTCCCGACGATGTAAGGATGGGCTCCACCCAGGAAGCCGAAGAAGTCGTCGAAGCCGCGTTTCTGAGGGTGAAGCTTGCCTTCGCCGAGATGCCACTTGCCGACCAGGCCGGTCGCATAACCCGCCGACTTCAGACGATCCGCAACCGTCACTTCCGTGATCGGCAGCCCCATCTCTGGGCCCTTCCCGCCGGGATTGAACTCATGCCCAAAGCGAGTCTGATAGCGTCCCGTCAACAGCCCGGCCCGTGTCGGCGAGCAGTAGGGCCCGGTTACGTAGCCATTCGTGCAGCGCGTGCCGGCCTTCGCGAGCGCATCGAGATTGGGAGTCGGAATGTCCTTGCAACCGTGAGCGCCAACATCGGCATAGCCCATGTCATCGCCGACGATGAACAAGACGTTCGGCTTACGCTCGGCCGCGATGACCGTGAGCGGGGCGAAGAGCAGGCACAGCGTGAAGCGCATGATTTTCTCTCCAGGGCGAGCCGAGCGGCGTAAGCCGCCGGGTAATGTCACTTCACACGGCGGCTTACGCTCTGCTCGCCATTACTTCGCGAATTCAACCAACCCCACATCAATGTACTGCCCGCCAGTCGTCTGTTTGCAATGTACTGCAATCGTGTTCTTGCCCGCCTTCAGTGCCTTTTGGCCCGCAGCGTTGATTGTTCCCAGTCCATATTCGGTCGAAAAGCCCGTGCCCGTCGCGGCCAGCACGCCGTTGATGTAAAGCTCGTAGTCCTCGTCGTGGTGAATTCGCAGGAAGACTTCGCCTTTGGGCAATTCCTTGATCTCGACCTCGCGGCGTAGCCAAATGTCTTTCGAGTTCCACTCCGTGCGGACGACGGTGTTGGGGGTCATCTTCGTGCCGAAGCCCCCTTTGCCTTCCTGCCACTTGCCTGCGTCGAAGTCTGACTTCTCCCAGCCGGCCTCTGGCTTCGCCGTCGTGTAACGCCATTTTTGGCCAGTTTTCTCGGACGTTTCGACGAGCACCTTCTCCACCGGTGCCGGGCCAAACAGTGCCTTGTGCCAATCCGCCGTCTCCTTCAGATCGAACTTCAGCACTTCGCGGTCGTAGGTCATCAGGCCATTCACTTCAACCTCGACGTCGGTTGTCTGCGTGTACACCGCGGCCGAGAGTCCTTTGCCGATGAGCGGATGCATTTGCAACATCAACATGCGATAGTTGTCGCGTAGTTCTTCTTTCGTCTTGTAAGTGCGATAGCCCCAGTTGTCCGAGTCCTTCCAGAGGTTTCCTTTCAACGGCAGGCCCAGCCCGCCAAATTCGCCGAGCACGGAGACGCGATCCTTCATCACCGGAAACATTCCAGGTCCGGGGTACACATGCAGGTCCTTCATGTGCCCCACGCCGCGATCGGCCCAGCCGCTCGGGCCATTCACGAGCCGCGTCGGATCGTACTTCATGGTCCATTGCAGCACGTCGTTCGTATCGTGCTGGCCCCAACCTTCATTAAAAGGCACCCAACAGACGATGCACGGGAAGAACGACAGATGGTCGATCATCGCCTTGAGTTCCTTACGGAAGATTGCTTTCTCTTCGTTGTTGAACTCGGCATCCCTGCCGGTTGGCGAAACGAAGTGTTTCTTGTCTCGGTTGATCGCACTGGGCATGTCCTGCCAGACGAGCAGGCCGAGTTTGTCGCAGTTGTAGTAGTAACGTGCGGACTCCACCTTGATGTGCTTCCGCAGCATGTTAAAGCCGAGATCTTTCAGCACCTTCAGGTCATACACAATCGCCGCTTCCGTCGGAGGTGTGTACAAGCCGTCGGGCCACCAACCTTGATCGAGCGGCCCGTATTGGAAGAGAGGCTTGTTGTTGAGCAGCATCCGTTGAATGCCCTTCTCGTCAGGGCCGAACGAGATTTTTCGCATGGCGAAGTAGGTTGAGACGAAGTCCTGGCACTGGCGATCGTTCGTGTTTTCGAGAAGGCCAACCTCGACCTCGTATAGATGTGGGCTGTCGGGAGACCAGAGTTTCGGGTCCGCGACCTTACAGCGAAACGGCTGACCAGGCTTGCCAATACCGAGGGTCTTCGTTGCGAAAGGCGCTGACTTTTCACTGACCATCACCGAGTCTGCTTTTCCCATAACATCGACCACGAACTCGACTTCTCCCTTATCCACGTCGGGCGTGATCTTCACTTTACTGATGTAATTCTTCGTCACGACCTCCAACCACACCGTCTGCCAGATGCCGCTCACCGGCGTGTACCAAATGCCGTGCGGATTGCGAATCTGCTTGCCTACCGGTTGCGAGCCTGCGTCGGTCGGGTCCCAGACCCACACGTCGATCTGTTGGCGTTCGCCTTCGTTCAACGCATCGGTGATATCGAATGTGAACGGATCGAAGCCCCCTTTGTGTTCGCCGACCTGTTCGCTCTCATTGATCGTCACCTTGCAGTGCCAATCGACGGCACCGAAGTGCAACAGCAATCGTCCGCCCTTCAGATCGGGTTTCTTGAAACCGCGTTGATACCAAATCGCCTGGTCGGGCCCGACCCGCTTGCCCACGCCGCTGAGCGACGACTCGACGCAGAAGGGAACCAGAATCTCCTGGTTCTTGTTCTCCGGTTCCTTGTCCTTCTCGGAGATGCCGTAACGCCACAGGCCGTTCAGGTTGATCCAATTATCCTTGCGCACCATCTGCGGCCGGGGATATTCCGGATGCACCTTCTCGGGCGAAACGTCCTGAGTCCAGCGCGTGGCGATCGGCAGGGGGGCCGGTTTCCAATCGGCGGCGATTGCTGGGATGACAACTGCAAGTCCAAGAAAGGCAGATCGAGTAAACATGAATCATTCTCCCTCATTCTCCCCCTTCCCTAAGAGGGAAGGGGGAGCCGAACCCTACTTCTTCGCCGGCAACTGATAGCCCTCTTTGTTCAACCGAATGCGATACAGGCTCTTCCCGGCCGTGATGTAAAGCAGCTTTGCATCGTCGCCGCGGCCGAAGCCGACGTTCGTGGGCATTTCGGTCTTGATGTACGCGATCTCCTTGCCTTCGGGAGAATAGACGCAAATGCCCGGCCTCGACTCGGCACGCACGGCCGCATACACATTGCCGTCCTTGTCGCAGACCAAACCGTCTGGGCCGTCTTCAGGTGCATAATCCACAAGCGTCTTGCGGAACTTGGCCGTGCCGTCGGCCGCGAGGTCGTAGGCCATCAGAGCCATGTTGCCTTTGCGGGTCGGTTCGAGAATCTTGGTCCCCTCGCTTTTCAATCGGCCGATGCCCGTGGTGCCGTTGTCGTTGCTGACGACGTAGAGCGTTTTCTGATCGGGCGAGATGGCCACGCCGTTCGGCTTGCCGGCATCGGTGATGATGCGATGCACTTCGCCATCCGGATCGATTCGGTAGACGGCCATCACCGGTTGATCGATTGGCTCGTGTCCGAGATAACGCGGGTCGCTGAAGTAAATGCGGCCCTTCTCGTCGATGGTGATGTCGTTCGGCGAATTGAACGGCTTGCCTTCAAACAACGCGGCCACGATGTAGCTTTTGCCGGTTTTCATGTCGGTACGCGTGATGCGACGCCCGCCGTGATCCGCCCCTTCGGCCGCGAGCAAGTTGCCCTCCGCGTCGAACTTCAAGCCGTTCGACATGCCGCTGGGCGAACGAAAGATGACGGCCTTGCCAGTTTTCGGATCGTACTTCCAAATGTGCCCGGCTTCGATTGGCTGTTTTTGGGCTTTGGAAAAGTGCGTGAACGTGATGTCGCTGAAATAGACCTTGCCATCTGGCGCGACGGCCACGCCTTCGGTGAGGACGACGCCGCCCTCGAAAATCGTTTCGACCTTGGCATCGGGCGGCACGATCGGATCGGCCGCGACCGCGATGAACGCGGAGAAGAACAGAACCGGGAGAGTCCAACGCATCGAAGAGTTCCTCATGTTGGGGTTTGTCGTATCCGTTTACACTTCGCTTGAAATCCAGGTCGATCGAGCACTTCGCGATTGACCACGCCACTCGGCACACGTCCCTCGGCCAGGTCGATCATGCCGCGACAGACCATGCGGCCGATGTCGCGGAATAGTTCATCCGTCCAGGCAATGCAGTGCGGAGCAAGCAGCACGTTGTCAAACTCCGCGAAGACGGGCGGCTTCACGACCGGCTCCGTCTCGAAGCAATCGAGGGCGGCACCGGCAATGCGTTTGTCGCGCAGCGCTTTCGCCAGCGCTGCCTCGTTTACGATGCCGCCGCGGGCCGTGTTCAACAGGAACCCACTCGGCTTCATCAGGCCAAGTTCGCGTTCGCCGATCAGGTTCTTCGTTTTTGCGTTGAGCGGACAATGGACCGAAACATAGTCCGATTGAGCCAGCAGTTCGTCGAGCGTGACTGAACGAACGCCCAGCTCGGTTGCCTGTTTTTGCGACACGAACGGATCGAAAACGAGCGGCGTATTCATGCCGAAGCCCGCGAGCAACTTCACCAAAGCTCGGCCGATACCGCCGAAACCGATGACGCCGAGCGTGCGCTCGCGGAGTTCGCTCCCCATGAACTGGTTGCGTTCGTTCCACTTTCCTTCTCGAACGAGTTGGTCCTTCGTGCGCACGTGATGCGAAAGAGCCAGCATCCAGGCCACACTTGCCTCGGCCACGGATCGATCGACTGCCCCCATCGCAATGAACAGCAAAACATCGGCGGCCGTGCAAGCATCCACGTCGACGGAGTCGTAGCCGACGCCAAAGCGGCCGAGGGCCAACAAATTTTCGGACTGTTTCAGGCTTTCCCGTGCAATTCGCGGTGCGAGTACGATTACGCCGTGTGCATTGGCCATTTGGTCTGGCCCGACAACTAGCCGATGTTCCTGGAACGCCCGAACGCGAAGTCCCGATTCTTCGAGGAGATCAAGCCCGATGTCGCGATAACGCAGCTTTCCCTCTTCGTAAAAGTCGCCGGTAAGTGCGACTTGGAAGTTGGAATGTAGCCCTCTCGCTCCGCGAGAGAGCGTTTCCTCTCGCGGAGCGAGAGGGCTACATTGATCGGCCGACATCACCCGATCGCGACCGACACCAGCCAAGGAAGTTCGCAGCGAGCGGATCAGCATCCCCGCATCCATGCCGAGGCCGATGCTGCGAAAACCCTGCTGAAGCCGGCGTTGAACGTCGGCGTCACTCGTCGCGACGATGCCGCAATGCTTGCCGGCCGCTCGAATCATATCCTTCATGCGCAGAAGTTCGTCTGCGATGCCAGGCCCTTCCCACTGGCCGCGATGGCCGGCCGAGGCCGAGAAATCCGCCGGGCCGAACTGGAACAACTCGACGCCCGGCACCTTGCACATCTCGGGCAGATTTGCCACGCCGCGAACGGTCTCGACAATTGGCACGACCAGCACGTGCTCGTTGGCCGTGGACGTATGTTCGACCAGCGCCTGCCCCCACGCGGTTGCCCGCTCGGCACCGATGCCGCGTTTTCCTTCAAGCGGGTAGCGGGCATAGGCCACGGCTTGCTGTAATTGCTCGGCCGTCTCGATCCAGGGAACGACGATGCCATCGGCCCCGATATCGAGAATGCGCTTGATGAGCCCGCCATTGAGTTCAGCGATGCGAACAAGTGCGACCGTATTGCTCCGCACGGTGGCACGAATGTGCTCGGCAATCTCCTTGAAATCGAGATGGCCATGTTCCGCGTCGATGACGACCCAGTCGAGCCCGAGCGCGACGGCCATCTCGGTTACGGCAGGCGATTCAAGCGTGACCCATAGGCCAAAGGTCGGCCGGTCGGCTGCGAGAGTTTGTCGCCAGGCCTGGATCGCCGAGATTTTCATTTGCGTTGTGGAGAGAGAATGAGGAGCGTGTTGATGGTGATACTCTCCACATGCGGCCGATGCAAGGATGACGCTAGTGGAATTCGGTTATCCCATTGCTAATGTAGTCCGCACACTCCGTGCGCCTGAAGGAATGGCCTGCGACCAATGTGGCACGACGCTCCGCGTCGTGATGGGTTCGCCCGATTGGAGACTTGGTGTTCTCTGGGGCGTAGAGTTCACGACGCGGAGCGTCGTGCCACATTCGACTACTATGCATTACCCCGGGAGCCTCTCCGCATCATGGCTAAAAAAGTTCGCGTCGCTATTGTTGGCCTCGGTTTCGGGGCCGAGTTCATTCCCATCTATCAGGACCATCCCGAAGCCGAGATGGTCGCGATTTGCCGTCGCAACCAGGCCGAACTCGACCGTTGTGGCGACAAGTTCGGCATCAAAAAACGCTTCACGAGTTACGAGGATTTGCTCAGAGATCCCGATATCGACGCGGTGCATATCAACAGCCCGATTCCGGATCATGCTCCGCAAAGCCTGGCGGCCCTGAAGGCGGGAAAGCACGTGGCCTGTACGGTGCCGATGGGAACGACGCTCGACGAGCTGAACCAGTTGTGCAAGGCCCAGCGGAAAGCCAAGAAGACGTACATGATGATGGAGACGGTGGTTTACAGCCGGGAATACTTGTTCGTGAAAGAACTCTACGATCGTGGCGTGATGGGGCGAATTCAGTTTCTGCGTGGCAGCCACCAGCAAGACATGGACGGCTGGCCGGAATACTGGCCGGGGCTTCCGCCGATGTGGTATGCGACGCATTGTGTCTCCCCATGCCTGGCGATCCTGAGTTCACTCGATAAGCCTGCGCTGGCGGAGCACGTGGTCTGTCACGGTTCCGGGCGCATCCGCGACGATCTCGTGGCCAAGTACAACTCGCCGTTCGCGATCGAGTCGGCCACGTTCGCCGTCCGGGGCTCGGATGTCTGTGCCGAGGTCACGCGAAGCCTGTTCGACACCGCTCGCCAATATCGCGAAAGCTTTGACGTGATGGCCAGCCGGGTCAGCTTCGAGTGGCAGCATGTCGAGAACGAACAGCCGGTACTGCACACGAAGGGGCTTCCCGAAGGCGATATTCCCAGACGCATCAAGGTGCCGGACTACGCTGGCCGGCTGCCCGAGCCGATTCGCAAATACACCGGCGCGATTCACGATGCCACGCACCTGAGCTTTCTGCAAGGTGCGGGGCACGGGGGCAGCCATCCGCATCTTGCTCACAATTTTTTGATGGCCTGCCTGGGCAGTCAGACGGCATTTCCGGACGCACCAACCAGTGCGAACTGGACGGCCGTCGGCATTTGCGCCCACGAATCAGCCCTCAAGAAGGGCGACAAGGTCAAGATCCCGGAGTTTTGAGACGTGGGACACAGCCGCCGTCAAGGAAGTAGGCACACTCCGTTTGCCGTTTCAAAGTATGAGCAACTGCGAACTGAAATGGCAAGACACTAACGGCACACTCCGAGCTAGTGAATGTTTCGGTCGATTCCTACCGAGGGTCACTCGCGGATGGGGAGCGGGGCGTTAGTCTTCTTGTGGAAGCGAACTTTCCTCGCAGGATGCGCCCCTTGGATGACATTGTTCCCAAAGCCGAGTCCGCCCCTCGGCTGCGACTTGCCGAACGTTCGCAGGGCCGGATGATCACCGAGTCCCTCGGCCAACGTCTCGACGCCAACCATCCCGTTCGCAACGTTTGGGCCTTGGTCGAGCAACTCGACCTGTCGCCGC
>SIAJ01000027.1 GCA_009691845.1 Gemmataceae bacterium
TAGTTCAACGTGTAATACGCCTGCGGGTGAAGTAGGGCCGTTCCTTCTTTCGAACGGACGCCATCCGCCTTCAGGTCGTGGATGTGGCCCACCTGTAGGCCGTCCACATAAAGGCGGACGCTTTTGTTGTCCTGGCCCACGACTACCTTGGTAATCTTCGGCGTCGTCGCATCGACCTCGGGGCTTCCGTAAGCCGCCTGATAGATGTAGGTGAAGGTTTTTAGCACGTACGACTCCGCTTTCTCGGCGGTCGCGGGATCGACGGGTTGCGTGAACGTCAACTCGAAGCCATCAGGCTTGGCACGCATTTCGTGAATCTCGAAGGGGACCTTGCCGGTCCACACCAATCGCTCGATCGAGAAGGGCTTGTTGCCACGCGAGCCCCAGCCGCGATTGGTGCCGCCCGCGAACAGCGAGCCATCCTTGCCGAACCGCACTGGCACGATGCCGGAGCCAAAGCCCTGTCGAAATGGGAAGCAGACGCCTTGATACTTGCCGTCGATCTTTTCGAGAAACACACGCATCACCGTGCTGTGTGTCTGATCGCCGACGAAGAGTTGCTTCTCGAATGGGCCGAACTTGCCGCCCGATACGTCGCAATCCAGGCCGGCCGCGGATTGCCCCATCTTGCCGTAGGGGAACATCACACTGGTCGGGTTCATCTGCGGAATCTTCTTGGCTTCCTGCATCATCCGACCGCCACTCTTCGGGACGGTTGGTGCCGTGCCAAGATATTTCGCGGTCGGGTCTGTGTACCACCTGTAGCTGTCGGGATGGCCCACGAATCCGCCGATGGTGAGATGCTTCAGCCCGCAGGTGCCATTCCACGGGCCTTGGTTATCCGTGTAGAAGATTTCGCCTTCTGCATTGAAGCCGATACCGCCAGGCGAACGGACGCCGCTGGTTGTCGGCACGAACTTGCCGTCCTTGGTGACTTTGCCGGCCCAGCCGCGAAATTTGCTGCTCGAGTTAAACGAGCCCGTGAGACAAAGCGTGATCCAGATGTCGCCATTCTTGTCGAATCTCGAACCGAACGCGTATTCGTGATAGTCGCCGTTGACTTCCCATCCGTCGCTCACGACCTCGAAGACGTCGGCCTTGCCATCGCCGTTGGTGTCCTTGATGCGAGTGACATCGGGCCGCTGCGTAACGTAAAGCCAGCCGTCTTTCTGCGCCAGGCCGAGAATCTCGTGCATGCCGTGGGCAAAGCGAGTGAACTTCGCATCCTTCGGATCGGCCGCGTAGGCATTTTCGATGAGCCAAACTTCCCCGCGACGGGTGGCGATCGCGACCTTGCCGTCCGGGAGAATCTCGATGGCACCGGCCTCAAGCACCTCGCCGGCGGGCGGCTCGAAGCGGAGGAGTTTGTAATAGTCCTCCTCGCCTTCGACCTTCGCGGGGCCTTTTTTCTGCGCGTGGGCGGCGAATGCCAGAGCCAGCGAGAGAGATGCGGCGAGAATGTATCGATACGTGTGCATGGGTCGGTCTCGGAATATCACTCGGGCGACCCGTTGGGTCGCCCGCTAAACGAGGGGGGAATCACCACGAAAATTCTTGCGTGAACGTCGCCTTGCCATCGACGATCTTTAACGGCACGAGCAATTCGCTCTTGCCGCCAACCTGACGGATCTTGGCTTCCGCACCTTCAATGCGCATCTTCAGGCTATCGATCTTGTACCAGCCTTCACCGACCGACTCGATCTTGTTGCCAACTGCGGCCCGGAAGTAGAGCCCTTCGGCCGCCTTGTCGGCTTTCAAGCTGAACGAGCGTTTCAGAGTCGGGTTTTCTTTGCCGGACGGATTCGGAAAGTCCTCGATGGCGATGCCGTTAAACTCGTAACGGAACGTCGGACGTTCGTCCTTCGTGACGCTGTAGCCGAGGAACTTGTAGCCGTTCTCGCGTGGATTCCCGGCGGGCCAGGCGGCATCGGACTTCTCCAGGATCGCGAAAGGTGCGCCGGCCGCGAGGCTCAGGATGTCGTCGCCGAGTGGGCCTTCGAAACCAGTGCCGCGATCGGTCCAGTGCCGAGCGGCGTCGATGAAGCCGCCCTTCCAGATCATCGCAAGACGCAGGTTATTCGCGTCGAAGGCGAGGTTCAGCTTCTCGGGATAGCCGACACCAATCGCCCGCGTGCCCGCCCCTTCTATGAAGTTGCGATAGATGATCGCCTCGTCGGAAGGCACAAGCGGCATGAACTTCTTGCCCATGCCAGCCGGAACCGCGGGGTTCTTGGCATTCAGATAAGCCCAGATCGATTCGATCTGGGTGCTCGCCTTGCCATCGAGAATTTGCGGCAAGGTACTTTTTCCATTGGGCCAGCCCGTCGGCATTCGCGTGCCTGGACGAATTTTCTGCGGATCGACACAGTAGCCGTGGAACCAATCGCGTTTGAGACGCTTGGGCATCATCAGCATGTCAATGCCTTGAACGCCTTCCGCCTTGTTCCCGGCAAACGTGTGGCACTTGATGCAGCCAAACGCCTGGGCCCCAACCATCATGCGACCCGTGGCAATGGCTTTCGCCTCGGAGTCGGCGAACTTCACAGCGGGAATGACGGGCAACGAGTCGATGGCCGCGAACGCTTCGGTCAGATGGCCGACGTTGGCGGTGCCGAAGCCGGGCATCCGCGTGTGCATGTAGGGGCGATCGTCCGCACCTTTGTCGAGCAACTGTTTCATGTATTCTGGATTCAACTTCGCGCCGACGCCATCGAGAGGTGGAGGCACACGACCTTCATCCCCCATCTCTGGCGTGGTTGTGGCGAACGCGGTCTGGGTCGCTTCGATTGCCCCTCCGACCTTCGATCGTTCGTGGCAGGCGTAGCAATTGAAGGTGACCATCGTCTTGGCGATGATGGCGGCAGGTTCCTTCGGGCTTGGCACTGGCTTGGTAATCGCGGCTGCGATCGCTTTCTTCTGAGCCGCGTTCAAGTCGTACTTCGGCAAGCCAGCCACTGGAGTATCCGAGAGGCAGCCGCCTGTTGGTTTCAACAGGTTCAGTGTCGTAGCAGGCTTGGCCGTGCTGGCGATCGGCTTACGATTTTCGGTCATTTCATGGCAATTTACACAACCCACCGAGGCGAACAGAGCCTTCCCCTTGGCTGCCAGATCGGGCTGAACGGCAAGAATGTCTTCATCCTTTTCGACAGCCTTCGGCTCGACTTTCTTCTCAAGCTCGGCCTCGGTCGAGGCCACCAGTGGAGCAAGAGGTTGTCGGCCTAGGCCTCGCCCTTCGATCTCCACATCCAGAACGTGTTCGCCGCCCCCCTGGAAGTAATCGACTACGAGCTTGTGAATGCCCTTCGTCAATTCCATCACACCGGACTTCGCCTGTGTCGGATGTACGCCATCGTTATCGACGACAGTTCGGCCATCGATCGTGAGTCGGCTGCCGTCGTCACTCGAAAGCGAGAAGGTATAGGCACCCGCGGCTTCGGCCGTGAAATAACCCTCGAAGCGCATCCCGTAGTTCGATTCCGCCTTGGCGAGTGCCAGTTCAAAAGCGATCCCCGTGCCCGACGCTTTTGGCTTCATCTTGCCGAAGTCGGGGAGCTTTTCCCAGGCGCCATCGAAGTAGCTAAACTTCGTTGTTCCCTTTCCGGTAGGGAGGTTTGCCTTCACGCCTTGCAGCAGAAAGTGAGCAATGTCGGCGGCCTCATTCGGCTTCAGAAGGTGCGGCATGCGGCCGGCCGGCCGAGCTTGCAGCGGGTTGGTGAGAAAGCCCGTTAGCCCGGGGATGGTGTACTTGCTCTTCATGTCGCCCAGCGGCACTGCAAACGCGAATTGCGGCTTGGCCGCATCGCCTGCGGTGTCCCGACCACCATGACAGGCCACGCAGCCGATCTTGGAGAAGGTATCCTTGCCGCGAATGACCGACTTCAGATCCGGACGTACCTGCTTGGTTGCACCCGTGAGTGCGAGGTAGTGAACGAGTGCCTCGACCTTCGCCTCGCGTTCCGGATCGCCGGCGAAAAGATTCGGCATCGTCGTGCCAGGCTTCACGCCCTGAGGATCCGCGATGTACTTGCGCAGGTGACTGATACGTGCCCGGCTGGCCACGCTGTCGAGCATCGGTGCCTGTTTCTTCGACTGGGTTTCACCCGCGTGACAGCTCACACAGTTGAGCTCGCTGAGCAACAGCGTGCCGCTTCCCGAATCATCCGGATAGCGTTCGAATCCGGGAACAATGGGGTGCGACTGTGCCGGCGAAGCCATGCACATGATCGCCCCGAATATGAGGGCGGCCTTGCGAGGAGTCGGAATCATGCTGGGATCTCGAACAATGTCGATGCGGCATAAGGGCGGGATGAAGTAATATCTGCGAATCGCGATCGAAAAACAAGGGGTTGCTTAGCGTTCGAGCCAACGGCTCGAACGAACTACTTTCCCTCAATGCAATACAGCTTCCCATGCGAGCGCAAGAACAATTGCTTGCCCGCCAGGGCCGGCGAGGCGTCGATCTTCTCGTTCAGCTTGTTGGTCTCAAGCAACTCCGGCTTGTCCCCCTCCTTGTAGACCAGCGTGGTCCCGTCCTGGTCGACGAAATAGACACGCCCCGCGGCCGCAACGGGCGAAGCGTAAAAACTTCTGGCCGGCAGGCGTTCCTGCTCCTTGATCGCTTTGCCCGTTTTCGCTTCGAGGATCGTCAGTAGGTTCGTGTTCGCGGCCGTGAACCAAAGTCGTCCGTTCGACAACAACGGCGACGGCACGTAAGGCGTTCCCTTGGCGTGCTTCCAGACGAGGCCCGATCCCTCTGAGATTTCGCCACGCGCATCAAGCGAGACGGCCACGCCGGAAGCTCCGCGGTAGCCACTCAGCACATAGGCAACCCCTTCGTTTACGACGGGAGAAGGAATTGCGTTGACGGTCATGCCCGCACAGGTCCAAAGTTCCTTGCCTGTCGCCAGGTCGTAGCTGCGCACTCGCGTTGTGCCATTCAGGATTACCTGAGTCGTGCCTTTGTGCTCAGCCACAAGAGGCGTGTTCCAGGACGTCTTTTCCTCGCGAGGCATCTCCCACTTGGTCTTCCCGGTCGCGGCATCCAGACAGAAGACCTTCGAGTTCGCTTCTTGATCCCAATTCAACAACAGCGAATCACCGTGAATGACCGGCGTGACCGCTTCGCCCCAGCCGAGGCGCGTCACCATTCGGCCCAGATCACGCGACCAGAGTTGCTTGCCTTCCAAATCGTAGGCGTAGAGGCCGAACGATCCGAAGGAAACGTAAAGCCGCTTGCCGTCCGTGGTCGGCGAACCAGCCGCATACGAGTGCGTCGGATGATGCCCCTCGTGTGGGACGCGCGACGCAGCCAGATGTTTCCAGCGCAATTTGCCCGTCTGACGATCGAAGGACATCACCAAGAAGTCGTGGTAGTTCGTGGGCGGCTCGGTCTTGCGTTCGAACTTGGGATCGATCTTGGCGAAGTCATCGGCCTTGCCAACTCGATCTGTTTGGACCGCTGTCACCACGAAAACCTGATCGCCCCAGACAATCGGCGTCGCACTTCCCTTTCCGGGAATCTCGGCCACCCAGCGGACGTTCTTCTTGCTGTCCCAATTCGTCGGAGGGTCGGCTTTCGGGGAAGTGCCGTTCGCGAGCGGACCACGCCAGTGATGCCAGCTTTCGCTAATCGTCTGGGCATCGGCCGGGGCTGTCACAAGCGAGAGCAAGAAACAGACGATCAGAAACGTTCGCGTCATGATGGTGGCCCGTCAAATATGGTAACGAGAGGGTAGAAGGATTTATACGATCGAACTACCGGAATTCGTGCCAACTTCGTAACCTGACTACAGAGCCTGAGTCGGTCATGATGAGTCTATGACGAATTAGGTTCTTTCGGGCTGTGGCGCAGCTTGGCTAGCGCGCCTGCTTGGGGTGCAGGAGGTCGCAGGTTCAAATCCTGTCAGCCCGATCTTTCTAAACTCTCATTTTCCAGTCACTTGGGGAGACGACCTCAAACGAGACTCGGCCGAGTGTGCCGGGAATCGTGCAGGGAATACAAAGAAGGCGGATCGTTCCGCGGTCCGTCAGGCAAGCCTTCCGGCTCACCCGTGCCCCGGAGGATACAGGACATGCGTCGGCCCAAACCTTGATTCCACAAACAAACCGATTCCTGGCTCGTCGAAATCGGCTGGAAGCATAGCCCGCTCGCGAAGGGCAAGGCTAACCGCAGAGCCGCGTTCGACGCCTTCTACCACCTGTCACGATCCGCCCGATTCCGTACATCCCCTCGATGCGTGTTGTGATAAACGCGATGGCGGCAATGGGTAAACGGACCGGCGTCGGCCATTACACGGTTGAATTGACGAAGGCACTGCGGCGGGCCGGCGTGTGTGTGGTCGAGTATCCGCATCCGCTCTCGGCACGGCTGCGCAGTCGGCTCGTGGAAGAAGTGCAGCCCGTTCCGCAAGGCGAAACGGTGAACAAGCAACGCCGATCTTTCTTGAGGCGTGTGGTTCGCGCCCCGTTTCGTTGGAGTTGGCGAGCCTGGATCGAGATCGAGGCTCGACAAGCATTTCGGCCCCGGCTGGTCGATCTCTATCACGAGCCGAACTTCTTCCCGCTGCGAACGCGAATCCCGACGGTGGTCACGGTTCACGATCTCTCGGCCGTGCTGCATCCGGAATGGCACCCGGCCGACCGGGCAGCCAAGTTCGCGACCGAGTTTTTGCCGCGTGTTCGCGACTTCGCCCACATTCTCACCGATAGCGACTCGGCCCGCGAAGAAATCCTTCGCACTCTGAATCTGCCGGAAGATCGTGTGACGCGGGCCTATCCCGGTGTTCGGCCAACGCTACGACCGTTGCCTCGCGAAGAAGTCGCGGCCACGCTCAAACGCCTCGGATTGCCGGCCACGTACTTCTTGCACGTCGGCACAATTGAGCCACGCAAAAATCTGCAGATGTTGCTGAAGGCGTTCACATCGCTGCCGGCCGAGATGCGGGATCGCTGCCCGCTGGTCCTGGTCGGGCCTTGGGGCTGGCGCTACGAAGAATTGGCGGCTTTCTACGAAGCCGAGGCGAAACACCGAAACGTGATTCACCTCGGCTATGTGACCGAGAGCGATCTGCCCGCCATCTATAACGGAGCGAAGGCACTCGTGTTTCCAACGTGGTACGAGGGTTTCGGCCTTCCGGCGGCCGAGATGCTGGCGTGCGGTGGAGCGGTGATTGCCTCGACCACACCGGCCGTTGCCGAGGTGCTGGGAGGCTGCGGAATGCTGCTCGATCCCGCTGATCCCGATACCTGGCGAAACGCGATGACACGAGCGATCAACGAGCCGGAGTGGGTGGAGGAACTGCGAACGGGAGGAGTAATGCGTGCAGCGGAGTTTACGTGGGCGAACTGTGCCTGCGATACGCTGATAGGCTATCAAGCGGCTCTCAAAGTGGCTGGACTTAACGAGGGTGTGAAGTAGTCCGTTCGGCCATCGTCGCCTCTCGCTCCGCGAAAGGCGACAAATTCAGAAGTCGTCCGCTGCTTCTCTGCGTAATGACACGATGAACTCTTTGCCGCCGTTCTTACAATTCACTTCACAACCTTCGGAGTTCTCGATTGCCCATGCGGCGAGTGTTACACGTGAACGACCGCTCGCCCGATTCGCTCGGCGGGGCCGAGGTGTTGATGGCCCGAACCTGCGGGCTTCTTAACGACGCGGGCTGGCAGGTACGCACATTCTCCGAAACTGATCTTCCCGATCGCCGGCGCACTGCTTGCCGCTATCTGTCCAACTCCGTTGCCTGTTCGGCACTGGCCAAGGTCCTCGCTGATTTCCGACCTGATGTAGTCCATCTGCACAACTACTACCACCTGCTCTCGCCGGCGATTCTGCCGTTGTTGGCGAAGTACAAGCAAGAGGCCGGTGCCCGGATCGTGATGACGGCTCACGACTATCATCTTGTCTGTCCGAACTCCGGCGGCAATTGGTTCCGCCGTGGCCCGCGACTTGTGGAGGTGGATCGACTCCGTTCGTGGCGTTACCTGCTCACGCATCGCTGGGATCGCCGCGGGATTCACTATTCCTCGCTCAAGCTGCTCCAGCACGTGCGAAACTACAGATTCGTCGATCGTCGCCGGGCCATCGATCTGGTTTTGTGTACCTGCCAATTTTTGCAAGAACTCTTGACACGGATAGGCCTGCCGGCCCGTCACCTGGCGAATCCGAGTCCGCCGGTCGTCGTGCAACGTTGCGAACGGCCAGCCGAGTTGACAATGGTTTTCGCGGGTCGGATTGAACCCGAGAAAGGCATCAGGCGATTTCTCGAAGTGCTACCGGCCGACTTCAACGGGCGTTTGCGAATCGTGGGTGATGGAGCGGATCGCTCGACTTGCGAAGCGATCTGCACTTCAAAAGGAATCGATTCGCGCGTCGAGTTTCTCGGCCGGCAGACGCATGCTCAAACCATCGAGGCCATTGCTTCGGCTCATGTTGTTGTGGTTCCCTCGTTGTTGTTTGAGACATACCCCCTCGTCGCACAGGAAGCCCTGACGGTTGGCACGAACGTGTTGGTTGCCGACTATGGCGGCATGAAGGAGATCGTGCTCGACGCCGGAGTCGGCTTTCGCTTCCATCCGTTTCATCCGGAGACGTTGGCCCCTCAACTTCGGGCCATCGAGGCCGCCCACATGGCCGGGACGTTGAATTCGTTCGATGTGTCCGCGTTTCTCGCTGGCCGTACCGACGCGGATTACCTTGCGGGCCTGTTGCGAGCGTATGCCGGAGAACCGGCATGAAGATCCTGCTCATCGCACCGTTCTTCCCGCCGCACCGGGCCGTTGCCTCGTTGCGAACATACTCCTTCGCGAAAGTCTGGGCAGCGGCCGGGCACGATGTGACCGTGCTCACGACCATCAAGCGTGTCGAGCAATCGGATCTGCACCTACCAACGGCCGGCTTTCGCGTGGAGGAAGTTTCCTACAGCGTGCCTCGCTTTCTGGAGCGGGTGCGGGCAGGCGAACATGCGACTCGTGCTTCCGCACCTGTGCCGGCCATTACGCCAAAGAAGCGTCTGGCGAGCCTGGCGTTTCCTGCACTGCGTTGGCTGAAAACCCGCACGGGAATTTTTGCCGGCGTCCGCGCGCCCGATCTGGCCGACTTTTGGATCGAACCCGCGACGCGTTGGGCGATCGCTAACGGCCCCTGGGACGCGGTGGTCAGTTCTTTCGGGCCCCCGGCCGCGATTCGTGTTGGCCAGGCGATCAAGGGCCGCAAGCGTTGCCGAATTTGGGCGATCGACTTCCGCGACCTGTGGACGGAGAACCATCTTTACGGCGGACTATTTCCCATCACGCTTTGGGAACGACATCTGGAACGACGGGCGCTGAAGCTGGCCGATTGTCTCACGACCGTCTCGCCAGGACTGGCGAAGCGGCTGAAGGCCCGAAGTGGAAAGCCGGTCGAGGTAATTTACAACGGCTACGACCCCGAGGGTTTCGCCAATCTCGATCCCGCGCCAGCGTTTTCTGCGGACGGCAAACTCCGGCTGGTTTACACAGGCACCCTCTACGCGGCCGGGCAAAACGCAGACGGAATATGTGCCGCAGTCGCGGCTGAGGCGAATGCCACGCTCGTCATCGCGTCCGACCAGGCAGCCCTTTGGCACGGCTTGGCGAGGAAGCACGGCCTGGGTGAACGGTTCGACTTTCGTGGCTCCGTGCCGCGCTCGGAGGCGCTGCGTTTGCAACGCGATGCCAGCGCACTAATCCTGCTCGACTGGCGTGACTCCCGGCAAGGCGTGATGACAGGGAAGGTCTTCGAGTATCTCCTCTCGCCTGCGCCGATCTGGGTTGTCGGAGGCGCGATGGATTCCCCGGTCGCTTGCCTGGTGGGCGAAGCTGGTCGGGGCTTTTCGCTCGGGAGCGATGTGGGCCGAATGCGACAGGCAATTCAAGAATTGGCAATAGGCGGAGCGGTGGCCCGTCCGGCCAATCAGCAATTCCTCGCCAGGCTCTCGCGTGAGGCACAGGCCTCCCGGTTCCTTGAAGTGCTGGAAGGCAGTTGAAGGGCACAAGTCTCGACGTTCCGGCTTCCGTTTCCTAGTGTCGCAGAGCGCCGTCATGCGACGGCGACGCTTGCGTTTCGCGAGGGGAGAAAGTCATGCGGATCATCGTTGCGGCAGTATTGCTGATGACGTTCGTCAGTCGGGTGCAGGCCGAGGACGCCCCGAAGGCACCCATGCCTCAGAAGGAACACGAATGGCTCAAGCAACTAGAAGGGGAATGGGTGACAGATGCGGAGGCGATCTTCGAGCCGGGTATGCCTCCCGTCAAATGTAAGGGAACCGAGACCGTTCGTTCGCTCGGCGGGTTCTGGAGCGTGGGCGAAATGAAGACCGAGGTCATGGGCGTTACCATGACCGGCGTGATGACGGTAGGTTACGATGCCCAGAAGAAGAAATACGTCGGCACTTGGGTTTGCTCGATGTGCGATCTGATGTTCAAGTACGAGGGAGCCGTGCAGGGCAAAGTGCTCACCCTAGAAACGGAAGGCCCAAATCCGATGACCGGGAAGATTGTGAAGATGCGCGACATGATCGAGGTGAAAGACAAGGATCACAAGGTGATGACTTCAGCGATCCTCGGCGAGGATGGCAAATGGGCATCGTTCATGACGATGCATGCCCGTCGGAAGAAGTAAGCGGTTGGCTGAAGGCGAGCCGGGAGTGGGTTCGAAACATGGTGGGCAGCAACTTGGAACGGACTATCCGAGTTGGCTGTTTCCCAATTTGTTTTCTTTTTTTTGACTTTTCTTTGGACATCTCGTCACGCAGGCGTTACTGTCCATTTTGAAGATGTTCACTTCCATTCGGTTGTCATCCTTCGTTTCTCCGGAGGGCATGTTATGACTATTCGGCCGTCTCTGTTTCGACGGGGTTTCACCCTGGTCGAGTTGCTAGTCGTGATCGCAATTATTGCCCTTCTCATAGGGCTATTGCTGCCAGCCGTTCAAAAAGTACGCGAAGCAGCCGCACGCACCAGGTGCCAAAACAACTTGAAGCAAATCGCCCTCGCCACGCACAATTTCGAAGGCGTCAACGGACTGATGCCACAGTACTTCATGAACACAACCCAGGATAGTTCCTGGTTCATTTACCTCATGCCTTACCTGGAATTGGGTAACATGTTCCATCAGCTGCACGCGGTTGCTCAGCCAGCGACCGGCACCTACGTCCCGTACGTGCCGGCCGTCTACGACTATAGCGGTAGCACGTACATTCCCGGAACACCCGCCAGCGGCGGTACTTACCAATGGGTTGCCAGTTTTTCGTACAACGGACTCATTATTTGGACCTGGCAACTCGTCGGTTCAACTCCTGGAACGCCCGGATATTGGGTGCCGCCCCCGGTTCTGGTAACGCCGGCTTCCGGCGGCTACTGGGTTCCACCCAACTCCGGGCCTGTATCAGCCGGTGGCCGTGACGTAGCCGGCATCCACGAGGCGACCTACAAGGTTCTCGGTTGCCCGTCGGACCCCTCGCGCAATCATGGAGTGGACAGATTTTACGGCGGTTACTGGGGTGTCACGAGTTACTCGGCGAACTTCAACGTCCTGGGCGGCAGCACGGGAGATGGCAGCGAAGTGTACGGGAACTGGAATCCGGCCGGCTACGACGCACCGTCGAGGCCTTTCGCATCCATTTCGGACGGAATGTCCAACACGATTATTTACTCCGAAGTCTACGCCAATTGTTACGATCGTGGCCGCATCGCCCTCTATTCCTGGCATTATCAAGACTTTGGCCTCACTCAAGCTGTCGCCCAGGGAGCCTTTGATCAGGGCAGCAATCCGAGCTGGAATGCCCCCAAGGGTGTCCCCAACACCTTTATGTTTCAGGTACAGCCCGATGCGACGCCTTACAAGCAGTGCGCCAATTGTTGCTGCCCATTTTTCGTACAGACACCCCACACGGCCCTCCAGGTGGCAATGGCCGACGGGAGCGTCCGAGGAATTTCAGGCAGCGTTTCACAACAAACGTGGAACTACCTGATGCAACCTTCTGACGGACAACCGATCGGCTCCGGTTGGTGAGGAAAATCAAAGATGTACCCCTCGCAGAACGGGCCTCGCGAACGAACCTCTAGCCGAATGAGGGGTTCGTCGCGAATCGAGGTAGCATGACCCTCAGGGGGACCCGCCGGCGAAGATCGTTGTCGTAACAAAAAAGGACTACCGATTCCTCCTCTGGACGAGTTGCGTGAGTATGCGATAACGGCCATGCTCGCAGAGATCTCCGGCAGGAGTCGGCACGCGAAAAGGCAACTCATCGCCCCAACCTGCTAGTTCCCGCCTACTTTGGCTTCGGCTCAATCGGTTTTTTCACTTCTGGCGGCTTCGGCGGCGCGAGGACCACCAGCAAATAATGGGCTTTTGTGCGGTCGTTCGTCACTTCGGCTTTGGCCACGTCTGGAACCGCGATCATGCTGACGATGGCCGCCTGAGCGAGCGGGACTCGTGCCGCAACGCGGCTGGCCGTCCCCAGACCGTAGTCGCTGTGGAAGTTGCCATTGCAATGAATCACCAGCGGTTGCCGGTGCGGGTTGCTCGCGAGGTAATCGGCAATGCCCTCGGCCATCGCGTCATCCTTGGCACACTGGGCCCGGTACATCCGTTCGACCGCACCTTCCGCTCCCGGATGGCTCTTCATCGCCTCACCAAACAGCTCCCAATACTTGTCCAACGGTGTGGTGGTGGTTCGCGGCAAGTACGGCGACATGGAGCCTTCCTTGCTTGCGACCTTGGCCGATACGGGCCGGGGCAGATTGCCGGCAATCACGTCCAGCTTCCGCTCGCGTGCCATTTCGATCAGCGGTTTATAATCGCGGGCATAGTCTTTCCACGGCCGGCTATGCTTGAGAAACGCCGCCTCATCGATTCGGCCACGCAGATAATCGTTCACGACGCCCTGAACATCGCGTTCGAACATCTCCATGGAAATGACGAGATCGGCCCGGCGTTCGGCGAGCAGCTTGGCCAACTCCGCATAAACCTGGTGCCCTGCCACGTTGTCGTGCAACTCGCCGAAGTAGACCACGTCCCGAGTCGCGAGTTCATCCGCCAATTTTGGCAACGTCAACTCTTTTCCGGTGCGGCTATGGACGAGACGGTGCGCTACCTGCGGCCGAGTCTCTTGCGCCTGCACAGTGAACGCAGTCATCGCTATCGTCAGGGTGAGAAGCGTGAGTCTGGTTTGGTTCATGATGCTCTCTTTGCTTATTTGTTTGCAAGATGACACGACCTGGATTTTTCCGTCGGAGCCCGAAGCGTAAGCGAGGGATTTTGCCTCTCCCTCGCTTACGCTTCGGGCTCCGGCTTTGTCGCCTCCGGCGCGGCGCTCGACGGTGAACGAATCCCCAGCCAAAGCATCCCGCCGATGGTACACACGACGCAGGCCACGACGACGGCCGACGACCAGCCGAACGCCTCGGCAATCATTGGCGTGAGGAGTGGAGCGAACATCCCGACGCCGTTGCCTCCCGTGTTGAGCAAGGCACACGCCAGCCCGCCGCTCCGTTTCTCCAGCGCAGGAGCCGTGGTCCAGAAGATCCCTTCGCAAAGTCCAAGCGAACCGAGCGACAGTGAGAAGCACCAGACGACCGATTGGGGCTCCTTGGTGGCAACCCCAAGCAAACTGAACACCGCACAAAGTCCCATGCCGGCGAAAGCCATGATACGGCAGCCGATGCTGTGACCTAGCCAGCGGCAGAGTCGATCCGAAACCCAGCCGCCGCATGCCATGCCGATGGCCATCGATATCAGGATGATGAACGACGCTTCCCGGCTCTCCGACTTGGGCAGGTGCATCTCCTCTTCGAGGTAATACTCGATCCAGTTGAAGAACAGATACTGCACGTAACTGAGCGCGCCGTAACTCAGTGTCAGCAGCACAAGACTACGATTGCGAAACAGTTCGAGAACTTCAGGGAGAGTGGCCCTTGTGCGCGGTACAAGTCCCACTTCCTTGACTACGAGTTCCCGCTCGGCAAGATTCGATCGGCGATGTGATGCCGGATCATCGGCGGAAAGCACAAACCAGATCAGAGCGCAGATCATCAACGCGGCTCCGGCAATGACGAATGCCGCAGGCCAATCGATGCGATCCATCATCCAGCCAAATACCGGGTAGCTCAGTGCGATTCCGACTAACGCCCCGCCCGTGACCAGCCCATTCGCGGTTGAACGCCGCGAGATTGGAATCCACAGTGACACACTTCGGGCCGCGCCCGGATGAAGCGGCACACAGGCCGCACCGGCCAGCCCTCGGATGAGCAACAACGGCAGATAGAGTGCGTAGATCGCCAGCCCGAACCACCCCAGCACGCCCGTCATCGCGGCACAGAATCCCAGGCCAAGCCCCATCGCGGTCATGGCCCAACGTGTGCCCAAGTGGTCAATCAACCAGCCGCCCGGCAGCATCCCGATCGTGTAGATGAGCAAGAACACGAAGTAGACTCGGCCCATCTCCACGGCGGACAATTTGTCCACACCGATGAACTTCTCGGTGCCGGCCACGCTAATGCTGGCTCGATTGAAGTGAGCGAGGAATACGAGGCTGACCAACATCGCCACGATCAGCCAGCGAATGTTGGTCGGCTTCGAGGTGGGCATGAAGGTTGTGCGCAAAAGGAGTGCAGTGGTCTCATGCTACGAGATACGAAACCGTTCGATGATCTCGGTCGGCCGCTCGTAGCCGATTCCCGGCCGAATTAGAGCACCGAACGAATCGGCTGGCCTCGATAGATGCGATAGGGCCGGTTCTCAGGATCATGGAATTCAGCATCCGGGCCAACTCCCATGAGGTGGAAGATCGTGGCCGCGAGATCGGAAGGTGTAAAAGCCTCCGTCACGGGCACGCCGCCAAATTTGTCGGTGGAGCCGACGATCTGCCCCGGACGAATTCCGCCCCCAGCGAAGAAACATGGAAACACATCACCCCAGTGGTGCCGGCCCGGCGTGAAGACTTCGCCGGATGCGTTCTTGCCGCCGGGAGTGATTGGCGAGATCTTGGGCGTGCGTCCCATCTCGCCGCACATCACCACCAGCGTTTCGTCGAGCAAGCCACGTTGTTCGAGATCGTCGAGAAAACCCGACAAACAGTGATCGATTGACGGGAGGAGCTTTCCCTTCAAATCGCGGAAGGCGTTTTGATGAGTGTCCCAGCCACGCAAATTGATCTGGACCATGCGCACCCCGGCCTCGACCAGTCGCCGAGCGACGAGGAACCCCTGGCCCCATTCTTCGCGGCCATACAGGTCGCGGGTCCGTTCCGGTTCGCGGCTCAGGTCGAATGGATTTCTCCCGCCAGGACGATTGGCGAACAGCAGATCGATCGCCCGTTGCCGATGAATGTCGTGTCGAGTGGAAGATTTCTGATCGCGGGCTCGATGCAGATGATCGAGCCGCTGAAGCAGCGACTCTCGATTGTTGAGTTCGTCCGCGGAGAGTGTCAGGCTTCCGCCAAGATCCGGCATTTTGAATGTGGCATCGCGGCAACTGCTATTGTCCCACCAGGCCTTCGGCCCTTTCCCGGCCGCTCGCGTCGGATCGTTGGGATCGTCGTGGCTAAAGCAGTTTGGGCACGAGCCGGCGGCGTCGGGAGATTTACACGCAGGGGCCAGATCGACACCCCAGCGTTCGTGCTGTGCGCCCAGGACCCCCGCTCCTCGGCCGGGATAACGCATCAGGCTCACACGGGGCAATTCGATCACGGGCGGGAACGGCGACCCGGCTCTCGGCGGAAGGGCGTAGGACAGCATCGAGCCAATCGATGGCCACTCGAAACGACCCTGACGCGAATTGACGATGCTGGCATTTGTGTCGCCGACGGGAAGTTCCGTCGTACCGGTATTAAGCAGATAGGTGCAACTGCTGTGCTCGTTGCGGAACTCGCGGTCGGCGGTGTGGTGCATCGTGCGGACGATTGAGAATCGATTCGCTCGTGCTGCGAGGCGAGGCAGGTATTCGCAGAACCGCGTTCCGGGAAGCCTCGTGTGTGTCGTGCCGTATTCGCCGCGAATTCCGTCGGGCGCGTCGGGCTTCGGATCAAAAGTCTCGTGCTGGGATGGCCCACCCGACTGAAAGATGAACACCACGGACTTGGCACGTGCGGGATGGGTTGAACCCCCCGCGTGCGCCTCGAGGCGAAGCACGTCTTCGAGCGAAACACCCAGCAGACCGAGGCCGCCGACCTGCAGCAACTCGCGTCTGCCGAGGAGTGGATGATCTTCGGGCTGGCAACCGAGATGATTCATGGGGGGAGGGCACCTCTCAACGACATTCCATTGTTGTCAGGTCGAAGTGGAAAGAGCAATCCCGGACTGCCGGAATTGCTCTTTCTTGAATGTAGCCCTCTCGTTCCGCGAGCGGGTGCCGACGCAGGCCGTGGTATGGTTGTCCCCGATCCTTGCGGCGTCTCGCGTTCCTCTCGCGGAGAGCGTGTGAACGAATGCCTTGTTAGGGTGGGTGGAGGCTTTGCGGAATCCACCCGTCCCCGCAGAGCCTTCACCCACCCTACACCGAAAAATTCACATGCTCGGAGTGTGCCTACTACTTTTGATCCCCGAGTTCCTCGCGTAGTCGTTGACCTCGTTGCGAAGGATCGTGCGTAGCCAGCGTGGTCCTTGCGAAACGAGGGAAGGTTTTTGGACAGCGTCAGGAAGACATCTTGAAGCACATCGGCCGCGTCGAGATCTTGCAAATGCCAGTGCCGTCACCAGCGCAAAACTGGGGCCCTGCAGGGCTACGAGACCCGCCCATGCGGCCGGAATAAGGCCCTGCGGTTCGTAATGCGTTCACGTTACTCGTCGTGGTGGATTGATCGCACGGACCGTTTGCAAATCCGCAACGTATTCCGATCTTCGCACCCGTCCGCCCAGCCTTCGACCAAATCGCGAACCCAATCGGGTTTACTCTTGGCTGCGTCGTTGAGCCAGTTGGAAACCGAATCTTGCACGTATTTCTCTGGATCGGCTCGCAAGGGTTTCAAGATCGGCAGGCCAAGCCTCGGGTTTTCCTTCAGCTCGGTAATATGCTCGGTCCAGACGCCACATGGCCGAGTTGCTTCGCTCGCGAAGCGACGAAGAAAGAGCGAGTCATCGTGAACCCACGGTTCGAGCAACTTGATGGCACGCGGCAGATCGCCAGCGATATGTACTCGCAACGGCATCCACGCCCATTCGCGAACGCCGAAATGCAGATCGTTTGCCAGTGGCCGGATGAGAGTGAATCGTTCTGTAAGCGACAAACCGGGAGCCAGTCCAATCATGTAGGCCGCCCAGCCGCGAACTGTGTCGGAGGCATGTTCGATCAACGAATCAACATTCGACATGCCGAGGTGTTCGAGACACAATTCACCGGCAATGCGCATCCGTTGGGTGATTGATGGTTTGCCAACAGTCAATCGAGCGACAGCGTCCTGGGGAACACCGGGCATGGCAACGACCATCAATTCGGCGAAGTCGACCGCCAATCCCTCGGCTAGGTTGCTCGACTCCCGAGTGCCCGAGTTCATATCAGCGAGGATGCTCGGCGAGATCCGAACGCTGCCGGGGCTTTTGCGTGGGCTGGTCATGTGGCTACACTCTTTCAATCACCATCGCCACCGCGTTGCCCCCACCCAAACACAGGCTGGCCAGGCCGTATCTTCGGCTGTGCCGAGCCAGGGCGTGGGTCAGCGTAACTAACACGCGGGCCCCGCTGGCCCCGATCGGATGGCCCAGAGCGATTGCTCCGCCATGCACGTTTACTTTCGCCTCGTCGAGGCCAAGTTCTTTTCCACACGCCAGCATTTGCGCCGCGAATGCCTCGTTCAATTCGAAGAGATCAATGTCCATCAATCGCAGCTTGGCTTTCTCCAGCACCATCTGCACGGCCATCACCGGAGCGATGAAAATGTCCTTCGGAGCGACACCGCTCGTTGCATAGGCGACGACACGCGCCAAAGGCTTGGCACCCAGCCGTGTTGCCGCCCGGTCTGAAGCGAGGACCAAGGCCGCGCCACCGTCGCTGAGTTGCGAGGCATTTCCAGCCGTCACGGTGCCATCGCTCTTGAACGCCGGCCGTAGTTTCGCCAGCCCGTCCGCCGTGCTATCCGGGCGTATTCCTTCGTCCTTGGAAATCGTTCGGGCTTTCGGGCCTGTACCAACGGTGACGGAAACGACCTCGGCGGCGAACGCTCCATGCTCCCACGCGCCGGCCGCTCGTTTATGGCTCTGGGCCGAGAAGCGATCCTGCTCGGTTCGTGAGATCGAGCACTTCCCGGCGATGTACTCGGCTGCTTCGCCCATCGGCCAATTCTCGAACGGGCACCAGAGCCCATCCCGGACCAAGACATCGACCAGCTTGCCATCGCCGTACTTGATGCCCGCGCGAATTCCTTCGGCCAGGTGCGGAGCCCGGCTCATGCTCTCCATGCCCCCGGCCACGATGATCTCGGCATCGCCCGCCTTGATCGCCTGGGCACCGAGCATCGCTGCCTTGAGGCCGGAGCCGCATACTTTGTTCACGGTGTACGCCGCGATGGTATTCGGCAAGCCCGCAAACAAGGCGGCCTGGCGTGCGGGATTCTGGCCCACCCCCGCCTGCAGGACGTTGCCAAAGATTGCTTCATCGATCTGGTCGGGTTGGATGTTGGCACGTTTCAGGGATTCGGCGAGTGCGACCGAACCCAATCGCGGTGCGGTCAGTTCGGACAAATCGCCCAGAAATTTGCCGATCGGCGTGCGGACGGCGGAGAGAATGAAGACGTCCATCGAGTCCTCGACACAAGAAGGGTTTCCTTCATTGTACCCGAGGACTGAATCGATTGGAGGATTCACACTGAACGACACGTTGGGACGGGCCGCACCACAAGACGATCACGAAATCGCGAAAGTACCAATGCACGAAAACGTGCCGGACGAGTTCCTCCTTCGTGTATTCGTACTTTCGCCATTTCGTGGTGTGAGACACTGAAATGGGTTAGTCGCGTTTGCCCTTCAAGGCTTCCGCTTTCTTCAGCAGATCGAGAAAATCCCGACGCTGATCAGCTCGTTCCTGGCCGATGGCATCGGTCGTCCAGGCTTTCACCGAAGACCAGTTCGCGGAACCCTTGTGCTCCGATTCGCGGAGCAACATGCCGAACGCGGCCACCGAGGCAGCAAAGCGAAAATCCGTGGAGCCAGATTTGCGCAGGCCTTCCTTGACGAGCGGAAAAGCGACCTCTCGGGCTTCCTCTGTCTCCGGGTTCTTGTAGCGCATCCGGAAAGTCAGCCATTCTCCGGTCTTCGCGGCATCGGTATCGATGTTCTTGCCCTGGTATTTCAGATCACCAGCGTCGGCGAGCGGGATGTCCACGCCCGGCGGAACGATTTCGTAGAGGGCGGTCACCGTGTGGCCGCTTCCCATGTCGCCCGCATCTTTATCGTCGTTCCGGAAGTCCTCGTTCTTGAGCACGCGATTCTCGTAGCCGATCAGGCGATAGGCTTGCACGCGGTTGTGATTGAACTCGACCTGGAGCTTCACGTCTTTGGCGACAATCGCGAGGGCACCACCCTGTTCGACGAACAACTTGCGAGCTTCGTCGATGGTGTCGATGTAGGCGTAGTGCCCGTTGCCATGATGAGCGAGTTGTTCCAGCTTCGAGTCTTGAAGGTTGCCCATGCCGAAGCCGAGGACGGTGAGGTAGACGCCGGTCTTGCGTTTGTCTTCGACGAGGCGAACCAACTCGCCTTCGCTGGCGATGCCGACATTGAAGTCGCCATCGGTGGCGAGAATGACCCGGTTGACACCACCTGGGATGAACGACTTGGCAGCTTGCTGATAGGCCATTTGGATGCCACTGCCGCCATTCGTCGAGCCACCGGAACCGAGTGAATTGATCACGGAACGGATGCGGCCAAGCTGGTCGCCCGCGGTGGAATCCAACCGCAGCGAGGTATCGCCGGCATAGGTGACAATGCTGACGCGATCGCGGGGCGTGAGTGTATTGGTGAGCAGGAGCAGCGATTGCTTGACGAGCGGCAAACGATTTTCGGGTGCCATCGAGCCCGAGGTATCGATCAGGAAAACAAAATTACGTGGCGGCATTGTTTCGGCGGTCAGGGTCTTCGCAGCCAGTGCGATCCGCAGGAGCTGGTGCTTGGCGTTCCACGGACATGGAGCCATCTCCAACGTGGCGGCCACCGGGTCGTCCCCTCGCGGTTTGGGGTAGTCGTAGTCGAAGTAGTTCAAGAGATCGGCGATGCGAACCGCGTCCTTCGGTGGCAGTTGGCCTTCGTGAATCTTCGCACGGATCAGGCTGTAGGAGGCTGTGTCCACGCTGGCGGAAAATGTCGAGCGTGGCTCGCGGGCGGCCAGGACGAAGGCATTTTCAACCAGGTGCTGGTGGTTTTCGGTATTTGCCGGTTCCTGCTCTTTGCCTGGGGTCACGGCAGGCTGGCGTTCACGTGAGGCAAGGGCTGCTCCGTGATAGCTCGTCTTCTTGTCATCGCACGCGGTGAGCGGGATGAAGCAGGCCAGGACACCAAGTAGGCGCAAAACGGACCGGGAGCGCAGTGTCATGGGACACTCCTCGCAAATAAGAGTAAGGGAGAATTCAATCGGCGATATGTTGCATGTATGAGCCGCGTGCGCGTAGTTTATTCCCGGTGAGTTACAGATTTTTGGGAGGACTTCTCATGCTCCGTGCGTTCGTTGCGGTCGTTGCGTGCTGCACCACGCTTTCCGCTCAAGCCCCCTCTGCCGTTTCCGAGAGCACGAAAGACGAAATCGGTGTTCTCACGCACCAAGTGCAGTCGGACTATCAAGCAGGCAAGACACTTGTTCGCGTTCTACTTCCGGAGAAGCTCGAAAAGGATCGCCGCTACTCGGTCGTGTACGTTTTGCCCGTGGAGGCCGGTCGAGAAAATCGGTACGGCGACGGCCTGGCCGAAGTGAAGAAGCACGATTTGCACAACAAGTTCAAGGCCGTGTTCGTCGCACCGACTTTCTCGCATCTACCGTGGTATGGCGATCATCCAACCAAGAAAGACGTGCGTCAGGAATCATACTTCCTCAAGGTCGTGCTCCCCTTCGTGGAGAAGTCGTATCCGGTCCAAGCCGAGGCCAAGGGTCGCTATCTGCTCGGCTTCAGCAAATCCGGCTGGGGAGCGTTCAGCTTGCTGTTGCGGCATCCGGACGAGTTCCACAGGGCGGCCGCGTGGGATGCTCCGCTGTTGATGGACAAGCCAGGCCAGTATGGCAGCGGCGAGATTTTCGGCACGGTCGAGAATTTTGCGAACTACCATGTTTCGAAGTTGCTGGAGTCGAAGGCCGAACATTTGCAGAAAGAGAAACGTCTGATCCTGACTGGCTACGGAGGCTTCCGCGAGCAGCACGTGAAAGCTAATGAACTGATGGACAAGTTGAAAATCGCCCACGAGTACCGCGACGGCCCGACTCGCGAACACGACTGGCACAGCGGCTGGGTGAGTGAGGCGGTTGAGTTGTTGTTGAAATCGAAGTAAGTTCTTTCTTCCCCTTCCCTCTCGGGAGGGGGATCAGATTTTTCGTTCGCCGACAAGGAAGAAACTGACCACTTCGGGGCCAAGGCACCGAACTCTTGCTGTGTTGAGCGAGACGTGTCGAAATTTCTTCCAAAATCGACTTAACATTTGCCCCCTTCGCAATACAGGTCTATCGGGCGTCGGTGCCCGCGGAGGGATTGTCATGCGAGTGGAACAAAACGGAACATTTTGGAACACGAAAAAAAGGTGTCTGCCGTGGCCTCGCCGGGGTCGGACAGGTGTCAAAAGTAGGCGAAATTGGCTCGTTGCGTTGTACAGTAGTGTACAGCAACCGGTGTCGTTGCCAAACGCATTGACAAATAAGGACTTGCGTCGAAAAAATCAGTTGTGCCGTGGCCTGAAGTGTCCAAAAATGTCCTGTTTTGTCAGGCTGGGAAAAAGATGTGATTGGGCGGATCGGATCGCAACCCTCTCGCGGAGCGAGAGGGCTACATTGCTCGGTCGGCTACCTCGGTTTCCCGAACTTCGCGATGGCTGCCTGCTGGAAAGCCGCCTTGCCCTTGCTGCCGTCGTTGGGGAAGCCGGCGTGTTGAACGAGATACACCAGAATCAAACCTTGCTTGGTGTTGATCTGCATGTCGGTTGCGAGCGCGCCGCCGTGGCCGAACCAGCCGTCGCTGACCGACCAGCCGATGCCATAACTCTCCTTCAACTCCGGCGGCGTGCTGCGTTTGCTCATCTCCTTGATCGCATCCTCGGAGAGAAAACGCACATTGCCTTTTGTTCCCACATTGAGAACCATGCGGCACAAAGTTCCCACGTCCTCGGCTGTCGAGAACAGGCCACCGGCGGGCATCGGTTGGCGGGTCCGGTTGCTCAGAGGGTAGGTGAGTTGCGCGATGTTCGTTTCTTCAAGGTGCAACTTGTCCGCGGCCGGCTTGTAGGCATGGGCCAGGCGTGCCACCTGCGAGGCGTTCGGCCAGAAGGTTGTGTCCTTCATTCCGAGCGGCTCGAACACGCGTTTGTCCATGAATTGCTCGTACGGCATCTTGCTGACCACTTCGATGATGCGGCCTGCCGAGTTGATGCCAGCATTCGAGTAGGCGTACTTCGTGCCGGGCTCCGTTTGCAGTGGGGTCATCACGTAACTCTTGATCGCGTCGCGAAGTGTCAGCCGATCGAGCGTCGGCTCTTCCATGGCCGAGCGAAACGGCATACCGCTGGTGTGGTCCATGAGCTGTCGAACGGTGATCGCCGATTTCGGACGCTTCAGCAGCATGTGGTCTTTGTCCTTCTCGACCGCGACCCACATGTCCTTGAATTCGGGCAGATACTTCTCGACGGGATCGTCGAGTTTCACTTTACCTTCGTCCACGAGCATCATCAGCCCAACACCCGTAATCGGCTTCGACATCGATGCGATCCAAAACACGGCATCGGTCTTGATCGGCGTCTTGGATTTCACGTCCGAGTAGCCAATCGCTTCGAGGCTGAGAACCTTCTCCTTGTCGGCCACCAGCGTGACGGCCCCGGCGACGGAGCCGGTTTCGATGAATGGCACAAGTGCGACACTGGGGCCAGCCGGGGTTTCCCCGGAGAAGCAAAAGCTTCCACAGACGAGCAAAAACAGAAACGACACGCGACGACTCATGGCGGGGACTCCGGAAAGACAAACGGTCAATTGGGCTGCGGGATGACAGTGTACGCATTTCGGAAGGCGACTGCGATTGTTGGCCCGACAGACGATCGTTTGACGCTCTGCGGAGATGCGAGCGAGGACGAACGTCATCGTTACAAGTCGGCGCACCCTCCTTGCAGCGGAGAAAACCTCCGTTCGACGCCGAGTGTCAAACGATCGGCGTCAAATGATCTTGGTTCTCACGCCTCTTCGGAAGTGGTATGCTCTCGGAAGGAATGGAAAGAGAGAATAGCCATGCTTCGAATCTTCGGGCGAAATACGAAGCTGTGCGACGGAATCACTCGCCGTGAAATGCTTCGCGTCGGGGGACTGGCCTTCGGCGGCCTCACGCTGGCGGACGTTCTGCGCTCGCAGGCTCAAGGTGCATCGTCTGCCAAACGTGGCAAGTCGGTCATCATGATCTGGCTGCGCGGCGGGGCATCGCATATCGACAGTTACGACATGAAACCCGATGCTCCTTCGGAGATCCGGGGCGAGTTCAAGCCGATCCGGACCAATGTGCCGGGCATTCAGGTCTGCGAGCATCTGCCGCTGCACGCGAAGATGATGGACAAACTCGCAATCATTCGCGGCATCAAGTCGAACGATCTCGGCGATCACACTCCGCATTACATCCTCACCGGATCGCCGGACCGGGGCAAACGGCCAGTGTTCGGCTCGGTCGTCAGTCATCTGCAGCCGCGAACTGACGGCATGCCCCCTTACGTCAGCCTGATGTACAAGCCACCAGGACTTTACGATAACGAGGGCCCGAACTATTTAGGGAACGCTCATCGTCCGTTCGTGCCGAAGTCCGAGGGGTTGTCGAATCTGAGCCCCGCGAAAGGGGTGCCGATCGAACGGCTCCGCGAACGTGGCTCGCTACTCAAGGAATTCGACACGCTCAAGCGCGAGGTCGATGTGCGAGGCAGCATGTCCGGCATCGACGAGTACACCAGGCGGGCCATGGAAATGGTCGCTTCCCCGAAAGTGCGCGATGCTTTCGACATGAAGAAAGAATCCGACGCGACCGTCGCCCGCTATGGCAAATACAGCGAAAACATGCTTCGCGCTCGGCGGCTCGTCGAAGCGGGCGTTTCCGTCGTGACGCTTAAAGTTGGCGACTGGGATACGCACGAGAAGAACTTCATCGATCACAAGGATCAACTGCCGCAACTCGATCAAGGTGTTCACGCCTTGGTGAGCGACTTGCATGATCGAGGCCTGGACAAGGATGTGGCCGTCGTGGTCTGGGGCGAGTTTGGCCGAGCGCCGAAGATTTCGCGTGGCGACGGCCGCGACCACTGGCCCGACGCCGGTGCCGCCCTCATCGCCGGTGGCGGCTTCAAAATGGGCCAGGTGATCGGTGCGACCGATTCGCACGGCGGCCGCTCGAAGGTGACGCCGTACACGCCCGGCAATGTTCTTTCGAGCCTGTATCAGCATCTCGGCATCGACCCGAGCATCACCATTCCGGATCATCTCCGGCGACCGATGTACGTGCTCGATGAACGCGAGTCGGTTCAGGAATTGGTCGGCTAGTAGACACGATTTTGCGTAGCTGAATTCGTAAGAATTCAGTCTTGTTTCGAACTGAATTCTCACGAATTCAGCTACATTTGACGAGGGTCGCTTGGCATGTGGAAGAACATCGCACTCGCCGCACTGCTTGTTACGCCGACAATCGGCATCGCTCAATCGCCGTTGAAGTGGGTTCCATCCACGGCGCACATGCTCCCGTTCGAGACTGCTCCGGAAGGCGAGGGCTATTTCTCGATCATCGAAGGCAAGAACGGCAAGCTGTATGTCGGCACGCACGCGAACGGCGTGAATGCCTGGCTGGTCGAATTCGATCCCAGCAGCGGGAAGATGAAAGTGGTCGTCGATTGCCACAAGGCGATCGGCAAGGACATCAAGGGCTTTGGCTCGCAGGCCAAGATTCACACGCGCAACAACCTGGGGGCCAGTGGCAAAATCTATTTCGGAACCAAGCAAGGCTATCCGAACAAGGACGAGAAGCGCGAAGATTATCCGGGCGGCTATCCGATGGTTTACGATCCCGCGACAGGCGAGACCAAGGTCTATCCGATTCCCGTGAAGCACCACGGCATCAACAGTATCACGCCCGATGAGAGCCGGGGTATCGCGTACATTTCCACCTGCGCCGACCATCGACCCGGCCCTGGCGAGAACTCGATTTTTCTGATACTCGATCTGAAGACTGGCAAGTACCGCGAGTTGATCGACACTCAACACATTTACGGCTTCATCGTGCTCGATCATCTCGGACGGGCGTACCACCCGCTGCTGGGTGGCGACATCGCACGCTACGATCCGAAGACCGACAAGCTCGAACGCCTGAAGCAGACCATCAACGGCAAACCACTCGCAGCCGATTCGCATCTCGCGGAGGCAACGAGCCATCCAATCAACTGGGATGCCACACCCGACGGCAAAACACTGTACTGCGTGCCGATGAGCACGAACAAACTCTACTCCTACGACCTGACGCAAACGGGTCCGACGTTGAATGGCCGCGATCTTGGTACGCTACTGCCCGGTGCGAAGTCCACCGATTGCCGGGCGTTGTGCGTTGGGCCGACGGGCGAAGTCTGGGCCTCGGTCACGGAGGCTAGCCCGCTCGGCATCAGCCTGAATCACATCGTGAGTTTCAAGTCCGGCGACAAGGCTCCACGGGATCGAGGCCCAGTCTCGATTCAGAATCCCGACTACACGCCATTCACGGACGCGAAGGGAAAGCCGATGCCGTACCACGGTGGCACGTTCAAGACGAAAGAGGGCGTGACCACGAGCCGCCACATGACGCTAGGCGTGTGTCAATCGAAAGCGGGTGCGGTGTACGTGTTGATGTTGCAGCCGTACACGGTGCTGGAAATCAAACCGGATGCACTCAAGTAAGCCGAGCCTTTGAATGGGAAGGAATGTCTGCCAGCCTATTTGACGAACGAACTCCATCGGTCCGGTGGGGCGATCCTTCGCTGCTCGACCATTTGCAACGCGTGCGTCGGCCGTGGAATCGGCTCACTCGTCGAATTGTGTGCGGGATCCTGGCAACGGTTGCTCCGGAAGATACAGGTTCCGCGATTGTCGAAATCGGTGCGGGCGACGGACAACTTCGCGAGTGGCTTCCTTCAGCATGCTTGCCCAACCTGACGCACTCGGAGCCTTCCGAACCCTTCCTGCAGCGGCTGCGGCAACGCTTTCCTGAAGCACACGCGATTCACGCGAAGGCGACGAGTTTGCCGTTCGAAACGGCTTCGGTCGCGGCCGTGCTGGGCTTGTGTGTCTTCGATTCGCTGCCTGATTTGCCGACAGTACGCGATGAATTGAGGTGTGTGTTACGGCAAAACGGAGTCGTGGTTCACTTCCTCGACCTGGCCACCAATCCGGATTGCCTGTTCCCGGAACTGATCGCTCACGGCGAAATCCCGCTGACGAATTTTGCCCGCGACCCGGCATTGCTCGCGGTTCTTTCGGATGGGCAGAAAGCTTTGCTGCCGGTCACGAAAGACTTCGACGAAATTTTGGCCATCGATGGCCGGGCATTCGCGAAGTACGTGACGATGTTGGAATCGGCCGGGCATCCGCTGGTTCAACAACTCGGGGCCTATCGCGGGCTCGATCCGTATCGGCTCGCTCAAGAGTACATGACTGTCAGCGCGGACCCGGCAAAACTGCTGGCCACGAACAAGGCACTCCTGTCACTCACGCTCTCGGCCCGGTCGCTCGGTAGGGATTGGCCGATTCGTTCGATCTCGACTCGCGATCACCTGCGTGCGCAACTAACCAGCACGTTTACCAAAGTACATGGCTTCCAGATCGTGTATGCTGGTCCGGTGTCGGCGTGGGAAACGGACGCGACAATACCCGAAGGTTGCCCGATGTTACTTCGCCATGCGGGGCAAACGCGGGCACTCAAGGAAATCTTGCCGCTGCCGGGCCAGCCGATCGAGCAATGGGCAGGAGTTCCGACGGTCCTTCCCAGCACCGGGCCAATTCGTGCATGCACGGTGGAAGTGTTTGTCGCTCAAAGTAGCCCTCTCGCTCCGCGAGAGGGCGGCGAAGGCAGGCCGACCGGACGGCACTAATGTCGTTCCGGCGTTATGTCTCCCTCCCGCGGAGCGAGAGAGCTACATTGAGCACAGTGACCTCCTCACGAGAACCCTAGATGTCAACCTCCCGCAAGCTCGGTATTTTCGTTACGATGCTCGGCATCACCTACCCAGTCTCCGCCGAGCAACTCCTGGGCTTTACCGAATACCAGACCAACCTACCCGGCGGACGACACGCGAATGTGCGAACAATGCGGGCCGTCGTCGTGAACGTAGACAGCACCGGACGACGAGAACTCGCCAAGGATTTGGTCGATCAACCCGATGCCTGGACGCAGTTCGCTGGCTGGTCGCCCGATGGCAAGATCGCGATTGTTGGCCGGGGCTGGGTCAGCCCCGAAAACGCGAAATGGGAAGAGGAGCACAAAACCTTTCGCCACGTGAAGGAGGGCTGTCAGTACGACACGTTCCTGGTCGATCTCGAAACAAGCAAGGCAATGAACATCACGGGCGTCGAACGCGTGAGTTTCTACAACAGCGGCCTGTTTTTTTGGCCGAATGATCCCACCAAACTCGGGTTTACCGCACTGATCGATGGGAACTCGCATCCATTCCGCATGGATCGCGATGGCCGAAATAAGGTCGATCTCACGAAGGACTCGAAGGAGTTCGCTTACGGCTTCAGCAGTTCCCGCGATGGCAAGCGCATTGCCTATCACAAAAACTATCAGGTGTATTTGGCCGATGCAGACGGCACGAATGCCGTGCAAATCAAGACGGGCAATTCGTTCAACTTCGCTCCGACCTGGTCGCCTGATGGTGCGTGGGTGCTCTTCGTCAGCGGCGAGCATTACAACTGCCACCCTCATGTCGTGCGTGCGGATGGCACGGGTCTGAAGAAGCGGGCTGACCGAGGTGGCTATCGCGGCGTGGTCGAGTTTCTCGACGTCGCGGACTTTCATGGCGGCAGCAGCGACACGCCAATCTGGGCCCGCGATGGCCAATCGTTCTTCCACACGGGCCTGGTCGGCAAGTGTGTCGAGTTGTTTCAGACGACGCTGGAAGGGAAGTCCACTCAGCTCACCAGGTCGAAGGATGGCACGTTGCACTATCATCCGAACCCTTCGCCCGATGGCCAATCGCTTGCCTTCGGCTCCAAGCGTGACGGAGTGCGGCAACTCATCGTGATGAAGCTTGCCGACCGCTCGGAGAAACGCATCACGAATCTGAAGGAAGGCCAAGGGGCCATGTGGTTGCACTGGCAGCCTTAAGTGTCGCCCTTCGCTCCGCAAAAGCGCGAGCGACTGGCCCCCCCCCGCTAACGAGGATCACAATTGAGTGGCCTGCTATTCGCTCTTTCGCGGAGTAAAAGTCGACAATTCACATCACCCGGTTTCACCCGCCTTCGCAATCGTGTACAGTATTCACATTCATGCACACCTTCCGCCTGACTTCGATCTGCCTCCTGCTCATTTTGTCGCCATACTTGGCCGCGAAGGACCCAGTGGGCGACGAGTTCTTCGAACGCGACATTCGGCCGATTCTCGTCGAGAAGTGCCAATCATGCCACGGTGAGAAGAAGGCGCAAGGCGGGCTGCGCCTACTTGGTCGGGAAGCGATTCTGAAGGGCGGAGAACGTGGGCCGGCCATCGTGCCAGGCAAGCCCGACGAGAGTTTGCTCATCAAGGCCATTGGCTATGCCGACAAGTTGAAGATGCCGCCGACCGGCAAGCTCACCAATGCGGAGATCGAGAAACTGAAACGCTGGATCGCTGAAGGGGCCAAGTGGTCGAACGCGGCGAAAACCACAATCGCGACCGGCGACAAATTCCAGCCCTCGGACGCACATCGCAAGTGGTGGGCCTTTCAGCCCGTCCGTGCCGTTACGCCACCGGAAGTTGTTTTGCAAGATTGGCCGCGCTCGGAGATTGACCGATTCGCGCTTGCTGAAATGGAGAAGCGAAAGATTGCGCCTGCGAGGCCGGCCGATCGCCGCATGCTCATTCGCCGGGCTTCGTTTGATCTCACAGGCCTGCCGCCGACACCCGAGGAGGCCGATGCATTTTTGAAGGATGATTCGCCCGACGCATTCGCGAAAGTCGTCGATCGGCTCTTGGCCTCCTCGGCTTACGGTCAGCGCTGGGGCCGGCACTGGCTCGACATTGTTCGCTATGCCGACTACCACGACGGCAATCCGAAAGCCCGCAATCCCGTGTGCGAGCCACTCGAAGCCTTTCGCTATCGCGACTGGGTCGTCGAGTCGTTCAACCGTGATCTGCCTTTCGATCGCTTCATCGTGCATCAGATCGCCGGCGACTTGCTCCCCGCTCCAGATGGAAAAGTTCCCTATGCCGATGGGCTAATCGCAACCGCCTTCCTGGTCAACGGAGCCTGGGATCGCGGCGACGCCGACAAGGAGAAGATGGTCAGCGACATGGTCGACGATCAGATTGACACTATCGGCAAAGCCTTCATGGGGCTAACGCTCGGCTGCTCGCGTTGTCACGATCACAAGTTCGATCCGCTCTCGCAGAACGATTACTACGCTCTCGCGGGGATTTTTTACAGCACGCGCATGTTGAAGGAACTGGGCACAAAGGGAGGCGAGATCACACTGCAACGCCTGCCGCTCGCATCGAAGGAAATGGTTGCAAAGCGCGAGGAGCAGGTGAAGAAGATTGCTGAGATCAACGCGAAGATCGCCGAGTTCGACAAGAAGAAGATGCCGACCGACCCGATGCGAAAAGCCCTCATTGACGACCGCGAGCAACTACAAAAGGCCTTGATTCCCGAGCCGGCACTGGCCCTCGCCGTCAGCGAGGGGGGCGTACCCGGCGGACTATTTCCGAAAATTCAGGATGTGCCATTGCACATTCGTGGAAGCTACACCCGGCTCGGTCCGGTTGTGCCGCGACGGATGCCCGAGTTCTTCGCAGGTCAAAAACAGCCGGCAATCACGGGAAGCGGACGACTTGAACTCGCGAACTGGATCGCATCGACGGAGAACTTGCTGACGGCCCGCGTGCTCGTCAATCGCGTTTGGCACTGGCATTTCGGCACGGGCATCGTCCGCACTCCGAACAATTTTGGCATCTTGTCCGAGCCTCCGTCGCATCCCGAATTGCTCGATTGGCTGGCGACGCAATTCATGGCCGACGGCTGGTCGCTCAAGAAACTTCATCGGCGGATCATGCTCTCGGCCACGTATCAGCAGACGAGCATGGTCGAACGCGAACAGATCGCGAAGGACCCGGAGAATCGTTGGCTCGGCCGGTTTTCGGCGCGTCGGCTCGAAGCGGAAGCGATCCGTGACACGATGCTGCGTGCCACGGGCCGCCTCGACCCCGCGACGGGCGGCCCCGCTACCGACAACCTGAACACAACGCGCCGCTCTCTCTACGTGCAAACCGCCCGCTGGGACCGCAGCAACTTCTCGACTCTGTTCGATGCCGCGAACCCAGACGCCTCCGAAGAACGCCGCAACGTGAGTACGGTTGCCCCGCAATCGCTCTTCCTGTTGAACCACGAATTCGTGCTGACGCAGGGCAAACACTTTGCGGAACGGTTGGCCCGCGATGTCCCCAGCGACGAAACCGCCAGGATTCATCGGGCGTTCCAGGTGTTATTCGCCAGGCCCGCGAGTGCGGACGAAGTTGTGCTTGCACAAAAAATCATCGCAACATCATCCTGGCAAGAGTTCGCCCACGTGCTGCTATGTGCGAATGAGTTGGTGTACTTGGATTAGTGCTTCAAGAATTTTTACCACGGATTTCACGGATTAACACGGATAAGAAATGCATTTGCTTCTTGGTTTTATCCGTGTAAATCCGTGTAAGCCGTGGTAAAAAAATGCCTTTGGTTTTTCAGAGTATGACCATGAATTTCACCCGTCGCGAATTACTCGCTTCCGCCGGCAGTGGCTTTGGATTGCTCGCACTCGCGGACATGTTGGCCGCGGAGGAACGTGCGGTCACGAATCCCTACGCGGTTCGTCAGCCGCATCACGCGCCGAGGGCGAAGCGTGTTATCTTCCTGTACATGCCCGGGGGACCTTCGCACGTTGATCTCTTCGATCCGAAGCCGCGCTTGGCCACGGACAACGGCAAGCCACTCCCGTTCGAGAAGCCCAAGCTCTTTCGCGTCAAGACCGGGAACCTGCTTGCCTCGCCGTGGAAGTTCAAGAAGCACGGCCAATCCGGTGTCGAGGTCAGCGAACTGTTGCCACGCGTGGCCTCGTGCATCGACGACATTTGCGTCATTCGCTCGATGCACGCGGATAACATCAATCACAGCGGTGCCGCGTTGCAAATGTGTACCGGCGAGCAGGCGTTCTCGCGGCCGAGCATCGGCTCCTGGCTCGTCTATGGTCTGGGCACGGAGAACCAGAACCTGCCCGGCTTCGTCGTCGTCAGCCCGGCCGACGTCTTTCAGGGGGCGCAGTTGTGGGCGTCCAGCTTTCTGCCGAGTGCGTTTCAAGGAACGCTCGTCCGCGATTTGAAGAACCCGATCGCCAACCTAAGCCCGCCGCTGGGTAACTTCGAGAGTCAACGTGCCAAGCTCGATGCGCTTCGGCAACTCAACGAATTTCACAAACGCGACCGAACGATTGATAGCGCACTCGATGCCCGCATCGCATCCTTCGAGCTGGCATTTCGCATGCAGCGTGAAGCCCCCGAGGCGTTCGATATTTCGCGTGAGAGCAACAAGACTCTCAACCTGTACGGTATCAACAATCCCGCAACTGATATGTTTGGTCGGCAATGCCTCATGGCCCGGCGACTCGTCGAACGTGGCGTGCGATTCGTGCAACTATTTGATGCGCCGGCCAACAACGCCTGGGATCATCACGGCGGCATTCGTGAGAACCTTCCGAAACGTTGTGCGGCCGTCGATGGCCCGATTGCCGCGTTGTTAATTGATCTCAAAGCGCGCGGCATGCTAGATGATACTTTGGTGCTATGGGGCGGCGAATTCGGCCGCACGCCCACGGCCGAAGGAACCGACGGCCGCGAACATCACCCGTTCGGCTTCACCATGTGGCTAGCTGGCGGCGGCATCAAAGGCGGCATGACTTACGGTACCACCGACGAATTCGGCTGGCACGCCCAGGACAACAAAGTCCACGTCCACGACCTGCATGCCACGATTCTGCATCTGATGGGGATCGACCACGAAAAATTGACATATCGCTTTAGCGGCCGCGACTATCGGCTCACGGATGTGCATGGGAACGTGGTGCGGAGGATATTGGCTTGAGACGGGGGAATTTTCGACAGTTCTAGTCCAACGCGACAGGCAGTTCGCCGGCCTGACGCTCCGGGGCCAAACTGGCGTGAGATTATACCGCGAACCGGGAAAGGTCGGATTTTCGCTTGTTCGATCAGTCCCCTCTGCGGAGCCGGTTGTAGGCGTTCAATATCCGCTGGGAGCAGGCTCCCGATTCTGTTATCTCCCCCGCATCGATCGCATCCGGGCGTTCTGGCAAGGTTCACCACTTGGCAAGCGACGTTTTTCCGGAGATCACCGAGGCGTTATCCAAGCTGCCTCGCTGAAAAAATATCAAGTCCCGGATAAAAAATCTGGCCTCCTCACGAGCCACCCCGCGTTATCGCGATTCCGCGATTAGGTGTCGTTTCACGAAATCCTCGTTGAGCGTCACACCCAAACCCGGCCCATCCGGCGGGCTCATCCAGCCATCGACTGACTGCACCTTCTCGATGGTCAGTTCATGACGTAACGGCGAATCTTCGACGCAGTCCTCGAACACAAACGCATCCCGGCAGGTGCTGAGCCAGTGAATGCAGGCGGCCACCGTAACCGGGCTGGTGTAACAGTGGTTGCATAATCTCGCCCCGATCTCCTCGACTCGCGAGCGGATGTAGGCCGCGTCCGTGAAGCCACAACGCGATAGATCGACCTGATAAATATCGAGAGCATTGCGATCGATGAACGGCCTAAACGATTCACGGCCACATTCACCTTCGCCTGCTGCAATCGGGATGGGCGAACGATTGCGTAGCCAGGCGTAGCCTTCGATGTCATCCTCACGCAGCGGCTCCTCCAGCCAACCCGGATTGAACTCCGCGAAAGAATTCGCCCGTTTCAGTGCCGTCCGCGCATCCCACACGCAGCCGGCATCGATCAGCAACATCGCATCCTTGCCGAGACCTTCGCGTGCCCCACGGACGAGGTCAATATCGAGTTTCTCGTTCTGCCCCATCGGCTCCCAACCAAACTTGACGGCCGAGTATCCCGCCTCGATCCAGCGCCGGGCGATGTCACCTGTTTCTTTGCCATCGCGGCCGAACAGAATCGATGCGTAGCCACGAATGCGATCGTGCTGCTTGCCGCCGAGCAAGCGATGAATCGGCTGTCCGAACGCCTTGCCCTTCAGGTCCCATAGTGCAACATCGACCGCCGCCATCGCCGTAATGCCAACCCCCTTGCGGCCAAAGTACATCGTGCGGCGATACATCTTCTGCCACAGGCGCTCGTGTTCCAGCGGGTCTTCGCCGATGAGCAGTTGCCGAAGTCCGCAGGCAATATTGTGGCTGAACGGCGCATCGATGATGGCCTTCACCACTTCCGGCGACGAATCCGCTTCCCCGATCCCTTCAAGCCCCGTGTCGGTGCGAATGCGTACAAGAACGGAGTCCTGCGAACTGGCCGTCTTGGCCAGCACGGAAGGAATGCGGAGAATCTGACAAATGACTTCGGTAATTTTCATGGTGATAAAACTCTAACTGCTCGACAGCGCATTGGCCAGCGGTTCAGGGGTGATAACTTTCTTCCACAGGATCTTTGGTCGGGATTCAACCCGATCGCTCTGCTCAGTCCAAGCGATTACCAACGAACGAGGACTTCGATACATGCTCGACAATCGCCCGCCCATGCTGTTCAATACACTACGATAACTCTCGTATCTGGCAGCCATCACTCCCACCACCTCTTCTCGGAGGGCTCTCCATGTCAGTGAGATATCGACTTGGGTCCCTGATACTTTTCCTCGTTGCATCCGTGGCCACGGCCGCGGATGTGGCCGACACGCAAGTCGAGTTGAAGAACGGCGACCGCATTATCTTCTTCGGCGATTCACTCACTTACCTGGCCGGGAAAGAGGAACCGAAAGACAAGGTGACCAAGGGCTATGTCCGGATCGTCAAGGAAACCCTGGCTGCCAAACACAAGGACAAGAAAATCGAAATCGATTGGGTAGCCACCGGAGGGCACACGGTTCCCGATCTCATCAAGCGAATGGAGAAGGATGTGCTTGCCAAAAAACCGACAATCGTGGTCATTCAAATCGGTTGCAACGATGCGCGTCGTATCCCAGCCGAAACGTTCAAATCGAGCCTGGAAGAGTTGATCGACCGGTTGCAGAAGGAAAAGATTCAGGTCGTGCAGTGCACGCTGACCAGCGTCGGCGAGAAGCATGACGGCACGAACAAGGATGATCCGAATCTGGAAAAATTCGCCGAGATCGCACGTAAGGTGGCCGAGGCGAAGAAACTGCCACTCAACGATTTGCGCAAAGCGTTTGTCGAGCACTGGAAGAAAAACAACCCGGACAACAAAGGGAGCGGCATCCTGACCTACGACGGCAATCACTTCAACAATGCTGGCAATAAGTTTGTCGCCGAGCAGATGTTGAAGATGTTCAAGTAGCATTTTTCTCCTTCCTCTCCGCTTCGGGGAGGGGGAGCAAGAGAGGCCCTCACACCGCTGAGCCATTGACCAACTCCCGAACAACCGGATACGCCATGCGATGCACTTCTCGCCAACTGCTGCGTGCCGCGATAGCATTGTGCCTGATCGGACCCGTCATTTCTGCTGCGGAGCCCACGACCGGGCCGCAAACGGAAAAACGCTTCCCACCTCTCCAACTTGCAAAAGGTTTCCAAGCAACGCTGTTTGCGTGTGATCCCCTTATCGAATATCCGTCCGTCATCGCTCCCGGCTTCAAGAATGGAACGCTCTTGGTGGCCATCGACTACATGACCGGCCTGGGTATGGAAATCGTTCGCCGGGACGAGATTCGCCTTCTCGAAGACACCGATGGCGATGGCTACGCGGACAAGGCGACCGTCTATGCCAGCGGCTTCAATTCGATCCAGGGTTTGGCCCAGCACAATGGCGTCGTCTTTGTGATGCACGCTCCGTACCTGACGGCGTTGCGTGATACCAAGGGAACAGGTAAGGCCGACAATCGCCGCGACCTGATCACCGGACTCGGCCTGCCTCCGGAGCAGGATGAAATTCGACTACATAATGCCAACGGCGTCGTGCTCGGTCACGATGGCTGGTTGTACCTCGCACTTGGCGATCGTGGCTGCAATGTGGCCCGACCGGAAGGCGACAAGCTGATCCTGGAGGGCGGCGGCGTTTTGCGTTGCCGAGCCGACGGACGCGATTTGCACGTTTTTTCCCGAGGCCTGCGGAACATTTACGACGTGGCCCTGGATGAAGAGTTGAATGTTCTGCTCCGCGACAACGAGAACGACGGCGGAGCCTACAAGGTGCGACTCTGCCACAGCTTCTTCGGGGCCGATCACGGTTATCCCTACCTGTATTCCGAACGGCCAAATGAAGCCCTGTCGCCTGTTGCCGACCTTGGACTCGGAGCGCCGGCCGGTGGTGTCTGCTATCTCGAACGGCACTTCCCGGCCGAGTATCACGGCAACCTATTGTTCTGCGAGTGGGGCCGAGCGGTGGTGCGTTCGCAGTTGAAGCGATCCGGTGCGACGTTTGGTACCCAAGTGCAAACGGATTTTGTCGCGGGGGCCGCCAACGATCCTTACGGCTTCAAGCCAACCGATCTCGTGATCGATCGCGATGGCTCCCTCTTCGTCTCTGACTGGTGCGATGGGCAGCGTCCGAAGCGTGGCCGGGGTCGCATTTACCACATCCGCTACGTCGGCAAGGATGCGGGCAAGGCTGTCGAAAACAATTCCGGGAAACTGACGCTCCCTGAGCTCGTGAGTCGGCTCGATTCAGATAGTTATTTCACGCGAAGGGAAGCCCAGGAATCGCTGGAAGCGCGCGGAAAGGAAGGACTTGCTGCCCTGAAGAAGGAAAAGCTTGGCGTGAAAGCCCGCCTACACGCGGTGTGGATCATGGCGAAGATCGAAGGCCGCGACGCCGTGGACGGGCTGCTCGCTTTGGCACAGTCCGATCCGGAACCGCGGGTGCAGGCGCAAGCATTGCGTGTCGTTGCCGATCTCACCGATCCGGTCCTGGTAAAGCATCGCCTTGATGCGGGCAAAGGCGACGAAGCAATTGCTCAACGTATTGCCGACCTGGCCAGGAAAGATGGTCTCGATCCGCGCGTGCAACTGGAAGCGATTATCGCGCTGGGACGTCTGCGCTGGAGCGGCGCTCCGATCTTTCTTCAGAAGATGTTGAAGAAGCCAGAACCTGCCTTGGCTCATGCTGCCATGTGGACGTTGCGTCACGCGGGCAATTGGCCTGCTGTTCTCAAGTTGCTCGACGAGCTGAGTAGCGAACCGATCCGGGCGATCGCGTTGCGGGCCGTCGCTACCCAATACGGCAACGACATCGTCGACGGCTTGATCGACCTATCGAAGCGAGAAACCGATTCCGTTCGCCGGCAAGAATACGCGGACTTGCTAACCCGTGTTTTTAAGAAGCCTGGTCCGTGGGTCTACTGGGGTTTTCGCCCGGCACCGCGTCCCGCAAATATTTTTCCCTGGGAGCGCACCGACAACATCGCCAAGGCCCTGGACGACGCGCTGCTGAAGTTCGCTCCAGTCGAACGTGCCGCCCTCCTTAGCCGAATGGTGCGTGAGAAGGTCCCGGCCTCCGCCGCAACACTCGCGTCGATGCTGCGCGGCGAACACGATGCCGAGCGCGTGAAGAACATCCTTGCTTCGATGAGCGAGTTGCCGGTCGAGGTCACGCTGGATTCGCTGGAACTGGTGCTTCGCGAGTCGAAGCACTCGGCGGGCAATCGCCTTGCCGCCGCGTCCGCGTTTTTACAGGGGCTCAAGACAGAAGACGAGAAGCGATTTCTATCCATTGCCGAGGTCATCGAAGATGGTCCGGTGCTGGCCGAATTCCTGCGGGCGATCGCCACACGAAAGACGAATCCGGCGGAGAGCCTCTTGATTCGGAAGACCAGTTCATCGAGTGCGGAAGTACGAATTCGGGCCGCGGAGGCTCTGGCGCATATCGGCACGGCAAAGGCGCATCCGGCAGTCGAGAAACTGTTCGATGACCCCGATGTTCGCGTTCGTGCGGCAGCGGTGCAGGCCGCAGGGAAACTGGCTCTGAACTCGACTGCAGATCGAGTGCTCAAGCTGGCTGGCGACCCGGCGACGGAGGTTCGTACGGCGAGTCTGATCGCTCTGCGACAGTTGGGTGATCGCCGAGCGGTTCCAGCGGCCGTCAGTGCTCTGGGCAACCGGGAGTCGGCAGCCGCAGCCCTCGATTATCTCGCCAGTTTCGGAGGTGCCGATCAGGCCAGGGCTGTCGCCGAATTCGCCCAGCGTGAACCATCCCTGGAGACGCTTGCTGCCGTGGGCAAGGTCTTCGTTGCCTGCCTAAGAAGAAACGACCTGAAACCGGGAGAACGTGAGCAACTGCAACAGGCACTGGCCAAACTGCAAGGGAGCAGTGGCACACTACTGGCCTGGCGCAGCGGCGGACCCCAGTCGTACGAAGACGCTGCCAGGCTCGTGCTAATGCACCTGACGACTCCCGCGACCGACGCGACCGCGAAGTGGCCGATCGTGCTGTCCACGGACATGGAATCTCGTCTTCAACTCGGCCTGACAAAGCGGGCCGACGAAATCTGGTTCGCATCCACCGAAGTGGAACTCAGCGAGGCAGCACGCGTCGAGTTTTTCTCGGCCAGCACGGGATTGGAGACGATCTGGCTCAACAGCAAGCAAATATTTGAGCGGAAGCCGGGAGGCAGCGCACGCATAGAAGCCGATCTCGCCAAGGGGCGCAATCGCATCCTGGTTCGCCTGAGCGAGCCGAAGGATGTTGCTGAATTTCAGCTACGTTTCCGGCGTAAGAACTCCGCCCCAGTGCAAGAGCGATACGCGGCTTCCGCCCTGTCGCGTGCCGGCAATCCAGGACGCGGGCGAGAGATCTTTATGAATGCCGAGAAATCGCAGTGCATCAAGTGCCACCGCGTGGGGGACAAGGGCGAACGCTTTGGGCCCGAGTTGACCGGACTTGGCAGTCGGTTCTCGAAGATCCACATCATCGAATCGATCCTGGAGCCGAGCCGCACGGTGTCGCCCACATACGAGAGTATCGTCGTCGAGTTGAAGAGTGAACGTACCTTAACGGGCCTGAATGTGGAAGAAAGCGCAACGACATTGATTGTTCTCGACCCCCAGGCCAAGAAGCACATCCTGGCGAAGAGCGACATTGAATCGATTCGAAAGAGTGCCCTAAGCACGATGCCGGAAGGAATCGAGAAGAACCTCAAGGAAGAAGAATTCGTGGACCTGGTGGCGTTTCTGGTGAGTCTGAAGATAGGTCCTGGCAAATGATCGCGCGTTAAGTGTCGTGGATACGATCATCTGGAGTACACGATGAAACCGTGTTTCGTTCATGCGCCGTTTGTCTTGTTTTTTTCGCTCGCATTCATGGCACTGGGCCAGCAGCCTGAGGCCAAAAACTCACCAGTACCATCACCTGCCGACGTGGCAATTGCGGCCAAGAATGTAAAAGAGGTAATCGGCCACATGGGATCGTGTGCCGACCGACCGCCCAACACGTTAGCCGGGATTCGCCGGGCGATCGAGTCCGGCGCACACGTGTCCGAGGTGGACGCGCGTACGACAAAGGACGGCATGCTCATCTGCATGCACGACGAAGAGGTGAATCGCACCACTGACGGCACCGGCAAAGTTGCGAGTCTGACTCTGGCGGAATTGAAGCGGTTCGATGCTGGAAGCAAGTTTGCAGCCAAGTTCGCGGGAGAACGTGTGCCGACTCTGCGCGAGGTGCTGACACTTTCCAAAGGCAAGATCGCCGTGATGATCGATCTGAAGGAATCCGGCGAAGAGTACGTGAAGAAGATCGCGGCCGAGGTTCGCGAGCATGGCGAACCGAAACGAACGGTCCTGGGAGTCCGTTCGATCGAACACGCGAAGCAGTTTCAAAAACTTCTTCCCGACGCCCGACAAATTGGCCTGATTCCGACTACAAATGACATCAAGCCTTTCGCGGAGGCTGGGGTCAAAGTCATTCGTCTTTGGCCGAAGTGGCTCGTTGATAAGTCGCTGGTATCACAAGTTCGCAAGCTCGGCCTTGAACTGCACATCGGTAGCGGGATGGGCACCCACGACGAAGTGCTGCCATTGCTCGTCCATCAGCCAGAATCGTTGTCGAGCGACGACCCCACACAATTACTCAGGACGTTGAACGAGCTTCGGGGAAAAACTAAATCTCGATGACATCCGCAAGTTTCTTCGCAGGGTTCGGAAGTCCACCTTCTTCGGGTGTTGAATCCGCCCTGCCTGTCCGATAAAATTCTGAGAACAGCCAGGAAGCCTCATGACGTTGCGTAAAGCCCATAAGCTGGGAAATATGTAACATCGGGCGGGCTGTTTCACGGCAAGACGGTCGAATTCTGCACTAGTCCCCTATCGTAACGAGGGGTATTTTGACGATTGCGGAATGGGGTGCGTCATGGAAATCCGACGGGGTGGCACGCGATGGCAGCGGTAGCGAGGCGGGCGGTTTTCACCGGGCATGGGGCACTAACGCCCGTTGGGCTCGATAGCAACACGTTTTTCACGGCCCTCTGCGAGCGCAAATCCGGCATCCGCCGTTTGACGTATGCCGATACTTCGGCCCTTCATTGCCAGGTTGGCGGCGAACTCCCGGAATTCAAGCCGAATAACTTTACCACAAATAAAGAACATCGAAAAAGCTTCAACAAGATGGCCCGCACGGTGCAAATGGGATTCGTGGTCTCGCACCTGGCGTTCAACGATGCTGGCCTCGTAGTCGGTAAGATCGACCCGGACCGGGCCGGTGTCGTGTTTGGCTCTGGTATGGTCGCTTCCGAGTTGGACGACCTCGGCCGAGCCTCCCGCGTGAGCATGATCGGCGAACAAGGGCCGGTCAGCCAGGGCATTTGGGGCGAAACAGGGCTGGAGGAAATCCCGCCACTGTGGATGCTCAAGTACCTTCCGAACATGCCCGCCTGCCATGCGTCGATTACGCTCGACCTTCGTGGACCAAGTAACACGATGACGCAGAGTGATGCGGCCAGCATAATGGCCCTTGGCGAAGCGTACCGGATCTTGCAACGGGACGTGGCCGATGTAATCGTGGTCGGCGGCACGGAAAGCAAGATGAACCCGCTCAGCATGACTCGCCACAATCTGTTCCAATCGCTTTCCGGTCGAAACGACGAGCCGGAAAAGGCGCATCGCCCCTTCGACCGCGACCGAGATGGCAGTGTTCTGGGCGAAGTTGCGGCTGCCATTATTCTGGAAGATCTCGAGCACGCGAAGCGGCGTGGCGCAAAGATTCTCGCGGAATTGGCGAGCTTTGCTTGCGGATTTGACCGGGCTCGCGATGGCGTGTTGATGGCCAAGCTCATGCGCACGGCGCTGCAACGAGCGGGTGCCAATGCGGACGAAGTCGATCACGTGAACGCCCAGGGACTCGCAACAGAGACTGCGGATCGCTGGGAAGCCAAGGCTATCCACGATGTGTTCGGTCCCAAGGTTCCCGTCTGGTCGATGAAAGCGAACATCGGCACGAGCGGTGCTGCAGCCGGTGCCATCGAGGTGCTTGGCAGCGTCATGGCACTGAGCCGTGGAGAACTGCCTCCAACTTTGAATTGCGATAACATCGCCAACGACTGCCCGATCCATGTCCACACGGATGGTGTGCGCCTTGTGACGAAACCGTACGTCGTGAAGCTGAATTTCACTGATCGAGGCCAGGTGGGTGTCGCGGTTTTGAAGCGGTGGGAGGGGTGAGGCGAACTTGACGCGTGATGGGTAGGATAACGAGAATCGATTCTCCATCGAGGTGAAAGCACCCACGACAATCCGAGCTGCGTTCGATTTCGTTCGTGCTCTACCGTCAATAGAGCGGCGACAGTTTGTCTAAACGATTCTCGATGAATCGGATGAGCAAGGACTTCTGGACGATACCGTTTCGGAATCCGAACGGGAGATGCTGAAAGACCGGCTTGCACGCTATCGCGAGAAGCAATCTGCCGTGAGGAGCGTCTAGGAGGTGATGGCCGAGCTCGAAGCAAAGTACAACTGATGCAGAGCCGTCCTGCCTACTTTCACGATCACGCAAAAGTGGATATGTCGGAAGCGTGTGTCTACTGCGAACGGAAGCAAAAGGGATTGGGAAAGAAGTTCCGAATTGCCGTGGGTGAGGCAATCGATCGAATCATCGCGATGCCAGAAGCGCATGCGAAGATTTGGAACGAGATGCGAAGAGTGCGTGTGGAGGGGATCAAGGACTACGTGATTCATTACCTGGTCTCGGCCACCAAATCACGCTTGTTTCTGTGTTTCACACAAGTCGCGCGCCAAGGATCTGGCAGACGCGGCTTCGACGATGTTGGCCGAAGGAGTTTCAAATAGTCATGCATTCCCGTCGCGTTGTCATCACCGGCATGGGGGCCATTACCCCGCTTGGGCACACTGTCCATGAGTTGTACCACAACCAACTCGAAGGCAAGAGCGGGGCCGGGCCAATTTTTCGCTTTGATGCGCGCACGTTCCCGACCAAGTTCGGCTCGCAGGTCAAGGATTTCGATCTCGCCAAGCATGTTCGCGATCCTCAGAGGTACAAAGAGGCCGGCCTGAATACCAAATTCGCTCTCGCTGCTGCCAAGCAAGCTCTCGGCGACGCCGGGCTGCTCGACAACAACAAGGTCGATCGCACAACGATGGGTGTCTATCTAGGCTCGGGTGAAGGCAGTCACGACTTTCCGAATTTGACCCTCAGTATCGCCCTCGCTTGCCAGGCTGACGGCTACAAAGTTGATCCGAACGGATTCTTTATCCATAGTCAGCGAACCTTCGGAGCGACTCACGAATACGAGATGGAGATGCACACCACGTCCGCACACGTGGCCAACGAATACGACATGCAAGGCCCGAACTACACCTGTCAAACTGCTTGTGCCGCGAGTGGGCAGGCGCTGGGAGAGGCCCGCGAATTCATCCGTCGCGGCGAAGCGGAAATCATGCTTACGGGTGGCTCGCACAGTATGTTGCATCCGTTCGGCGTCAGCGGCTTCAATCTGCTCACGACACTTTCGACACAGAACGATGCTCCGGAAAAAGCCAGCAAGCCGTTCGACTTGAATCGAGCCGGTTTCGTTCTAGGCGAAGGGGCCGGCATGGTGGTTCTCGAAGAGCTTGAACATGCCAAACGACGAGGTGCCCACATTCATGCGGAACTGGTCGGCTACGGCACGACTGCCGACGCCTATCGCGTGACCGATAGCCATCCGGACGGTCGTGGTGCGATTGCCTGCATGAAGGGGGCGTTGAACGATGCCGGCCTGAAGCCGACCGATATTGATTACGTGAATGCACACGGCACCAGCACGCAAGTGAACGACCGGGCTGAAACCGTGGCCTGCAAGAACGTCTTCGGCGAATACGCCTACAAGCTGCCGGTATCGAGCAGCAAGAGCATGTTGGGCCACCTGATTTGTGCCGCCGGCGTGGTCGAGATGATCACCTGCGTGATGACCATCCACAACGGTGTCATGGTGCCGACGATCAACTACGAGACGCCCGATCCGGACTGCGATCTCGATTATGTGCCGAACCATGCCCGCGAGAAGAAAGTCAATCGCGCACAGTCCAACAGCTTCGGTTTTGGTGGTCAAAACGTGTCGCTGATCGTCAGCCGCTACACCGGCTGAACCTCCCAAGCGTCCCACGACTCTACTAGAACGAACACATCGTTTGCACATGTCCCGGGGATCATCCGTGTCCGAGAAGCTGCGCTGGTTCCAGACGACCGCCATCGACTATCCCAATAGCCGACCGCATATCGGCACGGCCTTCGAGAAACTTGGTGCCGACGTGCAAGCTCGCTATCGCCGCATGGAGGGCTTTGAAGTCTTCTTCCTGATGGGCAACGACGAGAACACGGTCAAGGTCAGCAAACGAGCGAGCGAATTGGGCGTCGATACGCTAGCCTATTGCGACGACATGGCCCGCCAGTTCCGGGAAGTGTGGGACGCTCTCGACATTAGCTACGACATCTTCGTGCAGACCTCGAGCGAACGCCACAAGGAGTGTTGCCGGACGTTCATCCTAAAGGTTTTTGACAACGGCTTCATCTACAAGGGCAGCTTCGAAGGCTGGTATTGCCCGGACTGCGAAGAGTTCAAATCCGACAAAATTCACGGCGAACACGCAGGCAATTGTCCCGTTCACAAGAAGCCGCTCGCACGTCGGTCGGAGCCATGTTATCTGTTCAAACTCTCGGCATTTCAGGATCGCTTGCTGGCGTACTACAAGGAAAACCCGGGCTTCATCCAACCGGAAAGCCGTCGCAATGAGATCCTCAGCCTCATCGAAACAGAAGGATTGCGGGATATCAACATTTCGCGAACCGGCGAGGACTGGGGCCTGCGGATCCCGTTCGATCCGGACTTCACCATCTACGTCTGGTTCGATGCCCTGCTCACCTACATCACGGGCATCGGCTACGGCGACGACCGGGCGACGTTCGACAAGTTCTGGCCTGCGGACATGCACTTCATCGGCAAGGACATCACGCGCTTTCATACCGCCCTCTGGCCCGCGATGCTCTGGGCGGCGGGCGAACAGGCTCCGAAGAAAGTCTTCGGCCACGGCTTCGTGAACATCAAGGGCGAGAAAATTGGCAAGTCGTTCGGCAATGTCGTCGAGCCGATGGACATCATCACGAAGTTCAACGTCGATGCTTTTCGTTACTATTTCATGCGTGAATGCTCGTTTCCGAGCGATGGCGACTTTAGCTGGGATCGATTTACGGACGTGTTCAATAGTGATTTGGCGAACAACCTGGGGAACTTGTTGAGCCGCTTGATCACGATTCCTAGCAAGAACTATGACCGCGTACTGGAAGGCACGGCCGACCAAAAACCGGACTCTGTCGTCCCTGGCCTCGATCTCGCTCTCCTCGTTGGCGAGGTTCGCGAGCACGTGGAAGCTTGCCGCTACAGCCAAGCCTTGCAGAAGATCGTGCAAGATTTTCTAACGCCGACTAACCAGTACCTCGAAGCCAACGCCCCGTGGAAACTCGTAAAGACCGACAAAGAGGCCGCGAAGAAAGTCCTATTCAACGCCGTCCAATCGCTGCGCATCGCTAGTATCTTGCTCAAGCCATTCATCCCGCGCTCGGCCGAGACGATTTACACAAGTTTCAACTTCCCAACGCCGTGGGCCAAGGTGACGTACGCCGACGCCGCGGAGTTGAAAGCCCAACCGAACGACTTGCGCGTGACGGCCGAGTTGATCGATGGTAAGGTGAAACCGTTGTTTCCGAGGATTGCATAGTCTTCACACTTAATGCTGAAACGCCACCGATCACTGCTCGCCGAATTACATGCCAGTCGCATCGCCCTCATCAAGCCAAGCGCCCTGGGCGATGTCGTTCACGCACTTCCGCTGCTGAACGCCGTTCGCCACAAGTTCCCCGACGCCCACATCGCTTGGGTCATCAATCGATCCTACCAATCATTGATCGATGGGCATCGAGCTTTGAACGAGACTATTCCGTTCGATCGCGGGGCCATGAAGGCCGGCTGGCGAAAAGCGATTGGCACTTCGATCACACTGGCCCGCGAACTGCGTTGCCGGAAATTCGATCTCGTTATCGACCTGCAATGTCTGGCCCGTAGTGGGCTCATGACTCTGGCCACTCGGGCACCTCGCCGCATTGGCCTGAGCACCGCACGTGAGGGGGCGCGTTTCGCGTACACCGACGTGGTCGACATTCCCGAGCCGAAGAATCGCCATGCCATCGAGCATTACTGGTGCGTGGCCGAGGCCCTGGGTGTTGGCGATATTCCCAAGCGATTCGATGTGCCCGTCCAATCGGAATCGCGTGCCTGGGCCAATGAACAACTTCGCCTTCTCCCTCGTCCCTGGCTGGCGTTTGGCGTCGGTGCTCGCTGGCTGACCAAACGCTGGCTGCCCGAACACTTCGCGGAACTTGCTCGGCGGGCTCAAGCACAATTTGGCGGAACCGCGTTCTTTGTCGGCTCGCCCGATGAAGCTCCACTTGCTCAGCAGGTCATCGCTCAACTTCGTGGCCCGACACGGGATTTCGTGGGTTCTACGAGCTTGCAGCAACTCGCAGGCTTGCTCGAAGCGGCCGACGTCATGATCTCGAACGACACCGGCCCATTACACCTCGCGGCCGCGCTTGGCCGGCCTTGCGTTGCCCCGTACACTTGCACGCTCGTTCGTCGACATGGGCCTTACGGCGCAGTCGGAATCGAGACCGATGTCTGGTGCAAAGGCAGCTACATCCGCACCTGCGATCGGCTCGATTGCATGAAGGATCTCGTCCCGGATCGCCTTTGGCCCTCGCTCTCTACTATTCTGACTACATGGGCATCCAACTCCCGTTCCGCCTGACGCTCGCCAGTGGCTCACACGGTCGCCGCTATTTGCTCGAACGGGCAGGCTACGCATTCGATGTCAAACCTTCGAACGTGCCCGAGCCGACCGAGGCCGTGAATGGCAACATTCGCGAGTACGTCATGCACGTGGCCTGGACCAAGGCCGCCGCGATTGGCCCGACTGTTCCAGATGGCATCGTGCTCGCCGCCGATTCCGTCGGCTGGATCGATGGCCATGTGATCGGCAAGCCGGAGGACGAGGCCGACGCTCGAAGAATTCTGCAAACGCTCTCGGGCCGCGTTCACGAACTTTGGACCGGCGTCTGCCTTTGGCGGGCTTCCGATAGCTGGCAACTGCAATGGCAAGAAGTCAGCCACGTGCGGATGAAGGAACTCGCATCAGCCGAGATTGATGCGTATCTAAAAACCCGCAAGTGGGAAGGCTGCTCCGGTGCCTACGCGATTCAGGAAGATGGCGATCCGTATCTGACCGTCGTCGAGGGTTCGGTCACAAACGTGATCGGCCTGCCGATGGAAAGTTTGGCCCGAGCATTCGAGTACCTTTCGAAATGAAACTCCTCCTGACCAACGACGACGGAATTGATGCCGAGGGCTTGCAGGCCTTGCACAAAGCCGCATTGCCATTCGGCGAGATCATCGTCGCCGCCCCCGCCGATCATCAATCGGGTTGCAGCCACACGGCCACGACCGGCGGCCGAGGCATCCGCATCGAAGAGCGAAGCCCGGATCGTTTCGCCATCCACGGCACGCCTGCCGATTGCACCCGTGTTGGCTTGCTCAACTTGGCCCCAAAAGCAGACTGGGTTCTCTCAGGAGTGAACCACGGCGGGAATCTCGGGGCCGACGTCTATTATTCCGGCACCGTGGCCGCCGTTCGCGAGGCCGTTCTTCACGGCTGGCCAGGTATTGCCGTCTCGCATTACAAAAAGAAGGAACTGCTCTACGATTGGGAACGCATCTCGCTGTGGACCAATCGCGTGCTCGGCGAACTGTTGGCGCGGGACAACGAGCCGGGAACATTCTGGAACGTGAATCTGCCCCATCTCACTCCGGATGATCCCGATCCGGAAATCGTTTACTGCAAACTTGACCCACACCCGTTGCCGCTGAGCTATCGTCACGAAGAAGGCCTGCATTACTACAACGGGGACTATCACAATCGGCAACGAACAGCAGGCCGCGATGTGGATGTTTGCTTCGAGGGACGGATCGCGGTTACGAAGATTCGACTGCTCTAAGCCAAAATTTCCTTCGTCACCACTCCCTCAACATCCGTCAACCGGAAATCACGGCCACTGTAACGATACGTCAACTTCTCATGATCGATGCCCATGAGGTGCAGCATCGTCGCGTGCAAATCGTGAACGTGCATCTTCTTTTCGGCCGCCGCAAAGCCGAATTCGTCGCTGCTCCCGTGGATCATGCCGCCCTTCACGCCGCCGCCTGCGAGCCAGACGCTGAAGCCGTGGTTGTTGTGGTCGCGGCCCTTGGCCCCTTCGCTCGTCGGCGTGCGGCCAAATTCGCCGCCCCAAAGAATGAGCGTTTCGTCGAGCAAGCCACGGGCTTTCAAATCCTTGATCAAAGCCGCGATCGGCTGATCGACTTGCTTCGCCTTGGCTGCGTGATCCTTGATGTCGCCGTGATCGTCCCACGGCTGGCCGCCGCCAGTGAAGATCTGCACCATCCGTGTGCCACGCTCGACGAGCCTGCGGGCTGCAAGACAGGCCTCGGCAAACTGGCCCTTGCCATACATATCGCGCGTCACTTGCGACTCTTTTGTCATGTCAAAGACGTCTTGTCCCTCGAACTGCATCCGGAAAGCCATCTCCATCGACTGGATTCGGGTTTCCAGTGCTGAGTCGCCTTGTCGCTTCGCGAGGTGGGCCTCGTTTATCGCCTTCAGAAGATCGAGTTGTTCCCGTTGCGCTTCCCGCGACAGATTCGAGTTCGAAAGATGTGCGATGACCGACTTCGGGTCCATCTTCGAATTGTTGATGTGTGTGCCCTGATAGATCCCAGGTAGAAAACTGCTACTCCAGAGTTGCGGGCCGACGACCGGCTTGCCGGGGCACATGACCACGAAGCCGGGCAGGTTCTGATTCTCCGCACCCAGGCCATAGAGCAACCACGATCCCATCGACGGCCGTACCGGCTGCATGTCGCCGCAGGTCATCATGAGCAGCGAAGGCTCGTGATTCGGCACATTCGTGTACATCGAGCGGATGACGCACAAATCGTCGGCACATTCGCCGACTTTTGGGAACAATTCCGAGACGTCGATCCCGGCCTTGCCGTACTTCTTGAACGCGAACGGCGACTGCATCAGGTTGCCGGTGCGGCGTTCCGTCTTGATCTCGCTGGCCGGCATCTTTTGGCCGTTGTACTTCGCGAGTGAAGGCTTCGGGTCGAACGTATCAACTTGGCTCGGTCCGCCGTTCATGAACACGTGGATAATGTGCTTCGCCTTGGGAGCGAAGTGCGGCTTCTTGGGCGCAAGCGGATTCGCGGCCAGCAAACCTTGCTGATCGAGAACGGAAGCCAGGCCCAGGGTGCCCAGTCCGGTGCCCACACGGGCTAGCAATTGTCGGCGAGAAAGAGCAATCATGTAACGCGATCCCGGTAGAGGGATGGTAAAGGTAGGTAGAAGTAGTTTAGCAGCCGCAGGCTTGGAGGCACAGGCAATTTCACGCGGCCCAGGCCTGGGCTGAAACATTACTCCCGCGTAATGAACTCATCCAGGTTCAACAGTACGCGTGCCAGCATCACCCACGCGGCCTGGTTCGGGGCTTCCGGTGAGAGTTTCTTGGCCTCTTCGGGTTTCGACTTCAGATCTGATTGTTGTTGAGCGAAGAACGTCTGGAGCCTGGCCAGTTCGCGGCTGCTGGGCTCGCGGGATAGACAAACTTGAAACGCGTGCTTGAGTCTGTCCACATCGCTTCCGGTCGATTCGCGGGTGATTCTTGTTGCTAAACCCTGGGCGTATTCGTAGAAGCCGGAGTCGTTCAGCAGCGTCAGTGCTTGCAGCGGTGTGTTGGAGCGATTGCGTCTTGTACACGAGGTCGAAGCGTCCGGGGCATCGAAGATGACGAGTTGCGGGTGCGGGGCAGATCGCCAGAAGTAGGTGTACATGCCACGGCGATAGCGGTCTTCGCCGGCACTCGCCTTCCAGGCTTTATCGATCTGCGTGAAGCGATAGACGCCATCGGGCTGGGGCGGGAAGACGCTCGGGCCGCCGACTTTCGACGAAAGCAGTCCGCTGGCCGCGAGGGAGACATCGCGAACGACTTCCGCATTCACCCGAATCCGCGATTGACGGGCCAGCACGCGATTGCGGGCGTCGAGCCGATCGAGTTCGGGTCGGGCCTTCGACGACTGACGATAGGTGGCCGAGTTGACGATCAGCCGATGGATGGCCTTGATCGACCAACCGCTGGCGACGAATTCGGAGGCGAGCCAGTCGAGCAGCTCAGGATGCGAAGGGGGCGTTCCCTGCGTGCCAAAATCGTTTTCGGTTTCGACGATGCCGATGCCGAAATATTGCCCCCACCAGCGATTGACGGCAACTCGCGCTGTCAACGGATTCGCAGGATCCACGAGCCACTGGGCCAAATCCAGCCGGTTCCGAGCCGCTTGCGGCGTAGCCGGCAGTGAGGCGGGGAACCCAGGAGTCACCTTCACCCCCTTGCGGGTAAAGTCCCCCGCAATCATGAGGTGCGTGTCACGCGGAGTCTTGCGTTCGCGAACCACCATGGTCGTGATGGCGTTGGGCTCTTTCTTTTTCAGCGTCTCGCGGGCCTGAACCAGTTCGTTGCGCACGCTCAGCACGTGAGCGTTCCACACGGCCGCCAGCGGATTCGCCAGTCCACCGAGCGCGTGGCGCGTCAAATCGTTGTTGCGATAGGCCGTGTCGAGAGCCTGTTTCTGCTTCGCACTTCGCCCGTTGGGAGCGACCAGCATTATGGCCGCGATGTCTTTAGGAACCTTGAGGCGGCTCTCCTCGGTGAGTGCGCGTTCCCATTTCTCGATCGCGTCCGGATCGGTCGGGTCGAGCGTCTTCAGTTGTTTTTCCACGGCCGCGAGAGCTGCGCGGACCTGGGTTCGGCGGGCCTCGTCGGCAGGCGACAGGATCTCGAAGTTCGGTTCATCGCTGTTGTTCAAGAACGCGAAGAACTGGTAATACTCACGCTGGGTGATCGGGTCGAACTTGTGATCGTGGCACTGGGCACAGCCGATCGTCAAGCCGAGCCAAACGGTGCTGGTGGTGCTCACGCGATCGACGACCGACTCGACGCGGAATTGTTCGAGATCGATGCCCCCCTCCTGATTGATCGTCGTATTGCGGTGGAAGCCTGTGGCGATGAGTTGCTCGGTTGTAGGCTTCGGCAGCAGATCGCCTGCCAACTGCTGAATCGTGAACTGGTCGAACGGCAGGTCGTTGTTGAAGGCGTTGATGACCCAGTCGCGGTACTTCCATATCGAACGCGGGGCGTCGATGCTGAAGCCGTTGGAGTCCGCGTAACGGGCCCCATCGAGCCATTGTCGAGCCTGATGCTCGCCAAAGTGTGGCGACTTCAGCAGCCGTTCGACGAGATCCTCGTAAGCCCGCGGCGACTTGTCGGCGAGAAACGCGGCCACTTCGTTCGGCGTCGGTGGCAGGCCGAGCAGGTCGAGCGACAAGCGGCGAATTAGCGTGATCTTGTCGGCTTCCGGCGAAGGAACGATGCCGTCCTTCTCGAGCCGAGCGAGGATGAAGTTGTCGATGGCATTACGTCGGAAGACCTGGTTCTTGGTGACCGGCAACGGCTGTCGCTTCACCGGCTGAAACGACCAGTGCGTGGACGCAACCGAAGCGCCGGAGGCCGCTTCTTCTTTCGGTGGTCCAGTCGCCCCATCATCGATCCAGCGTTTGAGAATCGCGATTTGCTCGGGGGGCACGACGCCTTTCGGCGGCATCTTGGCGACATCGGGCTTCGAGCCTGCCAGTGCGTGGATCATCAGGCTCTCGCCGGTTTTCTTCGGCACGATCGCTGGTCCGGAGTTTCCTCCCTGCTTGATCCGCGCGTAAAGATCGAGACGCAGGTCGGATTTCTGCAACTTTGGTCCGTGACACGAGACGCAATGGGCCGCAAAGATTGGCTTCACATCACGCAGGTAGTCCACAGGCTCGGCCGCAAACGCAGGAGAGGCAAGCAGAATGGCCGTCAGCCAGATATAGTGAGGGTTGTGCATTGTGTAGGTCGGCACGTGGTAAGCAGGCGGGTCTAAAGACAGGATACACAGTTGCCCGGTAGAAACTCAACCGGTTTCTTGAGTAGATGGGCAAACTTTCAGGGGCCTTTGACTTGGCCGCATCGTCCGAAGAACAGGTTCTCTCGGCTCGCTGGGTGTTTTCGGCGACCGATGTGCCGCTTTCTCGCGGCACGGTCACGGTACGCGGCGATCGGATCGTCTCGGTCGATCCGGAAGGCATGCGGACGGCGGATATTGATTTCGGCAACGCGGCCATCATCCCCGGTCTCGTGAACGCCCATACGCATCTCGATCTTTGCGGCATGGTCGGAGCCGTGCCGCCTGGGCCGGATTTCGTGGGCTGGCTGCGACACGTTGTTGCCCATCGCCATACTCGACGGGCGGAACAAACCGCTTTGGACATTCGAACGGGTTTGCAAGAAAGCCTTCGTTTCGGTACCACACTGATCGGCGATATCGCGTCCGGTGGAATGTCGTGGGCCGCTTTAGCGTCTTCCCCAATCTGGGCCGTCTGTTTCCGCGAAGTGCTCGGATTGCCGAGCGGCCGTGTGAATGCCTCCTGGACCGATCTGGGCAACTGGGTGAATGAGCATCCGGATACGCCGACCTGCCGGGCGGGGGTCAGCCCGCATTCGCCGTACAGTGTGCATCGAGCGTTGATCGAGGCGGCGGCCCGGCTGTGGCCGGTCTGCATTCATCTGGCTGAATCGCCTGCAGAACTGGAATTGCTCGAATCGAAAACCGGTCCGTTCGTGCCGTTTCTGAAAGAGTTGGGCGTTTGGGACCCAGCGGGCTTGGCCCCGTCGGTCGATTGGGTGGCGTGGAAGGCGTCCCGAGCCCCGACCGCGTTGCTCGCCCACGGCAATTATCTTTCGCCGCAGGCGCGGATTTACTCGAACTCGACCGTCGTGTACTGCCCACGTACCCATGCCGCGTTTGGCCATCCAGAACACCCCTGGCGGGAGCTGCAGGCTCGCGGCGTGCGCATTGCCCTCGGCACGGACGCGCTGGCCTCGAATCCGGATCTCGACATTTTGGCGGAAGCAAGGTTCCTCCACGCGGAGATGCCGGAACTTCCGGGCCAGGACCTACTAAGAATGGCCACGATCAACGGAGCGGAATCGCTCGGCTTTGGTGATCGGACGGGCAGCCTAACGCCGGGTAAATCGGCGGACCTCGTGGTGGTGCCGATTCCGGAAGTCGAGCAGGCCGATCCGCACAGGCTGCTCTTTTCAGATTCTCAAGTCGGACCGCGTCGAACCATGTGGCGTGGGACGTGGCGTTAGTTGGCAAGCCCGAAATCATCCGGCCAAGCCCCGGGGCGTGTGGGCACGTGAATTTCTGCTCAGAATTTTCTTGACACTCTCGAGAGAGCGAGTACCATCACTTTCACGTCCGTTTCGACTGCACCACTTTTATCGTGTGTAAGCAGACGATGCAAATTACCTCCCCGAGCCCCGAGCCCCGAGCCCCGAGCCCCGAGCCCTAGGCCAGTTTTTCGCCTTGGGTGTCAGCACGTCAAGAGTTCGGTTCATAAAAGCGGCTTCTATCCTGTGTGGTCTTTTGCTCCTGGCTGCGGCAGGGCTTAAACTGTATGGACTCAACTATTCTCCCTTCGCTCAGTATGGCCGGCTGCTCACGCCTACCGTGCAATCGTTCGCAGTGGTGTGGGAAGTTCTGCTCGGATGCTGGCTGATGAGTGGATCGAGCCGCTTCTTATCGTGGCTCACCGCGTTGGTGACATTCACCGGTTTCGCAATCGTCAGCGGCTACCTCGGAATCATCGGCCAAGCGAGTTGTGGTTGTCTCGGAATGATCGAGGCGAGCCCCTGGGCGGCGTTTGGGATTGATCTGGGGGTACTCGTCTTGCTGTTCGTGGCACGACCGCAGTTCTCAAATTCATCCCTTGGAGCTACCAGACTTAAGCACATATCCGCAGTCCTTGCGGGTTCAACCGCCATTCTTGCCTTGGCCGCCGTCATCGGCATCTCCCAATACGGATCGGTTGAGATCGCGTTAGCGCGTCTTAAGGGTGAAGCCCTGATTGCCCCGGCCTACGTCGATTTCGGCGACATCGCTCCCGAGCAGGAGGTCGAGCGAACGATTCTGCTGACCAACGCCAGCGACCAAACTCTGCGCATCTTTGGGGGTACGGCCGATTGTTCGTGCATTGTTACCAAAGATCTTCCAATCGAGCTTGCCCCGAACGAGCAGCGTTCGATCGCGATCGGCCTCCGTGCGTCCCAGGCGGAAGGCATGTTCGCACGCAAGGTGTTCTTGCTGACCAGCGATGGCGGATTGAGGGGAGTACCAATCCGCATCGGCGGACGGGTGCGCTGACCGAATTGTAGAAGGACCGCTTGACGCTATTTCTGCGCTTGAGCGAATTGGAAGCAACGCGGCCGGCGACGTTCGCCGGCGCGAAAGCGGTGAGTGGAACGGGTAAAAACCCAATCGGAGGCTTGTCATGAAGAATCTCTGCTCGATCGGCGGCTACTTTTTTTCATCCCTTGCTCTTGCCCTCTTGATGGTCGGAGTGTTAGGAATGCCCAGCGATGTACTGGCCGATCCCGGTGATCCCGGCAGCATAAATAGCGGATTGTGTCCATACGGAGGTAGTCCGGCTCAACCGTGTTTGGATAATCGAGTTTGCTATAACGGACCAAATGTGGGTACATGTCTTCCGAATTCCTTCGGAACTGATTGCACCTGCGTATCTGCATGAGTGAGTTCTTGGTATCGCCCTCTACTCACTTTGAACGATCTGTTTCAGCAGAGCACTGATGTCGCGGTCGTCCGTACTGGGAGCGGACAAGGAGCCAATTTGTGTTTTCGCAAGTAGCTGTTAGATGGCATACCACGATGACTCGTTCAATTGTTTCCGTTGCTATCGTTCTGATCGTGGGCGCGCGTCCTACCGAAGCCAACGAAGGCGAAATCCGCGAGCGATTCTCTCGGGACTATCTTGAACACGGCCAGCTTCTCTTAAAGAGCTTCAGCGATGTTCGAGTACGCTTCGAAACAGCAACCCCACTCGCTGGCGGGCGTTCGCACGTGTGGCGCACTGAAGGACGATTCAACCGTCACAATATACTATTGAAAGCCACCAGCCTGTTTGTTGAGCCGAATCGGGATCCGCAACAGCCGGCACCGGAGTTCAAACCACCCACGATTGAATGCTCCAATCAACGCTATAAATTCGCACTGAAACCGGGAACGAATCACCAATATGTTCTCGATGGTGTGTATGTATTCGATTCCACACGAACGATTGGACACTGCACAATGAGTTGCCCGTTCATGGATTGGCAACGATCGCTGACCTTCTGTGATATGACGAGCGATCCAAACACGCTGTTCCTCGATTATAGCGACTGCACGTATCAACAGAAGAGAGCAAAATGTCTTCGTATTCAGTACAGTTTTTTTCACCAGCGGGCGGAAAAACCTTTCACGATGATTAACAACTTTTATTTTGCACCAGATGAGCACTGGGCCTGCATTGGGCTAGTTTTACGAACAAACGACTCCAACCAGAATCCCGGTTACGGTGAGTTTGTTTACCATTATGAGCCTTCCGCCAGCGGCCCGCCCACACTGAAGCGAATCGACAATTGGAGCCGAAATACTCAGAAGCCACAGGAAGATCGAATTACTTCGACTACAGATGTGCTGGAATATGTACCAATTCCGCCGATCCCCGACGAAGAATTCCGCCTGACGAAATTTGGCTTTCCGGAGCCGGAGGGCATCATCTGGGAAAAGCCAAAATCACGGCGATACCTGTGGTTCCTATTGGCGGGAGGAATCAGCCTCACTCTGGGATTCCTCTTCTTTCGACGCCGAGCCCGAGCAGCCAAAATGTGAGTGAATATTATGAGGCGAGTCGCACCATATGTGTTTATCGTGGCCGCAATCCTGTTGGCTGCCACGGGAGTGTACGATGGGTTCTTGCAGCGCCCACCCGAGCCCCGTGGCTTCACGGTCGAGGCACCCGAAGGAAATCTCGGCGACTTTCCTGTCGGCAAGTCGGTCCTGACCTGGAGATTCACGAACAATTCGAAGGAGCCACGGCGTATTATCGGATTAGCTGAAAAGTGAGGACTGAACGTCTGCTTCAGTTCGAAGCAACAAGGGAATATTTGGGTGCAGCCGGGCGAATCGATCATCTTTGAGTGCGATTTTGAGATTCACGGCCCGGGGCCTTTCGAGACCGATGTACTCCTGCATTTCGAGACCGATCTTGGGTTGCGGACGGAGAAACTGACAATTCAAGGCGTAGGCGTTGCGCCGAAGCCTTAACAGGGCCAACCATGCTCATCATCCGTCGTGGCTACACACTGGTAGAATTGCTGGTGGTGATTGCAATCATTTCCATATTGATCGGACTGCTGTTACCAGCAGTGCAGAAAGTTCGCAGCGCGGCCGCACGTGCCAAATGTATCAACCATCTCAAACAAATCGGCATCGCTACTCATCAGTATCACAATGACAGAAACACCATGCCTCCTGGCTGGCGTTCCACGAACGGAACTCCCGGACGCTATTCGAGCTGGTTGCTGCACCTGCTGCCATACGTCGAACAATCGGCCATCTTTAACGAAGCAGTCGAGGCCTATCGATTGTCGCCATCGGCCTTCAATAATCCACCGCACCCGGGTCTTGCAAGGGTCGTTCCTCTGTTCGTGTGCCCAGCCGATGCCCGCGCCACTACCGCCCACATTTCTCTTCGTACAGGCCATCTCGTCGGCTTCACTTGCTACTTGGGTGTCTCCGGACGCGATTACTCCACGCGCGATGGCGTGCTATTCCCCGATTCGGCAATCCGGTTTGCCGATATCACCGACGGCACGAGCAACACGCTTCTTGCCGGCGAACGGCCACCGAGCCCGGATTTTCAGTTTGGCTGGTGGTACGCCGGAGTAGGTCAGCAATTCACCGGCTCGGCGGACATGATCCTCGGGGTACGCGAGCAGAACCTACAGGTCATCACGGCTGGCTCACCTTGCGGACCGGGTTCGTATGCCTTTCAACCCGCAATAGGTTTCAATGATCCTTGTGGCATGTTTCACTTTTGGAGCCCACACCCCGGCGGTGCTAACTTTGCCTTCAGCGACGGCTCCGTCCGTTTTCTGACCTACGGCGCAAATCCCATCATGCCTCAACTCGCGAGCCGAGCGGGAAACGAAGTCGTTGAGATCCCCTGACATGGGGTCAATAACGGGGACATTCTAAAACGTTCCCTTTTTCGCTTCTGTTCATCAAAGTTCCCTTCACTTTTGCTTGCTCCGCGCTACTGCATGTGCGTCGAGTTTGCGATCGGGTGCAACGACTCTGTGAAGCAGTCCGCAAATGTCCACACGGGCAGAAGAATCTTCTGGCCGGCAGCCTGTCAGCAAGCCTAAAACTCGTTCCTGGCTTGTTCGGGAGTGAACAGTGACACAGACAGCGTCACAAAGTATTGGTAACGAATAGCTTGCGTCGAAAGATTACCCATGCCTTATACCCCGGCGGTGGCAGAAAATGTCAGGTTTTGTCATCCTGGGGAAAAGATCGTTTAGGAGCCGTTTCGAGCCAAAAATCGTCCGATGTCATGTTGTGCTCGGCCAAGCGTAACCCCCTCTTTGTTACGTTCCCTTACTCAAACGCATAAACTAACCCCCGTCCAATTCGTCCAACGTGGGTACGCTCTCCAAATCCCAACTTAACGAGATTGATCATGACCGTGCGACGATTACTGTGGGGCTTGCCCGTGATCGGTGCCCTGGCAGTGGGTGGTGCCATCCTGAGCCAAAAGGGCGAATCGGCCCCCGGTCAAGTCAACGGCGAGGCTGTGAAAGTTGCCGATCTGAAGCCGGCCGTCAGCCTGCCGATCTCGCAGGTCATCATGTTCAACAGTGGCGTGGGCCACTTCACCCGCAGTGGCGACGTCGATGGCGATGCCCGCGTGGACCTTACGTTCCCCGAACAGGACATTAACGACCTGATCAAGTCGATGACGTTGCGTGATCTGTCGCCGAATGGGCGAGTCGCGGCCGTCACCTACGATTCGCACGACCCAATCGACCGCACACTTGCCAGCTTTGCGATCAACCTGAACAACTCGCCGAATTTCGCGGGCATCTTGACGCAAGCTCGTGGCGAGCAGGTCGAAGTGACGCTAATCAACACCGCGAATCAGCCCGGCAATCTCACCGGCAAGATCATCGGCGTCGAACAACAAGTCCAGGCTTCGAAAGAAGGCCCGCCGGTTACAGCCTCCGTTTTGAACCTGTGGTGTGCCGAGGGCGTACGGGCGATCAAGATGAGTGAGGTGCAAAAACTTCGCTTCATGAATCCCGTCATCGAGAACGAATTCCGCCGTGCGCTCGAAACACTGGCCCTGTCGCACGATTCGCAAAAGAAGGCCGTGAGCCTGCACTTCGCTGGCGAAGGTAAGCGCAAAGTCGAAGTGGGCTACGTGATCGAGAACCCGATTTGGAAGACCAGCTATCGCCTGGTGCTGAAAGAAGGCAAGCCGTTCCTGCAAGGTTGGGCGGTGGTCGAGAACCCGACGGACGAGGATTGGCAGAAGGTGACGATGGCCCTTGTCAGCGGCCGGCCGATCTCGTTCAAGATGGATCTTTACAATCCGCTCTACGTTCAGCGTCCAACCGTGGAGCCGGAACTCTTCGCCTCGTTGCGGCCGCCGACTTACACGGGTTCGATGCGGAAATTCGACGATCAACTTGCAAACGCCGCCCGAGGGCTGAGAGAAGAAGAGGCCTCTGACGAAAAAGCTTCTGAGAGCAAGAAGCGAATGGCGGCCCCTGGCGTGGCTGGCCGGTCGGGAGCAACACGAGACGCCCAGGACCGAGCCAAATTCGCCAATCAGGCTGCCGAGAGATTTAAGCAGAATCTTGACCTGGGGGCCAGCGTGCAAACGGCCGCGACTGCTTCGTCGCTCGGCGATTACTTCCAGTACGTGATCGATCGCCCTGTCGATCTCGCCCGGCAGAAGTCGGCCCTGCTTCCAATCGTCAACAAGGACGTCGAAGGCAAACGGGTCAGCATCTACAACCCGGCCGTGCAAGCCAAGCACCCATTGCTTGGCCTCAA
>SIAJ01000108.1 GCA_009691845.1 Gemmataceae bacterium
CGAAGTTTCGGACCGGCCGTGTGAACGAGATCGAGTCCCGCGAGGCATTCTTCAAGGGCCGAGGCGATCTCGGAGTGCTTGGCAAGGAATTCCGCGCGAGCCGGACGGCGACCGGCTTCCAACGCGGCCAGGTATTCCTGGACCGCCTGGAAGACGCGTGGATCGTCGAGATCAGCTTCGCCCACTTCCACGTACCTTACTCCTCATCCAGTGCTTTTCGCAACTTGGCCAACGCGCGCACCCAGAGTTTTTGAACCGCGTCCTCGGAACGATCCATTCGCTTTGCCACTTCCGCGAACGGCAGTTCTTGAAGGTTTCTCAACACGATTGCGTCTCGATAATCGTCGGGCAATCGGGCCAGGGCATCCGCCAACAACACCGAGCGTTCACGGCGGGCCACAAGTTTGCTCGGTGTCGGGCCTGGGTCCACAAATCCGAGATCGAGAGCCTGCGACGACTGATCGAGTTCCCCGGCCACCTCGCGTTCGAGCCGAACGTCCCGGGCCTTTGTGCCGAGGTAGCGACGAACCAGATTCGAGATTATCCCGGCCAGGATTTGCCGAAGCCAGGCGGCAATTTCCTGTTCCGATTGGCCGCGAAAGCCCGCAAAGTGCCGATGGGCTTCGAGGTAAGTCTCCTGCACCACGTCGGCTGGATCGACCTTCCCTTGCAGCCGACGGCCAACCTGAACGCGGGCCAACAGGTTGAGGTAATTCCCGTAGGATCCCAGCAACCGGCCCAGTGCGTCCGTGTCGCCCGCATGGGCCTGACGGATCAACTCGGCGGGGTCCGTTGGGATTGCGGTGTTCATTGAGTCCGACTGGCCCATTCGACCTTTGGATGTCCGATGTAGGGTGGGTGGAGGCTTTGCAGAACCCACCAGACGCTGCGAGGGACTACGGAACTACGGGACATTTTTCACACGGACGCAGAGTGCTTACAACTATTGAGTAACGACTCACGCCCAACAACCGCCACAACTTCTTGACATTCTTTCCGATTGACCTGCGCGATTGCAAGGCGCGAATTACAAGTCTCACCAGCTTCTCACCGAGACCCAGGTACGTTTCAGTTGTTCAATCCCTGCACCCATCCAACGGAATGCGAGCGAAGCTCGTTTCCGCCATCCTCTCCGGAGCTTGAAATGAAGCGATTTGTTTACACTGCCGCCCTGTGCGTCGGCCTCGGTCTGGTCAGCACCAGCCTGGCTCAGCCTCCTGGGGGGGGGCGTCCCGGATTCGTCCCGCCGAAGCAGCAAGGTTCGTCTTCGGGGGATCTCGAACGAAAGCTCGATCGACTGGATGCCCAGTTGAAGGCACTGGAAGAAAAACTGTCACGCGTGCAAGCTCCGCAAAATCGACAACCGGAACCTCCGAGGGGGCCGGGTGGCGATCGCTCACGCTTCGGACCCGGCAACCCTCCAGGCCCAGGCGGCTTCGGCCAGGGCTTTGGTAACTTTGGACGCGGTCCAGGCGGCCCCGGAACCGGCACCGCTACCGGACCCGCTCGCCGCGATGGCGGCGGGAATGCGGATTTCGAAAAACGGCTCGACCACATCATTGGCGAACTGGAGCAACTCAAGAAAGACATGAAGGGTGGACAACGGGGCGGGCGATAATTAAACGGCAAACCTGAATGGGACTCATGGGACCGAGCGGACAGATAAGTCATCTCGATCCCATGAGTCCCATTGCTTTCGTCTCTGGCTGGCCATGTTGCTAACACCCACTTAAACTACATTTCTCCCGCGGGCATGCTGTCCGCGGCTTCCTTTTTTCTTTGGGCACTCATGGAACCGCAAGGCGATATCGCCCTCATAGGCTTGGCCGTGATGGGTCAGAACCTCATTCTCAACATGAACGACCACGGCTTCACCGTCGTCGCCTACAACCGCACCACTTCCAAGGTCGATGAGTTTCTTGCCAAGGAAGCCAAGGGGACCAAGGTGCTCGGCGCGCACTCCATCGAAGAGATGGTGAAAAAGCTCAAACGCCCGCGTCGGGTGATGATGCTCGTGAAGGCCGGCCAGCCGGTGGACGACTTCATCACTCAGATTGCCCCCCATCTCGAGAAAGGGGACATTATCATTGATGGCGGCAACTCGCTCTATCAGGACACCGCACGCCGACACAAGAACTTGGAAGCGAAGGGGCTACTCTACATCGGCACCGGAGTCTCCGGCGGCGAGGAAGGGGCACGACGTGGTCCAAGCATCATGCCAGGCGGTTCGCCTGCTGCGTGGCCTCACGTGAAAGCCATCTTCCAGTCTGTCTCCGCGAAGGTCGAGGGTGATATTCCCTGCTGTGACTGGGTCGGTCAGGGCGGGGCCGGGCACTACGTGAAGATGGTTCACAATGGCATCGAGTACGGCGACATGCAGTTGATCTGCGAAGCCTACCAACTCATGCGCGACGGGCTGGGTATGTCTGCCGACGAGATGCACCAGGCATTCACCGAATGGAACACGGGCGTGCTCGATAGTTACTTGATCGAGATCACTCGCGACATTCTCGGCTACAAGGATGCTGATGGCTCGCCGCTCGTCGATCGGATTCTCGATACGGCCGGCCAAAAGGGGACCGGCAAGTGGACGGTGATCGACGCGATGGAGATGGGCATTCCGATCACGCTGATCGCAGAAGCCGTGTTTTCTCGATGTGTTTCCGCACTCAAAGAGGAGCGCGTGGCCGCCTCCAAGGTGCTGAAGGGCCCGGCCAACAGCAAACTTTCCGCCGAAAAGAAGGTCTTTGTCGATGCGATCCGCGATGCACTTTACGCTTCAAAGATCGTTAGCTACGCTCAGGGCTACATGCTCATGCGAGCGGCCGCCAACGAAAATGGCTGGGACCTGAACTACGGCGGCATCGCCCTCATGTGGCGTGGCGGCTGCATCATTCGCTCGCGCTTTCTCGGCAAGATCAAGGAAGCGTTCGACAAGAACGCCCAACTCTCGAACCTTTTGCTCGATCCGTATTTCACGGGCGAAGTGCAGCGCTGTCAGCCGGCTTGGCGAGAAGTGATTGCGATGGCAGTGAAGGCCGGCATTCCAGTGCCCGCCCTCGGCACGGCCCTCGCGTTCTTCGATGGCTATCGAACGGCCAACTTGCCTGCAAATCTTCTGCAGGCTCAACGCGATTACTTCGGTGCTCACACCTACGAACGCACCGACAAGCCACGCGGTCAGTTCTTCCACACCAACTGGACCGGCCGCGGCGGCGACACGGCGAGTTCGACGTACAACGTGTGAGCAAATACGCGTACATACTCAGAGCCGCGCACGCAGAGAGGCTTTGCGAGCGGAGTAAGTGAAGCATGACGAGGTACTGAAGACTCTGATTGCGAGCGGAGTAAGCGATGCATCAGCAGGTTCCGCCCGCTTACTCCGCAAAGCCTACGTGCGCGGCACTGAAAATTCTTGACGCCATCGTGGTTGGGTCAGGGCCAAACGGACTATCGGCCGCAGTTGCCCTCGCTCGCAAGGGCCATTCCGTTCTCGTTATTGAAGCCGCGGACACGATCGGCGGCGGTTCGCGAACAAAAGAACTGACGCTTCCGGGGTTCCATCACGACGTATGCTCCGCCGTGCATCCGATGGCGGTCGCCTCCTCGTTCTTCCGCGAAATCGAACTCGAAAAACATGGACTCGAGTGGGTTCATCCCACGGTTCCGCTAGCTCATCCACTCGATGACGGCACGGCCGCAGTTCTACATCGCTCCGTCGCTGAAACGGCTGAAGGTCTCGGGCCAGACGCGATGGCCTATCGAAAACTCATGAGCCCGTTGGTGCGGAATGCCGATGGCCTGTTTCGCGATCTGGTTGGTCCATTCCGTTTTCCGCATCATCCGATTTTGTCGGCAAGGTTCGCCCTGCGTGGTGTGCGCTCGGGTGCGAATCTTGCCGAAAGTTACTTTCGTGGCGATCCCGCGAAGGCACTCCTTGCCGGCCTCACGGGACATTCGCAACTGCCGCTGGAAAAGGTCCCCTCGGCCGCAGCGGCGATCATGCTCGGCGTGGCCGGTCACGCGGTCGGCTGGCCTATGCCGCGTGGCGGGGCTCAGCGAATTGCCGAAGCATTGGCATCGGTCTTTCGCGAAGCAGGCGGTACGATCGAAGTTGGCCGAAGAGTTCAATCGATCAATGAGTTACCGCCAGCGCGAGCCGTGCTGTTCGATCTCACTCCACGGCAAGTCGTGGCCATCGCGGGTGAACAATTCTCACAGCGCTATCGCCAGAAACTCGAACGCTATCGTTACGGCATGGGTGTGTTCAAGCTGGACTGGGCGTTGAGCGGCCCGATTCCGTGGAAAGCCGAGGCGTGTCGTGGAGCGGGAACCTTGCATCTCGGCGGTACTCTCAATGAGATCGCAGCCAGCGAGCGCTCGTCTTGGAATGGAATGCCGCCCGAAAAACCATTTGTGCTTTTGACACAGCCAACGATGTTCGACCCTTCGCGAGCACCGCCCGGCAAGCACATCGCGTGGGGCTACTGCCACGTTCCGCATGGTTCAACATTCGACATGACCGAGCGGATCGAATCGCAGGTTGAGCGATTCGCGCCAGGATTCCGCAGCCTGATCATCGCCCGCCACACGCTGAACCCGGCCGGGATGGAGAGCTACAATGCGAACTATATCGGTGGCGAAATCAACGGTGGCGTTCACGACATGTGGCAACTGTTTGGCCGACCGGTGCTGAAGCTGGACCCGTATGCCACGGCCACAAAGGGGATCTTTTTCTGCTCGTCGTCCACGCCACCGGGGGGAGGCGTCCACGGATTGTGCGGTTACTTCGCCGCGAGATCGGCATTGAGGTTTTTGCGGAAGTGATCGTCGCCTCTCTCCTCGTGAAAGAGCGAGGTAGGCCCGCACTTTCGCGGAGCGTCTTGCCACATTCGGGGTTCGATATTGCGTTGCACACGAGCGGCCCGCATCGAATTGTGACTCCGTGAAATGCAAACAATGAAATGTAAATGGCATCCACTATTCTCGTATCAAGGAACGATTCCGATGAAACTCTCCCGCCGACAACTCCTTCGCCAAACACCAACAGCCCTGCTGGCAGCGGGCTTGTGGCCTGGCACGCTGGCGGCGAAGGATGCGGATACGACCGGGTTCTCGTTTCTCGTCGTCAACGATTTGCATTCGTTTGACAAAATGTGCAAGCCGTGGTTCGAGAAGGTCGTCAAGCAGATGAGCGGCCATGCGGAAAAGCCTGCTTTTCTGATGATCGCGGGCGACCTGGCCGAGGACGGCAAAGCCGATCAGATCGCGGCCGTGAAGGAGATTTTCGCGGGCCTGAAGTTCCCCTTCTACGTCGTGCCCGGCAATCACGATTACACCAAGGAACAGGAACAGAAACCCTATGACGAGTTGTTCCCCGACCGCTTGAATTACACGTTCGATCATGCTGGCTGGCAATTCGTAGCGCTCGACACGACGGAAGGAACGAAGTACCAGAACACGAAGGTTGCCGCGAGCACCTTGAAGTGGCTGGATGAACAATTGCCGAAGCTTGACAAGAAGAAGCCACTCGTGGTGCTGACGCACTTTCCGCTCGGCGAAGGTATACGCATGAGGCCCACGAATGCGGACGAAGTGCTGAAGAGGCTGACCGACTTCAACTTGCGTGCGGCCTACAGCGGCCACTTTCATTCCTTCACGGAGAAAAAATTCGGCGACGCGATTCTGACCACGAACAGATGTTGTGCGTTCAGCAAAGGCAACCACGATGGCACGAAAGAAAAAGGTTACTTCCTGGTGACAGCGAAGGACGGCAAGCTGGAGCGGAAGTTCGTGGAGATGAAGGCAGGGTAATTGTGTGTTACAATGATGGTGGATACATCTTCATGAACGGGGAAATGGCATGAGCTGGCAAAACCGGATTGCTGTGAACCCAAAGATTCTGTTGGGGAAGCCGATTGTCAAAGGAACTTGAATTGTTGGGAAAAGGTTGGACCGTAGAGCAAATCTTGGAAGAGGACGATCATCTCACGGCAGACGACATTCAGGGTGCCTCGCCTATGCGGGCGAGATGCTGAAATCGGAACGTGTGTATCTTGTACCTCAAATCTGAGGGCCGCTAGTGCGAATACCTGTGAACGAGAATATTTCGGGATCAGTCGTTCAGTCACTTCGTGACCTCGGGCACGATGTACTCGCGGCCAAGGAATCCATGCGTGGGGCAGAAGATGAACACATACTGGATCGAGCACAGGCTGAATTCAGGCTTGTAGTCACTCAAGAAAAGGACTTCGGTGAACTGGAGTTTCGACGTGGGCTTCCTGCCGACTGCGACGTAATCCTCTTTCGGCTTGCGAAGGATGAGAAGGACACCTGCCTTCGACGCATGGTGGACGTAATCGAAAGTCGAACGGATTGGGCCGCTCACTTTTCTGTTGTAACCGACGATCAAATCCGAATGCGACCCTTACCCAGCTCAAATGTCCCCTGAACTCGCCTTCCTCAGTTCATCGCGGCATCGGCGCAAATGTCACCGCCTGAACGCGGCCGACTGGCGAACGCAGTTCCGTTCTGCTTTGGCCGCGCGACAATTCCCACATTCCGATCGTGCCATCCCAACTCCCGGTCACGGCTAATTCGCTATCGGGGCTCACGGCCACGGAACTCAGGCGATCCGTGTGCCCTTCGAGTACGCGCACGGTCTGCCCACCTGCCAATGTCCATAATCGTGCGGTCTTGTCCCAACTTGCCGTGATGACGCCATGCCCGGATGGCAAATAAGCCACTGCGGAGATGGCTGACCCGTGACCCGAAAGCGTGTGAAGGCAGTTTCCCGTTGTCAGGTCCCAAACGCGTGCCGTCCAGTCCCAGCTTCCGGAAAGTAGCTGGCGATTGTCCGGCGAGAACGCGATTGCCTTCACGAGTTTCGTGTGCCCTCGCAGAGTTAGCTGCTCAGCACGTGTGACTGCGTCCCAGAGTCGGACCGTGCCATCGCGGCCGCCGGTCGCGAGCAGCTTCCCATCCGAGGAAAACGCGAGTGCCAACACTTCCGTGCGATGGCCGATCAGTGTTGCCTTTTCTTTGCCACTGACGATGTCCCACAATTTTACGCACATGTCGCTGCTGCTGCTGGCCAGGGTTCGACCGTCGGGAGAAAACGCGACGGCCGTTATCTCTCCGCCATGGCCGACGAAGCGGAATCGCTCGGCCCCGTGGATGGGGTCCCAAAGCCGAACCGTCTCGTCGTCCGAACCGGTGAGAATCCACCTGCCATCTGTACTGGCGGCCACGCAAGTGATCTCGCGATCGTGGCCCTGAAGAGCCTTCAGTTCCGTTCGCCTGGACGGACTCCAGATCCGCACGGACGCATCGCCGCCCGACGTGACCAGGACATACTGGCCACTGGTCGCTGAAATGTACTCAGCGACCAGTGGTACATCAATGGCCGCTTCTAAGGGGACGACTGGACCTTGGGCCGTCGCAGGCTCGACGATCGTCACCTGAAACCTGGGGACAGGTGGTGGTGGAATCGGCGTGGGCTGGATGGGCGTAGCCGTGACCCGAGGCGGGAGCGGCGAGGGGCGTGCCGCAAGCAGATCGGGCCGACTCAGCCGTGGCGGAGTGATGCGAACGGAAGAGCGTGACACAAAACCCCGTTCTGTCAGCGTCGCGGTTTCCGCGCCGGAGAACGGATCCCAGAAACGAATCGAACGATCCCAGCCCGCGGAAACGAGCGTCTTGCCATCGGACAGGAACGCAAGGCCGGTCACGTCGGCCTGGTGGCCAGACAGAAGCTGAAGCGGGTGTCCGCTGTTGGCATTCCAGACGCGAATGGCGTGATCGTGTCCCGCGGTGGCGAGCAGATCTCCCTCGGGACCGAAGCAAACGGTCGAGCAGGCTCCTGTGTGTGCGGCAATGGCTAACCACTCTTCGCCGGTGCCTGCATCCCAGATTTTTGTGAAGCCATCCCCGCCGGCCGATGCGATCCGTTCGCCATCTGAACCATAAGCGACCGAGGTCACTTCACGCTTGTGGCCAGGAATCGACATTCGTTCTTTTTTCGTTTCCAAATCCCAGAGACGTACCGTGCCGTCCTCTCCTCCGGAAACGAGATCGAACCCGTCCGGCGAGTAAGCCAGTGCCGTCACGCCATCCTGATGTCCACTCAGCGTTGCAACGTTTTGACCTTCCACCCAGTCCCAGATTTTGATGGTGCCATCCAGACCAGCCGTCGCAAGGTGCAAATCATCCATCGAGAAAATAACGGCCGTGATGTGCGCTTTGTGCCCGGTTAGTACGCGACACTCCGAACCATTCGCGACTTCCCACAAGCGGATCGTCATGTCGTCGCCAGCCGAAGCGAGGACGGCACTATCCGGCGAAAACGCGATGGCGGTGACTTCGCCCGTGTGCCCATGCATCGCCTGAACCATTTCGCCGGTCGAGGCGTGCCAGATCATCACGGACGAATCGCCGCGCGTGGCAGCAACCAGGTTCCCGTCGGGACTAACCGCGAGTGTATTAAAGGCCGAGCCCCTTGCCGGCCGATCGGGGGTTCGCTGCCGGGCCGGACGTTCCAAGGCTTGGTTTGACGGATCGGGAATCACGATATTCGGCACGGATTCCAGCGTCCGCTTCGCTTGTTCGATGTCCGCGTTCTTTGGTTCGGACGCTTTGGGAAGAGCGATGTCAATGGTGGGCAGGCTTTTCTCCGGGATCGATATCCTCGGCGGGGTGGATCCAGAATCCTTGGCTGGCTCGAACCCGGAACCAGACGTCCGTATCACCGGGATGACCGTAACACCTTCAACCTCGACTGCCGAAGGCAGGTCGTCGCTGGGCGTCGAATTTGCAGGCTTCGCGAATGCTACCAGCGACGATTCGAGAGTGGGTAGTTCGACCTCGATCTTTTCGCCCGTCATGAATCGGCTTTCGATCGCCACGAGCGGTGCGACTGTCGCCCTCGGCGTGGCCGGTGCGGCGGGTTCTTGAACATCTCGGCTAGTTAAGTCCCCGAAGTGAACAGCCGGTGGCGTGGGAGGTGTGACGACGGCAACCTCAGGAAGCTCAACCGTGGAGATCGTAATCTCAATCGCATCAGGATCCTCGTCAGAGTCGGGTTCCTGTTCATCGACTGGGGCGGGAATCATCGAAGCTCGGAGATCGCCAAAATGCAATGTCTTGGTCGCGCTTGGTGCCGGTGTGGGTACCGCGTCTGGTGCAGGTATCGGAGCAACCGGGCGAGGGGCGGATGGAGCCACAATCGGCCGTGGACCTCGGGCGGGTTGAGTTGCCGGAGCAGCACCGAACATGAAGTTTCCCAGCCTTGGACCGAGAATGTCGGTCAACAGTGGCGAACTCGTTGGAACAGACCAGGTATCGACGAACGAATCGTCATCCGACGCGGTGGGGGCGGACGGTGTGGGCTGAATCGGCCTCGCAGGTATCGTGATCCGCGGCGGTTGAGGAGGCGAGACGACGCTGGGCGGTGATGGGGCCTTAGGCGCAAGTGGCTTCGGAGGTAGTGGCGTGGCTGGCTGAACGATGATGCGTGGAGCAGGGGGTGCAACGGACGGAGGCGGCACAGGTGCAGGCTTGGGCGGCGTTGGAGGGTCGACAATCGCGGGTGCGGGTGATTCCGTTGCCGGGGGAGTCAGCGGGGCCAGCCGAACTGTGGGGATGCGCGGGGCCGGCGGGACCACGACTTCAGGGGCGGCTGAAGGTTGGATGGCGATTTTTGAAATGGGGGGTGCTTGAACCACGACCACCGGAGTGGGAGGAGGTGGGGCCACGACCGGCACGGAAGTAGGCGGCGGCGTGCCGATCTTCGTGTCATCTACGCTCGGGCCGCGTGGCAGGGGCGTCTCGCGTGGGTTGTAAGGTCCGGGCGCCTTCGCTTCGTTGCTCGGTTGAACCTGGAGTGTCGCTGCCTCGGATCCAGATTCCATGTCCCAAACCTTCACCGTGCGATCGAGGCTGCTCGAAGCAATGCGTCGTCCGTCCGGAGAGAACGAAACGCACGTCACGACGCCACCGTGCCCGCTGAGTGTGTTCAGCAATTGGCCCGTCTCCACGTCCCAAAGCTTCAGCGTCCGATCCCAGCCCGCCGATGCTAACCGGCGGCCATCGGGACTGAACGAAACCGAAGTCACCTCGCCACCGTGACCATGTAGGACATGAATTTCCCGTGCAGAGTGAGCATCCCACAAACGAATCGTGTGATCCAGGCTGCCCGAGGCGATCCATTTGCCATCGGGCGAATACGCCACGCTCATCACGTCGCCGGCATGTCCGAGCAAGGTAGCGCTACACACCCCCGCTTCGAGGTCCCACAACTTGATGGTGCGATCCCAACTGCCGGATGCAACCGCTCGCCCTTCAGGCGAAATAGCCACGGAAGTGACCATGCGCACATGGCCCGCCAGCACGGAGATCGGCTCGCCGTCCAGCTTCCAAACTCGAACAACCTTATCCCAGCCTCCCGTTGCCAAGCGATCACCTTGCGGCGAGAAAGCAACCGAGGTCACAACCCCCACGTGTCCCTTTAGCGTGACGGCAGGCGAGCCCGTCGCAACCTTCCACAATCGGGCTGTTTTGTCCCAGCTCGTGCTGGCGAGTAACATTCCATCAGGCGAAAAAGCCACGGAACTGACGACGCCCGTGTGCCCGGCCAGCATGGCCTTCTCTGCGCCCGTGGTCGAATCCCAAAGGCGAACGGTCTTGTCCCAACTTGCCGTCGCCAGAAGCCGATCGGTTGGAGAGTAGGTCACGGCTGTCACGTCGCCGGTGTGTCCGCGGATCGGCCCGTCAATCGGCCCAGTCGGATTCTGATGGTTCATGTTGCGTGTCTCATCCTCTGGCCGGTTTTTCGGCCCCTCATTCGGTAAAGCTGGAGAAATTTTCGTCACCTGCGCGAGCGATTCGGCAACGGCCTGCACCGAATCGCCCAGTACTTCTCGTATTTCTTCCGGCGTGCGGGAACTCCCGGGTGGCATGCGGACTTGCCAGACCGAGAGCGGCAATTGCATCGCCGAGCGGATCGCAATCGACCAGGAGAACCCGACGACACGACATCGCGGCGGCAGCGGCCATGTGGATGGCCACCGTCGTCTTCCCGACGCCCGCTTTCGGGCTGGCAAAGAGCAGTTTCTTCACACGGACTCCCGCCCAAAGGTCCGGTTTTTGCCCTAACCGACTCTCGGCAACGTTCACGGGGAACAGAAGTTACATGGAGTATGGATTATGAACCAACCCCCGCCTTCGGACAACAGAATTGCCTCCGCATGAACAGCGTTCCATTTTGCGCCATCTGCAAAGCCGATACTTCAGGAGTGATGCACCGCGAAAAATAGGGTCTTCGGGCAATCTGAACGGGTCGTGCGGTGTCCATCCGAACTTCGGCTCAAACTCAGAAATAAACCGATTGACCTCAAACCCGGGCCGGGACGACTATTTCCGAAGCCGGCCGATCCTTGCGCCGGCAGAAGGCCAGGCCACGGAGGGTTAGGCCGTGCAGCGTTCGTTTGCCGGAATCGTTCTCGCGTTGGCCCTGCCTGTCTGCGCCCAGGAACCTGCCGCGCGGTTGGGTACTCCCAATCAACAGCCCACAGTCCGCGCCAGCGAGCCCGACCCGTTTCTGGATGGCCCCAAGTTACCCGCCGCTCGCCTTGGTCCCATTGCGACTGGCCGAGTGGGCGAAGGTCCCGATCGTGCCTCCGCCGAGGAGCGTTACAACTGGGGCGTTCCCCGCGAACGCGACCGGCGTGCGACACCCGCTTCCCGCACCCGCGAATCGGACCGCGATCGTCGTGATGATAATGATTCCCGTGGGGCCACGCTCCGCAATCCGACATCCGCCCAACTGATGAATAATCGTCGGAACCGGGCCGATCTCGACGATCCCGCGCCTGGCCGAGAGCCTGCGGCGGGCCCGGCACCCTCTTGGTGGCCGGAACGCGAACGCGATCTCAACGAGCTGCGCGAGCAATTCCCCACGTTCGGCGACCAGGGGGACCGCGATCGCCTGGCCTTTCGAAGCGACACTGCGTTCGACAACTTCAGTTCGCCAATCTCGAATCCGTTCCTCGCGGAAGATCCGCGCTCGCTGACCGAATTGCGTCCGGTCTATATGTACCAGTCCATCCCGGGTTCGCAGTACTACTACCAGGGCGGCAGCATGCAGTTCATTGGCACGCAAGCTCGCGTGGCCTTTACCGACCGCTTTTCGGTGGCTGTGCACAAACTCGGCTGGCTCTCGATCAATCCGGGCAGCGGTCCGGGAGCAACCGGCGGCAGTGGATTTTCCGAATTCTGGATGAGCCCGAAGTTCACCTTCTGGCGGGCTCCGGACACCCAAACGCTTGCCTCGTTCGGGTTGCAGTTTCAGTTGCCGATGGGGGCCGGATCCGTCTACCAGGACACCGGCACGTTCGGACTGGTACCGTACTTGTCCATCGGCCGTCGCTTGGGCGAGACCAGCTATGGTACCTTCCACTTGATCAACGTGGCGGGCATCCACACCGGAACGGACGACAATCGCAGCGATTACTTCTTCGACTCGCTGCATCTCGATCTCGATAGCGGCAATCAGCACCGCTTCTATCCCACGCTCGAACTCAACTGGTTCCGCTACACGGCTGACGGCACCCAACGACCGGCCTTCACCTTCGAAGGCCGCGATCTCGCGAATATCGGTGCCTCCGCGGCGGGCAAGAACTACGTCTCAATCGCCACCGGCTTCCGCTATCGCTTCACGGACTACCTGCAAATGGGCATCGCCGCCGAGTTCGGCATCATCGGCTCCAACGACCTGACACGGTTCCGGTTGGGCATCGACTTGATTTGGCGATATTGAACTAGGGATCAGGAGTCAGGGGACAGGGGACAGGAATCAAGGGGACAGGGCTCAGGGAACAGAAACCCTGTCTCCTGTCTCCTGTCTCCTGCCTCCTGACTCCTCACTTCTTCCCCGCCCCCTTCACATACTTATCAAACCAAGCCAAGTCCCATTCCATCTTGGCCTTTCGGTACGATAGCTTCTGCAAGCCGTGCGGTTGATTGGGATACACAATCAACTCCGTCGGCACCTTTTTGTATTCCTTAAGTGCTCGGTAGAGCATCTTGCTGTGGCCGGGTGGGCAGCGTTCGTCGTTCGCACCGACGTGAATGAGCGTCGGCGTGGTCACGTTGCCCAGGCCGTAAGTCGGCGAGGTTTTGCGATAAATATCGGGCTGCTCCCACGGCAGGCCTTTCTTGAAAACCGCCGCATACGCTGGCTCGTCGTTGAAGCCCCACTCGGCCACGGTGTCCAGGATGCCCGCCCCCGAACTGGCCGCCTTGAACTTCACGGGCGAATCCTTCAGCGTGATCAGGCAATTGGTGAGATAGCCGCCGTTCGACCAACCCATGACGCCGATGCGATCCGGGTCGGCGATGCCTTCCTTGATGAGATGCTGAATGCCGGCCAAGATGTCCTTCACTTCGATATCGTTCTCGTTGCCAATGAGATCGGTGACGAACTTGTCGCCATAGCCGGTCGAGCCGCGATAGTTCGGAAAGAACGCGGCATAGCCATGAGCAGCGAAGTAGAGCCTGCCGTTGTGTGGGTCGTAACTCAACTCGGCCTTGCTCGAAGTGGTCGGTCCGCCGTGCAGGCCGACGACGAGCGGAAGCTTGTCGCCTTTCTTGTAGTCGGGAGGAAGTTCGAGTATGCCGCCGACATACTCACCATCTATCGCCTGCCACCGAAGATGGCTGATGTGCGGAGACCTCCAACCGCTTGCGTGTGGATTCACGTTCGTAATCGGTCGGATGCTTTCTCCCGCCAAGGCGACGATTTCAGAAAAATGCTCTGCGTCCGATCGGACGGCAGCCGCTCGATGATTGTCTGGCCGAATGTCGAAAGTCTGAATTGTCCCATCCTTGCCGGCAAGTTGACTGCCTGAACCATGGATTTGCCGATCAGAAATCCATGACATTATGTCATTAGTGCCGGCATATTCCGAAATGAAATTCACAGCGTCTAAAGACTGCCAGCGGAGCGTCGTTCCGTATCCGCGGACTTGGAAGTTTACTTGGGACTCGGAGTCTTTCGGACGCTCCATCCGCTTCCCCAACCATTTTCCACTCTGGAACGAGTGGGCAATGATCTCCGCCGGATAGGCATCAAAAATCGCACAAAACGCCAGCTTTGTGCCATCCGGACTCCACGCCAACCCTTCCAGCCACGCGTGCGGCGAGGCGGCTTTCGCTCGATAGACATCCGTCGGCGGCGAGACGACTTTGCCAGCTTCCCAGATATCGACGCGGGATTCGCCTTCGGACTTGATCACCGTGTCGTCGATGCACGAGACCATCGCGATGCGTTTGCCGTCCTGCGTCGCCGCGAATTCGCGGACGTAACGCCCCTCGGCGAGGAGCTTCTCGCTTCGCCACGATTGCAGATCGAGCCGATGGATCTCCGAAACCTTGCGAGTGCCGTGGCCGTAGTCCAGCTTGGTCTTGGTTCGCAGCTTGGTGAAGTCGTCGTTGTCGGTGGCGGTTGCATCGA
>SIAJ01000028.1 GCA_009691845.1 Gemmataceae bacterium
CCATGAACGAAATTCTGCAAATTTTGAGCCTCAGTCTGTTTGAAAAAACACCGCTTTTTTCGGTATTGTCGAGTAAAATAGAGCCGGATTCAGTCGAGCCTCGCCATAAACAGTTGTCGCTGTTCGACTTCTAACGGGACAGTAGTGATTGGAGGATATTAAACTCCTCCATGCGCACCCGGAATGTGCGCCGCCGGTTTACCCCGCGTTCTTGCAGGGCACAAACGGAATCCCAACGCCGACGGGTGATCCACAAATGGGCAAGCCGGCCACAAACCCGGCACCAACAAACGGCATCCTGCCGCCACCAAAGACCACCATTCCGCCTGCTCCTTCCGGCTCCCGCACGACTAAGCCAGCAGACTTGAAGTCGCCCGCATTGACCAAGCCGTTTTTGCCCAGTCTGAACGCTCACATGCCCTCGGCGAATCCCACACTGTCTCCGCCCCCGACGACACCAGTCCCGGGCGCGGCCGTGGAGCCGAGATTTACGACGATTCCCCCCACGATACTCCGCTCGTCGCCCGAGTGATTCCTTCGCTCGGCGTGTAGAAAACCGAAACCCTCGGGTATGCAGGGACGCGATTGATGTCATTGAAAAATCACCCGCTGACCATCACTCGATGTCCCTGCCACGGGGTGCAAGGTCCACTCCGACAGAATTCAAGCTGGAAACGGGGACATCGTGGATGCAGTGAGAGGAAAAAAAATCACTCGGTTTTCTGGCGGAAACCTGAGTTCATTCCTTTTCTTCACTCCCATGATGGACCCCCTCCCCAATTCTTACCACAAAAACTCCGTCACTCCACTTTCGGCTTGGCCATCAAGCAAACTCAGCACTCGATTCTTTCTGGCGTAGACGAGTTTCTTCGCGTCGAGGCCGAAGAGGTGAAGTAGGGTTGATTCCGACCGAATATCGATGATTCCGACGTAGTTGGATTCCTCTGTGGAGGGGTGTCGCATACTCCGTCGGAATCATTTTCTCTTGTAGGTTGCCGTCAATTGGAGAGAAGACGAGCAAGCTCATGAGTAGGATAACTATTCGTAATGCTCCATGGTTTCTCCTGCATCTCTCGGACGGTCAATGAATCTCACCTTCGATTTCGACGTGGTAGTGGTCGGGGCCGGGCACGCGGGTGTTGAGGCCGCGATGGCGGCTGCGCGGGTGGGGGCGAAGACTGCTCTGCTCACCATCAATGCGGATAGCGTGGCTCAGATGAGTTGCAATCCGGCCATCGGCGGCGTGGCCAAGGGGCAGATTGTTCGTGAGATCGATGCTCTCGGCGGTGTGATGGGGAAATGTACCGACGTGAGCGGCATCCAATTTCGCATGTTGAACGCGTCGAAAGGCCCGGCGATGCATTCGCCGCGGGCCCAGGCGGACAAGAAGCTCTACCAATTTACCATGAAACGCTGGGTCGAGGAGCAGGAGAACCTGACGCTACGTCAGGAGATGGTCGAAGCCCTCGTGCTCGAGGATTTTTCTGATTCGGCCAGCCCCGCGACGCGACGCATCACTGGCGTGCTGGCCAACGGCGGCACGTACTATCGTGCGAAGTGCGTCATTCTGACGACCGGGACGTTTCTGAAAGCCCTGATGCACACGGGCGAAGCCAAGAGCAAAGGGGGCCGGGCCGGGGACGCGGTTTCGGAATCGTTGAGCGATTCGCTGACCGATTGTGGCTTCCTCCTGGCTCGTTTCAAGACCGGCACGCCCTGTCGGCTCAATGGCCGGACGATCGACTTCACGAAGGTGGAAGAGCAACCCGGCGACGCGGTGCCACGACCGTTCTCGTTCGCCACGACCAAGATCGACGTGCCGCAGGTCAATTGCCACATCACCTACACCAACGAGGCCGTTCACGATCTGATTCGAGCAAATCTGCATCGTTCCCCCATGTATTCCGGCCAGATCGAGTCGCGTGGGCCTCGCTATTGTCCGTCGATCGAGGACAAGGTGGTTCGCTTCGCCGACAAGGATCGCCACCAGATCTTCCTGGAGCCGGAAGGCCTGCACACTCGCGAATATTATTGCAACGGGATTTCGACGAGCTTGCCGAAAGATGTGCAGCAGGGCATGCTGAAGCTGATTCCCGGCCTGGAAAACGCGGAGGTGATGCGCTGGGGTTATGCGGTTGAATACGACTATGCTCCGCCGGATCAGCTTCGCACGTCCCTGGAAACCAAACCGGTCGAGGGGCTGTTCTTTGCGGGCCAAATCAACGGCACGACGGGCTACGAAGAGGCGGCAGCCCAGGGGCTTTTAGCAGGCATCAACGCAGCGCGAAAGGTCGCGGAAAAGCCGCCTCTCGTCTTGGATCGCAGCCAGGCTTACATCGGCGTCCTGATCGACGACCTGGTGACCAAGGGGGTCGATGAGCCGTACCGCATGTTCACGTCGCGGGCGGAGTATCGCTTGCTCCTTCGACACGACAATGCGGACCGGCGACTCACGCGGCTTGGGCGCGAGGTGGGCAGTGTGCAAACGGACGATTGGTTGCGTTACGAACGGAAGGAACAGGGGATTGGCGAACTTACCGCTTACTTGCGTTCGAGCAAACATGCGGGGGAAACGCTGGAAAAGCATTTGAAACGCACGGATACCGATTGGGCGGAGTTGTGCGAACGGCACCCAGCCATCGCAAGATGGAACGATCAATCCAACGTGGTGGAGCAAGTCGTGCTGGAGTGCAAGTACGCAGGCTACGTGGGCCGACAGGCGGAGCAGGTTGAGCGCTTTCAGAAGATGGAGAACAAGGCGATCCCCGCAGCCTTCGATTACAACGCGATCACCCAACTCCGAACCGAGGCTCGGGAGAAATTGTCGCGGATTCGGCCCGCGAACATTGGGCAGGCGGGTCGCGTGAGTGGCATCACCCCGGCTGATCTGGCAGTGCTGTTGATTTACCTGCAATAATCGGTTATGGGTCATTCCGGTTGACGAGACCGACCGCGAGAGATGGGTTTTTGGTCATCTTTCGAGGTCCAGGCGGGGTGGAAATCTGGCCCGTCCTGGTAAAATGGGAAAGTAGGGTCGACTGAGGCCCGGATAGCGTCGATAGGGTTTGGGTAACGGCAGGATGCAGGTGTCTCTCACAAGATTTCATTTGTGAGGACCAAATCCGCAGGCTGCGGAAGATAGTTCGACAGTATGGATTAGGTGGCTTGGGTGCTTGGGAATAGTCGGCTAAACCAGACAGGTTGGCGTTGACCATTTTCAGGGTTCCCGTTAAACTCCCCCTCATCTGTAAGGTCGGCAATCCTCTCCAACTTGTGTTTCACCTTGGCTTCTTGTGCGGATTTCCCAGACCACCCTGCTTCGCTGAACGTTGCAATGGGTTAATGTGAGGGCGACTAGCCCCGACCCAGAGTGACCCAGGCGAATCGGGTAAATGTGTCCGTCAAGGAAGATGGCGGTCACTTCGACGGCCGATGGACGGCCGCGAAACCGCATACGTGCGACCTGGCCTTTAACGCCAGCTCAAGGGGTGAACGAGCGCATGAAAACCGTGTTCACGACTGGTGAAGCCGCGAAGATCTGTAAGGTCTCCCAGCAGACCATCATTCGCTGCTTCGACAATGGCCAGCTCAAGGGATTCCGCGTACCGGGCAGCCGGTTCCGCCGCATCCCTCGCGAGGCCCTCTATAAATTCATGAGAGACAACGGCATCCCGACCGATGCTCTCGAGAGCGGGAAGCGCAAAGTGCTTCTCGTTGACGACGATGTCGAACTCCTGGAACTCATCCAGAAGTTCCTCGACGAGGACGGCCGCTTTGAAACTCGCGTGGCCCAGAACGGGTTCGACGCGGGCATGATGGTGAAGGAGTATCACCCGGACTTGATCGTCCTGGATGTGATGCTGCCCGATATCAATGGCAAAGAAGTCTGCCAGCGGGTGCGAGCCGACAGCACACTCGAGGATGTCCGCATCCTGTGCATGTCCGGCATGGTCGAAGAAGATCGAATTCAGGAATTGAAACTAGCGGGCGCGGATGATTTCATCCACAAGCCCTTCGAAGTCGAGACCCTGATCGAGCGAATGTGCGTCCAGCTCGACCTCGAGACGGCCGCCGCGGCCTAATTTCGAGCAGTCAGAATCCAGGGGACAGGGGACAGGAAGCCATTCCTGATTCCTGTCCCTTGACATTTGATCCCTATCTTTTGTTCTCTGTCTCCTCGCGTCTTGAGGTGTTTCGTGCTCCCGACCGGTCCGGGCGAGCAAGCTGGACTTCTGCCCTGGTTTTGGCCGGATGCCGCGTCATTTGCCGCGTGCGCCGCTGTCGGTGGTTCCCATTCTTGGTCCGATCTTCGCAACGATCCTGGGTTGTTGCTCTATCTCCTTTCACGCGATATTCCGTTTCAGGTCCATTCGGGCTGTGCCAGCGATGGCAAGCTCAAGACACTGCTCGCGAGTCCGTCGGTCCCCTGGGTCGATTGGCGTTCGCCCGAAATCCTGCCCGCGACCCGCACCGCACTTGCGGCTGCCCACTTCGCGGAAATTTTGGCAAAGAACTTTGTCGGCATTGAGCCGGCCCAGGCCTGGACTGGGGCGTGGCTCGCATTCACCGGGTGTCTCGCGGTTGGCGTTGTTGAACCGCGAGCGATCAACGAATACCTGGCCGATCCGAGTTTGCACACGGACCCATTCGGGACGCAGATTCGTCTCTGGGGCTCGACGCGGGCCGACATTGCCTGGCGGCTTTCCAACGAGTGGAGGTTGCCACGCTGGGCGCAAATTTTACTCGGTCGAATCGACGTGACTCCGGAGCTCGCCCACCAAATGGGGGGCGATCGCCGGCTGCACGCGGTGGTTCAGGTCGCGGTCATTCTGGCCGAACAGGCCGAGACGCGCTTCTTCGTTAGCGACGAATTTGATCTCGCTTCCGGCCTCGCAGAGTTGCAAATTCGTTCGACGGATCTGGAGCAAGTTCGTCGGTGTTACGCGGCCGAGTGCGATCTGAACGCCTGGCTCAACCTCGAACGCAGCGATCCGCGGAGCGGGTTACGCTTGCTCGACCTGGCCGATGCCGTCGAGGATATGAGCATCAAGCCGATCCGCGAGTCCGACGCGTTCCAGGAACGAGTGAAGGAAGCGAAGTTGGCCGCGCTTGCCGAGTTGGCGGCCGGGGCCGGCCATGAAATCAACAATCCGCTGGCGATCATCTCCGGGCATGGCCAGTACTTGATGCGGGACGAGACGGACGATGCGAAGAAGCAAGCCCTTCAGTCCATCATCCGGCAAACGCGGCGAATTCACTCCGTGCTCACGGAACTCATGTACTTCGCCCGGCCGCCGGAGCTACACAAGGAATGGATCGAACTGAGCCGGCTTGTTCGTGAATCGATCGCCGTGGTCGCCCCTCTTGCGGCCGAGCGTAACATCGAAATCGAACTGGAAGCCATGTCTACCCCGCTTTGGGTCGATGTGGATCCGAAGCAATTGACAGTCGCCCTCTCGGCCCTGATTCGCAATAGCGTGGAAGCCTCTCCCGCCGGCGGCTGGGTTCGCGTGGCCAGCGTGTTTCGCTCGGATCGGCTGGATGTGGTTGTCGAGGACAGTGGTCCTGGGCTGGACGAACGAGCCCGCGAGCATTTGTTCGACCCGTTCTTCTCCGGTCGAGAAGCAGGGCGGGGCAGGGGACTCGGTCTATCTGCCGCCTGGAGATTGGCCCGTCAGCACGGCGGGGACGTACACTTTGTACCTGTGGACGACGGGCCCACACGCTTCGTGTTAACACTGCCAGCCACGGTTGCTGTGACGGCGGCCCAACGGAAATCGGCATAGCCCGCGTGAGTTCTCTCTCCACGATCGTCGAAACGCAAATCTCTGCCGAGGCACTGGAGCGATACGAGTTGCAGGTTTTGCCGGACTGTCCATTCTCGCTTCCGATGGGCGATGATCTGTCATTCCTCCTCGCCCAGAAATCAACGACCAGTGCTAGCAAGGACATTTCGTTCGATCCGAGTAACGGCCGTCTGAGCGGTCTCAGCCGGCAGGGCCAAGAAGCACGAACACGCCTGGCCGAGATTTTGGGGCGATTCTCGAGCGGCGTCCGTCACTGGCTTCAGAACAGCATCCCGGAATATGCTGCTGGCCTGACTAGCGACCGCGTGTCACTACGTTCGCGAGAGGAAGCCACGCGGGTATCGCGACTGCGGGCCCGCAACGATTTGTTGCACATCGATCATTTTCCAACCCGGCCGTCGTTCGGGCGTCGCATCCTGCGGGTCTATGTGAATATCGATCCGACCGATGCACACGTGTGGTCAGTCTCGGAACGGTTTCCAGAGTTGCTCGCTCGCCTTGCCGCCAGGAACCGAATTTCGGCGCGATCGATCGAGCAATGGACCTCCCCAACACAATCGATGGTCCGGCAATTCACAGGAAAGAAACCGAATCGCACTGCTTATGATGCGTTGATGGTTCGCTTGCACGATTTCCTGAAAGAGAACCAGGGCTTTCAGATGAAGGCGGTTCGAAAGGTACACACGTTTCAGCCCGGTGCGACCTGGGCCCTGTTCGCCGATGGCCTCGCTCACGCTCAACTCCGTGGTCGCTTTGCCCTGGAGCATTCGTTCTTTGTCGATTTGGATTGTCTGGTGAATCCGGACGCGTCGCCTCTCGCTTTGCTGCAAGCCAACTCAAGTTCCCAATCACGTTTCGCGGCATAAGATCTCTTCCGTAGCGGTAGTCTCGCTTTTCGCACTCTTACGATTGCGGCTATGAAAAGCGTTTCTACGGGAGGCCTTCCCGTGTTACCCGATCTTGCTCGTGGCCTGCGCGATCTCGTTTACCCGAATGTTTGCGTTCGTTGCGAATCCCTTCTGGCCGATTCTGCCATCGACTTCTGCCCGACCTGCGTCCAGGCGATCACTCACGACCCGTTTGCCACCTGTCCCCGTTGCAGCAGCTCGGTCGGCGAATTTTCCTACCTCGCTGAAGGTTGTCCCCGCTGTCGCGACGACCGCTTTCACTTCGATGGTGTCATTCGGCTTGGGCCATATGACGGGCTGCTTCGAGATTGCATTCTCTCGATGAAGCATCGTGCGGGTGAAACGCTGGCCGAGTGCGTCGGGCTACTCTGGGCCAGGCACCAGGAAGCGTGCTTCCGAGAGATTGGTGCCGATGTCGTCATTCCGGTTCCCCTGCATTGGTGGCGGAGGCTGCGTAGGGGCTACAACCAGTCTGAATGTCTCGCCTTAGCTGTAGCGGCTCATTTGAAGGTTCCTCATTCGCCGTCCGCTTTGAAACGGATCCGGCCGACCAAGTCTCAGGTTGTACTCACGGCAACCGCTCGACGGGAGAACTTGAAAGGTGCTTTTCGAGCATCGAGGCGGACCAATGTGTCCGGTCGTAAGGTATTACTAGTAGACGACGTACTGACTACGGGCAGCACTGTCAGCGATGCGGCACGGGCCTTGAAGGAGGCGGGGGCTTCGGCGGTTCATGTCGCAGTTTTGGCCCATCGGTAACTTCAATCCACTTTCTCCGCATGAAAACTGCTTATATTGGGATGTTTGGGTGATCTGGTAGGGCCGGAAGCTTGCACTTCCGTGCCGGTTCAAGGCTTCCGTTCCTTTTGCAGCAATCGCGGCAGGTTTGCTTACTGCACCGATCGAATCGGTTCTTCCTGTCGACAGGTAGGGGTTTGATGAAAGATCCGAGTTCTGCGGTGCCCCGGTCGGGTTCCCTTCCCGACTGTCTCATAAGGTTGCTTCTGAAGCACTTTCGGCGGCCGATGATTGTGGGGGTTATCCGATTGCGCCGACCTAGCGGAGGAGTACTTGTGGCCAGAAACATCTTGCTGCTCATCGGGGCGTTGGTCGTTGGTACAGCCCAGGGCGGCGAGGCCGAGCGGTTCTTTTCCGAACGAACCAAGGATTTCGGGACCGTTCCATTCGGGCCGGTGCTGGTCCACCACTTCAAGCTGACCAACACCAGCAATCAGACCGTGTACATCAGTGGTGCTCGCGTCTCCTGTGGCTGCGTCGCTGCCAGCGTTGGTGCAAATACTCTCGCACCGGGTGCCTCCACTTATGTGACCGCCACCATGGATACGAAGCGGTTTGTAGGCCCCAAGGAAGTCATCGTTTACGTCAGCTTTTCGCGTCCCGGGGGTGAAGTCACGCTTTCTGTGCGGGCCAACCGCAACGACAGTTTTTCCAAGTCCGGCGAGACACTTACACTCGGCCACGTTCGGAAAGGTGCGGAAGGGACCGGCAGCCTTCAGGTCACGATGCGGAATGATCCCTACTTCGAACTCAAGGGGGCCGCGAGCAGCACGGACTTCGTGAAAGCGAATTACAAGCTGATTCGCCGCGATCGCACCGAAGTGGTGTACGAGGTCTCCGCGATGCTCCTTCCGGGCCTCGACACTGGTTCCTGGACGACGGAGATTCTTTTCGCCTCGTCGAATCCTTCGGTTCCGACGATTCGCGTTCCGGTCGCCGTCGATGTGGTCGCTCCGATCACGGCTACCCCGGCCTCGGTTCAGTTCCATGCCGTCAAGGTTGGCGACACCAAGGAAATGAGCGTTGTGGTGAAAGGCGACAAGCCGTTCAAGATCCTCGACGTGAAGGGGGGCGATGGCCTGATCACAGCCGTCGCCGATGGTGTTGAGTCGAAGCAAGCCCACGTTGTGCGACTCGTGTTTCAGCCGAACTCGGCCGGCGACATGGCTAAATCCATCACGGTGGTGACGGATAGTGGTACCGAAGCTCAGGTGATCATTCTGGTTCGCGGTAAGGGAAAGAGCGAGTAGGTCGCTTCTAGATTTGTCTCACGTCGTCGGCTCGCCAATTGGCGGGCCGACTTCTTTTGGTGGTGGCGGTGGGGCATAACTTTCGCGAGCAAAACTTCAGAGCCGCGACCGTAAGGGAGCGGGTTTTCTGACCGGTCCGTTACGGGTGGCTCCGAAATACTCTCTAAAAACAAAACTTCCCCCGCACGTCGCAAATATCAAATCCATGCGATGGATCGCGGTATAGTTCCGGCAAGAACAGCGTGGTTCCACTGCGCACGCTGAAGCGGCCGTGGCGTTCGCTGGCTTCGCGTTTCAAGCGGGCGATCGTGTCGGATGGTTCCGCGGGCGGATCGAATAGCCCCGGTTGCGTGAAGCCTGGCTTACGCAATTTCCCCGCGATCAGGTGCATGTGCGTCACCACCAGGCCGGGCCGCCAGCAACGTGGCAGGGCGATTCGCAAGCCATCCAGCAGCACGTCGAAGCGGTCCGTGTGGCTGGCCAGTGGTGCATTCGCGCCGATTGACGGGTGGTTGTTGAAGTGCAGGGCGAGCGTCAAATTCCCGGCCTTCACTTCGTAGAACTCAAGTTCCTCGACCAGCCGTTCCGCATTGCGAACCAGCCAGGCTTCGATGACGTTCGGATCGCCCGATGCCCCGCCAATCGACCCGCCGCGACTGATGAACTGGCGTGGCGTGCGGTTCGGCCGAATCGGCGTGGCCGGTGTGCCGTTCAGCTCCCACCACAGGTCTTCGCCGGTCTTGGTCAGTAGTTCGCGGACCACCCGGCGATCCGCATCCGCCAGCTGAAGACAGGTATGAATGCCGCGATCGGCGAGACGCTGGGCCCGCCGGCCGGCGATGCCACTGATTTCTTGAACGCTCAGTTGGCTCAGGCGTTCGCGTTCTTCTTCGCGAGTGCTCGCCACGCGGATGCCGAACGGTTTCGCAGTATCGGAGAACAGCTTGGCCAGGGTGCGGGTGCGGGCCACGCCGATGGTGACCGGCACGCGGATTTTCTCTTTGATTTCCGCCTGCACGGCTCGAATGGCGGGTTCAACCGCCTGGCCACGCGGAGTTTCCACGGCAAAGAAAAATTCGTCAATCGAGTAGTATTCGACTAGGTGCGAGTGTTTTCGCGTCACGTCGAGCATTTGGCGGGAAATGACTTCGTACCAGCGAAAATCGCGTTTGATGTAGATGCCTTCGGGGCATTTGACGCGAGCATCCCAGATTGGCTCGCCGGTTTTGACGCCGGCCGCCTTCATCTCGTAACTCTTGGCAATGACGCACGCCCCCTGATTGCCCAGCACGCCCACGGGCTTGCCGAGCAAATCGGGATGCCGAACCCGCTCCGCGGAGACATAAAAGCAGTCCGCATCCAGGTGCGCAACGAGAGAACGAGGAATCATGCCCCGACCTGTATTTTGGAGGGGGCCGTTTGTAAAGCGAAGTTGGGGAATTATTTTGGATTTGCCGTGCTAGCCCGCCCCAGGGAGGGGCTCAGGCAGGGTTTGAAGGTGACAATCGCGATTGAACGAGAAGTCACTGCAGTGTCACCTTCATCTGCACGCGCTCGCCGACGAGTGGAGACGGCTCCATGCGACATCCTCCGGGCGATTTCGCGTTCCAACGATTCGGTCGACCAATCGGGACGTTGGCGATGAAGATTCGCGCGGATCATGTTTTGGGCAAATTGCCAAAGCGAATTGCCGATCGCCAATCGCTCCGCGGGGGATTTGCCACGCAGGATCGCGGCCATGCGATCGTCGAGAACTTCATCGGTGAACGTGCGTTTCACGGCGATTTCCCTGGGGGCCGATCCAGTTTGCTTGATTTATTCTAACGAGTTCGGCACCGATAGCAGATACAAGCCAAATCGTTGTAGACTGCGGAGAACGCGACGACTGGCCCGCGAGAGAAAATTAGAAAGAAAGAAGCAGAACCGCTGCTTTGCGCTTTCACTAAACCCCTTGCGCTGATATTCTTACCGTCGCTTGCCTTGCTAACAGGCAAGAAACGTTCTCCTTCCGGTCCGAGGTTCGCTCGCATGCGTGAAGAATATCGCATTATGGTGATCGCCTGGTTGGCGGTCGCAGTGTGGGTGGCGTTCGTGATTTTCACGAATCGCCGACAACATCCCAAAGCCCTCTTCTTCCTATTCATGGTCGAACTGTGGGAGCGATTCAGCTACTACGGCATGCGAGCCTTGCTCATCCTGTATCTCACGAAAACCGCGATGGACGGTGGGTTTGGCTTCGAGAAAAAAATCGGTTACGGAATTTACGGAGCATACGGGGCACTCGTCTATCTCACTCCGCTCCTCGGAGGGTTCCTGGCGGACAAGTATCTCGGGTTCCGCAAGTCGATCATTTGGGGTGCCATCCTGATGGCCGCAGGACAGTTCACGTTGTTCTTCAGTTGGGACATCAGTGGGGATGGAACAAAAAATACGAAAGTGTTGATGTATTTAGGGTTGAGCCTTCTGGTGCTTGGCAATGGGTTCTTCAAGCCGAACATCTCCAGCCTGATTGGCAAGTTTTACGCACAGGGCGATCCGCGGCGTGATGGGGCCTTCACCATCTTCTACATGGGCATCAACATCGGTGCCTTCCTCACTCCGCTCACCTGCGGAACCGTCGGCGAAATCGAAGGCTGGGGGTACGGATTTCTGCTCGCCGGCATCGGCATGATTGCAGGCTTGTGTATCTTCCTGGTCACGCAGAAGCTTGGTTTGCTTGAGGATAAGGCCGACCCACCGAAGTATTCCGTTGGTGGCGAAGAACCAAAGGCCAAATCACGCATGGATATGCCGATTCTACTCGGCTCGCTGCTCTTTCTTCCTCTGATTTGCATGCTGATCTACCAAAACGACGTCATGGATTATCTGCTCGCCGTCGTTGGTTTGGTGATGATCGGGTACATTATTTTCTTGTCGTTCCAGTACCCCGTGGTCGAGAGGCAGCGACTCTGGGTCATCACGATTTTGCTGGTATTCACGGCGATTTTCTGGACGTTCTTTGAACTGGCCGGGAGTGCGTTGAACATATTCACGGACAACAACGTGGACAAGAATCTATTCGGTCTGACGTTGAAGACAAGTAACTTCCAGGCCGTGAACGCTCTGTTCATCATGATGTTCGCGCCGGTCTTCTCGTTCATGTGGACGTACCTCGCAAAGAACAAATTGGAGCCGGCTGCACCGATCAAGTTCGCAATAGCCCTCTTGCTGCTCGGTGCAGGTTTCATGGTCCTGAATCTCGGCGTGCCGATGGCCCAGGATGCCCTGATCCCCGCGATGTTCTTGATCACGCTTTATCTTCTGCACACACTTGGTGAACTCGCATTATCGCCCGTGGGACTCTCATTGGTGACGAAGCTTTCGCCGGCCAAGATCGTGGCATTCATGATGGGCTTCTGGTTCTTGTCGTCCTCGATTGCGCATCAGGCCGGGAAGTTGATTTCAAACCTCACGGCAGTCGATGAGAACGCTACGAAAGAGCAGTCGCTCGAACTCGCGATGAAGGTGTTCAATCAAGTTGGATTTGTCGCGATCGGTTCGGGCGTGCTACTGATTTTTCTTTCGCCGATGATCAAGAGATGGATGCACGGAGTTAGATAAGACACGTGCAATCCACCCAGATTGCCCGGGACATCGGGGCCGCGCCCGTAAGGAAGTAGTCATCGCCTTGACTGCATCTTTACGGGCGCGGCTCCGTTTGGTACAACCCACTCAAGCTCATTCCCTCGCGGTCGCGGCTCCGCATAAACTTAATTCATCCCCATTCTTTCGCACTGGCGGTCTAATCATGCGGATCATCATTTTTCTCTTGGCCATTCTTGTCTTCCCGCTAGGCCTTATTGCTGCCGAGCCGAAGCCTTTGAAGTTGCTCTTCCTCGGCGATAACGGCCATCACAAGCCGGCCGATCGCTATCGCGATTTGGTCAAGGGGCTTGAATCGCGGAAGATCGACATCGTTTACACGGACAAGGCCGATGCGCTCTCGGCCAAGAACCTCGCCGGGTACGATGGCCTGATCGTTTACGCGAACATCGATGCGATCACGCCAGAGCATGAGAAGGCCCTGCTCGAGTACGTCGAAGGGGGCAAGGGTTTCATTCCGCTGCACTGTGCCACGTACTGTTTTCGGAATTCGGCGAAGGTGGTCGATCTGATGGGCGGGCAATTCTTGCGGCATGGCACCGGCACCTTCCGCGTGACGCCGGCCGTGAAGGAGCATCCAATCACGAAAGGTTTTGGTGGCTTCGAAAGTTGGGACGAGACCTACGTTCACACGAAGCATAACGAGAAAGACCGCACGGTTCTCGAATATCGCGAGAGCCGGAAGGAGAAGGAACCGTGGACGTGGGTTCGCACGCAGGGCAAGGGCCGTGTGTTCTACACAGCCTGGGGGCACGACGAACGCACGTTCGGTCATCCCGGTTTTCACAACCTCGTCGAGCGCGGCATCCGCTGGGCGTGTCATGATGACCCCTCGGCCGTGCCGAATTTTTTCGACAAGCCCGAGATGGTTGGGCCCAGCAAGAACGTGAAGCCATTCGAATTCGCGGAAGCAAAACTGCCGTTCTACCCGCCCGATCGCGGCAAGAGCGGGCCGATCTCCAAAATGCAAATGCCCTTGCCGCCCGAAGAATCCATCAAGCACTATCAGCATCCCGCCGGCCTCGAGATGAAACTCTTTGCCAGCGAGCCGAATTTCGGCGGCAAACCGATCGCGCTTGCGTGGGATGAACGCGGCCGGCTGTGGGTTGCGGTGACGGTCGATTACCCGAACGATCTGCAACGCGAAGGGCAGGGGCACGACAAGATCCTGATTTGCGAAGACACTAACGGCGACGGCGTGGCCGACAAGTTCACCGTTTTTGCCGACAAGTTGAGCATTCCCACGAGCCTGACGTTCGCATACGGCGGCATCGTCGTGCATCAGGCCCCGCACACGCTGTTCCTGAAAGACACGAACGGCGATGACAGGGCCGACGTGAAGACCGTTTTGTTTAGCGGCTGGGGCACGGGGGATACGCATGCCGGGCCGAGCAATCTGCGTTACGGCCCCGACGGCTGGTACTACGGGATGGTCGGCTACAGCGGATTCCGGGGCACCGTCGCCGGCGAGGAATTGCGATTCGGCCAGGGTTTTTATCGCTTCAAACTCGAGAAGAACGACGCCGGCGATGTGAAGGTGGCCAAGCTCGAGTTTCTGCGTGGTACGTCGAACAATTCGTGGGGCGTGGGCTTTAGCGAAGAAGGGCTGCTGTTCGGCTCGACGGCAAACGGCTGTGCCAGTGTGTACCTGCCGATCCCGAATCGCTACTACGAAAAGGTTCGCGGCTTCTCATCGTCGGTGCTACAGAGTATTCTGCCGAGCAATCAGGTGCAGGCGATCGTAAAGGATTATCGCCAGGTCGATTGGCACGGCGGCTTCACGGCTGCTGCTGGGCACGCGATATACACCGCTCGTGCTTATCCCCGCGAGTATTGGAATCGGGCCGCATTCGTCAGCGAGCCGACGGCCCACCTGACGGCCACGCTGATTTTGAAACCGAACGGCACGGATTTCACCGCAAGTTACGGCTGGAATCTCGTCGCGGGCCAGGACGATTGGCAAGCCCCGATCGTCGCCGAGGTCGGACCCGACGGCAACATGTGGCTGATCGACTGGTACAACATTATCGTTCAACACAACCCCACGCCAGTAGGCTTCGATAATGGCAAGGGCAACGCCTACATCACCAATCTTCGCGATAAAAAGCACGGCCGCGTCTATCGACTGGTTCCCACGGGCCAGAAGCCCGAGGCTGTCGATCTTTCCAAAGCGAGTGACGAGCAACTCGTGGCCACGCTGAAGAATTCAAACATGCTCTGGCGGTTGCACGCTCAGCGGCTGTTAATCGAGAGAAAAGCAATCACCCAGGTAGGGGCACTTCACAAGCTGACTACTGACAAATCCGTGGATGATGTTGGGCTTAACGTCGGTGTCATGCATGCATTGTGGACCCTTTCTTCGCTCAAATTACTTGAGGGGAACCGTTGGCAGATTACCCTCGGTCTGCAGCATCCTTCGGCCATGGTTCGAGCAAACGCGGTCCGCGTTATTTCAACAAAGATGCTTGAATTAGGAGAGTTCGACTGCCGCGAGTATCTCAAGGATGCAAATCTGCACGTTCGTCTCAACACGTTACTCACCCTCTCCGAATCAAGGGAATTCGATGAAATCGGCGAAGCCATTGCCCGGATGTTGGCCGAAGCAAGTAATCTGAACGATCGCTGGCTGCCGGATGCGATCACCACAGCAGGGGCCACACATGCCGGGGGTTTCCTGTCAACAGCCATTCGCATGAAACTGTCGCCGAAAGCGATGGGCATCGTCGCCATCGTTGCCGAACATGCGGGGCGGTCGGCAATGACTAATGTCGCCATCACCCTGCCACGGTGGGCGAAAGACGCCAACCCGGAGACGGCGGAAGCGATCGTCGCCGGACTGGCGAAGGGCTGGCCGAAAACGAAACTGGTGATGCTCTCGCCGGACACGCAGGACGGATTGAAGACCTTGCTCGATCGCCTGCCCGCGAGTGGGCGAGGGCAATTGATCCGCCTCGTTTCTAACTGGGGAAGTACTTCGTTTGACAGGTATCTCGCGGAAATCACTGCAGTATTCGAGAAAACCGCACTCGATGCCAAGGCGAACGACGAGGAACGCATCGCAGCCGCGAAGCAACTTGTTGAATTCCGCGTGGCTGATGCCAAGGCTGCCGGAATACTTGTTGATGCGATTACCTTGCGGGCGTCTCCCGCACTGGCAAACGGCTTCATCGACGCGGCCTCACTCAGTGCGGCCCCGGAACTCGGCGCGATTCTGGCGAAGCGATATCCAGATTGGTCGCCGGGCATCCGGGCCACAGCCTTGCGCGTAATGCTGGCCAAACCGGACGCGACCCGTGCCTTGCTTCAAGCCATCGAAGCCGGTGCCATCTCCATCGATGATCTCGTCCTCGATCAAAAGCAGGCACTGGCTTCGCACCCCGATGCCGCGATTCAGAAACGAGCCAAGGCGATTTTGGCGAAGGGGGGCGGCTTGCCGAATGCGGATCGTCAGAAGGTGATCGAGGAACTGAAGCCGATCACCAAGCAAACCGGCGATGCGGTAGCCGGAAAACTGATGTACACGAAGCACTGTGCTGCTTGTCACCAGCACAGCGGCGAGGGCACAAAGATCGGCCCCGACATGACCGGCATGGCCGTCCATCCGAAGGAAGAGTTGCTCACGCACATCATCGACCCCAGCCGTAGCGTGGAAGGGAACTTCAAGCTCTTCCAGGTCAGCCTGACCAACGAAAAAGTGCTAAATGGCATGATGGCCAGCGAAACGAAAACGACAATCGAGTTAATCGATTCGCTAGCGAAACGACATGTGATCCTTCGAGAGGACATCGACTCGATCAAGCCGTCGAACAAATCGCTGATGCCGGACGGTTTCGAAAAGCAGATGAACCAGAAGGAACTGGCGGACTTGCTCGAATTCCTAACGAAACGCGGGCGATTCTTGCCGTTGCCGCTCGATAAGGCCGCGACGATCGTGACCACCAAGGGCATGTTCTTCAACGAGAGTTCCCCGGGTGAACGCATGGTGTTCTCGGATTGGAAACCCAAAACGTTCGAAGGGGTGCCGTTCACGCTGGTCGATCCTCAAGGGGACAAGGTGAAAAACGCGATCATGCTGAATAGCCCGAATGGCGACGTGGCCAAGAAGATGCCACGCACGGCAACCGTCCCAGTCAACGGACCTGCCAAGCTGATCCACTTGCTCAGCGGCGTGAGTGGTTGGGGCCATCCGTATGCAACGGAGAAAACAGTCTCGATGAAAGTGCGGCTTCACTACGAAGACGGCATGACCGAAGACCACGACCTGAAAAACGGCGAACACTTCGCGGACTATATCCGTCGCGTGGACGTGCCAGGCTCGAAGTTCGCGTTCAGCCTCGGTGGCAAGCAGATTCGCTATCTGAGCGTGACCCCGAAACTTGACGCATCCATCAAGGAGATCGAGTTCGTGAAGGGAAGCGATGCAACGTCGCCGATTGTGTTCGCGGTGACGGTGGAGGGGAAGTAATTGTGGCGACGAGGTTCCGATCTTGTCGAGTTAGATGCTCAGGATCGGAATCTTAAGCCACGTTCTGCTATGCGTTCGGATTGTCGATGACCTGCTGCAACCGCTCGGCGATTGGTTGCGGATATTTGGCGACCCACGTTTGATCCACGAGTCCGATTGCAACGAGGTCAATCAAGTGCATTCGGTCCTTTACTCGGAAGGAAATCAATTTCATTCGAACGAGGGCTTCGAGGCCGAGCACAACAAGTGAAGCAGAAGTGATGACCGATTCGGTTAGGTCTGGATTGGGAAGCAAATCGTCGGGGCGATTCCGCTCTCGTTCCAGTACGATTTGCAGCAAGTCTCGTTTTTCGCCTGGTTGGCCGTCGAGAAAAACGCAGCCCTCGCGTTCTGTCTGCAAGCTGAATTCTGCCTGCGTCAACGTTCGAATGGCTGAAGTAAGATCGACTCGTCGGAGTAGTAGGTTGACGTCAGGAGTGTTGCGGACTGCTCCAGGATCGACTCGAGCCACCCAGATCGCCACCGCGTTTCCTCCCGCGATGGCGAACGGAATGTCGGCGTTTCGAAGTGCGGTCGTCGCTCGGATCAGTCGTTCTTGAACTCGGACCGGTGCGTGGGTCATCCTTTCCCAAGAAAACGGCCCGAGTTGCACTGCGATGCGACGTACCTCACGAACCCGCGAACACTTCTTCCGCTGCCGCGACGCCGGCTCCGGAATTTATCTTAACACCGACGCCTCGCAAGCACTGCTCCAGTGCGGCCAGGATCGTGAATACGACGGCCGGTCGGCTGTTGTGGCCCATCAGTCCGATTCGCCAAATTTTACCCTTGAAGTCGCCCAGGCCGCCGCCGATCTCGATGCCGAAATCGTTGAGCAGGCGTTTGCGAACCGTGAGATCGTCCACGCCGGACGGCACGAAGACCGCGTTCAACTGCGGGAGTTGGTTGCCTTCCTTCGCGGAGTATTTCAGCCCAAGTGCGGTGAGGCCGGCCTTTAGAGCCTTGTGATTCTGTTCGTGCCGTTTCCAGCGGGCTTCGAGGCCTTCTTCGTGCAACAGTCGCAGGCCCTCGCGGATCGCATAGTTCATCGTGATGGGAGCCGTGTGATGATACGCCCGGTCGCTGCCCCAATATTGGCGAATCATCGTCATGTCGAAGTACCAGCTTTGCACCTTCGTCTTGCGGCGAGTCATCGCCTCTTCCGCACGTGGACTGAAGGTCACGGGCGACAATCCTGGCGGGCAACTCAGGCCTTTTTGCGTGCAGGAATAGACCGCGTCGAGTTCCCACTCGTCCACTTTCAATGGCACGCAGCCAAGCGACGTGACGGCATCGACCACGAGCAGCGTGTCGAATTCATGGCACAGCTTGCCCAGTTCAGCGATCGGCTGCAACGCACCGGTCGAGGTTTCCGCGTGGACGATGCTCAGTACTTTCGGGCGGATCGTCTTGAGAGTTTCACGCAATCGATTCAGGTCGAACACTTCGCCCCACGGTTGGTCGAGGACCGTGAGTTGAGCTCCCGTTCGGCTGGCCACGTCGATCATGCGCTGGCCGAAGAAGCCCTTGAAGCAAACGACGACCTTGTCGCCTGGCTCGATGAGATTCACCAGGCAACATTCCATACCGGCCATGCCGGTGGCACTGATGGGAAGTGTGAGTGAATTCTTGGTGAGAAAGGCATCGCGCAAAAGCTGCTGCGTTTCCAGCATGATTTCGAGAAATGCCGGGTCGAGGTGACCGAGCAACGGCGTGGACATCACGGAAAGGACGCGTGGATGCACGTCGCTGGGGCCTGGCCCGAGAAGCAATCGTTGCGGCGGATTCAACTGACCGGGGATCGGCATGACAATTTTCCAAGGGTAAGTAGGGGTGATATGCTACGAATTGCGTTCGCTGGCAGCGATTGGCCGCAATGCCATTTGCTGGGCATCCAGGCCGCCATCGACGTTGATAATGGTCCCAGTCGCATAACTCGCAAAATCCGACGCGAGGAAGACGTACCACATGGCGAGATCATCGACCGTGGAAATCCTGCGGACTGGAATCTGCTCCAGGATTGCCTGTCGGGTCGCGGGTTCCGAACGAAGCCCCATGTCCGTGAGCGGCGTCTCGACCAAACCGGGGGCAATCGCGGCCGTCGTGAAGCCGTGCGGAGCCAACTCGATTGCGAGTTGCCGGGTCAACGCGTTGACCGCCCCCTTGCTCGCATCGTAGAGCGTGTGGGCCGGTTCGGAGCGTGCGCCATTCAGAGAGGTTGTGAAGAGGATGCGACCTCCCGTGCCGGCCGCAATCCCACGACGTGCAAACTCCTGGCTCGCCGCCAGCGCGGCCCAAACGTTTAGCCCAAAAATGAAGTCGAACTGCTCGCGATTCAATTCCAGAAATGCGGGTTCGCGGAATGCGCCAACGTTGTTTACCAGGACGTCAAGCCTGCCGAGTCGGTCCCAGGCTTCACCGACCAGGCGTTGTGGTTCACCCGGCTTCGAGAGATCGGCTCGAATATAGTGCGTGCCGGGCTGTTTCAGCAGTTCACTAACCTCGGGGCAGTCCGCGAGAGCGCGTTCCGAAGCAAACACCACCTGCGCCCCGTGGCGCACGCAGGCAGCGCCCGCACCGAGGCCGATGCCGCTACTACTGCCCGTGATCAGGATTTTTTTGCCGTTGAGAAGCATGAGGAACAGTGTACTCGTCACGCTCCGCGTGACGACTGTCCCGGCGGCCCCATCGTTATCGGAGAGATTATGCAGGAATCGCGATTGTCGCCCTTCGCTCCGCGAAAGTGCGAGGCAGGCTACCCAAGTGCGCCGAATGCCATCTCGAGGGGCAGGTCGCACTTTCGCGGAGCGAAAGACGACAATGAGCGGCGCTGCCTTCCACGACGTGGAGTTTGAGGAGTACACTCAGAAGTGCTCCTGGCTATCCTATTTATCACACCCCGGAGTTGTGCATGACTGCGCTTCGCTCGACCATTGCAACCGTCTTCCATTCGCAATCCTCCGATGCCGACCGGTTTTTGCCGGAAGGCCCGCGTTCGGTCGTCGTCGAGGGCCGTCCTGGCATCGCCTGGGTGAATATTCAAACCGCGACGGATTCCACGCGAGGCGACATTCACGTTCGCTTATGGGATGGCGAGCATCGTGCACATGTACAGCCTGCCCGGCCGGGTTTTTGGTTTCCGACGGATCGTCCGAACACCCTCCTGGTTGGCATGGAGAAACAGGTCGGCACGCTGAATCTGACGACGAATACGTTCACGGCACTCGCCGACATTGGTGATCCGAACCCGCGAACCATCATCAACGACGGTGAAATTGTTCCCGGCGGACGAGCGATCGTATTCGGTACGAAAGACGTTCGCTTCGCGTTCCCAGTCGCCAAGCTGTATTTGTTCACGCTCGACGACCGGCGACTCAGCGTTCTGGCCGAGGGCCAACTCTGCTCGAACGGCAAGTGCTTCGCACAGGACGCGAATGGCCTCGTACTTTACGACATCGATACACCCCATCGAAATGTGGTTCGGTACCGACTCGACCTTGCGGGAAGAGCCGTGTCGGAGAAGAGCGAAGTACTAAGTTTTCGAGACGAGCCAGGCTTTCCCGACGGAATGGTCGATGTCGGCGACGGTACGGTGATCGTCGCCTACTACAATCCGGAGCCTGTGCCGGCGGGTCGGGCCGTCCGCTACGACCTGAAAACGGGCAAGGCCGTTGAAGAATGGCTGACGCCTGGCTCGCCACGAGTAACTTGTCCTTTGCTGGTCGAGCACGAAGGCCGCGTTCGGCTCGTGTTGACAACGGCTACCGAAGGAATGCCTGCCGAAATGCGCGGATCGTGCCCGAGCGCGGGCGATCTGTTTTGGGCGGAGACGAACTTGGAGCGAATTTCGTCGAGCGAGATTGTTCAACTGAGTAGCTAATGCATTGTCAGCCTTGTAAATAATGGATGATTCAGTGTAGCCCTCTCGCTCTGCGAGAGGCGGGTCCGAGCGTTTGGTGAGACAATTCAACGTTCCGCAGCGCCTTTGCCTCCCTCCCGCGGAGCGAGAGGGCTACATATGAGTCCATCCATTCGTCCATGGTTGACGAATCGCTAGTTTCGTAGCCGCACTCGCCAGAGTGCGGGTCGTCGGCACCATGAGGTCCCCCGTGTTCTGGCGAACGCGGCTACATGACTGCCATGCCAAAAGATCCCCTCCCCGAAATCCAGGCCCTCATCACCCGTCACTGGGGCTATCGCGAGCTTCGTCCGCTTCAGGAGCAGGCGATCCGGGCCAACTTGGAGCGTCGCGATTCGCTCGTTGTCATGCCGACTGGTGGTGGCAAATCGCTCTGCTTTCAGGCCCCGGCCGCCTATCGGACGGGCGAGATCACCGTCGTTATTTCGCCGCTCATCTCGCTGATGAAAGATCAGGTCGATGCGTTGAAAGCAGCCGAAATCGCTGCAATTCGGGTTGATTCAACGCTAGACGAGGAAGAAAAAACCCAGGCCGCGAGAGAACTCCGGGCTGGTCGCGTGCGCTTGCTGTTTGCTTCTCCGGAACGCATGATGACGGATCGATTTCAGTCGTTTCTAAAGGAACTTGGCGTCCGCACGTTCGCGATTGACGAGGCACATTGCATTAGCCACTGGGGGCACGATTTTCGACCGGAGTACCGGCAGCTCGCCTCGATCCGCGAGAAGTTTCCGGAGGCCACGTTTCACGGGTTCACGGCCACGGCGACTGAGCAAGTGCGGCAGGACATCATCGATCAACTCAAGCTGCGAAACCCGGCCGTGCTGGTCGGGAATTTCGATCGCCCGAATCTTCTCTATCGGGTGTTGCCGCGGAAAAACTTTGTCGATCAGGTGTTGGCAACTCTGGAGCGCCATCGCGGTCAGGCGGGAATCATCTATTGTCCGTCGCGGAACAAGGTCGATCAACTGACGGTTCGCCTGAAAGACCTCGGCTATAACGCCATGCACTATCGGGCGGCCCACCCCGATGAATCGGCCGACCAGAACACCTACGACCGCAAGGCCACGCACGATGCGTTTCGTGCCGGCACGTGCGACCTGGTCGTGGCCACCGTCGCGTTCGGCATGGGGATCGATCGCTCCGATCTGCGCTTTGTGCTGCACACGGGCATGCCGAAATCGATCGAGCACTATCAACAGGAAGCCGGGCGCGCGGGCCGCGATGGACTCGAGGCTGAGTGCATTCTGCTACATTCCGGTGGCGATATGATGATGTGGAAGAAGATGGCCGAGAAGGCGTTTGAAGAGAAACGAATCGATCGTGCGTTGCTGGAACATTCGAAAAGCCAGCTAGAGCAGATCAACTCGTACTGCAATGGAAGCAAGTGCCGGCACCGCGTGTTGGTCGAACATTTCGGGCAGGAGTTCACGATCGAGAATTGCGGTGCGTGCGATCTGTGTCTCGGCGAGATCGACTTTGAGCCGGACAGCACGGTGATCGCTCAAAAGATTCTCTCCTGTGTGGCGCGTGTGGGGGAGCGATTTGGCGGCGGGCACGTCGCGAGTGTGTTGCGAGGGGTCGAAAACGAGCGCATCTTGAAACTCGAGCACAACCAGCTCAGCACGTTCGGCTTGCTGAAGGATTATCCCGATCGGGCGATCCGCGATTGGGTGTCGCAACTGGTTGGCGAAGAGCTGCTCACGCAAACGAGCGACGAATATCCCGTGCTCAAGCTGAATGGTGAATCGTGGCAGGTGATGAAGGGCAAACGTTCGGTTCGGCTGACCCGCCTGGGCAAAGCGGCCCCAAAGCGTTCGCAGGCCGAGGAGGCGAACTGGGAAGGCGTTAATGTACCGATCTTCGATGCCTTGCGCAATTGGCGGCGAGAACTTGCCTCTCGCAACGGAGTTGCTCCGTTCACGATCTTTCACGACAGTTCGTTGCGAGATATTAGTCGAGTGCGCCCGACGACGCTCGACAAGCTACATCAGATCTCAGGCGTGGGCGAACTCAAGTTGAAACAATACGGGGCGGCCATCCTGGAACTGGTCGGCCGCATGTCGAAGGAAATCGGACTGAGCGCGGACAACTCAACTGAGGTCCTCAAGCCGGAAACCAAGTCCCGCCAGGTGGCGACCATGGCTGCAACAGAGGCGTTCCCCTACTTTCGTGAAGGTAAGTCGGTTGCGGAAGTCGCTCAGATTTTGGGTAAGGCCGTATCCACCGTGGGCGACTATCTGGTCGGGTTCATTGAGGAAAAGAAACCAGAGAGCATCGACCCCTGGGTGGCACCGGCAGTTCGCGACCGGGCTATCGAAGCCATCAACGAGTATGGACGGTTGCGTCTGAAGCCGGCCTTCCTGGCGTTGAATCAGGAAGTGCCCTACGAAACGATTCGGGTGGTGGTCGCATTCATGAATGCACGATCTTAGCCGGGAATTTCGTGGCCGCGTTCGCCAGAGTGCGGGGCGGCCGCGTTCCGGCGAACGCAGCTACGCATTCCGCCATATTCTCGATAGGATGAGAAAGATCGGCGGATTGGGCAAAATGCGCAGCGTGAATAACCTGAGTTCATAAGGATTTGGCCCGGCATGGAAGGACTCCGCGAGTTTTTGGAAAAAGTGCGTCAACAGCACCTCGTGCGTGGCTATCTGCGCGCAATGCTTCATGTTTGTATTGGCCGCAGGATTACCAAGGCGGACGGCACGTTGCTTTCCAACGGCGTGACCTGGCGCGATCTTTCGGATCTTCTACGCACAATTCGCTGGGACAAGGAACTTGTTCGAGAGCTTGGATTGGACCCGGATGATCTGCCGCCTCGCGATCGCCAACGCTACTGGTACGCGGCGATATTGGCCGCCCAAGTGACGGCATCGGACGCCCGGGAGTTGGGCGACGAATTTGCCAAACGCGTAGCCCCGCTCGGCTTCGTGATCGGCCCGGCTCCGGGCTCTTGATCGTTGCCTGAGATGTGCCAACGACCCTGCGACTCGTAACAAAGCGACCGCGTGCTCCGGCATATCGCGTTGACCCGACTCGGCACAACCCCTATCATTCGCACAATAAGAAGGATTTCCATAGTGCCAGGAGTGAGCGCTCATGAAGGCGGAAGAGCGTAAGCAGATCGAAACCAACTCCCTCATACTCGCTGTCCAGAAGGCGAAGCAGTATTGTTCCGGACGGCCGCTGTACTACCTCGTCGGCACCATTTTGCTGATCACGGTCGGAGTAATTCTTTACCGCTACTATTCGAGCGAGCGGAAGAAGGCACGCGATGCGATCCAGTTCCAACTCATGAGCGCGGATACCCCGGAGAAGCTCAAGATGGGGATGGAGGAATATCGTGGCACCATTGAAGGAAGCCTGTACAAGTCGCAACTCGCGCGGCGATTGCTGAATCAGGACGGCTTACCCAAGCTCGGTACGGACCGCGCCGAAGCACGTCGCCTGGCCGCTAACAGCGTGAGTGATGCGCGTGGCTACTTCCTGGAACTCACCACGGAACTCAAGGAGAAGGAACAAGCAGCCCTACTTCAAGAAGCTTGGCTCTCCGCCGCAAAGGCCGAGGAATCGCTCGTGGGCTTGCCGATAACTGAAGACGGAAACGATTCACGCGGGGATATCGATAAGGCCATCGGCTACTACGAGAAGGCTGCCGCGATCTTCGCGGACAAGGACTTCAGCAAGAGTTACAAGGAACGGGCCGAGAAACTGAAGGCGAACAAAGACCAGTTCGTGAAGGATCAAAAAGAGCTGTACAAGTTCCGTGAATCGCCGTTCTTGTTTCCAGGGCACCCGCCGATTCCGGGCGGACCGAAGCTCGATCTGAATCCGCCAGTGATTCCACCGTCGCCGATGCCTCCGAAAACGGAATCTTTGAATCCAGATCCGAAGCCAAGTCTGCCGCCCAAGGTTGATTTGCCCGCGGTTCCCAAGGCCCCGAAGGCCGATCCGAAAAAGACCGATCCACCCAAGGTGGACCCGAAGGCCAAGTAGCGTCTCCGCTGCCTTTCCAAAGTAGTCGGCACACTCGTGTGCCGACTCTCCGCACACGGAGTGTGCGGGCTACAACTGCCGCAGTCCGTGTCATGTCCACTCCCGATGAACCAGACGAAGATCAGGCTCTGCCCACCGCCGCGGCGAGGCCTGCTCGTCGAGGACCCATCGAGATTGACGTTCGGATCAAGGCCGAGGGGATGCGGCTCGATCGTTATCTCGCCCTCAATTTCCAGGAATTTAGCCGCAACGTCATCCAGGACGCAATCGACAACGGCTATGTGCTCGTCAACGGCAAGCCATCCAAATCCAGCCACAAGGTCCGTCACGGCGACATGCTGCGGATCCAGCTTCCGGAACCGAAACACGACATCCCTGTCCCCGAGGACATTCCGCTCGACATCATCTACGAGGATGAGTGGCTCGCACTCGTAAATAAGCCGTACGACATGGTCGTGCATCCCGCCAAGGGAAACTGGTCCGGCACGCTGGTGAACGCGTTGCAGTTTCACTTCAGTTCGCTGAGCAAGGCAAATGGCAGCTATCGGGCTGGGATTGTCCATCGCCTCGACCGCGACACGAGCGGCGTAATCCTGATTGCGAAAGAAGAGAACACACACCGCGAATTGGCCGGCATGTTCGAGTCCCGCAAGGTCTTCAAGGAATATGCCGCTATTACGTCCGGGGAACCCGACCGGGATAGCGACTACATCGAGGGACGCATCAAGCACCATCCCACGGACCGCACCAAGATGTTTGTGACCACCGACCAGAACGACACGGAGGCCAAGGACGCGTGCACCTACTACGAAGTGGTTGAGAGGTTCCGGGGTTATTCATTCGTCCGCTGCCAACCCCGAACGGGCCGCACGCACCAGATTCGCGTTCACCTCGCCAGCGTCGGCTGCCCCGTTCTTGCAGATAAGGCCTACGGCGGATGCGATCACGTGAATCTGTCCGACCTGAATGGAAAGATGCCAGGCGAGAATGATGAAGTGATTATCAATCGCCAGGCACTGCACGCATTGAAATTGCGATTCATGCACCCGAGAATCGGACGCTGGATGGAGTTTGAGGCCCCGATGCCGGAGGATTTCGCGGGCCTACTGGCGGCCCTACGGCAATATCGCAGGTAGTCCTGTCGCTTTGCAACAGGGCTACCTGCGAATTCGACGCCATTATTGCTTCGCGTACTCGATCTTCGTGTTCGGGTCGGCCTTCATCTTCTCGATGACGGCCTCACGCAGTCGGGTTCCGTAGACTTCCAAAATCGCACCCTTGATCGAATCGAACTTCACCGCCTCGCCGGGCTTTTTGCTGGTGACCAAAATCAGGTGATAGCCGAACTGTGTGCCGATCGGCTCGCTGACCTGATACAGCGGCAAGCTGAAAGCGGCCTTGGCGAACGGCTCAACCATTGCACCCATGCGGGGAAACTCGGGCAGGGTGCCGCCATCCTGCTTCGAAGGGCAGGTGGAATGCTTGCGGGCCGCCTCACTGAAGGCATCGTCGGCGGCTTTGTACAAGGCCTTTTGCTTGGTCAGATTGTCCGCGTCGGCGGGAACCTTGGCGGCGGATGTCGCCAGGGCAGTCTGGATTCCCCCTTTGATTTCCGTGATTTTCTTCAGTGTGGCCGCTTTGCCGGCCTCGTCTCGTGTTTCCGGCGCGATCAGAATGTGTCGGGCTCGCACGAGGGAACCGTCGAAGATCTCGGGGCTGGACTCGTAGAGTTTCTTCAGCTTGTCGTCCGTTCCCTGCTGGGCGACGAACTTTTCCCAGCGTATTTGATTGAGAATCTCGATCTTCAACTCGGCCTCCGTGACCTCCATCTTCTCGAGAGCCTTCGCGTAGTCTTGCTTCGATGCGACGAGTTCCTTCTTGAAGCCGTCGAGCTGAGTATCGACATCCTTTGGATCCACCGCAATTTTCAGCAACTCCAGGTAGTTATCGACGAGTGCATTCTCCGTCAGGAAGCTCAGTACTTCGGGTCGCGCCTTGTCCCAGTTTTCCTTGGGAACGGGCCGTAGAGCCCGGTCGACGGCCGCTTCGGTGATCTGGCGACCATTGACCGTGGCCATGACCTTCACCTTGGCTGGAGCTGGCAGAGTGCCCTGGGCCGATACGGAGCCGGCAACGACAAATGCAGCAACAGCAGCCAGGAACATGCGTAGCATCATGCGAAATCTCCCACGAACAAGCAACCGCCCGCCATCCAGCGGGATCCTAGGGACGGGGATATAGCGAGGATGACGCGGGAGGGGAAGGGCAACTCAATCGAATTCGGCATCTGCAAGTCTCATTTCCTATCCCGCCAGCTCACCTACCATGAACCTCTGCCCGTTTCGAATTGTCCCGCTCGTGGGCACGCCCTTTGTATGGGCGTGATACCCGGCCGGATTTCTGGAGTTTTCCTCTCATGATTACCCTCAAACTTCCCGATGGCTCGGCCCGACAGGTCGCGCCGGGGGCCCGGGCACGCGATGTGGCCGAGAGTATCGGCAAACGACTTGCACAGGCCGCCATCGCGGCCAAGGTCAATGGCGAAGTCGTCGATCTCGCTCGCGAATTCCCGGCCGAGCCTGCTGAAGTCTCGTTTCAAGTCCTCACCGATCGCGATCCGGAATCCCTTGAAGTGCTGCGACACAGTTCCGCCCACATCATGGCCCGAGCGGTCATGCGGCTGTTCCCGGGAACTCAACTCGCGTTCGGGCCGGCCCTCGCCAACGGGTTCTATTACGACATCGAATCGCCGACTCCGATCACCGAGGCGGACTTTTCACGCATCGAAGCGGAGATGAAGAAGATCGTCGCCGCTGCCGAGCCGTTCGAACGCTTCGAGCGCTCCGTGCCGGAAGGACGGGCCTTGTGCAGCGAGATGAAGCAGGAACTCAAGGTCGAGCACATAGACGAGGAACTCAAGAAATACCCGACCCTCAGCTTTTATCGACAAGGCGAATTTATCGACCTGTGTCGCGGACCGCACATCCCGAACGCGGGCAAACTCGGCGCGTTCAAGGTGCTGAGCATTGCCGGTGCGTACTGGAAAAACGACGCGAGCCGTAAGCAACTGCAACGGCTATATGCAACCGCGTTCTTCACGCAGAAGGAACTCGACGCCTATCTGGCTCAACTCGAGGAGGCCAAGAAACGCGACCATCGCGTCCTCGGTAAGCAGTTGAAACTCTTCACGATCAGCCAGGAGGCCGGCCAGGGAATGATCCTCTGGATGCCGAAGGGTGCAATGGTCCGCAGTCTGCTTGAGACTTTCATCAAAGACGAGTTGATGCAGCGTGGCTACTCGCCGGTGTACACTCCGCATATCGGCCGCCTGGACTTGTATCGTACCAGCGGGCACTTCCCGTACTATCGAGACGCCCAGTATCCGCCGGTCTACATGAATCCCATGTGCCAGACCATCGATACCTGGCTGACCTTGCTGGAGAAGAAAAAGCTCATGCAGGAACGCGAACAGGCGTTCTTGAACCTGCTCGAATCGTTCACCAAGGGGGAACTGCCCGAAGGCGAAGACGACAACGCCCAGTACACCTGGGGCCAGGTCGTTCTCGACGTTCGCGCCCTTTGGCTCGAATATCGCGAGGCAAAGGACGACGAGGGCAAACTAACCTCTCTGAGAAACTGGCTCCACGGTCAGGAAGGTTACTTGCTGAAGCCGATGAACTGCCCGCACCATATCCAGATCTACAAGGCACAACAGCGAAGTTACCGCGACCTGCCGGTTCGACTGGCGGAGTTCGGGACCGTCTATCGCTTCGAGCAATCGGGCGAACTCGGCGGCATGACTCGCGTGCGTGGTTTCACTCAGGACGATGCCCATCTCTTCATGACTCCCGATCAAGTTCACGAAGAACTGGTTTCCAACATTGAGTTGGTGCTCATGATCCTGAAGATCCTGGGCCTGAACGATTATCGCGTCCGCGTCAGCGTTCGCGAGCCTGGCAGTAGCAAGTACGTCGGAGAGCCGGACCTTTGGGAGAAAGCGGAAAAGACCCTTGTGGATGTCGTCTCGCAATTGAAAATGAACTTCTCCATCGGTGTCGGCGAGGCCGCGTTTTATGGGCCGAAGATCGACTTCATCGTCAAGGATTGCATTGGCCGCGAGTGGCAGCTTGGCACCGTGCAACTCGATTACAATCTGCCGAACCGCTTCGATCTGGAATACACCAGTAGCGATAATCGACGGCTTCGTCCCGTGATGATTCATCGCGCTCCGTTCGGCTCGATGGAACGATTCTGTGGCATCTTGATCGAACACTTCGCGGGAGCGTTTCCGTTGTGGCTCGCACCGGAACAAGCTCGGATTGTCACCGTCAGCGACAAGTTCAACGACTACGCCAAGTCCGTCGAGAAGACAATGAAAGCGGCTGGCTTGCGTGTGACCGGGGACTATCGGCCCGAGAAGATTGGTGCCAAAATTCGCGACGGTTCGCTGGAGAAAGTGCCCTATCTGCTGATTGTCGGCGAAAAAGAGCAATCGGCTGGCGCCGTGTCCCTTCGCGATGAGTCGATCAAGGAGATGAAGGCCCGCGACGTGGGGTCATTCCCCGTTGCCGAGGTGATCGAGCGACTCCGCACGGAGGTGAGCGAGAAGCGTATTCGCAATGTGAGTACAGCCAGTGCGGGGCTGGCTGACACGGAAGAGAAGTACAGCGCATGATTGCCGAAGGCCCACGGACGGCCGTCCGTGGGCCTTGGTCAAACGAAAAACCGAAACCAGAGATAAACGACGGGTGCCGCAAACAGCAGCGAATCAACCACATCCAGCACGCCTCCGAATCCTGGTACGGATCGAGAGGTGTCCTTCGTTTGCAAATCGCGCTTGATGAGCGATTCAGCCAAGTCACCCAGCACACCGGCCGTGCCAACGCACAAGCCAAACGCGATGGACCCGAGTATCCCGCCCGGAAGCACTGGCCAGAATTGATTGATTCCGATGGCCACGCCGGCCGAGACGATCATGCCACCGATCAAGCCTTGCCAGGTTTTTTTCGGGCTTAGCAGAGGCGTCATCTTGTGTCGGCCAAGAATCCTGCCGGTGAGAAACTTGCCGGTGAAGTACGCTCCGATGTCGTTTCCCTTTGGCACAAACACCGCCAACGCCAACGCGATTGTTGCGTGATCGTCCGGCAACCAGCGGAGTTGAGCGAGGAAACTCGGCAGTACGCCTAGGTAGAACAGAATGAAGGCAACCAGTCCAACACGAATCGTGATCCGACTTGGGCCCTGGAACAGCCACATCTCGCGCAGGATGGTGGCGATGATGCTTGCGGCCGTGAGCAGTCCGATCATATCCCATACGCCCAGGCCAGGCGGCCCGTCACGCGTCGCCTGGAACGCCGGCCACCAGTTCATCGCCATCACAACGAGAACGCATGTCATCGTCAGCCATTCGCATGGCCGAACATCCTCTGGGAGCAGGTTCAGCAATTCACGACTGGCCAGCAGCGTGGCGCCGAAGAAACAGACGTAGAGAATCGGAAACCAGGGTGCGAACCACCGATCTTCGAGCAGCAGCAGGACGGCCACGCCGATCAGAATCGCGCCCATCCACAGACGTGTTCGCAGCATGGGTTAGGCCGTGGGGGTCTTGAGACCGCCAAAGCGGCGTTCGCGGCTCGCGTAATCGCGCAAAGCCGAGTGGAGTACCTCGTTCGTGAAGTCGGGCCAATGGATCGGCGTGACCCACAACTCGGCGTACGAGATTTGCCACAGAAGATAATTGCTCACACGCATCTCGCCGGCCGTGCGAATCAGCAAGTCGGGATCAGGCATTCCCGCCGTGTAGAGGGAATTTGAGATTGTGGATTCATCGATGTCGTTCGGGCTCAACTCGCCTCGTTGTACGCGTTCGGAAATTGCCCGCACTGCATCCGTGATTTCGGCTCGGGAGCCATAATTCACGGCCAAAGCAAGTGTCAGGCCGGCGTTCGTGGAACTCTGTCTTTCGGTCTCGTTGATTTCCTGAACAACCTCGTCCGACAAGTCCTCTCGGCGTCCGATGATGCGAAATCGAATGTTTTGCCGCATGATTTCGGGACGTTCGTCGATCAGGAATTGCTTGAGCAAGCTCATCAGAAAATCGACTTCTTGACGTGGGCGTTTCCAGTTTTCGGAACTGAAACTGTAGAGCGTGAGTTGGCCAATCCCAAGCCGGCAGCATTCCTCGACGATCCGACGAACGACCTCGGTGCCGCGAACGTGCCCTTCGATTCGCTCCAGGCCCCGCTCCTGCGCCCAGCGGCCATTGCCGTCCATGATCATGGCAATGTGGCGGGGGAGTTTTTCGCGTGGCAGAGTGTCGGTCATGATCGCCTTCCCACGCCTACTTTCCCTGAAGCATGATCGTCTGTGCCCGATCTGGACCAACCGACACTACCGAAACGGGCAAAGCAATCAGTTCGGAAATTCGCTCAACGTATTTCCTGGCGGCCACAGGCAAGTCCGCTGCCTTGCGAACCTTCGTCAGGTCTTCCTTCCACCCCGGCAAGGTCTCGTAAACGGGCGTGCATCGCTCCAGCACGAACGCATCGCTCGGGAATGTCGTGCGACGTTGACCGTCCAGTTCGTAGGCCACGCAAATCCTCAACTCGTCCAGGCCGCTCAGTACATCGAGCAGCATCACCGTGATTTCGTCGGCCCCTGAGAGCATGGCCGTGTAACGGCTGGCCACTGCATCGAACCAGCCGACGCGACGTGGTCGGCCAGTGACCGTGCCATATTCGCGGCCAATCTTGCGAATGCGTTCGCCGATGCCTTCGGGCCCATCCGCCAGTTCGGTCGGGAAAGGCCCGCGGCCGACCCGGGTCGTGTACGCCTTCACTACGCCGATGATGCGTGTCAGATGCTTAGCGGGGACGCCGGACCCCGACCAAATTCCCGAAGGCAAACTGTGCGAACTCGTCACATACGGGTACGTTCCATGGTCGACATCGAGCAAGCTCCCCTGAGCTGCCTCGAACAGGATCCGTTTGCCGGCCTTCAAGCCATCGTTGAGCAGGTAGGCGGTGTCTTGAACATGCGGGCGAAGACGCTCGGCATAGCCCAGGTACTCGTCACAAACCTGATCGGCATCGAACTCTTTCACACCGCCAGCGTCTCCGGCCAAGGCACGAATGACCCGGTTTTTTCTGGGCACAATCGACTGGAGTCGTTCACGAAGATGTTTGGGATGCAGCAGTTCTCCCAGTCGGATGCCGCCCGTTCGGCCGAATTTGTCTTGATAGCATGGGCCGATGCCACGACCGGTCGTGCCGATTGAGGAATCGGTTTTCTCGGTCGCCGACTCCTCGGCCATGTGGTATGGGAAGATCACGTGTGCATGATCGCTGACAGCCAGGTTCTTGCCGACGGAGATACCTCCGGCTGCCAGGGCATCGACTTCTTTCAGGAATTGGGGCGGATAAACGACGACGCCATTGCCGATCACGGAAGTGACGTTCGGGTTCAGCGTCCCGGTCGGCAACAGCGAGAGCTTGAAGATGCGGTCGCCCCAGACGACCGTGTGGCCCGCGTTGTTTCCGCCATTGTAGCGCACGACGAAATCGTGGTCCCCGCCTATCAGGTCGACAATCTTCCCTTTGGCCTCATCGCCCCATTGCAGTCCGACCACACACGTACAACTCATGCCCGCCCCATGAAAAAACCCGGGACGCGTCCGGGCATGTTCGATCCGTTCATCAAGTTAGCGAGTGCTCGCCTTCAGACAAGTGCCAAATACATAGCACGCGTGTGGACAAGGAGATGCAAGCAGGCGAGCCGAGTGCTCTATTGCAGTAGAAAGTCCAGTTTCTCGCCTTTAGCCTTCACGTCGAACACGAGGGGCGAGTTTGTGGTGGTCGCATAGCGTTCCGGAAGTTTCTTGACCGTGGACATCGGTCCGGGAAAGATGATCACGATGTACTTGCCCGGTTCCAGGTCCGCGATCACGTACACGCCCTGCGTTCCGGTCGTCGTTTCGTAGACTTTCGGGGGTAATCGACCATGCGAAACGTAGAGTACCTCGGCACCCCCGACGGGCATTCCTTGCCAGAGAACGCGGCCCAGGACGCCGGTCGTGATCTCGCCCACGCTGGCCATCGGCTTCAGTTCGGGTTTCACTTCTCGCGGCGGAACCGCGAGTTTTTCTGGCCCCTTCTCGACGGTGATCCGAAGTTCGACACGAACTTGCTCGATCAATTCGTGCAATACGAACGCCTTGCGGGCGACCGTTTCTTCCCGGTCCGCCTTGGCCAGTCCCGTGGAGATTAGTTTCTGGACTTCCGGTCGATGGCCAAGCAATCCCTTGGCGACAACCAGGCCCCCCTGATAGATGCGATAGCCCCCTGCAATTTCCCCCCCGTTGTAGAGGTCGGCCCCGCGATCGTGCACGTCGCGCAGAGCCTCGGAAATCTGCTTGTCCAACGAGGACTTATTCTCCTGGGCCAGGGCGATTGAGGGAGCAAGCAGGCAGAGCAGCAACAAAGTGTGGCACGAACGCATCGAATCTTCCTCGACAGAGTTGAACCTCTCGCGATGATACTCGAACTAGCCGGTGAACGTCAATTCCACGATGATTCGACGAGGGGCCAGGATGGTGATCTTGCCAACCTTTTCAACGCGTGGATGCCTGGAGAAGGCAGTCCGTAAACGATCCGGAAGCGTCGGGTCCAGCACGTTGAGTTTGTCCGAAAACTGGCCGAAATACTGCACTTCGCCCATGAATTCCAGGGGATCTTGCTCGGGTGGCTTCGGGCACGCAATTTCAAAGAAAGACAGAAGATATCGATCTTCCGGCCCCAGACTTTGGCGGGCGGCATTCCCCACCGCCATCACACCGGCCACGGCCAGGCTCGCAACGGTGATACCGAGGAGCACCCGGACGACGTGGCGTGGCCATGAACGAGGTCTGGCGTCATGCTTCACCACACTTTTAACTCCTGCTCCAAGGTTACGCCGGCGGCACTCCTCACACTCGTGCGCATTTTCTCGATCAAGCTGATCACATCGGCCGCGGTCGTGCCAGGATGGGCGACAATGTAGTTCGCGTTGCGATCGCTCACTTCGGCCGAGCCGGACTTCGTGCGTGCCAGCCCGGCACGTTCGAGCAGCTGGGCAGCTGAATGCCCATTCGGATTCCGGAACACGCGGACCGCGGCCTGGTGGTTCAACGGCTGATCCGCCTTGCGATTGATCCACGCCCGCCGCATGCGCTTGACGATCGCATCCGGATCGTCGGGTTCGAGAGCAAATTCGACCAGCAGGACCACTGGATCGTCCAGGTCGCTATCGTGTTCGCCGAAACGGATGTCGCCTCGTTCACGCACGACGATTTTTCCCGAGCGATCGATGACTTCCACGCGGGTGAGATAGTCGGCAATTTCGCCGGATCGGTCGCCAGCGTTGAAACGCAACGCCCCGCCGACCGTGGCCGTAATGCCGACCAGAATCTCGAATCCCGCAAGCCCGCCCCGCGCCGCGGCACTGATCAGCGAATGTAGTGTCGCTCCGCCGCCCGCTTTCACGGTTTGGCCATCCACGCGAACCGCGGTGAATTCCTCGGCGGCCAAACGGACGACCACGCCGCGAACACCCTCGTCGCGAACGAGGAGGTTCGTGCCCACGCCGAGCACACGCAGCGGAATCTTGTCCTGCACGCACGCGGCGACGACGTCGGCCAGGTCCTTGCGATTGCGTGGTGTTACCAGATACTCGGCCGGCCCACCAATCCGGAGATGGGTGAATGGAGCGAGTGACTGATTCGGCTGCGTGATCGATGCAAAGGTTTCGCGAAAGCCCATGTGCCAACCTCAAGGATGGATTCCTAGATACGATACGGCTTGGGCTTGCGCCCCGTCAACAAGAATGCTCGATACGAAAGCTGATTGCGAGTTGGGCTCTCGTAGCTGAATTCGTGAAAGTTCAACCACGCCGGGAACAGAACTCTCACGAATTCAGCTACGAGACCAGTCGGATGCGGGTAGCATGCTTACCAGGATCCCGGCCGCGGATTGTGGTTCCTCGGCCTGACAAATCGCCGCGCTGACGGCCACGCGTTTGCCACCAGCAGCCACCACCTCGCCGACGTTTTCGTCGGTCACGCCCCCGATGACAAATGCGGGCAGTGATGTCCTTGCGACGGCTTCGCGAACGAATTTCAGGCCGGCCAGTTCGCGGAATTGCTTGGTCTTCGAAGGGAACGTCGGCCCGATGCCGATATAGCTTGCGCCATCCATCACGGCCTGGCTGACCTGATCGACGTTGTGCGTGCTGACGCCGATGAGGGGGCCAGGGCCCAGAATTCTCCGTGCCTCACGAACGTTCATGTCGTCCTGGCCGAGGTGGACGCCGTCGGCTTCCACCAATCGGGCAATGTCCGGACGATCGTTCAGGATGAATAACGATCCGGTTTCGCGGGTCCACTCCCGGACGTTCCGGGCTCGTGCAATCAGCTCGCGGTCGGACAGGGTTTTCTCACGAAGTTGGAAGATTGTCGCGCCGCCGCCGGCGGCCTCGTGGATGGTCCAGTCGAGCGCGGCCAGGCATTCCGAGCCGGTCAGAAGCACATACAGCTTTGCGCCTTCCAGAAAAGCGCGTGCATCGCTGCCGATGCGGGTTGCTCGTTCGAGTGTGTAAGCCCGATAGCGAAGCGTTTCAATTCCCGATGCCAGTTCGGGAGCGATCAACTTGCCGAACTCCTCCAGGCTACGGAGAGATTCCTGCAGCCGCTTGAAGTTGATTCGAGCGACCTCGTGCGTGGAGCCACGCTGCATTTCCCCGGGCGTTGAAAGCAGGGTGCCAACATCGCTCGTCGTATCGCGAGATTCCCGAAGTACGTTGGCGGGAATCAGGGCAATCAATTCGGCCAGGCGATGGCGGAGAGTTTTTGCTTGCTCCGTTAGCACGCTGTCGTTGAGCACGAACCGGCAGTAATCGTCGAGTACGCGAAGCGACTCGCAAGCTCGATTCGCATTGGCATCGACAACGCGAGCGGCCGAGACGAAATCGCTTGAGTCGCGAATCGCCAGTGGCTCGGCAAAGGGCAGGGGGGGGAGGTCGATTGGAGCGGCCAGTTGATCGAAGGCCACGCCGGCCCGCCGCAGCGGTTCCCTCAAGGCCTCGCTTGAGCGAATCAGTCCTAGCAGCAAGAATTCGCCCGTCACCGTGGTTTCGCACCGTTCGCCTGCCGCCTCGCGCGAGCCCTGCAACGTTGCGGAGAGGTCAAACGGAAGCGAAGCGTGTTCTTCCAGGAGTCGTCTCAGCAACGTGAGGTCGCCGCCTGCTTCGCAGAGAACCTGGGCGGCACGCCCCTCTTCGTCCTCGATCAGCGCGAGGAAAACGTGAACTGTATTGAGGCCTTGGTCCCCCGCTCGGCTACGGGCGACCATCAAGGCTCGTTCCACGGCGGGGCTCATATCGTCCAACATGGGCACTTCTCGCTAAAGGTCGGGCGACATTGCTCGTCCCGAATAATCGTTACACCCCGTGCCTCCGGAACGATCCAGTTGGCAGTTTCGGTGGAACCAGACTTGTCGACTCGCGGGGCAAGATCGTCCCGACCGATTCGTTATTGTGGCCTGATACGTCCGTAGGCCGTGAATCCGTCAAGGACTGCCATGCTGCACGCTTTGCCATTATCTCGATTTCGCGCGTTTGTGGCAGGTGGCCTTTGCTTGCTTGCGCTCAACCCGGCATTTGCCCAACCCGATGTCAAACCGCCCGCGCCGAAGTCGGTCCCGTTGCCGGCGATTGCCCCTGTTCCGGCTAAAGAAGGCAAGCTCGCCATACAGCCGGAAGTGATGACCAGGTACACACTTGGGGAGGCTTTGTCGATTGGCCACGCCAGCCATCCCCAGCTTGCCGCCCTTCGTGCAAGCATGAATGCCGCGTTGTTGAAGGGTCGAGGCTTAAGTGAAGTGAAGCGCTTGATGGGTTTCCTCTCGCCCGATATCGATTTCCGCGAGAAGCAGTCCGACCTGGGGTTGAAGGCCGCGGTGGCGGAGTACGATCAGGCCCAGTACGAGGTGACCTATGCCGTCATTCGCTGCTATTTCACGATCGTCTACGCCCGCGAGCAGGGCGCGGTCGCTCGCGACCTGGTCGAGCAACTTGAGGCAAATTTGGAACAAGTGCGGAAAATTGTCGAAGGCAAGGGGGGCGGCATTCGCGGGATCTCGGTGAACTCCGTGAACAGCTTGGAGGTTTTCATCGGTGCGGCAAAAAAGAAGGTGAACGAGGCGGGCACCGGAGCCGACCGGGCTCGCGCGGCCCTGCGTGAGGCGATGGGCCTCGAACCGGGCACCCGCGTCGATGCCGCAGATGAAGTTCTGCCGGAGATCAAGGCCAGCATAACGCGGGAAGTTGTCATCGCTCATGCCGTGACTCGCCGGGGCGAAATCATCTTGTCGCAGATCGGTGCCGAGGTCACGCGGCTAGAAGTCAGTGCCCAGTCGGCGCGAAGCTTCAGTCTCATGGCCACAACGTTCTCGAACGCGGCCGACATTCACGCTCGGACGATTCCAGGCGGGAGCCGGGAACCGGACTATAAGCCCGGCATGATCGGTCCGGATATGCCCAATCGGCTTGTGGGCAAGAGGGCAACGCGGGTGGAGACGGCAGGGCAGTACACGATTCGCTCACAGGCGGCGGCCGAGCAAGCCAAAAGCCTTCTCGGCCTGGAAGCCGAGAATGCCTACTTCCGATGGGTCCAAGCGGTCAAAAACGTGGAGGTGTCTCGTGCTGCCGCCAAGGCGGGTCGTGCCCTCATCGATCGCCTACATGAAGCGGCCGGCGGCGCTCCGAGCAAAGAGGATACCATCATCGCCGAAGTATCTTCGACGCAGGCATTCGCGGCGTTTAACGAAGCTCTTTATGATCAGATCGTGGCCTTGGCCGATTTGGAACGGATCACGGCCGGTGGCGTCCGCGTCAATTTTCCTGGTCGGTGAGTACTGGAGAGATGTCATGAGATATTTAACGATTGCAGTCCTTCTCGCTGTCTTCGCCGTGCCAGGACTTGGCCGGGCGGGGGACAAGGAAGTCCTGCGCATCGGCATCCCACGTTCGATGTTTCAGGAGATTCCCCCAGGATTGGCCTTATTCGCGGGGCTGCCATTCAAGGAGCTGATCAAGTCTCAAACCGGCCTGAACGGGGACGTGCTGAACGAAGCGGATTCGTTCGTCGTGTCGCGTGACCTCGACTCCGGCAAACTGAAACTCGGCGTCTTTCTGGGCCACGAGTTCGCGTGGGCCAAGCAACAATATCCGGGTCTGGAACCGCTGGTTTGCGCCGTTCCCCGCACGAAAGAAGTCCAGGCACTTCTGTTGGTTCGCCACGATTGCAAGGCGTCGAACCTTGCCGAGATGAGAGGAGCCAAGCTGGTAATCGCGACCGCCATGCGCGATCATCCCCGGATGTTTCTCGAGGGTCGTCGGGCGATGGAGATCAAGGTTGGCGGCTTCGGTTCGACCGAGAAAGTCGATACCCAGCACGATGCGATCCACAAGGTGATGGAGAACGAGGCGGATATCACGGCAGTCGATTCCGCTGCCTGGGCCTACTTCGAGAAACTCTACCCTGGACCCTGCCAGAACCTGCGTGTCTTGGCTCGATCCGACGTATTTCCACCGAATGTGATCGCCTACAAAAAAGGCTCGCTCGACGATGCGACCATCAAGGCGATCCGCGATGGGCTCTCCACTACGCACGAGAACCCAAAAGCAAAGCGAATGATGTCCGTAATCCGCCTCGACCGGTTCGATTCGCCGCCGAAGAATTACGACGAGATGCTGAAAGCGTGCCTGAAGGCCTACCCGAAGCCGTTGACCGATAAGTGACGATTCGAAACAAATCCGTACCACCTGCAGTCCAGCTTGCACTAAAATGGAAACGAGATGACCGTTTCATTACGGAGTGCGCAGTCAGGCCGGTGGTTTGAGGGCGAGGCTCCTGCCGAGCCGTGGGGGGAGCGGTCCTCCGGCTCGGCAGGAGCCTCGCCCTCCCCAGAACTGCCCAGGGACTTCTGAAACGGCCATCTAGCTCATCATCCGGCTTAATCGGAGTGACGTCCCGTGGTTCGGGTTCACCTTGCGGTTATCGCGGCATTTCTACTGCTTCCCGCAGCCGGCCGGGGCGACGACAAAACGATCTACAAGATTGGCATTCCGCGAAGTATGTTTCGCGACCTGCCCCCGGCTCTCGTGGCCTTTGCAGCTCAGCCGTTCTCGGACCTGGTGAAGGATCAGACGGGCTTGCTTGCCGAGGTCGTGCAAGACCCCGATGCGATGTCCGTGGCGAAAGCGCTCGATGAAGGCAAGCTCCATTTGGGCGTCTTTCAGGGGCACGAGTTCGCCTGGGCTCAGTCGAAGTATCCCAAGCTACAAACGCTCGTCTGCCTGGTTTATCGGCCGAAGGAGTTTCAAGGGATTATCCTGGTACGGGCTGATTCCAAAGCCAAGGACCTTGGCGACCTGAAAGGGAGCAAGCTGGTCCTGGCCAGCACGTTGAAGGACCATGCCCGTTTATTTTTGAACAAGCGTCGTGTGGACGAAATGGGGGACGACAAATTCGGCTCGACGGCCGAGGCAGCCACGGTCCACGAAGGGATTCACAAAGTGCAGGACAAGGAGGCCGATGTGACCGTGGCCGACTTCGCGGACTGGAGTTACTTCCAAAAACTCTATCCCGGCCCATCGCAGAATTTGAAGGTACTTTCGAAGTCCGAGGTCTTTCCGCCAACCGTCCTGGTTTACAACAAAGGGAGCCTGGACGAAGCCATTCTCAAGACGATCCGCGACGGATTCCTGAACGTTCACAAGAGTCCGAAAGGGGCGCGGATGATGGGCATGATCCGCATCGATCGCTTCGATCCCATTCCAGCCGATTACGACGGCTTGTTGAAAACCACTCTGAAGTCCTACCCGAGGCCCACCGAGGAAAAATAGCCTGGTGCTCCATCCTGAAAAGTCCTCGCAACCTCGCAAAACGCTCGTTCGACACTTGCCGACATCGCAGCCGACTAGCCGTCCGGGTAAGATTCACCTATTCCAAACGTCTTTCCCGTCGTTGTAGCGTGCAGATCACCGGACGAGATTCATGGCGGAAAACATTCAGACGGTTTCGATTGCCCGCGAGACGCACGAGCGTTACCTTCGCTATGCCATGTCGGTCATTAGTTCGCGCGCGCTGCCGGATGTGCGTGATGGCCTGAAGCCGGTGCAGCGTCGCATTTTGTACACGATGTACAACGACCTGCGTCTGCACTTCGATGGCCGGCCGGCCAAGTGCGCTCGCATCGTTGGCGAGGTGATGGGTAAGTATCACCCGCATGGCGACAGTGCCATTTACGATGCCATGGTTCGCATGTCCCAGGATTGGGTCATGCGCTCTCCGTTAGTCTCTGGCCAAGGGAACTTTGGTTCAGTCGACGGCGATCCTGCAGCGGCCTACCGTTACACCGAAGCAAAGCTCGCAGCCCTCTCCGACTTCCTGATGCGTGAGATCCGTCAGGAAACGGTGGATTTTCGACCGACCTACAACAACGATGGCCGTGAGCCAGTCGTGCTCCCGGCCGAGTTTCCCAATCTCTTGCTCAACGGCGCATCCGGAATCGCCGTGGGGATGGCGACCAACATCCCCCCGCACAATCTCGGCGAGATCATCCGCTCCTGCGTGCATCTCATCGAGGATCCCGAGGCGACCACGGCCGTGCTGATGGACAAAGGTGTGAAGGGGCCGGACTTCCCGCTTGGTGCCAAGATCATCGCCGATCGCGCGACGTTGCGCAAAATTTACGAGGAGGGCGAAGGCTCGATCAAGGTGCAGGCCGAGTGGAAGTTGGAAAAGGCCGATGCCAAAATCCCGCAGATCATCATCACCTCCATTCCGTACGGCACGGAGAAGGAAAAGATCGAGAACGACATCGGCGAGATCATCGAGAGCCGCAAGTTGCCGGGATTGGTGGGGCAAACAAACGAAACCAACGAGAAGGATGGCTTCCGCATTGCCCTCGATTTGAAGCCGGGCACCGACCCGGAAATGGTGATGGCATATTTGTACAAGCACGTCGATTTGCAGATGAACTACTCGTTCAACATGACCTGCCTGATACCCGGCCCGACTGGCACCGTCCGGCCTGAGCGTCTCGGCTTGAAGGCCATTCTCCAATATTTTCTCGATTTCCGGCTGATCACGGTCAGGCGGCGATTCCAGCACGACTTGAATGTCCTTCGCCGTCGAATCCACATCCTGGAAGGCTTCCAGACCATCTTCAATGCCCTCGACCGGGCGATCAAGTTGATTCGCGAATCGCAGGGCAAGGCGGACGCGGCCGAGAAACTGATCCGGGCGTTTGGTCTGGATGCCGAGCAGACCGATGCCATTCTCGATTCGCAACTTTATAAGATCGCGCAACTCGAAATTCGCAAGATCACGGACGAACTTGCAGAGAAGTTGCGGGAGGCCGAGAGGATCGAGGCGATTCTCAAATCGAATAAGAGACTGTGGGGCGTGGTTCGCGACGAGTTGAACGCCATTGGTGAAAAGTACGGCGACCGCCGTAAGACCCGCATGGCGACCGACGAGGATTTGCTCGAATTCAACGAAGAATCCTACATCGTCCGCGAAAACACAAATGTGGTTCTCACGCGTGACGGCTGGATCAAGCGCGTCGGCAGGCTGGCCTCGGTGGAAGGAACACGGGTTCGCGAAGGGGACGAGGTAATCGCCGTCGTTCCCGCGAACACTCTAGACCATGTGGTGTTCTTCGCCGACGACGGTACGGCCTACACGATGCGCGTGAATGAAGTTCCGGCAAGTTCCGGGTACGGCGAGCCGATCGCGAAGTTTTTCAAGCTTACCGATCAGGTGAAAGTGATCGACGCGGCCACAACCGATCGGCGGTTTGTGGATGAGAAAACCAAGCCAGCCCACAAGGAAGACCCGCCCGGCCCGTATCTGTTGGTTGCGACAAGTGCCGGATTTACATTACGCATCCCACTCGCACCGTTTAGCGAAGCCTCCTCGAAATCGGGCCGACAATATGTGCGGCTACGCGAAAACGAGAGCGTTGTGCTCGTCAAGTTGCTGGGCCAGTACCGCTGGATCGAAGGCAAACGGACGAAGATTGAAGAAGAATCGATATTCCTCGTCTCCACGGAAGGGCGTGTGATCCACTTCAACATCAAGGAAGTGAATGTTCTGTCCGGAGCGGGTCGAGGCGTGATCGGCATCAAGCTGGCCGAAGGGGACACGTGTATCGGGGGAGCGTTGGTCAGTGGCCGGTTCGACAAGCTGGACGTGGAAACCTCTGGCGGCATCACCCGCGAATTCGGCGGCGGTATCCCAACGATCGGTCGTGGCGGTGTCGGCAAGCAAGAAGTGAAGCGAACCCAGTTCGTCAAAATCAAACCGCCGCCGATCGATCTTGCCGACTGGGAAGCGATCGAGGAAGGAAACGACAAAGCGAAGCCAGAACGCAACGGGAAAAAGCCGGGCGGGCTGTTCGAGTAAGAGATTCGGACGTGGTTCGCCTTCGCTTACGCTTCCGGCTCATTTGGCCGGCATCTTGGCGACGAACTTCCAGGCTTGCTGAATCCAATAATCCAGTTGCTCGTCCTCGATCACGCCCGGCGGATCGACCATCACCCAGCCACGCATGGTCTTGCCGGTAATGTTGAACACACGGGCGTGGGGCTGCATCAGGGCGTCTTCGAACTCCTCAATTCCGAGCCGAACGATGAGGGCTTCCTTCCAGATGCCCACGAGCATGTTGCCTTTCAGCAAGAACCCCAGTCCGCCGAACATGTTTTTCTCTTGCACGTTCTTGCGATGTGCAAGTTTCTCCCGCAGTCGCTCGGCCAGTATTTCATCGAACGGCATCGATCTTCCCCGGATCGGACGTGAGAAGTGAGGCCAGTCGATCGCATTCGTCCGGATGCCGAGCAGCGAGATCGTTCGCCTCCCAAATATCGTCCGGCTTCAGATACAGCCGGGGTGGTCGATCGCTGGTGGCAGCAAGAAACGCCCATTCGTCGGTGCGAAGCGAAGGCCCTATGCGACAAGCTTCGCGAATTGTTCGCGAGTGGTTCGTGATCAGAGGCAGTAGGGATTGACCCGCGAGATTCAGTCCAAGCAGTTCGCCAATCGTGTGCCCCAGATCGGCGGGTTGCGTGAATGCGGAAACACGCCTCATCGCTTCGCCTCCTTCGGGCAGTCGAACGATCAGGGGAAGATGAACGAGTTCTTCGTGTTCTCGCGAGCCGCCTGGACCGATGATGCCATGTTCACCTAGCGGCCACCCGTATCCCGAAGTGACAATCCATGTTGCAGATCGATCGAGACCACGAGCGCGAAACCGGTCGAAAATCACCTGGAGTTCCGCATCAAACGAGGTAACGGCTGCCGCGAAGGAGTTGTGCAGGCGATGCCAAAGTGCGTGGTCCTTGAGATCGAACGGGCCGGGCGTGGGCGAGTCGAGCGGCTCTTCCGACTCGGCATCGCGATCTTCAACGAACCCTCCGGAAGCTGTGGCGTATTGCTGATACGACTCGAAGTCGAAATCCCAGGGTGGCACCAACCTGTCGGTCTCGATGTAAAGCAGATCGGCCGTCTCCAGGAGAGCCTCCTGGATGGCGGCCAGAAGGTTGGCACTCGGATTAGCGGAGGCCACGGGATTCGTGCGGATCAGCCGGCAACCGCCGGGCGTCTCTTCGGGCTTCGATTTGCGATCATCGACGAAAACGGCGTGCCGGAGACACGCGTTCCATAATCCCGATGAGCCGGGATCGTTCGCATAATGGCGATCGAACACGACGGATTCGCTGGCCAGGCGGTCGAACGAGGGGGTGAGTACCCACTCGTTGCCGTATGGGCCGAGCCAGTGACAATTGAGTCCGTTCGCGACGATCAGGATAACCTTCATTAAGTTCGATTGTAGAAGGACTGTCTACTCTCGAGTCAGTCGGTAAGTTGACGGTTCCTCTTTCTGCCTGCCGAGGAGCGTTCGTGCTGGGGCCGATCTTCAATCGCGAGTTTCTCACGGTCCCTCGTCGGGATCGTCATTTCACGTCTCGCGTTGCTTCGCTTGCCCTCTTGTGGGTCATTGGCATCACGGCCTGGCAGGCCACGGTCGGCTTCACCAAAGACGCGGCACTTGGCGAGACAGCCCGCTTCGGGCTCTTGCTATTTCAAATTATTTCGTTCGTGCAACTCACGCTACTTCTGTTCTTCTCAACCCTCTCGGCCGCGAGCACCGTGGCTCAGGAAAAAGATCGTCGGACGTTTATCCTGCTCTTGCTTACGGACATGCGCGACTACGAAATCGTGCTCGGCAAGATGCTGGGAAGCCTGCTGCCGATCGGAATCCTGTTTGGGGTGACGGTCCCATTCTTTGCCATGGTTCTGCTTCTCGGTGGCGTTTCCGGCGAGCAAGTGATCCAGGCGGTCATCGTTCTGGCGGCCACTGCGATCGCGGCTGGCTCACTCGGCGCGCTGGTAGCGTTGTGGCGTGACCGGACCTTCCAGGCTCTTGCTCTCGCGGTGTTGGCTCTGGTGTTTTACTTGATGATCGTTCAGGGAGTTGGTCTAATCGGCCGACTGATTGATCGCGATTGGTCGCAAGCAACAGCCTGGCTCGATCCGTACACAGCCATGCTGTATGTGTTGGAGCCATCTGCGGAGGAACCATTCCTTGCACCCGCTTATGGATTTGCTCTCGCGATGTTGGCGCTGTCGAGTGTACTCAACGGTTTCGGCATCTGGAAACTCCGCCAGTGGAACCCGAGCGGCGAGCCGGTCCAGCAACGCGAGGCACCCACGGAAGATGAGGGCAATCTCGAGGCAAGAGCCAAAGCACATGCCGCCCCCGGCGAGGTTCGTCAAGTCTGGAAAAATCCGATACTCTGGCGAGAGATTCGCACATTGGCGTATGGTCGGCGACCGCTACTGGTGAAGTTTGCGTATGGCATCGTTCTCGCCCTGATCTGCTACTTCGCGTTTGGACAGATCTCGACACCGGAAGGCCGCCCGGCATTCGCGGCCGCCTATGGCCTGGTGCCGCTGACGGTATTGAGTCTGCTGCTTGTGAGCGCACAGGCGGTTACGTCGATCACCTCGGAGCGCGATGGCGGAGCCATCGACTTGTTGCTCGTGACGGATGTCAGTCCAAAGGAGTTCGTGTTCGGAAAAATTGGCGGCGTGCTTTACAACACGAAAGAGTTTATCCTGCCGCCGTTGTTGCTGACGATCTACTACGCGATACAAGGAGCCCTGGCATATACGCGCGAAGGGGATATTGCGTTCCTGCGTAATTTCGGCCCGATGCTCTGTGTGATCGCGGCCATTCTGATTCTGGTTGCGTTCGTGATGGTGCTCGGCTTGCACGTCGCGCTTCGGATTGTGAATTCCCGCCTGTCGATTGTTCACACTTTGGGAACGGTGTTCTTCATTTCGGTTGGGTCGCTCGTCAGCATCTACCTCATCGTCATCAACGGGGGCAGTCTCGGGAACCAACTCTTGAGTTTCAGTGCCTTCATCGGCCTGGGCATGGGAGGCCTATGGTGGGTGTTGAGTGCCGACCGGCCGTCGGCGGCATTGACACTTTCCTCGATTCTCTGCCCGTTGGCCATGTTCTACTCGGTTGTGAATATCCTAATTGCCAAGCCAGGCTCGCGGGAATCGTCCGACCCGCTGGTGCCTCTGCTGGTGATTGCCACCGCATTCGGCTTCACGATCTCGGCGATGCTGGTACCGCTCTTGAGCGAGTTTGACGTTGCCACCGGCCGAACGACGGCAAGCGACGAGTCCTAGGCTCGACCTTCTTTCGGGAGGAATCCGATGAAACTCCGCATATCGCTTCTGTTCGTTTTCGCGATTGCCGCAGTCGCATGCGCGGAAGAGAGGCGACTGCCCGAGGCCAAGTTTGACAAGGGCTTTCTGAAGTACGTGAATGGAGTTCCCGTACTCACACTTCAAGGAACGCCGGAAGAGATCGGCACACAGTTTGGCGAACTCGCCCTCAAGCCTGCCAAGAAGCCGTTGCTGGGTCGAGTCGATTCGTACATGAAGCAGATGGGCTGGGAGCAGCAGTTTCCCACGATGGTGAAATTTGCAGGGTTCGTGCTGCAAGCTTTCCCCAAAAACAATCGTGACGAAATGACGGCCGCGTGCAAGCATGCGGAGGTGGATCGCAACTTGATGACCGCGTTGAATACGATTCCCGATCTCGCCAAACTTGGCGGATGCTCGACAATCGTAGTTGAGCCTGGGCGTAGTTCGACGGGAGGCCCGTTGTTCGGCCGGCTGCTCGATTGGCCCCCGTTCGAGGAGTTGCCGGAATACACGATGGTGATCGTTTATCGAGCGAAGGACAGGCACGCGGTGGCGGCCGTCACGTTTCCCATCCTTCTCGGCGTCCTATCGGGCATGAACGATGCCGGCCTGTGTCTTTCGATCAACGAAATCACCAAGAGCAAGGATGAAGCAAAAACACCGGATATGACCGGTGTGCCGATGATGTTCCTGTTTCGGAAGATTCTCGAAGAATGCAGCACGGTTGAGCAAGCCGAGAAAATGTTGAAGGAACAAAAACGGACCACGATGTACTGCGTCACTGCTTGCGACGCCAAGGGCGGGTGTGTGTTTGAAGTCACGCCCAAGAACGTTGTGCGACGAGACGGTCTGAAAGAGGTTTGCTGTTGCACCAATCACTTTCGAACGCCCGAATTGAGCGTGTCAGAAAAGTGTCAGCGTTACCCGAAGCTGGAAGCGTTGCAGAAGGCGGATGGAAAACTCGGCGTTGCGGAAGTCCTCAAGGGACTCGATGCGGTGCACCAGGGGCCCTCGACGATCCAGTGCATGATCTTCGAGCCGAAAGAACGCGTGCTCCACCTTGCCTACGGCGGAGGCAAGAGCGCAACCACACGGCCGTTAGCCAAATTGGACCTGGGGGCGATCTTTCAGGGGAAGTAGGTGGAGCAACCAAACGAGGATTGCAAGGCAGTATTGGAACCGAGAATCCTGCTAAGCTGTGTGGGGAGGCATTTGATGGAGACTCGATCGACGCGAGAAATATCCACCGACACAATGGATCGAGCATACACGATCGACCAACGATTAATTCCGCCCATTCTTGAATCGCAAAACTTTGGTCGCATCGTTTCGATCGACGCGGATGCCAATGTCGAGGACTCGGTCTTGCCGGCAAGCCTGCGTTTGCGAGTTCGCGAGCCGAACACAAGAATCGGAACGATTCGAATTGGAGTTGGTCCAGTTCATCGCCTCGGGTATGTTTCCGTTCGAGAACTGTCATATCCCCGTCCCCCACGATCATGACCTTCAGTCCCCTAAAACTCGCGTTCGACGGTGGCACCATTGTTGTCACGGGCGGCAGCGAGGAAGATCGTGCCGCACTGCCAGGCGTTGCACATGACTCGCGCACCAAAACACAGCGGGCCGAGGGGCGACACTATCGGATGATTGTTGAACATCTCATCAAGCACAAGATTGCCTATGAGGATGCCGCGCGTGAATATCAGGCGGCGACGTGGACTCTAAAATCCGGCCGGACTCCCTTTCCGCATCAGATCGAAGCTGTCGAGACGTGGTGGAAGTCCAGGGCGCGTGGCGTGGTCGTGTTGCCGACGGGCACGGGCAAGACATTCATGGCCATTCTTGCCATTCAGAAGGCGGGCAGGCCGGCCATCGTGGTAACGCCCACGATTGACCTCTTGCATCAGTGGCAAGGCGAATTGTCGCAGGCGTTTGGCACCACGGTAGGCATCATGGGGGGTGGCGATTACGATGTTCAGCCCCTAACCGTGACGACATACGATTCTGCCTATATCTATCTGGAACGCTGGGGGAATCGCTTCGGCTTACTCGTGTTTGACGAATGTCATCACCTCCCCGGACCAACCTACGCGATGGCCGCGATCGGCAGCCTGGCCCCTTTTCGACTGGGGCTGACGGCCACGCCCGAACGTGCCGACGGCATGGAGAACGCATATCCGGAACTGATCGGGCCTATCGTGTATCGCCGGGAGATCTCCGAGTTGTCGGGCGATTTTCTCGCCGAGTACTCCACAAAACGCGTTTACGTTTCTCTATCGGAGGACGAACAGGCACGATACACGGCCGCCCGCGAAAAATATCGGCAGTTCATTCTCGATTCGAATATCTCAATGTCCGGTCCGAAGGGCTGGCAACGATTCATCTTCGAGGCAAGCAAGTCCAAGGAAGGCTGGCAGGCCTATCAGGCTTATCGCGAGCAGAAGCGTCTTGAACGTGCTGCGAGCGCCAAGCTGCAAAAGCTGGAAGAATTGCTGGAGAAACATGCAGCCGATCGCGCCTTGATATTCACAGCCGACAACGCGACGGTGTATCAGATTGCACGACAATATCTGATACCCGCGATCACCCATCAGACCAAGAGTAAAGAGCGCAAGCAGATCCTGGAGCGATTCCATTCCGGAGAATATCCGGTCGTCGTCACGAGCCAGGTTCTCAACGAGGGCGTGGATGTTCCTTCCGCGAACGTGGGCATCGTGCTTTCGGGCACGAGCACGATCCGCGAGAATGTTCAACGCCTGGGGCGATTGTTGCGAAAGCAAAAGGACAAGCAAGCGATTCTCTACGAGATCGTGGCACTCGGCACGAGCGAGGAATTCTCCAGCGAACGTCGCCGGCAGCATCAGGCTTTTCGATAGGACGGAGTCCGATCCATGCTCACGGGCAAGCTAGTTCGAGTTCGCAACGCGAAGGATCGCCTCATCCCTTCGTACATCGCCACGGACGATGCGAAACTGCAGGACTATGCAGCTCGGTTGCTCGACCTCTACCGCACGTTCATCGGTCGAACTCGCGGCGAGGTGGAAGACGAGCTTCGCGAAGCGTTTGGCGACAATCCGACCCACCTCGTCGAGCAGGGCCTGGCAAAGCTGTTGGAAGATCGCTGCGAGTACGAAGTCGATTCCGAAAACGACCCGGCCGAGGTTCGCGAGAAGGTGTTTTTGAAGGCAGCGCTGGCAAGAAAGACCGGCGGCAAATTCGACCGCACTGTCGTTCTCGAAGCTGTCGCGGTAGAGAGTGGGATCTCCTCCGTCGAGATCGATCGAAACCTGTTCGCAGACCTCAAGAGCGAACAGCGAATGGTGTCGTTCGACGACTTCACAGTCGCTCAATTGCTCCACCGCTACAACGTGGCACTGGCCCAGGCGATTCTCCTGCGTTCCGCTGGTATCACGGTCCAGGTGTTTGGTGAATCGCCCAATCGCTATCGCCAGTTGATTCGCAAGATCAAGTTCCATCGCCTCATCTGTGAGATTCAACCAGGCGGTAAGGATTCGCACACATTGAAACTGGATGGGCCACTCAGTTTGTTTTCTTCGACGAGCAAGTACGGACTCCAGCTTGCTTTTTTTCTCCCTTCCCTCTTGCTATGTAAGCGATTCGAGTTGACGGCCACTGTCCGCTGGGGGGCGGAACGTAAGGAAAAATCTTTCACGCTGTCGAACTCCGATGGCCTGAAATCGCACCTCGTCGATACAGGGGACTTTGTGCCCAAGGAATTGCAGATGTTCGCAGAGTCGTTCCGCAAATCGGTGCAGGACTGGGAACTCTCAACCGATGCGGACGTCGTGTTGCTCCCGTCCGGCCACTGGGCACCGGATTTTCAACTCGTTCACAAATCCAGTGGCACCGTCGTGCGGATGGAAGTTCTCGGTTTTTGGCGAAGAACCGACGCGGAGAAGCTCTATCGACGACTTTCGACTGAACTGAAAGCCCCGTTTGTGTTGGCTGTCTCGGATTCATTCAACATCGACGAGACGCTCTCAGACGATTGGGGCGAGCACATTTATCGCTTCAAGAAGGCGATTCTTCCTGCCGAGGTAGTCAAACTCGCGAACTCCCAGATCGCACGGTGAGGTCAACGGTTGGCGTTGTGTCAAGTCCATTTGAATGGCAGCGCCCGATCCCTGTTGACCATTCTGTGCTCTTCGAATTACCATAGTCAATTCGGGGATCTTCATCACGCTCAAGGACGGGCGATCCATGCCGACTCTCAACACGAAGCTGCTTCTACGCCTTTTGGCCCTGGTGATCCTACTCGGTGGCGGGCTGGCCATTCTGCGGCAGGTGCAAGCGAGCCGGGTCCCGGACTCGTTGCTCTGGCAAGCAAACGCCGCGGCCGAGCGCGGGAATATGGACAAGGCCGTCTTCTACATGCGGCAGTACCTGGAATTTCGGCCGGACGACCACGACACGGCCATTCGCCTTGCGGATTTGATGCTGGAAAAGGCCGTCAGCATCCGGGATGTGACCCATGCACATTTCCTCTACGAGCGCGTGCTACGGGAAGCCCCGCATCGTTCGGACGTGGCCAGGAAACTGGTCACACTCTGCATTCGCATGAGCCGATATGCGGATGCAACCACCCATACCGAGCGATTGATTCGTGAGTTTCCGGCCGACGGTGTCTTACGCGCTCAGTTGGGTGAATGCCTTGCCGCCCAGAACCGTCCGGCCGAAGCCCGCAAGTCGTTCGAGGCTGCCGTGCAATCGGCCCCCGATCACATCCGGGCCTACGAATTGCTATCGCGACTGCTCGTTCGCCATTTCAACAAGCCCGCCGATGCCAGTGCGGTATTGGATCGCTTGATCCTGGCAAATAGCGGTCAGGCCGAGGCGTACCTCATTCGCTCGCGATTCCTGAAAGCTCAGGATCGTGCGGAAGAATGTATGCGGGACCTCGATCGTGTGTTTCTGCTCGACCCCGAGAATGGCGAAGCCCTGGTCATGAGTGCGGAACTTCTCCAGGCCCGGGGTGATGTGCGTCGTGCTCGGGAAACGCTTCGCGATACGATTGCGACCTATCCCAGGTTCGCCCACGGCTATCGGGCTCTCTCCTGGCTGGAACTGTTGAGCGGCAATCAGGCGGATGCACGGAGTACGCTCGAACGGGGTGTCGTTGCGATTCCGGATCATCCGGAATTGCTCACGCCGCTTGCCGACCTGTGGGTAGAGCAGGGCGAGTTGACACTCGTCGAGGATGCGATTCGCCGGCTCGAAGTTCGCAAGGACTCGACTTCCCGCGTGAGTTATCTCCGTGGCCGGGTGCTGATGAAACAGGGCAAGTGGAACGAGGCTCTCGCCACTTTGGAATCTCTACGCACGGAGGCGGTTGGTCTCACGGGATTGGCGGCACAGTTGAATCTGTTGATCGCCAGTTGCCACGAACGGCGTGGCGATCGCGACGGCCAGATTGAAGCACTGAAACGCGCGTTGGCTGTGGACCGCAACCACCTGGCCGCCCGCGTGGCCCTCGCGAATGCCCATCTGAACGCGGGTCGCATCGATGACTGCCTGAAGGAGTATCAAGCCGCCTCCGCGTCGCCGTATGCGGGAATGGGTTTGCACCTGACCTACGCGAGCTTGCGTATTTCTCGGGCTCGCGTGCAAGGATTGCCAGAGGAATGGAAGTCCATCGGCACGCAAATCGCCAGCATCCGCGAGAAAAATCCTCTGGCCGTGGAGCCGGCGGTAATTTCAGCCGACTGGCTCGCGGCTCAAGGGAAGTTCGAGGAAGCAATCAAGCTCCTTCGCGAAGAAGCGGCAAAACGGCCCGGCGATGCACGTTTGTGGTCGGCGTTGTCGTCGATGCTCTTGCGAAGTCACGGCACTCTTGCGGCGGCCGAGGCCGTCAGCGAAGGCCAACTGGCTGCCGGTGAATCGCTGGAGTTGCGACTGGCCCAGGCACGCGTGTGGGCCGAGGATTTCCAGCCTGGTCAGGAGCGGCTTGCTCGACTGGAGGCGCTCCCCATGTCCGCTGGTGACGCCGAGAAGAGCCGGCTTCATTCAGCCTTTCTCGACCTCTACGAATCGAATCGCGACGTCGGAGGTGCGATGCGCATGCTGACTGCTCTGGCCAGTACGAACACTCAGGACACAAAATCCCGTAGGAGCCTCTATCGTCTGGCGATTGACGCGAACCCGTTCAACAAAGGACAATGGCGGTACGATTCGATGCATTGGCAAGCCGAACTTCGGAGGATCGAGGGCAACTCATCACAGTCGGTGGCAATCGTAGAAGCCCTCAGGTCGATGACGGCTCCGGCTGATGAGAAGAGGTGGAACGAAATAAAAATTCTCGCGGCTTCGGTGCTCGTCTCGAATCCGGACGATGCGGATGCACATTTGCTCCTCGGCCAGACTGCCGAGAAACTCCGAGATTCGGTTTTGGCCGCCAAGCACTTTGAGTCGGCTGCTCGGCTCGAACCTCTCGCGATTCGCTATCAGGAGTCTCGCCTCGGTTTCTACCTGAGAGCCGGGAATGAGGAAGCCTCGGAACGGACGTTGAAGGCCCTCGAAGCGGATCCGCGTTTTTCCCCTTTACGCTTCCGAGCAATTATTGAGGGCGCGATCCACCAGGGTGGGCCGGAGTCGCTATCAAAGTGCCTGGCCTGGTTGCAGCCTCACTTGAAGCGTGAGCCACGCTCGGCCGTCTGGGCGGGCAAGTTGCTCGAAAATCATGGCAAGGTCATTGATGCGATTGCACTCTATAGCCAGGCGAACCAGACCGCACCAAATTTCGCGGATGCCTGGTCTGCTCGGCTGCTAGCCTCGTCACGGCTGGGCGAGGCCGGGGTGAAGGAGACGATGGCCTCGTGCGAAAAGGCCCTTGGCCGCAAGGCCTTCTTCTCTCTTTGTGCCGAGTGTGGCTCGACCGTTCGCTCGAGTATCCCGACCTGGGCTCCGACCGTTGCCACGCCGGAGGATCGTCGGGCGTATGCCGAGGCATGCATATCTACCTGCGAGGCTCGGGGGCGATTGGAGGATGCGGTGCCAGTGCTGACTGCTTTCGCTGAGGACAAGTCAGCTAAGCCTGAAGATGTGGCGTGGGCGAAGCAATCGCTGGCTGCACTGATGGCTGCGATGGGTTCGCCGGAACAGAAACGCGGCGCTCTGAATTGTCTCCCCAAGGGGCAGGCCGCTTCAATCGAGGAGGCCCGGCAGCGATTGGCTTCGCTTCTGGTCGTCTTTCGTGCGGTCGGTGGCGATGATCGTCGTGTCGTGGTTCGTGACCTGATCGGACTGCTCGCGCAGATTGTTCGCCATGAGTCGGCCACGTCGAACGACTGGTTTCAACTCGCTCAACTTCACCGTGTTGCCGGGGATCGAGTCGCGACCCGAACGTGTCTGACGGAGTTGACCAAGCGGGAACCGAAGAACCTCTACTATCTCGCGGTGTCGGTTGATGATTGGCTCGCCGAAAATCGCCTTGAAGAGGTGCGAGCGTCGATCCCGAAGCTGGAAGAAGGCGTGTCCGATCTTCGCGTCGTCGGCTCCGCAGCCCGTTTTCACACATTGTCGAACGATGCCGCCTCCGTGTTAAATCTGGTCGAGCGATTCGTTCGCGTGGCCGATGCCGGCACGACCGACGGAGCCACTCGCCAACGTCAATCGGCCGAATTGCTCGATCAACTCGCGCGGCTGGCCGCATTCAAGGGGCTGTCCTGTGCGTCGCCATTGTTGGACGGGGCTTGTGAACGCTATCGTGCGTCTTTGCGTGCCTTTCCCGATGCCATCACGCCGATGGTTGCGCTCCTGGCCTTTCATGGCAAGATCGATCCCGCGTTCGAGGAACTCGAACGGCAGAAAACCCGGCATTCCCCAATGACGCGAGTGACTGCAGGCGTGGCGATCCTTCGCAGCGGACATGCCACGCCACGGCAGTTTCAAGCGGTGCAGGGCTGGATCGAAGAATCCATGGTCGCGAACGCTGGCTCACTTCCGCTGAAGCTCAACCTCGCCGAGTTGCACGCACTCCGCCGGGATTTTGCGTCGGCCGAGGCCGTGTATCGGGAGCTCCTGGAGACCGAGCCGAAGAATGCGGTCGCACTGAACAATCTGGCGTGGATTCTTGCTCCTCGTCCGGAAGCGTCGGACCAGGCCATGAAATTCGCGGATCGTGCGATCGAGTTGTACGGGGCCTCCGGCGAGATGCTCGATACGCGGGCCCGTATTCTGATCTCGGCGGGGGAATACGACCGAGCGGTTGCCGACCTGACCGACGCGATTAACCTGGCCGGCACGCCATTGCGGTACTTCCACTTGGCACTCGCCCAACTCAAGCAGGAGAAGCCCGACGTGGCCGCGAAGACCTTCCGTGAAGCCAAGCGACGCGGGCTCGATTCGAAGTCGATCCACCCGTACGATCTGCCGACGTTTCAGATTCTGAATGAGAAGGCAGTTCAGTGATGAGTGGGGCTCCACAATTCCCGTTGCTCATGCGTGAGTTGCCCATTGAGGTTAAACCCAACCGCCCGCTTTCGCTCTGCGGAGAGCTCCAGACGATTGATCTCCCGTTGACGCAAAGCCGCGTGCCAATCGCATGAGGACACGGCGAGTGGAATCTGGGTTCTCGCTCGGCTGACGACGTTGCCTGCCCCCACCCTTCGCGGTTGAATTCCCGTAGAATATGCGCACGATTCACCCTTATTGAAGGTCACTGATGACCCAGCCTCGCGATCTTTCCGCCCTTCGTTCGCTAGAGCCACATCCGGGCAAGCCGCGTCACAAGACTCGCGAGGTCCGGGTCGGCGACAAGGTCGTCGGTGGCAATAACCCGATCTGGGTGCAGTCGATGACCACGACCGACACGTTCGACGTGGAGGCCACGGTCAAGCAGATCAAGCTGCTCGAAGCAGCGAAATGCGAGCTCGTACGCGTCACTGTGCCGAAGCCGGAGGATGCCGGGGCTCTCAGCGAGATCAAGAAACGGATCGGCATCCCGTTGATCTGCGATATTCACTTCGACTACAAGATGGCCCTGACCGCTCTCGATCATCCGGTCGACAAGATTCGCATCAATCCCGGCAACATCGGCGGGGCGGATCGCTTCAAACAAGTGGTTCGCAAGGCGAAGGATCGCGGGCTGCCCATGCGAATCGGCGTCAACGCGGGGAGCCTGGAACGCGAACTCGTCGAGAAATACGGCTTCCCGTGCCCGCCAGCCATGGTCGAAAGCGCCATCCGCTACATCGAGATGGCCGAGGCCGAGGGCTACCACGACATGATCATCTCGCTGAAATCGAGCGACGTGCTGACCGTGGTGGAAGCGTATCGCCTGTTCGCGAAGTATTGCGATTATCCCACGCACATTGGCGTCACGGAAGCAGGCAAGCCGCCGTACGCGGTCACGAAGAGTGCCTCTGGCCTAGCCCCCATTCTGCTCGACGGCATCGGCGACACGATCCGCATCAGCCTACTGGGCGACCCGGTTCCCGAAATCGCGGCCGCGTTCGACATTCTGCAAGCGACACAACGCCGGGTGCAAAAGCCCGAGCTGATCGCCTGCCCGACCTGCGGCCGACTGGCCATCGATTTGGAAAAGATCATCGCTGAACTCGAAAAGCGGCTCGAAGGCAAGACAACCCCCGTGAAGATCAGCGTGCTGGGCTGCGTGGTGAATGGCCCCGGTGAAGCGAGAGAAGCCGACATCGGCATCGCCGCAGGCAACGGCAAGGGGGTCATCTTCCGCAACGGCGAGATCGTGCGCAATGTGCTCGAAGCCGAGATGGTCGATGCGCTGATGGAGGAAGTGGCATATTGGGAAGCGAACAACATGAACAAGAAGCCGAGTGTGGCTGAGAACGGAAAGATGCGCTTGCCCGTGGTGGCGTAGTTGCAGGCGGCTCGCCTGCAATATTCACGCAAGCGAGCCGTCTCCTCTATTTCAGGCACTTCATTTCTCAATCTCCAACACATCAAACAACTGCCCATTCTGATCGAATGCCTTGAACTCGAAGTGGCCGCCCTGGATGTTGACGTAGCAGAAGTGATAGTCGACGCGGATTTGGGCCTTGAACCAGGTGGGTAGTGGGCCGAAATCTTCGAGACGGCCGCCGCCGCCGCCGGAGGTGAGGTAGGTGACGCCGGTCTTGCGATCAATTTTTCCGGCCCGCAGCGGAAACGTTCGTTCGTAAAAATGGACGTGGCCGTTGAAGACGACGTCCACGTTGTGCTTCTCGTAAAGAGCCGCCAGGTTGCGGGTATTCAGATCGCCGAAGCGGGCGAACCCTTTGGTCGTGTCGCCATAATCGTCCGAGTCGCTCGTCCACACCGGATGATGGTGATAGACGAACTTCCATTTCGCCGTGGATTTGCCGAGTTGCTCATCGAGCCATTTGTATTGCTCGCTCCCGGGCGGCAGCTTCTTGTTGCTATCGACGACAAAGAACTCGGCATTGCCGTAGCGATATTGGTAGTGGTACTCCGGGGCTGGCAGGCTGAAATACTTGTAGTACCAGGCGTGGTTCTTCTCGTGGTTGCCGATGGTCGGGAACACGGGACTGCGAGCGAACAGGTCGGCACACGGCCCGAATAACTCGTGAACCCACTCGGCCTTGTCGGGCCCGTTATCAACGACGTCGCCGCAGTGCATGACGAAGTGCGGCCGGCGTTCGTACATCAGCTTCGCGATCTTGGCCGTGACCTTGGGATTTTTCTGCGTGTCGCCGATGACGGCGAACGAAAACGCCGAGTCCGGTTTCACGGCGGTCATGAATTGATAGAAGGGGCTCGTGAGCGTTGAGCCGCCTTCTACGGTCGTCGAGACGCGATAGATGAATCGCTCCTCGGGTGCGAGTCCGGTGATTGGGACTTCGTGGATCGCGACAGATGTTTTCACTTCCACTTTTTTCAGAGAGGCCGGTGTCGGCCCATACTCGACCACGGACGTGCCAGGTTGAGAAGTTTCCCACATCACTGTGATGCCGGTTTGTGTCGGCATTTGCAGATACGGGCGAATCACGAAACGGTTTGATCCGCCAGTGCTCGGAATCTCGGTGAGTGCCTTGTCGGTTGCGAAGCGGGCAGCGATGGCGTCCGCGCCCAAGGCCTGATGGAAGAGAGTCACCTCCTTGATGGCTCCACGCATCGGGTAATCTTCGTCCGCGTCGCGATAGCGGCCGATGACGAACGGGGCCTTCGGTGCATAGGCAATCGCCCCGGATTGTTGCTCGGACTCCGCGTCTTGTGTGCCGTTGACGAACAGCCGCAGTTTCTTGCCATCGTAAGTGCCGGCCACGTGATGCCATTTTCCAGGCGTGAACGCGGTCTTCCCTTTCAGAATTGTCAGCTTGGATTGAGTCGCCTGGGCCGCCAGAGAGAAAGTGAAATGCGTTTCGTCGAAGCCCAGCAACCAACCACGTTCATTGTCGCCGTTATCTTGAATGATCCCGCAGATCCCGCCATAGCGTGTGCCTTCGTCGATGCGCACCCAGGCGGCAATCGTCATTGCCTGTTTTGGTAAGAACTCGGCCTCGGGTGCGACGTTGTTGCGAATCAGCACGAAGTCCGCGTCGGAGCGAAACTCGATGGCCTCGGTTGGTTTTCCCGCGAGCAGCACGGGAGTTCCCTGAAGCGTGGCTTCCAGCGAGCCAGCCGAGTCCGGAACCGTTTTGCCTTTGATTTTGGTGGAATCGAATGCCCAAGTTGCGAAAGGACTCGCGTCCTTGCCGTCGGCGGCCGAGTCGCGACCGCGATGTAGAATCACCACGACTCCGAACGCGACCACGACAGCGAGGAGGACGCAAGCCTGGCGGAGGAGCTTCGACATATTCAAAACCTTTGGGAGCGAGTTTCGCGAGGCTATTGTATTCGAGTGCTGGAGGTTTTGCGGAACCCATCATGTCCCCTGCGGCGACTGGCGAGTTCCGCAAAGCCTTCCCCAGTCCTAGTAGGAATTGTCTGGAATTCTGGTTGGTGATGACCACTTTCCGCACCGCTCCCGGTCATCAAATCAATCTGACAACCGGTTAGAGTCGATTGCCGTAGCCGCACTCGTCAGAGTGCGGTTTTTCCGCTTTCTGACGAACGCGGCTACACGGATCGTCGCTAAGGCTCAGTTGGTTTCAAAACTCGGTCCTGAGGAATTTGTATAGGAACACAGTACTGTCCGGCTATATGTCGAACAAGGATAGCTGTTTATGACTCGGCTCTTCGGCATTCTGCGATTTCTCATCAACAAACGCTTGAGAAATCGGGGTTTTCTCGAACAGCGTCAGGCTGAGGATTTGCAAAATTTCGCTCAGGCTC